>DZAY01000065.1 GCA_022729735.1 Helicobacter cetorum
ATTATTCAGATGATAGTGTAAAAGAGGCTTTAAAAAGAGATTTTTTTAAAAGATGTTATATTTGTGAAGAGGTTACAAGACATTTTGAAGTAGAGCATTTTTATCCACAAAAACATTATCCAAATTTAGAAAATGACTATAATAACTTGTTTTATGCTTGTCAGAAATGCAATAAAATCAAGCCAAAAGATATAAATACAAATTCTGAAAATGAGATTATAAATTGTTGTGAAATTAATCCAGATGAATATATAAAATTAAAACTTAATACAAAAGAGTGCAGAGTTGAAGTTATACAAATTAAAGATAAACCTAATAATGCTAATACAATAAGAGAGACAATTAAACTTTTAAATAGAATTTATAACGGTGAAAACTCAAAAAGTAATTCTTGTGAAGATTTAAAAGATGATGTAAAAGATAAGATAGAAAAGTTTAGAAAAAAACTCGATAAATATCAAAAAACAAAACTTAAGAAAATTGCTTTTAGTGAGATAATTGAAGAGATTTCGGAAAAATCAGCTTATATAACTTTCAAACGATGGATTATAAGAGAAAATCAAACTTTAAATAGTGAGTTTGAAAAATATTTTGATAATATTCAAAGAGGTTTAAAGTGAAAATAATACTTATATTAGTTTTTGTTGTATCTAGTATTTATGCAAATTTTGAGTTGGTAGATAATGAATTTAGAGGTCGTCCTTTTATAAAAAATTATAGTTATATGGATTATAAAGGACATAATCAAGTTTGGGGAGTTAGCGAGGATAAAAGAGGTGTTCTTTATTTTGTTAATTCCAATATTGGAGTGTTAGAGTATGATGGGGTTGAATGGAGACATATACAACTCTCAAATAAAAGTTCAGGTCGTGCAATTGACATTGATATAAATGGAATTATTTATGTTGGTGGAGTTGGGGATTTTGGGTATTTAAAAGTTGAAGATGGTGTAAGTAAATTTGTCTCTTTAGTAGAATTTATTCCAGAAAAATACAAAAAATTTGAATATGTTTGGGAGTGTGTTGCAGTTGAAGATGGAGTTTATTTTGGAACTGATAATAAAATTTATAGATGGCATAATGGAAAGATTGATGTAATAGAGTCTGAAAATGGCTTTCATATCACAAGAAAGGTAAATAACAAAGCTTATACAAGAGTTTTTGATAAGGGAATTATGCGATTAGATGAAAATAATTTGACTTTAATTCCAAATGGGGATAAATTTTCTGATATTGCTTTGAATGGATTACTTCATTATGATGATAAAAATATTTTAGTTCTCTCAAAAGATAAGGGGCTTTTTTTATATGATGGAGAAGATTTTAAAGAGTTTAAGAGTGAGGCTGATGAGTTTTTATTAAAAAATCAGATTTATGATGGAAAAATTTTGGATGAAAATAGCTTTGTAATTGCAACTAAAAATGGTGCTGTTGTAATTGATAAAGATGGAAAAATTAAATATTTTTTAAATAAAGATATTGGTTTAAGAGATAATTTTATTACAAATTTATTTATTGATAGTAAGAAAAATTTATGGCTTACATTAGAAAATGGAATCTCAAAGGTTGAAATTCCATCACCAATATCGCTTTATGGTTCATTTTCAGGATTGCAAAGTAGTGTAAATTCTATTATTTCTTATCGAGATTCTTTATATATAGCAACGATGAATGGTGTTTATAAACAAGAAAATAACTCTTCAAAAGAGAGTGAAATTTTTAAAAAAGTTGATGGAATTAATGAAAATGCTTGGAAAATGCTTAAGTTTCACAACCTCTTATTAGTTGCTACAAATAAAGGAATTTATGAAATTGATGATGCAAAAGCACAACTATTAAATGTCATTGATGATTCGGTATTAGATATGGTTAAATCGTCTTTAGATGAAAATTTAATTTATCTTTCAACTTCAAGTGGAGTTGATATTATTGAGTATAAAGATGAAAATTTGACAAATATAAATTCTATTAAAGGAGTTGATTTACAACCTTGGAATTTAGCAATTAATAAAAATTATCTTTTTGGAAGTTCTGAAACAGGTGTTGTTTTTAGAATTGAGTTAAATACAACAAAAATTACGAAATTTAATCAAAATGATGGATTAGAGGGAGCAAATTTTTATGTTTCACTTATTAATAATAATTTATTAGTTTCAACAACTAAAGGTGTTTTTTATTTTAATAAAGAGATAAATAGGTTTAAAAAAAGTAAAACTTTTGAAAAATTTAAAAATGTTGAAAAATTAATTGAAGATTTTGATGGAAATGTTTGGATTAGACACTCAAATCCACAAAAAATAACTTTTGCAAAAAAAATAGCTGATGATGAAAAGTATGTGTTTATAGATTTACCTTTTGATAGATTTGGTGGCTATAAATTTGAAGATATATTTAGAGAATTAAATATAGTTTGGTTTGGTGGAGCTGATGGATTGATTAGGTTTGATTTTGGTATTAATAATGAAATTAATAACACTTTTAAGGCATTAATTAGAGAAGTTTATTTTGATAATAATAAAGTTTTAATCGACAAAAAAAATCAATTTTCTTACTCTAAAAATGATATTAAATTTAAATATTCAGCTCCATATTTTATAAAAGAAGATTTTATTAAATATCAAGTTTTTTTAAAAGGTTATGATGAAAACTATTCAGATTGGGTTGATAATTCATTTGTAGATTATACAAATTTAAAAGAGGGTGAATATACTTTTTATGTAAGAGCAAAAAATATTTATGAAGCTATTTCAAAAGAAGATGAGTATAGTTTTATTATTTTACCCCCTTGGTATAGAACTTGGTTTGCTTATTTTATATATGGAGTTTTGGGGTTAATTTTTATATATTTAATAGTTTTATATCAAGTTAGAAAGGCTCAACAAAAAGCTCAAGAAGAGTTAAAAAAAGAACAAGAATATTCAAAATTGCTTGAAGATAAAGTAGCAGAGAGAACAAGAGAATTAAACGAAAATTATATTAAATTAGATGAAAAATCAAAAAAAGTAAATAATCTTTTAAATAATGCTGGTCAAGGCTTTTTATCATTTGGTACAAATTTAAAAATAGATGGCGAGTATTCACAAGAGTGTTTAAAAATTTTTGATAGAGATATTAAAAATAAAAAATTATCTAGTTTAGTTTTTGCTGATAATCAATCTAAAAAAGAGTTTTTTGATAAAACTATAAAAGAGTTATTACAAGAGAGTGATAATTTTAAAACAAACTTAATATTACAACTTTTACCACGAGAATTTAAAGTAAATAATAAGTTTATTTTTAGCAATTATAAAATAATTGATAATCAAAAAATGATGATGATTTTAACTGATGTCACAGACAAAAAAGAGTTAGAAGAAAAAATGCAACAAGAACAACTTAGACTTAAAATGGTTGTAAGAGCTATTACTGATAGAGGCGAATTATCGGATTTAATTTTTGATTATAAAGAGTTTTGCAATCAAAAATTACAAACTATTTTAAATTCTAAATTAAGTTTAAAAGAGATAACAAGTGATGTTTATAGAGAAATACACACTTTTAAGGGACTTTTTGCTCAAATGGATATGTTTTTTATGGTGAAAGAGTTGCACAATTTAGAAAGCATTATTGCAAAATTTAAGGATAATTTAAAATCAGAAACAATTGAAGATTTTAAAAATATTTTTGAGAATTTAAATATTTGTTTATGGCTAGAAAAAGATTTAGAAATTTTAAAAGAAGTTTTAGGTGAAGAGTTTTTTGAACATTCAGAAATTATTAGCATTGATGCTGAACAAATTATGAAAATTGAAGAGTTAGCGAAAACTCTATTATCGCAAGAACAACAAGATTGGTTAATACCATATATTAAAGAGTTTAGATATAAACTATTTTCAGATTATTTAAAAATGTATATTAAATTAGTTGAAAAAATTTCAGAAAGTCTTGAAAAACCAACTTATCCACTTGAAATTAAAGGAGATAAAATTTTGGTTGAGCCTAAATTTTATAACCCTTTTATAAAATCATTAGTTCACGTTTTTAGAAATGCAATTGACCACGGAATTGAAACTATTGATGAAAGAATTGAACTTGGTAAAGATGAAATAGCTAAAATTGAATGTAAAGTTTTGAGAGAAATGAATAAAATACATTTGATTATAAGTGATGATGGAAGAGGAATTGATGTAGAAAAATTAAAAACAAAAGCTATTGAAAAAGGTTTATTTTCAAAAGAGGAGTTAGATGAGGTTGAAGTTGATGAAATTTTAAATTTCATTTTTGAAGATGATTTTTCAACAAAAGATGAGATAAGTGAAATTTCAGGTAGAGGAGTTGGTTTATCAGCCACAAAATATGAGTTAGAAAAAATTGGTGGATTTGTTAAAGTTGAAAGTAAAATTAATATGGGTACAATCTTTCATTTTTATTTACCAATTAAATCGTAAAATAAAGGATAAAAAATGTTAAATATTTTATTAGTTGATGATTCGTTAATAATTAGAAGAAGCCTTAGAAAAATATTTGAGGATGTTGGACATACAATAGTAAATGAAGCTAAAGACGGAATGGATGGTTATGTTAAATATCAAAAACATTTGCCTGATTTGGTTACAATGGATATTACAATGCCTGATATGGATGGTATAACTTCGGTTAAAAAGATTATCGCAGAATATCCACAAGCAAAAATTATAATGATAACTTCTCACGGACAAGAAAATATGGTAATTGATGCAATTAAAGCTGGAGCTAAAGGTTATATTTTAAAACCACTTAATAAAGATAAAATTTTAGAAATTATTGAGTCTATTTTTGGGATTGAGCATTCACAACTTATAATTGAACAAAATAAAGCACAAACTGAAAAACAAAAAGAGAATATTGAATATTTTTATATTGAAAACAGAGTTGGTATTTTTGTTGTAAAAATTAAAACTAAATATAAAACTATTAATAAAGAAATTATGATTGAAATTGAAGAGTACATTGAAAATCTTTTTATCATTAGACCTTTAAACATAATATTTGACTTTGAAGGAATAGAAAACATTAATGATAGTGCTTTTGAAGCACTTTTTGAATTAATTAATAAAATAAATCAATTAGATTTAAATATTATTACAAAACTATACATTCCATCAGCTAAATTACGGGAATTATTTAACATTGCCTATGAAAAACATCAAAATACAAAAGTTAAACTTTTAAATTCAATTTCATAGTGTTAAAATTAACACCAACAATGACCTAAAAAATAGTGTCAAGTCCCCTCTCTATAGTCATTTAAATACAACTCTCTTTCCGCACTTTTAAATGTCTCAATATCAACTTTAAACAACTCTGGTTTTTCGTTAAACCAACTTTCTAAACACTCAATTGGAGTTTTTCTATCAATACATGAATGCTTGATGTGATGGTTATAATTATCCACATAATTCATTATACTTTGCTTCAATTCGC
>DZAY01000015.1 GCA_022729735.1 Helicobacter cetorum
ATTTATATAAGTAATGTTTTATAAAACTATTTCGACTTTCTAAAAGTTTATCTTTTGCAATTTTTAGTAACTCTTCACTTTTATAAGCACCTTTTATAATAGCTTCAATAATTGAAACAACTCCATACATATCTTCTATATTTACTTTTTCAAACTCTGTTTCAACTATTTCTAATACTCTATCTCTGTATGCTTCAAAATATGCGAGTGCTTCTATTGCACTATATTTTACATTTGGATTTTTATCATTTATAAGCAGTGCTAAATCTTCTAATGACTTTCTTGTTGGAACTAAAGCTAAAACATCTACACCATATTTTCGCATATTATAATCACTATTTTTTATTAAAACATCTAAATAATCTACAGAATCATTCCAAAAAGATGCAATAACTTCTATTGCCATAGCTCTAACTTTTGGTTCTTCACAATTAAATAGAGCTAAACTCTCATTTATCACATCTCTATCAAGCTTTTTAAAACTCATCAAAGTCTCTTTTGCCATTTCTGTAATAGATTTTAGTTTAAATTTATCTACAGCTTTTATAATTGCTTTAATAACTTCTGCATCTTCAAATTGAGCTAACTCATTAATAGCATCTCTTACTTCACTCTTATCACCATTTTCTAAAAGTTTTAGAGCTTCACCTCTATTCATAAATCACTCCTATTTCAATTTACTATTAAATTTTATTCTATTTAGAGCTTTTTCTATCTCATTAGCAATTTTATGACTTGGTAAAATTATATTTGTAGCTCCAATATCTCTGGCTTCCATTGGCATTCCATATACTACGGCTGTCTCTTCTGATTCTGCTATTGTATAAGCACCTCTTTTTTTCATTTCCAAAAGTCCAATAGCTCCATCTTTTCCAATTCCTGTTAATAACACTCCAACAGCTTTATCTCCATAAACTTCAGCACAAGATTTAAATAAAGCATCTACACTTGGATAATATAAATATTTATCATCTTTAAAGAGTCTAAGTCGCTTATCAACTTTCATCTCCATATGCCAACTCCCCGGAGCTAAATATCCAAAACCTCCAATAATTGCTTCATGATTTACAACATGTTTAAATTCCATTGGTGTAAATTGTGATAATCTATCTGCCAATTGTGGAGTAAAAGTTTCTGGCATATGTTGCACAACTAAATATGCTGTATCTTGAGATGGTGCTTTTACATTTTGTAATATATCAAATAGAGTTGAAGGACCTCCCGTTGATATACCAATTACAACTACAAATTCTGCCAATTTTCTCTCTTTCAAATCTTGTTGAACTCTTTGAGTAGTTACTCTTGGAATAACCTTTTTTGTGCCAATTCTATTTCGATAAATATAAGCATTTTTAACTTTTCTAATTATTTCTAATTGAACAGTTTTAATATTCATAGATACAGTTCCACCAGGTTTTGGCACATAATCAAATGCACCCATATCAAGTAGTTCAAATGTCAAAGGTGCTTCTTCTGATACAATAGATGAAACTATTACAACAGGAAGTGGTTTATCTCGCATAATCCTTTTTAAAGTTTCTCTACCATCCATATTTGGCATATTTATATCAAGAGTTATCACATCTGGATTTAGTCTTGCAATTTTTTCTAATGCATCAACTCCATCTTTTGCACTCTCAATAACCTCTAATTCACTATCACTTTCCAAAATCTCTCTAATGGTTTTTCGCATCAGAGCAGAATCATCAACAACTAAAACTCTAATTTTTCCCATTATAAATCCAATATATAAACTATTGTGCCATCTCCCAAAATTGTAACTCCAATCACTTCAGAAACATCACTTATTAAATCTGGTGTAGGTTTTACAACTGTATCAATAGTATTTAGTAGCGACTCTACTGCAATCGCTCTTTTTTTGGAGTTATCAATAAGTAAAGTTAGCTCGTTTGAGTTACTATTTTTAGACAAATTTAATTTTTGGTCTGCATAATCGATTACAACGGTATCGCCTCTGTGAATAAATAGGTGTAAATCTTTGAAATATGCTATTTTTTCACTTTCAATTTTGATAATTTCAGATATTGAATCGGCTGGAATTCCATATACACTGCCCGAAATTTTGCAAAGTAGAATTTTTTGAATTGCTAAAGTCAAAGGTAGTTCAAGAATAAATTTAGTTCCAATCCCTTTTTTAGATTGAAGTTTAATCTCACCTCCAACACTTCTAACAGCAGTAGCAACAGCATCAGTTCCAACTCCTCGCCCCGATACTTCAGTAGCTACATCTTTTGTAGAAAATCCTGCTAACATCACAAGTGCATTAATATCATCTTCACTCATAGATTTTAGTTTATCTTCATCAATTAGCCCTTTTTCCAAAGCCTTTTTCGCAACCACTTCAGTATTAATTCCACCACCATCATCAATAACTTCAATAAATACATTTCCAGCTAATTGATATGCTTTTATTGTTAGAGTGCCTGTATCAGATTTGCCAACTTCTAATCTATTTTGAGGTGATTCTATTCCGTGGTCAATTGAGTTTCTAATCAAATGCACCATAGGTTCGCCAATTTTTTCAATTATAACTTTATCAAGTCTGGTTTCAGCTCCTTCAACTTTGAACTCTATCTTTTTAGTTAAAGTTCTGCTTAAATCTCTAACTAATTTTGGAAATCGCTCAAATAGAGTAGATAGAGGCATCATTCTCATCTCTAATACAGAGTTTTGCATTGAATTTACCAAATTTCTAAACCGTTGATACTTCTCTTTCAACTCTTTTGAAGCTTCTTGATTTCCATACTCTTTATAAAGTTTATTGCTAAAAAATCCTATCCACTCTTTAAAAACTGACATTTCTCCAACTAAATTCATAAGCTCATTTACAACTTTTTCATCAATTCTTAAACTTGAGCTTTTTTGAACATATTTTGAAGCATCTTTTTCTATTTTTACAATCTCTTTTTGACCATTTTTTTCTGCTTCAGCTGAATTTAAATCTTTTTGAAGAGTTGTTACTAAATTTGCTAACTCTAATAAAAGCTTCTCTTTTTGATTTAAATTTATCGGTTCAACTAAATTTCTAATGATATTTTCAATATCGCTTAAGTGGTTATCTCTTGCTATTTTAAAGAGTGTATCAATAGAATTTGATAAAAATTCAAGTTCTGCTTCATCATAATTTGATTTTGTAACTATCTCAATATAAATTGGCAGATACTGATTTGCAACCTCTTTTAATACTTCCATCGAGATATTTGAGTGGTTATCAACTTTATGAGAATGTGTGATTTCTTTGTTACTTTTTTGTTTTAGAATTTCTAAAATTTCTTCTACATCATCTTCATCAAATGATAAATTTTGCTCAAATGCACTCAATAAATCATCAAGTCTATCTATTGCATGTTGGACTACTTCAATATCTTCATCAGTTAAATTTGAATCACTATCTCGAAACTTTACAAGCATTCCTTCAGCTAAATGAGCAATATTTTTGATAGCTTCTGTAATTGGTGTAATTTTGTAGCTAAGTAAAACTCCTGTTCCACCTTTTAAAGTATGAAACTCTCTAAATAGACCATTTAAAAGTTCTCTATTTTCTCTATCTCCATGAATTTCTAATACACCATTATTAAGTCTTGAAATTACACTTTTAGACTCTAAAAAGTAGTTTTCAATCAACTTTTTTGGTATTTCTTCACCCACAATATCTATATTTTCACTATCATGTTTTTCTTCATGTATTGTATTTATAGTTACACCTTCAGAAATAACAAACTCCAAAACCTCTTCTACATCAGCTCTAAACTTTTCACTCTTTAATATAACTTTTGCAATAAATGAGTGTGAATCATCTACAATATCATCAATTGATGGGATATTTTCGGCACTAACTTCGACTTCACACTCACCAATTTCTCTCAAATCATCAATGAAAAATCGTGGGTCAATACCTCTCTCAAATACAGACTTGCCTATATTAAAGATTATTTCATAGCTGTTCATGCTCTATTTTTAACCAATTCATCAAATTTTGTATTTTTAATTATTAAATCTCGATTTAAGATAAATACAATTTCTCCATTTGATTTTCTAATAATTCCATCTAAATAGCCTTCTTCTAAATCAGCCGACTCTTCTGGTGGATATATTTGACTCTCATCAACTCTCAAAATACCATTTAATTCATCAACTACAAATCCAACAGGTTTGCCATCTAATACTACCATTCTATCTACTTTTTTAGAGCTTTTAATATCAAGTCTTTTTGATAGAGATATTACTACAAGAGTTGAATTTCGTAAATTCATCATTCCTTCAATATAGTGAGATGCTTTTGGGATTTGTTTAATTGTTTCAATCTCTACAACCTCATTTACACTATTAATTGGAAGTGCCATTGCCACATCACCTACTTGAAACTGAACAAATGTCTTTAATGTGCTACTGTCTGACAACTTTTTCTCCTTGATGTTATTATCTTCACTCTTTTGAGTATGAACATCTGAAACTCCACCGACAATTCTTTCAACATCAAGCAGTAGTGCCAATCTTTTACCACCATCAAGACTAATCATCCCTTTTTGAATTCCATCATCTCTATCAATGTGCATCACATCATTTTGGCTTATCCATTTGAGTTCTCTAACCATATCAATTGAGAGTCCTATTAATTTATTACCAGAATCAACTAATATTACTCTATTTCGCACAGAGCTATCATGAATTCCAAGTAGTTCTGGCATATCAACTAATACAACACTATCACCTCTAAGTAAAAATACACCTTTAACATGATTTGCTGATTTTGGAAGAGGGGAGAGCGAATCTGGATAAGTTATAACTTCATTAATGCTTTTAACTTCCATTGCATACCACTCTTTTGCTATTTGAAATAGCAAATATCCACTCAAATCTACTCTTGAATCCTCTTTTTTATTATCTTTATAGCTTCCACCACCTTTTGCACTTTTTGTTGCTCTATGAGATAAAATTTTATCAATATTTACCATTAATACTAAATCTTTTTTATACTCAAAAAAGCCTTCTAAGAAATCTTTGTTTATATCTTCTAAACTAATTTCTGATATATCTCTAATATCTTCTTCTCTAATATTAGCAACACCTTTGACATCATCAATTAGCATTCCAACTTGTGCAAAATTTTTTTCAACTACAACAACAACATCACTCTCAATTGCCTTATCCCACAAAAGCATTCCCATATCAATAATGCCAACTACATTATTTCTAAGGTTAAAAAGCCCTCTTAAGTAGTATTGAGATTTTGGCACAGAGAAGACTTTATCAATATTTACAGTCTCTGACACATACTCTGTTTTGTATCCAAATAGCTGTTCTCCTATTTGGAATATCATTATGCTATTCATAGTGAGGCTCATTATAGATTTTGCAATTCATCGGCAACGGCTGCTAAGTCATTTACTGCTTGTGATAATTGTTGGCTTGCTTGACCAATTTGTTGAGCTGCTTTACTTAACTCATCAATAGTTCTACTCGCTTCTTCGGCTGCTGCTGCGATTTGCTCTGTCGCTTTTAGAATTGATTGAGTCTCATTTTTCATAGTAATGGCATCTGTTTTACCTCGTTCGCTTGCATCTCTAACCTCATTTGAAGACACCACAATAGTATCTACTTGAGTTGATAAGTCTGAACATCTTTCAACTTCGACTGAAGCTCTTGTGCTTGAGATTGCTAATTGAGTTGATAATTTATCCATTGAGTCAGTTGTATCTCTTAATTTTCGTTTTAGATTTTCAATATTTTCAAATCCATTACTTGCTAAATTTTTGACATCGCCACTTACAACTTCAAAGCCCTTGCCATAATCTCCACTTCTTGCACCTTCAATAAATCCATTCACTGACAACATATTAATTTGAACCATTACTAAATCAAGTTTAGCTACTGAAATTCCAATTAAATCTACATTCTTTTTAAGCTCTGTTAATTTATTTGTTGAAGTTTGAAGATTTTTTACAGAAGCATCTATTCCTGTGCCAATTGAGTTAATTAATCCTTGTGCTTCTGCATTATTTTTAATAGATGTATCTGCACCTGATATAATATTTTCAGAGCCACTTACAACCTGCTCACTTGCAACTAATAAATCTTGTGCCAAAGATTTCATACCTTCTGCACTTCTTGCTTGTTCTTCTGCTGCTGCTGCAAGTTGAGTGATTGCTTGTTTTATCTGCTCTTGAGTTCTGATTGCTTCTTCTATTGAGCTACTAAGCTCTTCTGCTGCAACTGCAATTTGTCCAGCTGCTTTATTATCTACATTTACAGCATCTCTTAACTCTTGAGACATAGCTCTAAGCTCTTCTGCAGCAGAGCTAATTTGACTAACTGCAGTATTAAGTTCTCCTGAACTTCTATTTATCTGCTCCGCTGCTGCACTTTGCTCTTCTGATGCTGTTGCGATTTGCTCACTTGCTTTTAATAAACTTTCAACCATTTCTAAACTTTTTTGATATGAAACTAAAAACTCTCCAGAAATTTTATTAATTTCAGTTGCAAGTTTTACAGAGTCTCTCAATGCTACTGCCGCTTTATTTGCAATTTGAACTTGATTTTTACCTTCACTTACACTAACTTGTGCCTGTTCTACAATCTCTTTTACTTGAAATAGCAAATCTTTTAAATATCTTTGAATTTCAGTAGCATTTGTTTCACTCATTTCTGTAAGAATTCTAATCTCTTCAGCAACTACTGAAAAACCTTTACCATGCCATGTTCTCCCGCTTTTGCTGCTTCAATTGCTGCATTTAGTGCTAATAGATTTGTTCTATCTGCGATTTTCATAATGCCACTAACTGCATCTTCAATCTCTTTTGCCACATTTTCAATTACTTCAACTATTCCAAGTGAAGCTTCAATTCCACCTACACTATCTTCAATGCTCTTATTTAAATTTCCAATATCTCTAACTATTGTATTTAATTTATTTGTAATATCGATAACTGTTTCTTGCACTATTTTTGAAGAAGAAAAGTTATTTTTAATTAAAACTTGAAGGTTTGTTACAGCTTTTCTATTTGTATCTGCACTTCTTCCTGCTTCTTCTGCTGCTGTTGCTATCATTTGCGATGATTTACTTGATTGCTCAACTGCTGCTGCAATCTCTTCAACTGATGCTGCTACCTCTTGTGATGCACTTGCCAATCTCTCAATTAATGCTTGTTTTTTTGCACTTGTTCGTTGTTGGTTTTGTGAATTATAACTCTGTGTTGGAACTTTTACTAACGGTTTTCTATCAAATGCTCCGTGTGATGGTGGTAAAATATCTGCCATAAATTATCCTTTTTTTTATTTTCAACTACCATTCTATATAAACTATCTTTTAAACTTATTTAAAAAAGAAAATTAAAAAAACATAATGTCACTATCATCATCTTCATTTTCTATTGCTGACCTAAAATAATTTTGTATTTCTTTAGTTATACTATCTATTTGATGGTCCCAAAAGTGAATATCTATCGCATCTCTATATATAAAAATAGAGTCTTTCCACTTATCTATATCTACAACTAATGCACCAATTAATGATTTAAAAAGAGGAATATTTTTGGACTCAATATCTTCAATTTGAGTAACTTTTAAATTTTTTAAAAATAGAGCAATTTCTAAAACACTTCCTGCCAAATTTTTAAACTCTACAAACATTTGTAAAATTGTGCTATATCTCTCAAATATTGAACCAACATCAAAAAATAGAGTATCTAAATTTGGATACTCTTCATACTCCAATTTTTCATATATATCTTTTGAATAATCATCTAATAGATAAACATCTTCAAGTATATCTACATTATATTTATCAAACTCAATTAAGTCTAAATACTCTTTTGCACTAATTTTTACTTTTTCATTAGTTTCAATAATCTCTTTTGAATGATTAGTTGGTAAGATTAAATTTTTTGGTGTAGTAGCTTCTGTTATTTGCTTTTTTTTGCCAAACATTCTAAGCAGAGTTGATGAATTTATATTTTTCTTGGTTAATGCTAAATTAATCGCTCTAATATATTCATCTGGCAATACTTCAACTGTTGTTTGAACTATTGCTTCTAACTCATCTTTCTTTTTATTGCTTTGTAATATTGCATCTAAATAGCTCTCTAACCCTTGTTGATAAACATTCAAAGCTTTTTTATCTGATTTAATTTTTGTTATTTTATTTAGTTGAGATAATAGTTGCATTGGTTGAATTGGTTTTAATATAAATCCATCAACACCTTCATTTATTAACTCTATAAATTTTTCAACTTCAGAATATGCAGATACAACCAAAATAGCAACATCTAAATCTTCTTCTCTAATCTTTTTAACAAGTCCAATACCATTTAATTTTGGCATATTTAAATCAGTCATGACAATATCAATTTCATCTTTATGAGCTTTATATATTTCATAAGCATGTTGTCCATTTTTTGCAATTCTTACATTTTTGAAATATTTATCACAAGTGGCTCTATAAATATTTAGTGTTACTAAATCATCTTCAGCTATTAAAATTCCAAGCCCTTTTGCATTTTCTGCTAAAAGTTTTCTAACTCTATCCACATTAACCATAAGTTTTCTCCATATTTAAAGTTATTTTAAAAATTGCTCCATTTAAACCATTGTTAGCTTCTATTTTTCCCATTAATCGCTCTTCTATGATTGTTTTTGTCATATAAAGTCCAATTCCACTCCCTTTTTCACCTTTTGTAGTTTCAAACTGTTTGAATAGTTTTGGCAAAAATTCAGTTTCAATTCCACCACCATTATCTTCTATTTCAATCAAAATATAATCACTATTTTTGGAAATATTTATATTTATAGCTCCCAAATAGTCATAATCGGTGAGAGAATTTCTCTTTCGATAAGTAACTATGGCATCTATTGCATTATTTAAAATATTTATAATTGAGTGTTTAAACTCATTTTTGTAACCTTTTGTAAAACACTCTTTTGCAAAATTTTCATGTAATTCAATACTATTTATCAATAATCTATTATCAACTATTTTAACCACCTCATCAATTGCTAAAGCCACATCAAATATTGATACTGCTTTATCTGGAGCAAAAAAGTTTTTAAAATCGAGAATAGTTTGTGATAAATATTGGATTTGTTCTTGAATTTGAGAAAAATATTTATCATATTTAACATTAATTGTTAAACACTTTTCATGGAGATTAGAAAGTAGTAGTGATATATTATTTAATGGTTGGTTCCATTGATGAGTTATTGCACCTAATGTTTCTCCAATTGATGCCATTTTTGATTGTTGAAAAAGTAAAGCTTCTTGAACTTTTTGTTTATCTTTTATCTCTTCCATCTCTTTTGCATCAAATGTAACATCTGTCAAAATTATTATAACACTATGTTTTTTTAGTGGATATGGTTTTATTTCAATTATAAATACTCCAACTGCTCCATCTTTTGATTGAAGTTTGACTTTTCTACTTTTATTAATAGCTTTAAATCTATAATAACTTTTTATAAACTCATCAAATCCAATAAGCTCATCTAATATAAAATTTGTAAAGTGAAAACTGTTTTTATTTAAATCTTTTCCAAAAAACTCTTCAAATTCTCTATTTGAATAGTATAAATTATCTTTATCAGCAACAAAAACTATATTTGGTTGAATTTCAAATAGTGTATGAATTTGTTTCTCTTTTTGAGTTGCTTCAAACTCTTTTTGAAATATTCTAAAGTATAAATTAAGTCTATTTATAAATTGTAACTCATCAATTGGTTTTGATAAATAGTCAATCGCACCAACTTTAAAGCCTATTTCTCTAAACTCATCAGAATTATAAACAGCTGTTAAAAAAATTATTGGAATATCTTTTGTTTTTAAATTCATTCGCATAAGTTCTGCCATTTCAAATCCACTAATTTCTGGCATTTGAATATCAAGTATTACTAAATCGATTTTATGTTCAATCAATATTTTCAAACCAATTTGTGCAGATTCTGCTCTATAAATTTGTATATAGTTGTAGTTTGATTTTATCAACTCTTCTATTGTGTATATATTTGCTAAAATATCATCTACTATTAAAATTGAGTATGTTGGTTTCATAATTTAAAATAGCATAATCGTATCGTCATCATCTTCGCCATCTCCTTCATCTGCTTTTATTAGTGTTGTAATGTAGTTTGCTGTGCTTTTTGCTTGTTCATCAAGATAGTGAATATCTATTGAATTTTTTTTGATAAAAACACTGTTTTTCCAATTTTCTAAATCTGTTATAAAAAATAGAGTCATGTTTTTGAAACTTTTCTCATCAATTTTACTAAATAGTAAATCAATATCAACACTTTTATAAAATGCTCCAAGTTCGGAAACAGCATTTGCAAGTTTGTCAAATTCTGAAAATTTAAAAAGTGTATTAGAGTATTTTATATATAGCTCTCCACATCTTTTTAACTTATCGCTATCAATATCTTCATATTGCAAAACATCATAAATATCTGTTGATAACTCTTCTAAATATAACAGTTCATCTTGCACATCTGCAAAATATTTAGAATACTCTATCTCATCTAAATATGAAATTGCACTCTTTTTATTTGGTATATCTATATTTTCTCTTAATTTTTTCTCTTCTTCTATCTCTACTTCTCTGATTTTTTGTTTCTCTTCTTCAAACTCTTTGATAAATATTTTTTGCTCTCTTCGCTTAATTGTGTAATTTCTAAGAATTGGAGAGATATCATTATTATGTTTTTGGGCAATTTTTAAAAGTCTTCTAATCTCATTATTATCAAGCTCCATAATAATTGATTTCAAAATTTCATCTGATTTAGATAGTTTAATGCTTTGTCGCATAATTGTATCCATATATCGCTCTAATCCACTCTGATAAGCTGTTACCATTTTAGCTTCTGTGATAGTTTTTGAAATTTTATATATTTGATTGTATAATTGTTCAACATTTATAGGCTTTAATATAAATCCATCAACTCCTAAATTTATCAATTCCAAAAAATATCCACTATCTGAATATGCACTAATCATAATAATCTTTTGAGGAAAATTTAACTCTTTTATCTCATAAACTAAACCTATTCCATTTAGCTTTGGCATCGATATATCTGAAAAAACTATATCAATACTACTTCCAAAGTTTTTCAAAACTTTTATGGCTTCTATACCATTTGATGCTTTATATATTTTTTTAAATATTTTACTAAATTGTAAAGCAATAGAGTTTAATATTCCTAACTCATCATCTACAATCAAAACTGTTAAATCTTTTGTATATTCTTTTAATAATTTAATATCCACGAAACACCTCTCTATCCTTTTTGATAATCAATCTAAACTCAAGCCCATCATCACTATTTTTAACATTTATAACTCCACCCATTCGCTCTTCTATTATCCTTTTTGTGATATAAAGTCCAATTCCACTCCCTTTTTCACCTTTTGTAGTATAAAACTTATCAAATATTTTATCTATATTTTCACAACCACCACCACTATCACTTATTAATAGTGTTAAATTTTTGCTATTTAATTCACACTCACAAATAATATTTATAAAACCTCTATTTTGATGAGGTTTAAGATTTAATTTTTCTCTATTTGAAATAATTGCATCTATTGAGTTATTTAAAATATTTAATAAAGCATGTTTAAACTCATTTTTGTAACCAATAATATTACAATTTGTGCAAATAGATAAATTCAAATCTATTGAAGAGTTAAGCAATCTGTGTTGAATGATTGTGATAGTTGAGTTTATCTCATCTCTTATATTAAAACTTTCCAACTCTTTGGATGGAGAAAAAAAGTTTTTAAAATCCACCATACAGTTACTCATAAAATCAATTTGTGATAATATTGTATCAATATTACTTAATAATTCGCTTCTACTAATACTCTTTTCATTAAGCATATCTTTCATAGTTGAGCCAACTATTTTTATCACATTTAATGGTTGGTTCCATTGATGTGAAATTGATTGTAACATTTCTCCAATTGATGCCATTTTTGATTGTTGCAATAGTAGTGCTTCTTGATTTTTTTGTCTATTTATCAACTCTTTTTCTTGCTCAATCTTTTCAAATAGTTGAATATATAGCGAAACTCTATTTAATAGTTGATTATCATCAATTGGTTTAGTTAAATAATCAACAGCACCAAGTGAAAAACCTAACTCTTTAAATTTATCTGATTTATAAATAGCTGTTAAAAAAATTATTGGAATATCTTTTGTAGAATCTTTTAGTTTCAATATTTTTGCAACTTCAAATCCATCAATATCACCCATTTGCACATCTAAAATAATCAAATTAAATGGAACTTCAATAGCTATTTTTAAAGCTTCTAATCCACAAGTTGCTTCAAAAATTTCTATATTTTGAAAACTGCTTTCTAAAATCGTTCTAAGCACATATAGATTTGCTTCTATATCATCAACTATTAGTATTTTTGTCATGGTTTAAAAAAATATATC
This sequence comes from Helicobacter cetorum, assembly GCA_022729735.1. Taxonomy (GTDB): domain Bacteria; phylum Campylobacterota; class Campylobacteria; order Campylobacterales; family DZAY01; genus DZAY01. Next base: position 12,444 of record DZAY01000015.1, read on the forward strand.
ACAAGTTTCATCATCTTCTTCTTCGTGATGATTTCTAAGCATTGCTTCAATTGCTAATGAATCATTTACAAATGAGTTATCCATATAGTGAATATCAATTGCACTTTTATCTATAAAAACATGTTCTAACCAATCTCTTAAATTATCTAAAAGTGCAAACATGAGGCTTTTGATAACTTCTATATTTTCAATAGTTTCTATCTCTATAAAAGCTATACTAAGTGATTTAAATGAGTTTGCAATATTATTAAACTCAATCATAGAGTATATTATTTGACTTAAATTAAGTAACTCAATTGATAATTTTTCACGATGTTCTAAACTGTTATTTAATCCATTTATATACCAATATCAATTTCTCCTAAAATAGTGTCTAAACCATCTTCTTTATCTTCTAAGCTAAGTGGATAAACTTCAAAAAACTCTAAAGCACTTAAAACTTCACTTTTATGAGTAAGAAATGAGAGAGTTTCATCATCTATATTTTTATGATTTTTAATCACTTCACTTAAATAAATATTCTTATTTTCTTCTCGCTCCAATTTAAATAGAGCTTCTTCAAGCTCTGCATTTTTTTGTTGAAGAGTTATATTTGAATCAAGTATCATATTTTCATATCTATTTAGCATAATATCATCATATATGTTTTTACACACTTTATACAGTGTTTTAATAAACTGTTTATAATCGATAGGCTTTAGCAAAAATCCATCAATTCCAAGCTCAATTAATTTTATTAAACACTCACTGTTTGAATTTTGTGAAGTTATTATAATTGGTTGTAAATCATTTATTTCTCTTATTGCTCTACACATCTCATATCCATTCATAATTGGCATATAAGTTGTGCTAATTACAAGTGCAAAACCACCTCTTTTTTTATACAACTCCAATCCTTCAACACCACTTATTGCAACTTCTATCTCTTTAAAATAGTGAGATAAAAATTTAAATATTATTTCTCGACTAATCTCATCATCTTCTACATAAAGAATTGAGATTTCTGCTCCAAACTCTGCTATAACTTTTGCTAAATCTGATGTTTTTTTATCCATAACAATCTCCTATAAACTTAAAAAAGGATAATTTCTTCTTCATCACCATCTTTTTCATCAAGCAGTTCCCAAATAGAGTTCGCAAAACTTTCTGCTTGTTTATCAAAATAGTGAATATCGTTACAACTCTTTTTTACAAAAATAGAGTTTTTCCAATTTTCTAAATCAACCATATAATATTTTACCAACTTTGCTAACTCTTTTAAATCTAAATTTTTATTTAAATTTTCAAATGAGTTTTCACTAAAAAATCTACTAATAGAGTGAATTGAGTTTGAAAGTTCATCAAATTCTGAAAACATCAATATAAGAGATGAATATTTTTCAAAAAGTTCAGAAATTTTGCTAAAAGTTTCAATATCTAACTCATCATCTAACAACTCATAAACATCTTGAGCATATTCACTCAAAACCAATATATCTTCAAATGTTTCAATAAAATATTTATCAAAATCAATCATTGCCAAATACTCTTTTGCAGATATTTTATTGGACTGTTTTATACTTTTTTCTATCTCTTTATCTAATGTATATTGATTAAACATTGGACAAATATACTCTAAAATAGTATCTAAATCTCGCTCACCTTTTTCCTTTATTGTTTCAATAATTGATTTTTTTTGCTCCGTTGGAACTCCATTTGCAAACTCTTTAAATAGTCTTGTAAGTTTAATAAAATATCTATTTTGTTCAATTACACTATTTACACTATGTTCTAACTCATCTTGATAATTTTTAATAGCTATTTCATCAAAGAGATTTTTACAAATTTTATATAAAATCTTAAATAGTTGCCCTTGTGTAATTGGTTTTAAAATAAATCCATCAACTCCCAAATTAATAAGCTCTTTGAAATATTTTACTTCTGAATGTGCGGAAATTACAAGTATAGGAATAGAATTACTCTCTTTTCTAATATCTTCAATAAGTGATATTCCATTTTTTTTTGGCATATTTATATCTGTGATTATTATATCTATGCTATCTTTATGTTGATACCAAGTCATTAAAGCTTCTTCTCCATTTTTTGCAAAAAAGCTATTTTTAAATACATGTCTTGAAATATCCCAAAAAGCACTTAAAAACTCTTCTTCATCATCTACAATAAGAGCTGAAAACGATTTTGAAAATTCTTGTAACTCTTTTAACTCTATCATAATTTTGCCTTTAAGTTTGATTTTTTTATTATATAAATATCTTATTTCCATTTCTATTAAAAACTATAAGTTTGGGTTTTATTTAGCAATTTTTGATAAAATTGCAAAAAATATCCACAAGGATAGCTATGTTAAAAGTTGCAATAAATGGTTTTGGAAGAATTGGTAGGTCTATTGCTAAGATTATTTTAAGCAGAGATGATATTTTGCTTGTAGCAATAAATGATTTAACTGATATAGAGAGTGCTTTAAATCTATTTAAATTTGATAGTGTCCAAGGTGAATTACAAAAAGAGATAAAAATTTTAGAAGATAGCTATTTTGAAATTGATAATAAAAAGATAAAATATTTATCGATTGCAAATAGAGAAATATTGAATTTCAAAGAGTTTGGTGCTGATTTGGTATTTGAATGTACTGGACTTTTTTTAAATCAAGAAACAACCATTCATCACTTAAATAAAGGAATAAAAAATGTGATAATTTCAGCTCCTGCAAATGATAGCACAAAAACTTTTGTCTTAGGAGTAAATCATCATAACTATAATGGAGAACAAATTATCTCAAATGCGAGTTGCACAACAAATGCACTTGCACCTATTTTAAAAATTATGGATGAACATATTGGTGTAGAAAAAGGTGTTATGACTACAATTCATAGTTATACAAATGACCAAAATTTGCTTGATGGCAAACATACAAAAGATAAAAGAAGAGCAAGAGCTGGAGCTATAAATATAATTCCAACAACAACGGGAGCAGCAAAAGCTATATATTTAGTTTTACCACAATTTAAAAACAGACTTCATGGACAAAGTGTGAGAGTTCCTGTTCCAAATGTATCTATGATAGATTTAAATTTAGTTTTAAGTAAAAATATAACTGAAAAAGAGATAGTTGATATATTTACACATGAAATCAGCAGTAGATTTAAAAATATTTTAGATATAGATAAAGATTATCGAGTTTCAACTGATTTTATGCAAAATCCACACAGCGGTATAATTCCAATAGATTTAATTCAAGTAATTAATGGTAATTTGGTTAAAATTATGATATGGTATGATAACGAGTGGGGCTACTCAAATAGACTTGTTGAAATGGCCTTATATATATCAAAATTTAAAGGAGAGTTATGAAACTTAAGTCAATCAAAGATATAGATATTGCAGGTAAAAAGGTTTTTATTAGGTGCGATTTCAATGTTCCAGTTGATGAGTATAATAATATTACTGATGATAGGAGAATTAGGTCAGCACTAAATACAATTAGATACTGTTTAGACCATGATTGTAGTGTAATTTTAGCGAGTCATTTTGGAAGACCAAAAGGTTTTGAAGAAAAATATTCACTACTTCCAGTTGCAAAAAGAGTTCAACAACTTCTAAAAAAAGATGTGATTTTAGCTAAAAGTGTTGTAGGTGATGATGCTATAAACCTTGCAAATTCACTTGATAAAGGTGGTGTTTTACTATTGGAGAATTTAAGATTTGAAAAAGGTGAAGAAAAAAATTCTGAAGAATTATCACAAAAGTTAGCATCTTTAGCTGATGTATATATAAATGATGCTTTTGGTGTAAGTCATAGAGCTCATGCTTCAGTTGAAGGAATTACTAAATTTTTCGATGAAAATAGTAAAGGTGCAGGATTTTTATTACTAAGAGAAGTTGAATTCTTTTATAATCTACTTAAAAAACCAGTCAGACCTTTTGTAGCAGTTATTGGTGGAAGTAAAGTTTCTGGAAAATTAGAAGCTCTATCAAATTTATTACACAAAGTTGATAAGATGTTAATTGGTGGTGGAATGGCATTTACATTCTTAAAAGCTCTTGGTGAAGATGTTGGTAACTCTTTAGTTGAAGATAATTTAATTCCTGAAGCTTTGAAAATATTAGATGAAGCAAAAAGTAGGGGAGTAAAAATTTATCTACCTGTTGATGTGGTAGCTACAACAGCATTTTCAGAAGATGGTCCAATTAAATATGTAACAACAAAAGAGATACCAAGTCAATGGATGGGGCTTGATATTGGACCTGCAACTGTAAGACTATTTAGAGAAGCATTAAGCGATGCTCAAACAATTCTTTGGAATGGTCCTATGGGTGTTTATGAAATGGAAAAATTTGCAAGAGGTAGTGTAAAAATGTCTCACTTTATATCTCAAGCACATGCTACAACAATCGTTGGTGGTGGTGATACTGCTGATGTTGTGCAAAGAGCTGGAGATGATGATGAAATGACATTTATCTCAACTGGTGGTGGTGCTACATTGGAATTATTAGAAGGTAAAGATTTACCAGGAGTTAAAACTCTTATGATAGCAGAGGATGTAGAATGATTTTTGCAGCAAACTTTAAAACCACACATACAAGAGCAACGACAAGAGAGTATATAAACTCTCTTTCTACTCTTACAAAAGATTTAAGTGATGAGATTGTAGTTTTTCCTCCATTTAGTGCAGTTGATAAATTTGATTGTAATATAAAAATTGGTGTTCAAAATGGGTATCCAATAGAAAATGGTTCTTTTACTGGTGAAATTGGATTAGAGCAATTGAACGAGTTTGAAATTGATACAATTTTGATAGGGCATAGCGAGAGAAGACATATAATAGGTGAGTCTCAAGAGTTTATTGCTAAAAAGTATGAGTTTTATAAATCACATAATTTTAGAATTTTTTACTGTGTTGGTGAGCCTTTAGAGATTAGAAATTTAGGAGTTGATGAAACTCTAAACTATATTTTAAAACAGTTTGAAGGAATTGATACAACATATCCAAACTTAGTAATTGCTTATGAACCTGTTTGGGCAATTGGAACTGGTTTGGTTGCAACGAGTGAAGATATTGATGAAATTCATACAGTTTTAAAAAATAGTTTCAAAAAACCTATACTTTATGGTGGAAGTGTAAAACCAAATAATGCAAAAGAAATTTTAGCACTTGATAGTGTTGATGGTGTTTTGGTTGGCACTGGTAGTTGGAATGTTGATAGTTTTTATGGTATTATAAAAGCTTAAATTTTGTATAATTTCATTAAAACATAGGAGTCTTAGATGTTGATGAAAGGTAAGAAAGGTTTGATTATTGGTGTTGCTAATAATAAATCTATCGCTTATGGAATTGCAAAAGCTTGTAGAGAACAAGGATGTGAGCTTGCTTTTACATATTTAAATGACCAATTGAAAAAAAGAGTTGAACCAATTGCAAATGAGCTTGGAAGTGATAAAATATATCAACTTGATGCTTCAAAAGAAGAAGAGTTAAAAGCTTTAGCTACTTCAATTGAAAAAGATTTTGGAAAAATAGATTTCTTTGTCCATTCAATCGCTTTTGCACCAAAAGAAGCACTTGATGGTGAATTTGTAAATACTACAAAAGAAGCATTTGAAACAGCTATGAATATATCTGTATTTTCTTTGATTGAAATTACAAAAACTATGCTACCTCTACTAAATCACGGTGGCTCAATCCTCACATTAAGCTATATAGGAAGTGAAAAATATGTGCCACACTATAATGTAATGGGTGTTGCAAAAGCAGCATTGGAAGCAAGTGTGAGATATTTAGCAGCTGATTTAGGAAAAGTTGGAATTAGAGTTAATGCAATTAGTGCAGGACCTATTAAAACTTTAGCAGCAAGTGGGATTGGTGATTTTCGAATGATTTTGAAATGGAATGAAGCTAATGCACCACTTCGAGAAAATGTAACAATTGAGCAAGTTGGCAATAGTGCAATGTATATGCTTAGTGATTTGGCATCTGGAGTAACTGGTGAAATTCACTATGTTGATGGTGGATATAATATTATGGGAATGTGTGCGATTGAAGAAGTTGATGGAAAAGTTGAGTTAGTTTGGGAAAGACATAAAAATAGTTGATTAAAAAATAGACAAATTAGTAATTAGTAATATTTATTTTTCTAAACAATAGTATGTTACAATACAACTACAAATTAAGCAAATAAAAAAGGGGTTATAAATGAGATTAAAAACTCTAAGTTTAGCAACAGTTTTGGCAATAAGTTCATCTACGATATTTGCAGATGATGCAAAAAATTTTGGAGAGTTCTTTTCAAAAGGTGATGTAAGTGGAAATATTAGAGCTATGTATATTTTTCAAGATTTTGACCAAAGTGGAGTGGCAGACCCAGAAGGTTTAGCAGTTGGTGGAAAATTGGGTTTTAAAAGTGCAAACTATAATGGTGTTAGTGCTGGAGCAACATTTTATACAACAAATAAGGCTGGGGACTTCAATAAAATCGCTGGAACTGCTTTAATTGATGGTACTGATAGCTATTCAATGCTTGGAGAAGCTTATATTCAATATGAAATTTCAAAAACTCTATTCAAAGGTGGTTTAATGGAGTTAAATACTCCATTAGCTGGAACTGATGATGTTAGAATTGTTCCTAATACTTTTGAAGCATACTTAATGCAAAGTGGAGATTTAATTCCAGATGTAACAGTTGTTGCAGGACATGTTTTGAAAATGGCTGGATGGGATAGTTTATCTGGAGATATTACAAAATTTAGAAGTATGTCTGCAGCTGCTGGTGTAAAAGGTGTAAATGGAATTGAAGATAGAGGTGTAACTGTATTTGGTGGAATTTATAGTGGAATTGAAGGTTTGAGTGTTCAAGCTTGGGACTACTATGGACACGATACAGTAAATGCTATATATGCTGATGCTTCTTATGCAAAATCTGTAAATGGTGTTGGTTTAAATGGAGCTGTGCAATATTATGAGCTAAAAGGTGTTGGCAAATTAGATGATGCAGTGAAAGTTAATTATAATGTAGCTGGTGCAAAAGTTGGAGCTTTATTAGAAAATTCTGGAGTTTCTGCAACATTAGCATACAATAAAGTTTCTGATTTTGATGGGACTGCAGTTTTTGGTGCTTGGGGTGGTTATCCAGAATTTGCTATTGCTGAAGAGTTTTGGTATAACTCAATTTCAAGTATGAGTAATGCTTCAGTTGCAAAAGTGGCACTTGGATTTAATTTAGAGCCTTTAACAGGATTAAAGGGGAGAGATTTTACACTTGGATACACAATGTTTAATTTAGATGAAGCTAAAAATGGTGGATTAAAACAAGATACAGATGTATTTGACTTTATCTACACTTGTGCAAGTGGATTAATTCCTAATTTTGATGTAAAACTTGTATATGAAAATGTTACTTCTGATGATTCTACAAGAGATTCAAATAAATATTTAGTAAAAGCACAATACTCATTCTAAGAGGGAACTTTCCCTCTTCTTAACTCTTTAAGGAAAAACTTTGATAAAATTTTTTATCTCAAAATCTCTTTATCTACTTTTAATGCTATTTTTAATATCTATAATTTCATTTGGTGTTGTATATTTTGCACCTAATAGTTTTTTTAATGCTGGTGAGCTTAATCCAAATATATCGCAAGAATCAATTGAACAACTAAAATCAATCTATGGACTTGATAAACCTCTATTTGAACAATATATTTTATGGTTTAAATCTATAATATCACTTGATTTTGGAATATCTTACTCATCTGGTAAATTTGTAAAAGATGAAATATTGGAGCGACTTCCAATAACACTTATATTAAATTTAGTAAGTATGTTACTAATATTTATATTTTCACTCTATTTAGGTATAAAATCTGCAATAAAAACCAATTCCATCTTTGATAAATTTACCAAACAGTTATCGCTTTTGAGTTTTTCAATGCCATCATTTTATTTAGCTCTGCTTTTGTTATATTTTCTTTCACTAACATTTGGAATATTTCCAATTTCTGGTTTAACTTCAACACCTTCAAAAGATGGTTTCGCATACTATCTTGATGTAGCTTGGCATCTTAGTTTGCCAATTTTTATAATCACTTTTGGTGGAATAGGTAGTTTAACTCTATATATTCGCTCTCTTACAGTTGAAATTATGAAAAGTGATTACATATTTTTTGCAAAAGCAAGAGGAATAAGTGATTTTAATATACTCAAATATTATATATTTCCAAACTTATCACCATCAGTAGTTACAATTTTAGGACTATCACTTCCTTCAATAATTGGTGGTAGTGTAATTTTAGAATCAATTTTTGGAATTAGTGGAATGGGATTGCTGTTTTATCAAAGTGCAATAAGTAGAGACTATCCCGTAATTTTAGGAATTTTATTAATTGGTGCTTTTCTCACACTTCTGGGAAATATTTTAGCTGATTTGGCACTACTCAAATTAAATCCATACTTCAAAAAAGATAAATAAAGGAAATTTTGTGAAAAAATATTTAATAACATCTTTGTCTATAATATCTATTTTTAGTGGTTGTGCTACTACAACTTTAGAAACGAGTTCAAAAATGACAAATACTGTTTTTATCACTCCCGTATCAAAAGATAAAAAAACTATCTATTTGGCATTTAGAAATACAAGTGGTCAAAATATCAATCTTATTAAACGATTGAATGAAGAGTTAATAGCTAAAGGTTATAAAGTGATAGATGAGCCAGAAGATGCAACTTTTTTATTAATGGTTAATGTATTATATTGTGATAAAAAAATGGAATCTCAAGCTGGTAGTGGTGCTGTTGCAGGTGGTGCAACTGGTGCATTAATTAGTGGTTATAACTCAAATTCAACAACAAATGCAGTTGTAAGTGGAATTGGTGGTGCATTAGTTGGAGGTGTTGTTGCTGGGTTATTAGAAGATACGATATATCAAATGCAAGTAGATATATCTATTAGAGAAAAAATATATGGAAAAGTTATCTCATCAAAAAATGATATAAGTGGTCAAACATCTGTGCAAGACTCTGAAAAAAGTGGTTTTATGAATGAATTTTCTGGTAATATAAAAAATAGCGAAGCAAGTGGAAGCTTAAATTTTAATAGATTATCTTCTGATAATCAAAAATATGAAACAAATTTTATAGAACATAAAACTACAATTTTTGCAGAAGCTACTAAAATGGATTTAACTTTGGAAAATGCTATTCCACTTTTGGAAACTAAAATATCTACTCAAATAGCAGGACTCTTTTAATAAATTTTAAGGAATAACTTTGAAAAATATTTCACAATATAGATTGATTTTATACACATCTATATTTTTAATAACTTTTGCTAATATCTCTTTTTATAAAAATATTTTAAATACATATCAATTTAGTGGTATGAATATTGTATATATTTTTTCACTCTCTTTAGTTTTTTTACTATTTTTAATTACACTATTTACACTATTAAGCTCTAAATATACAACCAAACCAATCTTAATTACTACTGTTTTTATATCATCATTTAGTGCATATTTTATGGATAGCTATAATGTTGTAATTGATGATGAGATGATTAGAAATATTTTTCAAACAAATGTAGCTGAATCTTTAGATTTATTTAGTCTAAAACTAATATTCTATGTTACACTGCTTGGAATAGTTCCATCATATTTGATATTTAAATCTAAAGTAGATTTAGGTTCATTTAAGTTTGAGCTTATAAATAAAGTTAAAATTATAACTTTTGGATTGCTATCTATTGTGGTTATAATTTTTACATTTAGTAAATTTTACACATCATTTTTTAGAGAACACAAAAGTTTGAGATACTATACAAATCCAACATATTGGATTTACTCGATTTTTAACTATATTAATAAAAATATAAATAGTGGTGTGGTCGTAGTGAAAACTATTGGAAATGATGCAAAAACAGTTCATAAAATATTGCAAATCAATCAACATAAAAGTGAATTAATAATTTTAGTAGTTGGTGAAGCTCTTAGAGCTGATAAATTTTCTTTGAATGGATATTATAGAGAGACAAATCCACTACTTAAAAATGAAGATATTATTAATTTTTCAAACATCTATTCATGTGGAACATCTACGGCAATATCCGTGCCTTGTATGTTTTCAATTTATGGCAAGGAAAATTTTAGTTATAAAAAAGGGGTTTCTACTGAAAATGTAGTAGATGTTTTATCTCATGCTCATGTAAATGTTTTGTGGCGAGATAACAATTCTGATTCTAAAGGTGTTGCTTTGAGAGTGGAATATGAAGATTACAAATCCCCAAGCAAAAACCCAATTTGTGATGAAGAGTGTAGAGATGAAGGTATGCTTATAGGACTTGATGAGTATATCAAAAAACATCAAAATCAAGATATTTTGATAGTTTTACATCAAATGGGAAACCATGGACCAGCATATTATAAAAGGTATCCAAAAAAGTTTGAGAAATTTACACCAGTTTGCAAAACAAATCAATTAGAAGAGTGTAGTGTAGAAGAGGTTAATAATGCTTATGATAATGCAGTTTTATATACAGACTATTTTTTATCAAAAGCTATTAATTTTTTGAAAAAACATTCAAAAGAGTATGAAACAGCACTAATTTATATGTCAGACCATGGAGAAAGTCTTGGTGAAAATGGAATATATTTACACGGTATGCCATATTTAATAGCCCCAGAAAGTCAAAAACATGTTGGCTCTTTTGTTTGGTTTGGTGATAGTATAAAAGATGAAATAGATGTATCAAAAGTGGCTTTAAAAAAAGATATGCCATTTTCTCAAGATAATCTATTTCATACACTACTTGGACTATTTGAAGTAAGTTCAGAAGTTTATAAAAAAGAGTTGGATATTTTTAATGATTGTAGAAAAGATAAATAAAAATATTTTTATAACAACTCTCATACTCTTTATAGCTATTTTTATATTTGAATTTACAAATATAGATATATTAGTTCAAAATATGTTTTATAATTTTGATACACAAAAGTGGCTTTTTGATAAAAAAGAGCCTATTTTAAAGTTGATATTTTATGATGGAATTAAGATTATTATCACAATTTTTGCTATATCAATTCTACTTGGTTTGATTTTTTTTAAAACAAAAAATATTATAAAAGAGAATAAAAAAGCACTTATTATAATCTTTTTATCTATTGTGTTTGTGCCTTTGATAATTAGCTCACTAAAAGCCATTACAAATATACCTTGTCCTTGTAATATTACAAATTATAATGGCAACTCTCCATATATAAAAATTTTTGACACTTATCCATCTGATTTTATTCAAAAATCTAAAGCTAAGTGTTGGCCAGCAGGTCATTCCAGTGGAGGTTTTGCACTATTAGCTCTCATATTTCTTATGAAATCAAAAAAAACAAAATTTTATGCTACTGCATTTGCATTAATAACAGCTTGGAGTATGGGATTATATAAAATGGTTATAGGAGACCATTTTTTGAGTCATACAGTTATTACTATGATTTTGGCTTGGCTTTTGATACTGATTATTCACAAAATAGTTGAAAGGATTTTTATTGAGAAATCAACCCAAATATAACTTTTTTAAAAATACATATTATGCTCTAAATGGTGTCAAAGATTTATTATTGCATGAGAGTTCATTTAAAATAGAGTTAGTTATGGCTCTGATACTTATTCCAATTATATATTTAATTGAAATATCAGTTACTAATAAACTTTTACTTTTTTCTTCATTAATGGGAATATTAATCGCTGAAGCTATTAATAGTGCAATTGAGCGAGTTGTAGATTTAGTAACATTAGAACATCATGAAATGGCAAAAAGGGCAAAGGATGTTGGAAGCAGTATCGTATTTTTGTCTATAATTTTGTTTATCGTAGTTTGGATTACAGTTTTATTTGGATTTTAAGTAATAAATAGTAATTGTAATAATAAATAATAGTACCATAGGAGTTAAAATACCAATTTCAGGTGAAATAGATGCACCAAGTGATAATTGATGTAAGCCAAATAAGACTCCCCAAATAGAAAGTGAGCTAAAAATTGCAATAGAGCTATATAGTGCGAGATTTAGAAATCGACTAAGAATAGGTGTATAAAAAAATATTATCACTATAAATAGTGGTGCAAAAAGTGGAAATAGTATCTTGGAATATAAGACAGCTCTTAATTTATCTGTATTTAAATTTTGTTCTTTTAAAAGTTTAATAGCATAAATTGTATCAACTATTGACATATTTATTTTGGCTTCATAAACACTATCCAAAAATTTTGGTTTAAAATCTGATAAAGTATCTACTGTTTTAAAATGGATAAACTCCAATTTAGAGCTATTTATATCCATATATTTAGGCTTTAAAGTAACTTTAACATCTAATAATTTCCATTTATTGTCAATAAAATAAGCCTCTTTGGATTCTATAATTTCCACTAAATCACTATCTTTTATCTTAAAAATTTTAACATTTATAGCTTTTTTTTGAATAGGAAATAGCTCTCCAAAATATACATAATTATCATTATATTTAAAAAATAGGCTATTTTTTGAGTTTGAAAAAAACTTATTTTGCAAAATAGAGTCCATTTTTTCTTTTGAATATGCCAAAGATGTTGTATTTATCACTATAAATAGTAGTGTAATAAATATTGATGCTATCAAAAATGGAAATAAAATTTTTTGTTGTGAATATCCAATAGAATATATTGCAACCAACTCATATTTTTTAATTAAATTAACATTAGTAACTATAAAAGATATAATTATTGCAAGTGGAACAGTATAATTTGTTGCATAAAGAGATAAATATGAGAGATAAATTACTTGTAAATTTGCTGAATTTGGGATTTTATGATAAACATTTAAAAAATCGATAGCTATATAAAAAAGCTCTAAAGATAAAAATATTATAAGAAAATATTTTAAATATTTAATTATTAAATATTTAAATAGTCTTTTCATAATCTTTCAAAGATTTCGTTGAAAACTTTGAACTAACCCTATCTATACTTTCTCTACAACTGTCAATAGTAGCTTTTGATACATTTTCTATAATATATTGTAAAAATTTTTTCTCATCTTCCGTGAAATTTGATAAAACATAGTTGGAAACTTCTTCTTTACTTTTTGGTCTTCCAACACCAATTCTTACTCTAATATACTCTTTTCCTATTGCTAAATCTATTGATTTTAAACCATTATGACCACCATGACCACCACCGATTTTGAATTTCAAAACTCCAAAATCTAAATCTATATCATCATGAATTACAATTACTTTTGAAGGTTTATACAAATTATACACTGCTAATACAGATTCGCCAGAAAGGTTCATATAAGTAGATGGTTTGAGAAGTAAAAGCTCTTCGCTTTTGTATAACTCACCTTTAAATGATGAGTTTGATATTTTAGTTGATTTTAGATTGTGAATTAAGTAATCCACAACCATAAAACCTACATTATGTCTATTATTAGAATATTTAAGCCCAATATTACCAAGTCCTACAACCAAGAACATTATTTAGCTTTAATAACTCCAACAACAGCTACATCATCTCTATCAAGCATTCTAACTCCATCAGGTGCTACAATGTCTCTAATTAATATGCTGTTTCCAACATCTAATTTGCTAACATCTAATACAAACTCATTTGGAAGTTTTTCTGGAGTTGTTCTAACTGCTACTCTTCTTTTTGAAGTAATTAAAACACCTTTATTTTTTATACCAATAGCAACTCCAGTAGTTTTTACAGGAACTTTAAAGTTTGCTTCAACACCATCTTTTATAGCATATAAATCAACATGTAATAAATCACTACTTACAGGCTCTTTTTGATATTCAGATATAACAACTCTAATCTCTTTATCTCCTACTAATACAGGAAAAATAAGTGTAGATTTTGATTTTACAGCTTTAATAAACTCATTTTTTTTAAATGCACAATGAACATTCTCACTAACACCAGCTCCATAAATGTTAGCAATTAGATAACCATCTCGTCTTAGTGCTTTAGCATCTTTTTTACCGATACTCTCTCTAACAATGCCACTTAACATAATACACACCTTTTTATAAAATTTTTAAGGGGCGAATTTTACTAAAAAATTCATAAATAAGAGCTTACTATAAAATAGCATACTCTACAGATAGACAAGCTTTAAGAGAGCCTATCTCTTTTAATACATCTTCGCTTACTTCATTATCTACAATTATTACAGCTAAAGCCTGTGAATTTTTATTTCTACCAAGTCTAAAATCTGCAATATTTATCTCATGTTTGCCAAGAATTGTGCCAATATCTCCAATTACTCCTGGAATATCTGTATTTTTAAATAGTATCATTTTTCCAACTGGTTCAACATCTAATCCAAAACCATTAATTTCAACAATTCTCATCACATCTTCGCCAAAAATAGTTCCACTAATTGCTATTATCTCTTTATCTGTTGTAATTTTTACTGTAACTCTATTTTTATAGATACTTGAGTTAGCTTCTAATCTATTTTCAATTACAATTCCTCGCTCTTTAGCAATATATTGAGCATTTACATAATTTACATTTTCGCCAATAGATTCTCGCAAAGCTCCAACAACAGCAAATGTAGATAAAGAGTCTTTATATTCTGCTATATCACCTTCACATAAAACTTTTATTGATGAAATAGCACCTCTATTTATTTGAGCTGCTAAAAATGCAATTTTTTGAGTAAGCTCTAAATATGGTTGAATTTGTGCATTTATTTTATCTGGTGATATTGGAAGATTTAGAGCATTTGGATATGTAATACCTCTTGCTGATTCAAGTGCTGCTTGTGCTGCTTGAATTGCTATCTTTTCTTGTGATTCCAAAGTGTTTGCTCCAAGATGAGCAGTTACACAAATATTATCTAAATCCAAAAGCTTATTGTTTATGGCTGGTTCTTTATTAAATACATCAATTCCTGCAAATCTAATTTTTTTACTTTTTAAACCATCATAAAGAGCATCTTCATTATATAAGCCACCTCTTGCACAATTAATTAATATTACTCCATCTCTCATTTTTGCAATTTCATCTTTATCAATCATACCAATAGTCTCTTTTGTTTTTGGAGTATGAATTGTAATAATGTCACATGATAAAATATCATCAAAATTTGTAGTGTATTTTACTCCAACTTCAAGAGCTTTTGATGGATTTATATATGGGTCATAAGTAACTACATCCATTTCAAATGCTTTAGCCCTAGTACCAACTCTACTACCAATATTTCCAAATCCAATAATTCCAAGTTTTTTATCTTTTAATTCTGTGCCATACCAATCTTCTCTTTTCCAAATTCGAGCATCTTTTAATTGAGAGTGTGCATATGGAAATGCCCTTACACAGCTAATCATATGTGCCATAGTCAGCTCAACTGCTGCAATTGTGTTTGCAGTTGGAACATTCATAACAATAATTCCTTTTTTACTACATCCATCAATATTTACATTATCTACACCAACTCCTGCTCTAACTACTGCTTTCAGTTTTTTAGCTTTTTCCAAAAATTTATCATCTACATCTGTTGAGCTTCTTGTAATTGCTACATCAGCTTTTTCTATATACTTTAAGAGTAACTCATCTTTTGGTATAGATGATGCTTCTATTAGTTCAATATCACTCTCTTTTCTTAAAATATCCAAACCTTTTTGATGAATATGGTCGCATACCACAATTATTGGTTTATTACTATTCACTATCAATCCTTTATGAATTTTGTTCTTTTTGTTGCTCAACTTTATAATCTATGCCATAAATTTTTAACTCTTTTAACACTTTATTCATATAGTTGTCATCTGATGTAGAGATAACAAAATTAAGTTTATCACCACTTTTATAATATGAGTAATCTATTTTTCTAAAGCTTAAAACCTGTTTAACACAGAAAAATTTATACTCATCTAAATTAGGAATAATGATTTTATATGTTTTATTATACTCTTTGACACTATTTTTATATTCACTTAAATCAAATTTTATATCAACTTCTATCACTGGATAGTAATAACTATTTTGCTCTTTTTGAGATAGTTTTATTAGCCAATCATCACTACTTTTCATTTCCCTATCTTGCTCATTTTGAATGGCTTTTGATTTATCTATAACTGGAGTAGCTATATTATAAGCATCTTGTAAAAACCAAATAAATAGTCCTATAATAGAGACTACAAAAAAGCTTAAAATAAGATAGAGAAGAGAGGTTTTCATTTCTCTTTATTCTCTAACATCTCTCCCAAAGTTACCCTATCATTTCCATTGACTTTTGCTAAAGCCTCTTTCTCTTTTTGCTTTTGTAATCTTCTAACCGATACTCTAATCTTATTATTTCTATCATCAATTAGAGTTAATACTCCATCAACACTATCTCCTATTGATAGCTCTTCTTTTTTTAAAGGATATAAATCCTCATTTCTAATTAGCGCATCAATATTATCATCTATCACTATAAATATGCCAAAATCTTTAATATCTTTTAATTTTCCTGTAACAATTGAACCAATTTTATGTTTTTTTGCAAACTCTTTTGCTGGAGAATCTACAAAATCTTTTCTATTTAATGATATTCTTTCTCTGTCTCTATCTATTTTAGCAATTTTGACATCTATCTCATCACCAATTTTAAAAATATCTTTACATTTAGTATCTTTATCCCAACTTGCATCTTCATTATGCAATAATCCTTCTATTGAGTCAAGCTTTACAAAGGCTCCAAAATCTGTAAGAGTTGTAATAACACCTCTTAAAATATCACCTTCTTTGTAAGTTTGTAAAAATTGTTCAACTGGTTTTGGCTGAAGACTTTTCAAAGAAACTCTTAATCTTCTATTTACAGAATCTATTTCAATTACTTCTACATCTAACTCTTGTCCTAAAGTTAAATAATCATTTGGGTCTTTAATATTCTTATCCCAAGTAATTTCTGAAATATGTAAAAAACCTTCAGTATCGTTTCCTAAATCTACAAATGCTCCATAAGGTTCTACATTACTTACTGTAACTTTAATTACATAACCAACTTCTAATTCACTTTTTATCTCATCCCAAGGGTCTGGCATTGTAGCTTTTATTGATAGAGATATTTGGTCTTTTTCTTTGCTATAGCCTATAATTTTAGCACTAATTTCTTCGCCTTCATTATAATATTTCAAAGGATTAATAGCACCTTTATAACTTATCTCGCTATAATGAATGAAACCAGATGTTCCATTTAAATCTACATAAATTCCATAACTTGTAACTCTTGTGATTTTACCTGTTACAATATTTCCATTTTCAATTGAGTTATCCATTAAATCTTTAACTCTTTTTTTACTGTCATTGATGAATTTCCTTCTTGAAACTACAACACCATTATCATCTATTTTTGTAATTTTTACCTTAATTGGTTTATTAATTAAATCAGCATCTTCACTAAAAGCCGATAAAAATTTAGGCATAAAAAATTCAATCTCATCAGCTTCTATGATATATCCACCTCTATTTTTTTTAGTTACGATACCATCAATTATTAACTCTTCAAAATCATCTTTATGTTTATTTATAAATTCATCTTTTTTCTCTTTTTTTAAGGCTTTTTTATGAGACAAAATAGGTCTTTCATTTCTATATCCAACTTCTAAAACCTTAATTTTATCACCTACTTTAAAAAGTAATTGACCATTTTCATCTTTAATTTCATCTAACCTTAAAACACCTTCACTTTTTACACCAATATCAACCAATAAACTATCTTCAACCTCATTAATTGCTACAATATAACCTTCTTTAACCTCTTTTTTACCCTCTTTTTTAAAAGACTCCTCAAGCATTGAGGCAAAATCCTCTTTCTCTATAACCTCTCTCTCCATCATACTTCCTTATCATTTTTTTAGCAAATTATTAAAATAATTATACCTTAATATTCTTTGATTTTCTTAACTACACCATCTATTATCCAATCAGGTGTAGAGGCACCAGCTGTAATTCCACACAATTTTTTACCAATAAACCACTCATCTAATAAATCATTTTTATCTTCAATTAAATAACTATTATCACAATTAATTTTACAAATTGAGTATAACTGTTTTGTATTTGATGAATTTTTACCACCAACAATAATCATAATATCAACATCAAAAGATAGCTCTTTTGCTGCTTCTTGATTTTCATATGTTGCATTACAAATGGTATTAAATATCCTTACTTCTTCTATATTATTAACTAAGAACTGTATTATTTTCAAAAAATCTGCAGATTTACGAGTTGTTTGAGACACAACGGCAACTTTTGAACCAACTTTTTTAAAGTCTATCTCATCTGTTGTCAGTATAACAGAACAATTTGTAGCATAACTCATAACACTTTTAACTTCTGGATGGTTTTTGTCACCAAAAATAATAATGTGATAATTATCTGTATCCATCTCTTCAATTATCTTTTGAGGTTTTCTAACAAATGGACATGTTGCATCTACAATAATTTTCTTATCATTTTTTAAAGTTAAAAGGTCATTTTTTGTAATACCATGAGTTCTTACAATAATTTTTTGAGTTTTTAAATCTTCTATATTTTCTGCTGTCTCAACATTAAAATTTAGTTTTAATCGCTCTATTTCTTTGTTGTTGTGTATAAGTGGGCCAAAAGTTGTTGAACCCACATTATCTTCAGCAATTCTAATTGCTCTTTTTACTCCAAAACAGAAACCATATTTTTGGGCTAACTTTACTTCCATTCTCCATCAATCTCACTAATTCTATTTAAAATATCTACAAAATTTGGGAAAGAGGTCAATATACACTCTGTATCAACTATCTCCATACCAGACACTATTCCAGCAATAGCAAAACTCATAGCAATTCTATGGTCTCCAAAGCTATTAATTATAGCACTTTTTATTGCTCCACCAACTATTTTATAACCATCTTCAAACTCTTCTACTTCTATTCCACAAAGTCTCAAATTTAAAACCACACTTTTAATTCTATCACTCTCTTTTACTCTAAGCTCCTTAGCATTTTTGACAATGCTTTCTCCATTTGCACAAGCCATAGCAATTGATAGAGCTGGTAATTCATCAATTAGCCAAGAGATATTATCTTTAACTTCAACACCTCTTAACTCGCCACTTTCAACTATTATATCTCCAATTGGTTCATAAATATTCTCTTTTTCTATGTAGCTAATTTTTGCACCCATTCTTTTTAAGACTTCAAATGCTTCTATTCGAGTCTTATTTAATGTTACATTTTTAATTAAAATAGAACTATTTTTGCTAATTGCACAAGCAACTGCAAAAAAGAAAGCACTTGATGGGTCTGATGGCACTCTAATATTTAAAGGAGATAGTGGTTTTTTTAGTGGATGAATATGAATTTCGCCATCAACCAACTCAATTTCTCCACCCATTCCTTTAAGCATTCGCTCTGTATGGTCTCGACTCAACTCATTTTCACTATAAACAGATATACCATCACTTCTAAGTGCTGAAAGAATTAAAGCACTTTTAACTTGAGCTGAAGATATATTTGAGTGATAATTAAATGGTGAGAGTTGTGAACCTCGAATTACAATTGGAGCAAGTTTTGCATTTTCTCTACCATCAATTTTTGCACCAATGGATATGAGAGGATTAATTACTCTACCCATTGGTCTTTGTCTTAAATATTTATCTCCACTCAATATAAAAAGTCCATCAACTGGAGCTAAAAAACCACAAAGTAATCTAATAGCAGTTCCAGAATTTCCACAATCAAGCACATCATCAGGTTCTTTTAAAGTTTGTGGAGGTGTTATTTTTATTATATTTCCATCATCTTCAATAACCGCTCCAAGCTTTTCTACAATTTTTAGTGTATTTAGAGTATCTTCAGCTCTTAAATAGTTTTCTATAATAGATGGTTTATCACTTAAAAGTGACAAAATTGAACATCTGTGAGATATTGATTTATCAGAAGCAATATCACTAATTTCTATATTAAATCCACTTGCTACTTTTATTTTAAAACTTTTCATCTTAACTCCACACCTAAGTTACTATTTAAATGAGATAAAATATGTTCAATATATGAGTTTATTTCACTATCATTTAGAGTTTTAATATTAGATTGAATAATAAATCTAATTGATAAACTTATTTTATTGCCAAGCTCATGACTTTCATATATATCAAATGGATAAAAGCTTTTTATTTCATCTATATTAAGTGATAAAATTTCTCTTTTAATAGTTTCAAATTGAATATCTTTTGAAACAACAATACTTAAATCTCTTGTTGTTGCTTGAAATTTTGAGTAATCTTTTGCTTTTTTATCTACAAATGGAATTTTTTTAAAATCAATTTCTGCAATAAAAGTATCATCTAAATCATACTCTTTTGCAACTTGAGGATTTAATTTTGAAATATAACCCATATTTTCACCACAAATAGATATAGAAGCAACTTGATATGGATGAATAAAACTATTAAACTCTTCTTTATAGTCAATCAATTCAAACTCTCCAATAATAGAGCTAATTTTTGTTGCAAAATTGAAAAAGTCCATATTCTTTGGCTTACCATGATTAGTTATAGTCTCATTCTCAAGTTTCCCACTATAAATAAATGCTATCTTAAAAAACTCATCTCTATTTTTATTAAAAGTAGCACCAATTTCAAACAGAGTAACTATTTGATGATTTTTGATATTTTTAGAGCAATATTCAACTAAATTTAGTAAAAGTGTTGTTCTAAGTGTATTTAACTCATTTGTAATTGGATTTATTAACTCCAACTTATCTTCAATTGTTTCAAATCCAAATTTTTCCAATCGCTCTTTTGAAACAAATAGATAATGCACACTCTCATTAAATCCTTGAGACATGGCTCTCTCTCTCAAACTTCGCTTTTTCACAAACTCTAAATAGTCACTATTTAATCTATTACTTTCATAATTTAGTAAAGGAACTGATTTAATATTATTTATCCCATAAATTCTAACTATCTCTTCAATAATATCTTGCATATTTATAATATCATGTCTATGTCTTGGAATTTTTACAATCAAATAGTTATCATTTATATCTACATTAACTTCAAATCCCAATCTTTTTAAAATAGCAACCATTGTTTGTCTATCTATTATTTGACCAATAATTTGATTAATTTTATCAATATTTACAGTAAGTGCCAAACTTTTATATTCAGTATCAAGTTCATTACTTCCACCATAAATTTCTATATTAAAACTATTTTTTACAAAATGACAAAAATAATCAATTCCCATTCTCAAATTTGGATTACTACCTTTTGAAGCTAATGGATAAATAGCATCTGTTTTTATCTTTTTTTCATATACTATTTTAGATATTGTATCAGGATTTACATAGCTTGCTTCAATCACAATCAAATAATCATTTGGCATTGGAATTGACTCTTCAATCTGTGAAATACCAACAACAGATAGCTTTTTAGAATTTCCATAAATTGAATCAGCTCGATTTTCATCTTTTTTAATTCTTACAATTGCTATATCTTTGTTTTGTTCTTCAAAAAGTGAATATTTATAAGCTCTAAAATTAACACCTATTGAGTAAGTTATGTATTTCAAAATTCTTTCAATTACATTTCCATTTAAACTATCTGCTAAAGAGAGATATAAATCAACTTTAAGTGAAGAGCTTACATTTTTAGGTTTTATTACTTTATATATTAAGTTAGAATTCAAATCATTTTCATAATTTAAATGAAGCACTCTCCCAATTCCAATTCCAATATCAAAATCATTATATGAATGTATTGGTTTTAGTTGTAAATCAAACATAGCAGCTATATCTCTTGCAACTCCATATACACTTAAACAATCGCCTCTATTTGGTGTAAGTTCTATCTCAATAATTTCATCATTAAAAAACGGTAACTCTGCAAGCTCTAAGCCTATATTAAAATGACCTATACTGTTATCAATTAACATCACTCCATCATAAATGTGTGGAAGTCCTAATTCAGTAGAAGAACATATCATACCAGAACTACTAACACCCCTCAAATTTGTATGTTTAATTGTTATCTCTCCAAGTTGTGAGCCAATTAAAGCAACTGCTACAAATTGCCCTTCTTTTACATTTGAAGCACCACATACAATTTGTAATACATCACTACCAATATTTACTTTACAAACACTAAGCCTATCAGCATCAGGATGTTTATAACACTCTATGATATTGCCAACAACAACACCTCTTGGAATAGCAAATCTCTTAGTAGCAGAAACCTCAAGTCCAGATGAACTTAATCTCTCAACAAGAGTATTTGTATCTATTTTTGATATATCTACAAATTCATCTAACCAATTTCTTGTAACTATCATCTAAACTGCTCCAATAATCTTAAATCTGTTTCAAAAAATGACCTTAAATCAGATATTCCATAACTTAACATAGTAAATCGCTCTATTCCCAAACCAAAAGCATATCCACTAACTTTTTCATATCCAACTGCTTTAAATACATTTTCATCTACCAATCCACAACCCAAAACTTCTAACCAACCTGTTGATTTACAGACTCTACAACCATCACCCTTACAAAAAACACAACTAATATCAACTTCTGCACTTGGTTCTGTAAATGGAAAAAAACTTGACCTAAATCTAACTTTTACATCTCCAAATATATAAACCAAAAACTCTTCTAATATAGCTTTTAAATTTGCAAATGAAACCTTTCCTTCATAATCCACAACAAGTCCTTCTATTTGATGAAACATTGGAGTGTGAGTCAAGTCATAATCTCTTCTAAAAACAGCACCAGGGCTAATCATTTTAATTGGTGGTTTTGATTTTAGCATTGTTCTAATTTGAACAGGAGATGTATGTGTTCTTAGTAATTTTTCATCTCTAAAATAGAATGTATCTTGCATATCTCTTGCTGGATGATGTTTTGGGAGATTTAGTGCTTCAAAATTATAAAAATCATCTTCAACTAATGGACCACTTTCGATTGAAAAGTTTTTTGAGAGAAAAAATTCTATAACTTTATCTAACATTTGATTAAGTGGATGGAGAGATGCCATATTTTGAAGAGGTCTAAAAAGAGATGGGTCAATTTTATCTTTTTTTAACTCTCTATCCAATTCACTTAATTCTAATTCACTCTTTTTTCTATTTAAACTTTCTAAAAAATTATCTTTTAGAATATTTAAATTTTGAGCAACACTTTTTTTATCTTCACCATCTAAATCTTTTAGTTTTGCAAACTCTTGAGTTAAAAAACCCTTTTTGCCTATAACATCAACTCTTATCGCCTCTATCTCATCTATACTATTAGCACTCTCTATTTTATCTATCCACTCTTTCAATAAAAAGTCCTTTAAAATTTATTTTGTGAAAATTCTATTATAAATAATATTATAAATAGCTAAGTAGAGTTATTTTTTTCAGTTTTATTATAGATTAATTGAGAAAAACCTCAATTAATCTATATATGAACAACAGTAGTCTGTTGGTGTTTTTACTTTTAGTTTAAAAGTAGCATTGGCAGGAACCTCAAAAGATTGTCCAGCTTTTATCTCTACAAATATTCCAGCAGGTAACCATACATCTAACTCACCAGAGAGTATCTCCATTAACTCTTTTTGAGATGTGCCAAACTCATATTCACCCTCTAGCATAATGCCAAGAGTCTTTTTTGAACCATCAGGAAAAATAACAGTTCTACTTGAAACTTTTCCACCAAAATAGATATTTGCTTTTTTCAAAACTGATACATTTTCAAACTTATCCATATAACACCTTTATAAAATTTTAAAAAGACTCTCTAATATGCATGGAACTTCCATCACAACAGTTTCGCTCTTCTTCGTAATTATAGTTTGTGCCACACTTATTGCACTTATCACAAGAAAACGGATTTGTCCATTTAGAACAACAACCACTAATAAAAAGAGCAATAAAAAGCATAATTACAACATGTTTCATATAAAAACTCCAGTGTTTTTTATATAAAAAAGCAATTTATATTCCATCTTTATAGTTGATTTTATAACTAAAACCTTTCATTGATAAGAAACTATTTAATGCTCCAATATAAGCATTCGCACTTGCCATCATTGTATCAATGCTCAAACCATGTCCAATTACAGCTGGTTTTTCTTCATCAAATACAACTTTTACAACAACTTTTGCCAAAGCATCTTTACCTTTACTAACAGCTTCAACTTTATAATCTAATAGCGAACCTTTATAACCACTAATTCTATCAATAGTTTTAAAAATGGAATCTATTGTTCCATTTCCTAAAGCAGCTTCACTAATTTCATGTCCTTCGCACTTAATTGTCATAGCAGAACTTGCTAAACCAGTTGAACAATCACTGATTTGTAATCCAACAAGCTCAAATTTTTTAGGAATATGTGTCATCTCTTCTGCAACAATTGAGCGAATATCATCATCATAAATATCTTTTTTCTTATCAGCTAAGACTTTAAATCTCTCAAATGCACTATTTAACTCTTCATCATTTAACTCAAAACCTAAAGAGTTTAATTTATCTCTAAATGCTGCTCTTCCAGAATGTTTGCCAAGAACTAAACTATTTTTTTCTAATCCAATATCTTCAGCTCTCATAATTTCATAAGTTTCTTGATGTTTTAAAACTCCATCTTGATGAATACCACTTTCATGTGCAAAAGCATTTTTACCAACAATTGCTTTATTTGGTTGTGGTTCAATTCCTGTAATAGAAGCTATTAATCTGCTTGTTGGATATATCTCTTTTGTATTAATATTTGTATCAAAATTGCTAAATATATCTTTTCTGGTTTTAATAGCCATTACAATCTCTTCTAATCCAGCATTTCCAGCTCTCTCACCTAATCCATTGATTGTGCATTCTACTTGTCTTGCTCCATTCAAAATAGAAAAAAGTGAATTAGCAGTTGCTAATCCCAAATCATTATGGCAATGAACAGAAATAACAGCTCTATTATCTATAAACTTATAAAGCTCATTTATAATATTTCCCATCTCGTGTGGTAATCTATAACCAACTGTATCTGGAATATTTATAGTTTTTGCTCCAGCTTTTATAACTTCATCTATAATCTCTTTTAAAAAGCTTAACTCACTTCGTCCAGCATCTTCGCAACTAAACTCAATATCATCTACAAAAGTTTTAGCATATTTTACAGATTCAACAGCCCTTTTTATTACATCTTCAGGCTTCATTTTCAACTTATATTCCATATGAATTTTACTTGTAGCAATAAAAGTATGAATTCGTCTATGTTTTGCACTTTTGATTGCTTCACCAGCAGATTTTATATCTTTTTCTAATGCTCTTGCAAGTGAGCATACAATGCTTTTATCAATAGCTTCTGAAATTCTAACTATTGCATCAAAATCCCCAGGACTTGCTGCAGCAAATCCAGCTTCAATAATATCAACTCCCAATTTTTGCAACTGTTTTGCAATTATAATTTTTTCCTCTGTATTCATTGAGGCACCAGGACTTTGCTCACCATCTCTTAATGTTGTATCAAAAATTTTAATATTCTCTTTTTGCATTTTTTATCCTATGTATGAATTTTATATTTTTTTTAATTATGCTTTATGTTTTTTTATGTTTTTTAAAAATAGTATTAGGGCTCGCGAAAGCCCCAGCAGTAAATATAGTGTTGCTATAAATGTGATTGAAACTATTGGGAAAATATATACTAATGCCAATATACTAATAATAGTAATTAAAATTTTGAATATATTTGATTTTTGAAAATCCATTTTTTTAAAACTTGGATATCTAATATTACTAACCATTAATATAGATGTGATACATATTGAAACTAATAAATAAATTTTATACTCATCTAAAGAGTATATATTAAATATTAATATCCACATAGATGTAAAAACGGCAGCCATTGGTATTGGCAAACCTATAAAAACTGTTGGGTCATTTATAGATGTAATATTAAATCTTGCCAATCTAATTGCTCCAAAAATTGCAAACATAGCTGTAACTAAAGCTCCTAATCTTCCAAACTCTAATCCGATATAGTTATAAAAAAGTATAGCAGGAGCAACTCCAAATGCTATTAAATCAGCCAAAGAGTCAAACTCAACTCCAAATTTTGATGTTGTATTTGTAAGTCTAGCAACTCTTCCATCTAAACCATCTAAAATCATAGCAAAAGCAATATACCAAACAGCTATCTCAAAATTGTGAGATATTGAAGCAATAATGCTAAGTATTCCCAAAAATGCACTTGAAGCAGTTATTAAATTTGGAAATATATATGCTATTTCTGTTTTAATCATATTTAATTATTAATCCAATCTTGCTAATATAGTTTCACTTGCTAAAACTTTATCTCCAACAGCAACTTTACAGCCAATATCAATTGGTAAATATAGTTTTACATATCCACTTGCTAAAAAACCAAATCTTTCACCAGCTCTTTTATTTATATCTTTAGATAAAAGGGATACATCAACACCATTTGAAAAGCTACCATTTACTATTTCTAACTCTATATCACTTTCAAATTTTATTAAAACTTTTTCATTAAATTTTTTAAATATTAAATCTTTTGTTGATATTGATAAACCTTTTATATGGCTCATTATATCTGACTTACCACCAATAGGTAATCTTAATAAATGCACATCAAAAAATGATGGCTCTATTAAAATATAATATCTTCCATCTTCTCTATTAATATCAACAATTTCCCCATCAATCGGGGCAAAAATTGCCAAATTATCAACACTATATTCTCTTTCAGGGTTTCTATAAAAAACAGTAGCTAATACTAAAGATACAAAAAGTAATAGCTGAATAAAAATAGAAGAAACTATTGTCGAAATTAAAAAAATTGCAAAAAGTATAATTAATGGTTTAATTCCATTTTTTGCAATAAAAAAAGAGTTTCTAATCATGCTCTTTATCCTCATGAATATTTACTAATTTTGTTTCCAACTCTTTAGACATTTCAAACTGTTTAATAATATCATAAACTCTTTTTCCACTTATTGTCTCTTTTTCAAAAAGCTCACTTACCATGGCTTCAATTGCTTCTGAATATTCAACTAATCTTGCTTTAACATCTTCATATCTCTCTTGTAATAGATTTTTTATGAAAATATCTGCATCTTGTTGCATTTTTTCACTATAATCTCTACTTTGAGAAAATCCACCACCTAAAAATAGATTTCTCTGTTTTTCTAAAACCATTAAACCAGCCACTTCAGTCATTCCATAATAGTTAATCATAGCTTTTATTATATCTGTGGCTCTTTCTAAATCATTACCAGCACCAGTTGAAATTTCTTTTATAAATACCTCTTCAGCAGCTCTTCCAGCCAATAATACATCAATTTCAGCAATTAATTCATGTCGTTGCATTAAATATTTATTCTCTTCAGGAGTATTTAATGTATATCCTAAAGCTGCTAAACCTCTTGGGATAATTGACACCTTTGTAACTTTTTTTGCACCTTTTGTTGTTTCAGCTAATAAGGCATGACCACTTTCATGATATGCTACAATTTTTTTCTCTTTTGGTGATATTCTTCTACTTTTTTTCTCTAACCCAGCAATTGCTCTCTCTACTGCCTCTAATAAATCTTTTTGTTCAACTTCACTTTTGCTTTTTCTTCCAGCTAAAAGTGCTGCTTCATTCACAATATTTGCTAAATCAGCCCCAGCAAGTCCTGCTGTAACTCTTGCAATCTCTTCAATTTGAACATCTTTTGAAAGTTTTATGCTTTTAATATGAACTTTTAAGATTTCTATTCTACCATTAAAATCTGGCTTATCAACTAAAACTTGTCTATCAAATCGCCCAGGTCTAAGTAGTGCAGCATCTAAAACTTCTGGTCTATTTGTAGCTGCTAAAACTATAACAGGAGCAGAATCACTACTAAATCCATCCATTTCTGCTAATAACTGATTTAAAGTCTGCTCCCTTTCATCATTTCCACCAACCATACCAGAAGCTGCTCTACTTTTTCCAATAGCATCTATTTCATCTATAAATATAATGGACGGTGCTTCTTTTTTTGCTTGTTCAAATAAATCTCTAACTCTCGCAGCTCCAACTCCAACAAACATTTCAATAAAACTGCTTCCACTTACAGAAAAAAATGGAACACTTGCCTCACCTGCAACAGCTTTTGCCAATAAAGTTTTTCCTGTTCCAGGAGGACCTACTAAAAGGACACCTTTTGGAATTTTAGCCCCAAGATTTATATATTTATCTGGATGTTTTAAAAACTCAACAATCTCTTTTACTTCTTCTTTTGCTTCATCATTTCCAGCAACATCATCAAATCCAATTTTTGGTTTTTCAGAATTCACAAGTCTCTTAGAACTACCAATTCCTAAAATTCCACTACCCATACTTTTCTGCATTCTCGAAGCCAAAAACATCCAAATACCAAAAAATATAAAAATTGGTAAAACCCAACCAAAAATCATATCACTAAACCAATTATTTTCGCTAAAACCACTATAAGGAATTTTTTGCTCATCTAAAAAAGTCAAAAAAGCACCATCTTGAGATACTCTTTTTACGATATAAATAGTTTTTTGAGATGATTTGTCTGATACAGCTTTGATTGTTGTTTGACCTATTCCTATATAGTTAATTTGACCTTGTGTAATTAACTCTTTTAACTCTTGATAATTTGTATTTTTAGTTACAGTTGCTCCACTTTTTTGCAAAGCATTTGTAACACCTTCTTCACTTTCTCCAAAAGTTTTAAAAATAAAAATAAGTACAATTGAAAATATTACAAATACTAAAATAGGATTTTGATTAAAAAAATTGTTATCACTATTTTTAGGTTGTTGATTATTATTAACCTGTTTTGACATTAAAAACCCTTAATTTTTTTGAAGCAACAGAGTTACCCATTCACCCTTTGCTACTCTATCAACTATTATGAAATTTGCAAACTTTTCTAATAAACTACTCTCATATTTTTCTAAAATTCCAGATAAAAGTAAAAAACCCCCACTTTTTAGAACTCTATTTAAATCTTTTGATAATAGTTTGAGTATATCTGCAATAATATTTGCAATTACAAAATCATATTTAATATCTTCTGCTAAATTTACAGAACCTATCCAATATTTATTTATATTTACACTATTTAATTCAAAATTCTTTTTTGACTCTTCAACTGCTAATTGGTCACTATCACAAATATCAACATTTAAAGCACCCAATTTAGATGCTACTATTCCCAAAATTCCACTTCCACAACCAACATCTAATATAATTTGATTTTTTTGTAAATGTTTTAGTAAAAGCTCAATACAAGAATTTGTGCTTTCATGATGTCCAGAACCAAAAGCCAAAGCAGGGTCAATAATTATATTTATATACTCATCTATATTTTCATACCAGCTTGGGTGAATATAGAGATTACCTATTTTTATAGGCTCTATTGATTTTTTATATTTTTCAATCCAATTTTGATTTTCCAACTCTTGCATATCAGTTGTTAATTTTATCTCTTTTTTGAATATTGTAGAAAGCTCTTTTTTGAATTCCAAAACTCCCCACTCTATCTCTTCCAAAGAGCTACTACTTCTAATTACAAAGCCATCTTTATCTTCTTCAATTGCATCTTCAAAAACTTCACTTAAAAAATCTAAAAATAGATTTCTATACTCATCTTCAACCGATACTTTTAATTCATAATAGCTATCTCTCATTTCGATTACTGTGAATTAACACCTAAAACAGCCTCTAATTTCTCTTTTAATACTTGAGGTGTAAAAGGTTTTACTATATAGTTATTAACTCCTGCTTTTAGAGCAGTGATAACTTCTGCTTTACCACCTTCTGTGGTAACCATAATAATTGGCATATCTGTATATTTAGCTTCTGCTCTAACCTTTTTTACAAGCTCTAATCCATTCATCTCTGGCATATTCCAATCTGTGATAAGCACATTGATTGATGAATCTGATTGTAACTTTTCCCAACCTTCTAAACCGTGTTCAGCTTCTAAAACATCGTTATATCCGAGTCTTGACAATGTATTTTTTATGATTCTTCTCATTGTTGAGCTATCATCTACTACAAGTAGCTTCAAATTCTGCTCCTTTTAAAATTTATATAATTAAAGTTGTGCATTTTAACCTAAATTACTTTTGAATAACTTTAAATGCCTCTTTTAAGTCCAATCTATTTTCATAATATGCTTTTCCTATAATGGCACCATAAATTTTTCCACTATTTTTTAGTTTTATTAAATCATCTAAATCTTTCACTCCTCCACTTGCAATAACTTTTTTTGATGAAGCGGTTGCAATATCTTCTGTAAATTCAAGATTTATTCCACTTAATGTGCCATCTTTTGAAATATCTGTTGCAATTATTGCATCAATATCACTATCTTGATATATTTTTGCTAACTCTGTTGCTTTAATTTCACTAACATCAATCCAACCTTCAACTGCTACATAACCATCTTTTGCATCTATTCCAATAGCAATATTATACTTTTTTGCCATCTCTATTACAAAATTTGGATTCTTTTGAGCAATTGAGCCAAGAATTACTCTATCAATTCCTAAATCGACATATTTTTTAATTGTATCTTCATCTCTGATGCCACCACCAAGTTGGATTTTTAAATTACAATTTTTTCTAATTTTTTCAATCTGTTCTAAATTCTTTGGTTCGCCTTTAAAAGCTCCATTTAAATCTACAACATGTAACCAAGAAGAGCCATAATCTTCAAACCTTTTTGCTAATTCCCATGGTTCATTACTATAAATTTTTGCACTATCCATTAAACCTTTTGTAAGTCTAACGGCTAAACCATCTTTTAAATCAATTGCAGGAAATAGTTCCATTTATTTAACCTTTATAAAATTTTTTAAGATTTTAAGTCCAATGTCATGAGATTTTTCAGGATGAGGTTGAATTCCAAAAATATTATCACAATTTATCGCACTTACAAACTCATATCCATAAAAACTTTTTCCAATAGCATGTTTTTCATCACAAATCACATGATAGCTATGCACAAAATAGTTATAAAAACTATCATTTAAATCATTAAATAGTTGGTTATCTTTTTTAAAAATTTTATTCCAACCAACATGAGGAATTTTTAAATTTTGAAGTTTTGCTCTATCAAAATATTTAACTTCTCCATCAATCAAACCAAGTCCCAAATGTTCTCCAAACTCTTCACTTTTTTGAAATAGAAGTTGCATTCCAAGACATATTCCAAATATAAAATTTCCTCTTTTTGCAACATCTATGATAGCTTCATCCATACCATTTTCTCGTAAATGCTCCATAGCATCTCCAAATGCACCAACACCTGGGAGAACTATTTTCTCATAATTTTTTAAAAGAGCTGGATTACTAACTAAAATTGTATCTTCACCAATTTTTTTAAAAGCATTTATAATACTTGCCAAATTTCCAACATTATAATCTACAATTGCAACCATTATTAAAATCTCCAAACTTTCTATTTTTTATTATAATCTAATTTAAATTGCATTCAATTGAAACTTTTTATAGATTTTAAAAAAAAAGTAGTTTTTAACTTAATTTACTATTTGATATAATTTTATAAAAAAGGATTTCTATGGAGTGTCAATTTCCAACAGTTAATGCAGATATGAGTGAAATAGCAGATATTTTAGAAACAAATAAAGTTATTGCAATAATTGGATTATCTCCTGATGAGAGCAAAGATAGTAATAGAGTTGCAAAATATTTACAAAATTATGGATATAAAATTATTCCAATTTATCCAAAAGAAGATACTATTTTGGGTGAAAAAGTTTATCGAAGTTTAAATGAAGTTAAAGATACAATTGATATTGTAAATGTTTTTAGGAAAGGCGAAGCACTATTTGAAATAGTAGAAGATGTTTTAGGTAGAGATGATGTAAAAGTTATCTGGTCTCAACTTGGAGTAGTAAATAATGAAGCCATGGAAAAAGCAAAAAATGCTGGAATTAAAGTTATTCAAAATAGATGTATCAAAATAGAACATCAAAAGTTAAAG
The DNA here is from genome assembly GCA_022729735.1 of Helicobacter cetorum. Lineage (GTDB taxonomy): Bacteria > Campylobacterota > Campylobacteria > Campylobacterales > DZAY01 > DZAY01. Next base: position 44,441 of record DZAY01000015.1, read on the forward strand.
GCAAAAAATTGATACCACTCCAAAAAATATATTCAGCAAAAAAGAGAATTGCAAAAGTTGTATTAAATACACCCTTTACTCATGCACCAATTTTAAGTCGTTTAAGCGAAGCTAATATTTATTTAAAAAAAGAGAATTTACAACTAACTGGAGCTTTTAAATTAAGAGGAGCTTTTAATAAATTAGATAGTTTAGATGTAGAGTTTAGAAATAGGGGAATTATTACAGCAAGTGCTGGAAATCATGCTCAAGGTGTCGCATTTAGTGCAAACTATTTCAATATTCCATCTACTATAGTTATGCCTGAAAGTACTCCACTTCTCAAAGTTAGTGGAGCAAAAGCTCTTGGTTCTACTGTAATTTTGAGTGGTAACAATTATGATGAAGCTTATAAATTTGCCTTAGAATATGCAAATGAGCATAATTTAACTTTTATCCACCCATTTGCTGATGAAGAGGTAATGGCTGGACAAGGCACTATAGCACTTGAAATGTTAGAAGAGATAACAAATCTTGATATGGTAATTGTGCCTGTTGGTGGCGGTGGATTAATTAGTGGTGTTGCTTCTTGTATTAAACAGATTGACCCAAAAATAGAGATAGTTGGAGTTAGTGCAACTGGTGCTCCTGCTATGAAAGAGTCATTTATAAACAAAAAAGCGATAGATTCTATAAGTGTCAAAACTATTGCTGATGGAATTGCTGTTAGAGATACTTCAGAGATGACACTAAATCATATTTTAGAGTGTGTTGATAATATTGTAGATGTTGAAGATGAAGAGATTGCAAGTGCAATTCTATTTTTATTAGAACGACAAAAATTAGTAGTAGAAGGTGCTGGTGCTGTTGGAGTGGCTGCACTTTTGCATAACAAAATAGATGTCAAAGGTAAAAATGTAGCAATTATTTTAAGTGGTGGAAATATTGATGTTACAATGTTATCTCTCATTATTGAAAAAGGTCTTGTAAAATCAAGTCGAAAATTGAAACTACTTGTTACATTGGTAGATAAAGCTGGAAGTCTTGCAAAGCTTACAGAAATATTTTCTAATCTTAGTGCTAATATTGTGCAAATTGATTATGATAGAACATCTACTAATTTAAGATATGGTGATGCAAATGTCGAAATAGCACTTGAGACAAAAGGTGAAGAGCATCAAAATGAGATAAAAAAAGAGCTTACTAAAGCTGGATATAGATTTAAGGAGTTAGCATAAAAAATTTATCCAAAGATATTAAAAGCTTTAAAATAAGCACAGGCTTAAATTATATCAAACTCTTAGAAGGTGAAAAACTTGCACTTTTTGATAAAAGTGGCTCACTAACTATTTTTGATATAGAGAGTTTAAAGAGTTTATCAAAAAGTGATTTTAAGATAGAAAATATAAGAAGTGTTACAGAAACTATTGCTGTATCTTACAATACACAATATTTAGCAATTTCTAAACCAGATAGTAAAGTTTTTGATATATTTGATATAAATAATAATAAATTTGTATCATCATTTGAAAGACATAAAGCATCAATTGAAACACTTGCAATTGATAATAAATCAAGATATATTGTAAGTGGTGGAGATGATGGAAGAGCTTATATTTGGAGTTTAAATAGTATAGATTTTGTAAGCTCTCTAACTCCACACTCTGATTATTTATTATCTTCAAGCTTTAGTCCAAGTGGTGTATGGATTGCAACAGGTGGTTATGATAGAGGTATCAATATCACAAATATATCAAGTATGCAACGAGCAATAAAACTTAGAGGACACTCTGGAGCAGTTTGTAAATTATGTTTTTTAAAGAGTTTAAAACTTGCTTCAGCTGATAAAAATGGAGAGCTTATTATTTGGGATTTTGGACAAAACAAAGTGATTAAAAGATTTGAAAAACTAAATTCACAAATCACAGCAATTATTCCAATTTTTAATGAAAACTACATATTAGCTTCAACTACTCTTGGCAAAATAGCACTTTATGATATAAAAAAAATGGAGCTATTAAGCACAATGTATCACAATGTAGATGGTGTGATTATTGGTATGGAATATGTAAAAGAGAAAGATATTTTAATAATTGCTAAAGAAAATGGAGAAATAGAGCTTTTTAACTTGGCAAGTTCAAACAAACTACTTGAAACTTTAATTGATGAAGGTGATTACTATAATGCACATAGATTGATAGATAGTGATTTGCTTTTGCAAAATAGCAAACAGAGTGATAGATTAAATATTATGTGGCAAATATGTGTGAAAGAAGCTGAAGAGATTTTATCTCAAGGTAATTTAGAAAAAGCAAAAGATATTTTAAGACCATTTATGAATGTAATATCAAAAAAACTATTTATACAAAATCTATTTAAAAATTTCAATTTAATTAAACAGTTTGAAACAGCTGTAAAAAACAAAAAATATCCCGTAGCATATTCACTTGCGAATGCAAATCCAAATTTTAAAGAAGGAGCTATATATAAGCTTTTAGAAGATGATTGGAATAAAACCTTTAATGCTGTGAAATTATCAATATTTAAACCAAATTTTGAAGAGATAGCAAAAAAAGCACTACTTCCATTTAGAGCAGTTCCAGAAAAAGCTCTATTTATTCAAATGTTGATAAATGAGAAAAACAGTTATGGAGAGTTTTTAAAAGCGATGGCAAAAAAAGAGTTTAAAAAAGTATTAGAACTATCAATTAGATACCCATTTTTAAAAAATACAGATGAGTATCAAAAAATAGATAAATTTATGAATAAACTTTTAGAAAATTCAAGAAATAATTTAGATAGTGGAAAATATCAAGAAGCATTAAAAGAAGCAAAATATTTATTAGAAAATGGATTTTTCATAGAAGAGGCAGAAGATTTATCTACAAAGGCTCAAGTTTATTTAAGATTTGATAAAGAGTTTGAAGCTAGAAATTATCAAATGATTTATAAATTAGTAGATAAATATCAATTTTTACAAGAGAGAATAGAGTTTGTTATTGTAGAAGAGAGATGGATGGAAGCTGTTTATAAAGCAGAAAAATCGGCTTTAAAACCAGATATTCCAACTATTAAAGTTATATTTGAAGATTTTGAAGAGATAAAATCAAAACTTCCAAAAATGGTAACAATAATTAAGAGTGCATATTTAAAAGAGTTAGAATTAGCAATTAAAAGTAGAAATATTACAAACATGAAATTAGAAAGCGCTATTAAGAAATTTATAGAACTTTTTGGATATAGTGATGTAATACACATTTTAGATATGTATAGTGCTGTCCGTGGTGTTGAGATAACTTTTGAAAATGTAATAGAGGGCGATATGTATAATATTAGTAATTTAGAATTTTTGCCAGATTCAATATTGGTTTAAGGGAGTAGTATGTTAAATAGTTTAAGTATAAAGTTAAAACTAATCATTTTAACTTTTTTGGTTGCGATAGGTTTTTTGGTTACAGTTGTAGTTACTTCAAAAGGTATGAACTCTGCAATTAAATCTATATCTGAAATTAGCGATGATAATATCGTTTCTATTCTTGGACTTATGAAAATTATGGAAGGTCATTCTACTGTTAATTATCAAAATGTTGAAGTTTGGTCTTATGAGAATGTTTATACAGCACAAGCTGATTTTGAAGAGTTAATAGCTCATAAATTAAAAGGTTGGGAAGAAATTAAGATTGGTTTTGATATGTATAGCAAAACTCCAAAAACAGCAGATGAGTCTGCTTTATGGGAAACGTTTTTGAATGATTGGGATGCTTGGGTAAAATTAGATGCAATGATTACAAAAGATATTTTAACTTCTCTTGCTAAAAATATTGATCCATTAAAACAAAAAGAGTTATATTTAGAGCTTTCCAATTTGTCTGAAGAGTTAGAAAGTATCTATCATAAAGCAGAAGATAGTTTAGAAAAAATAGTTCATTTAAATGAGAAATTAGCAGTTGATATATCTAAACAGTCAATTAAAGATATGGAAAATACACAAACCATTTCTCTTATTGTTTCTATTGTTATACTGCTTATTATTATAATAAATGCTATTCTCATATTAAATAGTATTTTATCTTCAGTTCAACTACTAAAAACAGAAATGACAAAAGTATCTGAAAATCAAGATTTGACAGTTACTATTCAATACAACTCAAATGATGAGCTAAAAGCGATAGTAAATGGATTTAACTCTCTTACACAAAAATTAAGAGATGCGATAAAAGAAGCAAAAAACTCTTCAAATGAAAATGCTTCAGTATCATCTGAATTGAGTTCTACAAGTAATCAAATTGGTCAAAATGCAGAAGGACAAGTAAAAATTATTCAAGATACAATCAAAAGAGGTAAATAGTATCAAAGATTATATAGTTTCAGCAACAATGGAAGCTGAACGAAGTCAAAAAGAGATACAAAATGCTCAAGAAAAACTAACTAATGCGAGTTCGCTAATCTCAAATATGAATTCACAAGTGAGTGAAAGTTCAGAAGCAGGAATTGCTCTATCGCATAAATTAAATCAATTAAGTCAAGATGCAGAACAGGTAAAATCAATTTTAACTGTAATTTCTGATATTGCAGACCAAACAAATCTACTTGCACTAAATGCAGCTATCGAAGCAGCAAGAGCTGGAGAACACGGTAGAGGTTTTGCTGTTGTTGCTGATGAGGTTAGAAAGTTAGCAGAACGAACTCAAAAAAGTTTAAATGAGATAAATGCAACAATTAATGTTATAGTTCAAGCAATTATTGATAGCTCGGAAGAGATGAATAGAAGTGCAGTTATATTTGAATCGCTTGTAGATAGTGCAAATAGTGTAAATTCAGCTATCAAAGAGACTACAACAATTATGAATTCAACTATGAATTCGGTAAATAGTTCAGCAAATGGTTCTAAAAAAATTGCAAATGACACTGTGAAAATTGTGGATTTAATCAAAAATATAGATTCGCTTTCAAGCTCAAATGCAAGAAGTGTAGAAGAAATTGCTGGAGCATCTGAACATATGTATAAATTGACAGAGAATTTAAATAAAAAATTAAATCAATTTAAGACTTGATTATGATTAGCAAAAAGATACTAAAAATTGTTGGGCAAACAAATGCGAGATATGGACTTATAAAAGATGGAGATAGAGTTCTGCTTGGACTTAGTGGAGGCAAAGATTCTCTAACTTTGGCTCATACTCTAAAACATATTCAAAAACATGCCCCATTTAATTTTGAATTTGAAGCTGTAACTATAAGTTATGGAATGGGTGAAAATTTAGATTTTCTAAAAGAGCATTGTGCTAAATTTGAAATACCATACTCTATATATGAAACTCCAATTTTTGAAGTAGCTCAAGAAAAAATTAGAAAAAACAGCTCATTTTGTAGCTTTTTTTCACGAATGAGAAGAGGAGCATTATACACTTATGCACAAGAGAAAGGATTTAATAAGTTAGCTTTAGCTCATCATTTAGATGATGCGATGGAAAGTTTTTTTATGAATATGTTTTATAATGGCTCATTTCGTTCTATGCCACCAATTTATAAAGCAGAAAATGGAATATTCGTAATTCGTCCATTAATTAAAGCAAGAGAGCGACAGTTGAGGGCATTTGTAGATGATAATAAATTTTTAGTAGTTGGTGATGAAGCATGTCCTGCTATGAGATTTGATGTTAAAATGCCTCATGCAAGAGCAAACATGAAAGAGTATGTAAGCAAATTAGAAGAACAGTTTCCAGATATTTCAAAAATGGTTTTAAGAGCTTTTGAAAACATTCATGATGAAACATTTTTTGATGAGAAAAGATTTAAACTGTAAATAGTTTTTTCGCTATGAATATCTTTTTTTATCTCATTCCACTCATCAAATTTTTTCATAAATATCTTCTCAAAATCTCTTCTTTTTTCTCTTTTGCTTCATCTATTACTTTTTTAGCTTCATTTATTTGAGTTTCAAGAGTTTCTATTTTTGAAATAACTTCTAATTGTTCTTGAATTGATGGAGCTTTGATATTTATTCCTTTAACTCTTTCAGTCGATGCACGATTTGACCTTGAAAAACGATTTTCAATTCCAGCTACATTTAAAGCCAAAGCTAAATATTTCGGGTGAATATCATTAGTTTTTACTCTTATTAACCCACAATGGTCTGTTGGATAAAATGGAATATTTGGAGATATATAATTTACAAGCCAATCACCATCAATTCCCCATAAAACAGAACCTTTACTAAAATCTTCAATAAAATATTTATCAATAAATCCAAAAGGCTCAAACACATTTGCACTATAAACAGCTATTCCATTATTTTTATTTTGAGTTATCTCACTTGATAAAACTCTTTTTCCTATAAATACATCAAAAATATCACTATTACTTAATCTAAAAGTTTTATCAGCTTTTGACAATAATTCTTTATAATTATTTTCGATTGTCTCTTTTGCTTTTGTGATTATTTCATTAGCTTTTGCTACTTCATCATCTACCATTTGACACTCTTGCACAATTTGATTTTGTATTTCAAGAGGTGGGAGAGGGATTTTTAAATTTAATAAATCATTTTTAGATAAGTTAGACTGAATATTTCCATAACCATAACTTTTTAAGATTTCTCTAACTAAATGCGACTTTAATACTTCATTCAAAAAAGCTGGTAATAATTTAGTCAAATCATAATTAAAAAACTTACCTACTCTTTGATTAAGTAATAAATTATACCCATTCGTTTTTATTATAGTTGGTATTGCCAATAAGTTTAATTCTTTATTCATATCAGTCATGGCAATTACAACATCATTATCTTTCAAGATAAAATCTTTATATTTTTCAATAAAATTATCAGGCAGAAAAGTTTTTTTATAATCTAAATCTAAAATACCATTTGGTCTTATATTCGCTTGTCTGAAATTTAAAGTATTTGAGTATTCAACATAATCATCACTTTTAAAAGCAAATCCACCCAATAAATCAACAATTTCCACCAACTTCACCAACTCCCACTTACTCTCAATCTCCACCTTTTTATTTACATTCAAATTTATAGCTTTATTAAACTCAACTCGTGAAAAATCCAACATATCAACAAGTCTGCCACGACTTACATAGTTTTGCAACTCTTCATTTATATTTAACTTCGTGTTATTTAAAAACTGTTCTCTAATCAAATAGCTTATTTTAGTAATATTTGCTCTATCTTTTGGGTCAAATAGTGGAGTTTCTATATCGTGTATATTATCGGCTCCGTTATATTTTATTCCCTCACTCCCTTTTGCACCACTCCACTCATAACCCAAAAAGCTCTTTTGCTCTTTTGTATCTGTTGGACTTTTGACTATCAAAACATCATTATTAAAACTTAGCATAAAATATAATAACTTCTCTTTTTCGACAGTTATTATAAAATCAAGTAGCTTTTTATCCAGCTCAAGTTGTTGTAAATCTTCTGTTTTATCTTTAAATATTTTTTTGTTTTTATGATTTTTTATCTCCGTAGAGTTTTCAAAAGCTTTTTTATACTCAATAAACATCTCATATTCAAAAAGTTTATCATCAAGTTTTGATAAAAGTAAATTTTCATAAATCTCAAAATCTACTTCTATATGTGAGCTATATTTTTTTAATATATCTATATCACCATAAGCACCACCACTACTATTTTTTTCACTTTCCCAATTTTCAAAAAAATCATCAACTCGATTTTTGAAATGTGTTGATACTTCTGGTTTTAAGCCTTTTCGTCTGATAAATAAAATAACTGTATTAGTTCCCGTCTTGCCAAATGTTCCACTTCCAAGCTCTACAATAGATATAAAATCAAAATATTTAAGTAAAATTTCTCTTGTTTTTATGTGGGTATTATCTGAATTGTTTAATATTGAAGATGGCACTATAATACCAGCTATGCCATTTGGTGCTAAAAGCTGTTTTGCTCTCTCTAAGAAAAAGCATTGAATATTTTTATTTCCAAGTTCGTTGATTGTCTCATATAGCTCATATTTTTCTCTTATCTCTTCATCAAGTGTTAATAAAAAATCTTCAACAGCAAATGGAGGATTTGCTATAAGACAATCGAAATTACTATTTTTTATCATTTCATGATTATCAAGTGCATCATTTTCAATAATATTTATCTCATCTTGTCCATACATAAAAGCAGATACTTTGGCTACTTTTGCTAATCTATCCTCTTTTTCTATTCCAAAAATATGTTTAAAATAGTTTTTTACATCGCTATTTTTATACTTTTGAACTATTGGAGAAATACTTAGTGCATATTCATTTAAAAAATGTCCAGCACCACAAGCATAGTCAATTGTTTTTATTGGTTCATTTGAGTTTTGCACCATTGACTCAAGAGGTAAAGATGAAACGATAAATTTACAAATAGGCACAGGAGTAAAAAATTGCCCCTCACTCTGCTTTATTCCGTTATCCAAAAAGAACTCAAACATATCACCTAAAAATTGATTTTGTCCTGTGCTTAATAGTCTTAAACCTTGCCACATTTGAATAATTTCAAGCAATATTTTTGCATTTTTTTCAAACTGTTTTTGATTATGAACTTTGATAAATTCAAAATCAAGCCCTTTAAAAAATTTGAGTTGTCTAAATAGTTTTTTTATTTCATCTTTTGTTGCATTCTGTTTCTGCTTCATAGCCCAAAATAGTTCATCTATATCTTTATTACTAACATAAACTATCTCTTGTTTCAAAAACTTATCCATACCTATTTTATAAAGCTCTTGAAGTCTATCAACTAAATCAAAATAGTTATCATAAGCAATTCCTTTCCAATAAAATTTTAAATTATTTGGATTTTCAGTCTCATCAACTATCTTACATAAAAACAGATTTACCAATACTTCAAAAGCATTTTCTCTTCTGCTTACATTATATTTTCGTAAAATTGTTCTAAATTGGTGATATTTTCCTTTTTTATCAGTAGCATCAATTGGTTTTGTATCTATCAAAAGAGTATATTTATCTTTACCTATTTTGTAAGCTTGAATATTCTCTTCAAAAATACCTTTTTCTGTAAATTCAAGTTTGTATGTATTTTGCCAAACCTTAAATCTCTCTTTTACATTTTTAGCATTTTTAAAACTTTTTAGTTCTCTATTTTCATTGAGTATGGTTTCATTGTCTTTGTGAGAGATGATTTTTTGAGCTATTATTATTTCATTATCTATAAAATCACTTGCATATAAAGCTATAAATTCAACTGCTTTTTCTTGTTCTATATAGCTAAAAAGTTGCCCACCATCTTCAATCGTCTCTTTCCAAGCTTTTTCAAACTCACGACTAAAAGTTTTGCATTCAATTATTAAAAGTGGTTCATTGGATTGATTTTTGACTAAAATATCAGCTCTTCCACCACTTGCACCATGCCCTAATTTCCATTTTGGTTCTAATAGTATGTGATTAGGTTTATAACCTTTTGTTAATAATCTATGCACACACTCAAAAACTACAAAACTCTCATTTTGATGAAAACCTAAAGTAAATTCACCATCAATTTCAATCTCTTTAGGATAAATAAACTGTTCATTTTTAAAATCAACTTTTAATTCACAATCAAACTCAATAAACTTTTTTGTATAAATACTATTTTCTTCTTTGAAATCTAACTTTTCTAAAACTTTTTTAAAACTATCTTTTGTAATCATATTCAACCCTCAATTTTATTTAGAAACCTTTTCCATTTTAATTACAAAACTCAAAAGTGCAGGAATTATAAAAAGTGTAAATATTGTAGATAGAGTTAAACCTCCAAGCAATACACTTCCAAGTCCTCTATACATTTCACTTCCCGAGCCATCACTTATTACAAGTGGTAACATTCCAAAAAGTGAAGTTAAACTACTCATAAAAATTGGTCTAATTCTGCTACTTACAGACTCTCTTATCGCTTCATTATGTTCCATTTTTTCATATCTTATATTGTTTAATGCTTGATGAACAATCAAAATTGCATTATTTACCACAACTCCAACCAAAATTATAAATCCAAGCATTGTAAGAATATCAAGTGGTTGAAGTGCCACATATAAATTTGTAAGTTTAAGTCCAAGCAATCCACCTCCAGCAGATAGTGGAATTGTAAAAAGAATGATTAGTGGATACAAAAAGTTTCCAAATAGAGCCGACATTAAAAGATATGTAATTACAACTGCTAATACAAAGTTCCATTTAAGAATATCACTAATTTGAGACAATTTATCAGCATTTCCACCAAGTGTTATAGTTTCATCTTTTATAATATTTTTAGATTTTAAATTTGCAACGATTTCACTAACTTGTTCCATTGTTTCTTGTATTGTTATAGTTCGTGGAGGTGTTACTTGTAGAGTTATCGTTCTTTTGGTTTCTAAATGTCTAAGTTCTGTTAAGCCATAACTATTTTGCAAAGTTGCAACATATTTGATTGGAATTAACTCATTTTTTGCAACTATTTGAGTGTTATAAATCTCTTCTGGAGTTAGTTCTACTCCATTTTTTAAAACCAAATCTATCTTTTTAGTTCCTTCTTGTTTATATTCATCAATCTTTCTTCCATCATTTAATACATCAATTATCACTCCAAGCTCACTGCTACTCAATCCAAGTGTTGTAAGATTTTCTCGATTTGGAATAAAATTTATTTCTGGATATAAAACCTCTAATGATGGTTGAGGACGAATTTGCACACCGTTTATATCTTTTGAAATAGCTCCAAAAACAGCTCTTGCACTATTTATTAAAGAGTCTAAATCACTTCCTGAAATATCTACATCTATACTTCTACCACTTCTAATTCTTCGCTCAAAAACACCTGCTTGTGAAGTTGTGCCAAATACCCCAGGATATGAATTTGCAACTTTTTTAAGAATTGGAATTAACTCTTTTGCTCTCTCTTCATGACTACTTACAATTGTAAAAAGTGAAAATGTATCTGATGATATAAAAAGCAAACTTTTAATTCCAGCTATACCATTTAGCTCATCAACTCCAATATAATCTTTTAATTGATTATGAATATGTTTTCCCATTATTTCTCGCTCTTCTTTTGAAAATCCTGGAGGAGTTACTAACATATTTATAATAAAATTTCTATTCCCTTGAGGTAGATACTCCATTTTTGGAAATAGTGAATATGAGAGATAGATTGATAAAGATGTAAGAGATATGATTGTAAAAAGTTTTGTAAAAATATTTTTCATACTAATTTTATAAAAAAACATAATTAAGCCATGAAGTTTATATCCAAAAGTTTTTATAAATGTATCTCTATTCTTGCTATTTTGTGAAAAGATTTTATTTGTCAAAGCTGGAATAACTGATATAGATACAAAAAGTGAAATTATAATTGAACAAGTTATAGCTATTGCAATATCTTTAAATAGCTGACCTGCTTCTTGTTCGATAAATATAATTGGTAAAAATACGGCTATTGTTGTGAGAGTTGATATAATAATTGCACCTGCAACCTCTTTTGCTCCATCATAAGAAGCATCAAACCTATTTTTACCCATTTTTCTATGTCTATCAATATTTTCCAAAACCACAATAGCATTATCCACAAGCATACCAACTGCAAATGATATTCCAGCAAGTGATATAACATTTAAAGTTCTGCCAAAAAAATCTAAAAAGAAAAATGTGCCAATGACACTAATAGGAATAGCTAATGCCACAGATATAGTTGATGCGAAACTTCCCAAAAATAGTAATAAAACTGCTATTGCCAATATCGCACCAACTAAAATATTATCTTTTACAAGTGCAATTGAATTTAAAATATATGGTCTTTGGTCATTTACCCACTCAAAATATATTCCATCTTTTGCGATTTTTTGATTTAACTCTTTTACAACCTCTTCAACTCTATTTGTCATATCTAAAATATTAGCACCAGATTGTGGAACTACTCCCACACCAATTCCATCATCACCATTTTGTTTCATCACAGAGTTATTTTTAGCATACCCAATTTTAACAGTTGCTACATCTTTTAATAGCACTTTTGTAGTTCCAGTAGATAGCAAAACAATCTCTTCCATATCTTTTAATGAGTTGTATTCACCAACTGTTCTAATTCGATAATCTCTTCTTCCAAGAGAGTAACTACCAGCAGAAATAGAGCTATTTTCTCCACTAATTTTAGTAATTACGTCTTTTACACTTAACTTATAACTATTTAATTTTTCATAATTCAGCTCAATTTGAACCTCTTTTAATGCACCAGAACGAATGAAAAGGTCAGCAACTCCTTCAACTCTTTCTAATTTTTGCTTTAACTCTTCTTCAAAATATGTTTTATAAGTATCAATATGATTTAAATTTTCATCTTTTGTCTTTAATACCATCCAAATTACAGGCGAAGTTGAAGCACCAGTTCCTCTAATTACAGGTTTATCTGCATTTAATGGATAACTTCTAACCTCGTTTAGCTGATTAGTTACTCTAAGTAGTGCTTCATCAATGCTAATTCCAAGCTTAAATTTAAGATTTATTCTTCCATATCCATTATAAGCACTACTTTCTAACTCTTCTAAACCTACAATTCCTTTTAAAACTCGCTCTTGTGGTTCTAAAATATCTTTTTCTATCTCATAAGGAGTTGCACCAACCCAATTTGTAGATACAGATATTTCAGGTTCTACTACTGTTGGTGTTAATTGATATGGGATTTTATTTAATCCAATTAACCCAAATAAAATTATTAATATAACAATAACAGCAACAGATACAGGTTCTTTGATTGAAAACTTCACTAAATCCATTTTATTCTCTTTTAGTTTTTATTATTTGTTTTAACTTCAACCTCATCTTTGTCTTTAAGTCGTTCATTCCCTTTTATAACAACTTTATCTGAAATATTTATATCTTTAGAGGAAAAAAATAGTCGCTCTTTATCAAATCCAACTACTGTAATAGGATAAGATTTTGCAATATTTTCTCTAACTACAAATAGCTTTCCATTTACATATCCATCACGATGAATGCTTAGAGCTTTTATTTTTTCAAAAGATTTCAAAGCTACTTTTGCTTCTAAGCCTTCTTTAAAATTGCCTTGTAGAGATATTTTAATAGGTATTAATCTGGTTTGTATATCAGCTTTTGGAATAGTCGCACTAAATTCTCCTTCTATCTCTTTATCTTCTATTAAAACTTTAACTCTCTCTTTCAAAGTTAAAAGTTCTGAAACACTATTTGGAATATTTACAACCACTTCAAACTCGTCTTTTGCAACCATTGCTACAACTCCACCACTATTAAGCCATTCACCTTCTCTTGCTTTTTTACTAATTATAGTTCCATTAAATGGAGCTTTTATCACTTTTTTATTAATTTCAATTTTTAATTTTTCTATTTCACTCTTTTTTATTTCTTTTTGAATTAATAAAGACTCTTTTTTAAATTTTATATCATCAAAATTTTGTTCTGCAATAGTTTTGCTTTTAAATAGTTTCTCAATTCGCTCAAAATCTTTGATAATTTTTTCTAACTCTTTATCAATCAAACTCAACTCAATATTTTTAGTTTTTAAATCATTTTCTAAAAGTTCAATGTCAAGTTTTGCTAAAATTTCACCTTTTTTAACTCTTGCACCTTCATTTAAATTTGTAAAAATAACTTTTCCACTACTTTCACTTGCTATATTTGATATATCTTTAAAAAATATGTTTCCACTGAAAAGTTCTAATTTACTAAATTCACTCTCTATAACACTATCTACAACTACCAAATTTCCTTTTGCAAATATAGTTGTAACAACTATAAAAAGTGATATTAATATCTTCATCGCTTAACCATGCCATACAAAAATATATCAACCAAACTTTTAACATGATTATCTATTAATATTTCATCAAAAACACCATCATCAAAAATTTCAAGAACTAAAAAAGTTGAATATAGTGAGCCTAAAAATTTTCTTGCAACAATTATAAAATCTAAATCATCTCTAAATTTTCCTTGTTCTGCTCTATCTTTAAGATGTAATCCTAACTGCTCTATTGTATAATCTATATGTTTATTATGAATATCTCTAATTTTATGAGGATACATGTTTAACTCTTTTACTAAAATTGTAATAAAGTTTTTCTCTTTTTTTAAATGTAAAATAAGTGCTACACCAACTTCATAAAGAGCATTTTCAATTGGCAACTCTTCTAACTTTGGATTTATATTTATAAGCTCACTTTTAAAACAGTATTTCTCAAGCACACAATCAAAAAGATGCTCTTTTGTATTAAAATGTCTAAATAGAGTTAATTCACTAACTTCTGCATGTTTTGCAATTAATTTTGTTGTAGTTCTCATGTAACCATTTTTAGAAAAAAGCTCTAAAGCTGTTTTTAATAATCTATTTCTTGTATCTTCTATTGCCATCTATTTTCCTTTTCTTTTATTATCTTCAGTTTCAATATTCAAAATCACATCATAATGAAAAATTATAGAAAGTATTGAGCTAAAAAATGCAATACTAACCATCATATACATAATAACTATCTGAAATGTTACAGCTTTTAGAGGATTTGCACCTGCTAATATCATACCAACTGTAATTCCTGGAATTAAAACAAAACCAACACTTGAGAGTGAATTTAATACAGGAATAAGTCCATTTTTAATAGCAGATTTTATAAAATCTCTAAGTGCCAAATGGAGAGGAGTTCCTATTGCACTATATGCTTCTATAAGCTGAAAATTATCTTTAACTCTTGTGCTAAATTTATCCAAAAAAAGGTTATAAACATTTAACCCATTTCCAACTACCATTCCAAAAAGTGGAATTAACTCTTGTGGTTTTAAACTAATAATATTTACTAAAAGCAAAAAACCTATAATCATAGTCGAACTAATCGATAAAACTGCAACTGCTCTAAAAAAACTATATTTGACAATCACTCTTTTACTTGCAATATAACTTGCATAAAAGAGCATAAAAAGCATAACTGCAATAATGCCAAATACATTCTCTAAAGCAAATATATATAAAAGTGCATAACCCATAATTAGTAGTTGTAAAAATGCTTTTATTGATGAAGTAAAAAGTTCTTTTTCTATTCCTAATTTAAATCTCATTGAAAACAGAATTACAACCAATATAAAACCGTATGCAAATATAAAATTATACTCCATCAAAACAACTCTTTAAATATAGATTGAGGAATTATAGTTCCAATTTAAATAGAATATAATAGAATTTCCTATTTTCACTGTTTTATCT
>DZAY01000016.1 GCA_022729735.1 Helicobacter cetorum
CAGTTGAACTATTAGAACTTAGTGAAGATGACGAATTACTACTTTCACTTGAACTGTTTGAAGATAAAGAACTTGAACTATTAATAATTTGTGATGAAGAAATCGAACTCAATGAAGATGAGGAACTTAATTCACTTAAAGATGATGAGCTTGAACTACTTGAACTCTCATTTACATCTGTTATATTTATAGTTATATTTTTCTCAAAATCCACAGTTCCATCACTGACTTTAATACAAGTTACATAACTATTTGTAGTTTCATAATCAAAAACTATTGCATTTTTTAGTTGATTTCCTGAAATAGTAAAGTTACTATCGGTTCCACAAAAACTAAAAGTATAAATATCATTACTATCTATATCTGTTGCATTTAACTCTCCGATAGTTGTTCCAATTATGCTATTTTCGGCGATTGAATAGCTTGTTAGGTTTATATCTGTTACTGGGTCATTTATACATTTACTACCGTTATTTGAAAATAATGACTTACACTGTTTTCGCCATCGCTCACTGTCAAATTTACATCATGCACACCAACATCATCATTTGTTGGAGTTCCATTAAGTATTGTAGATTTTACTATCTTTCTGATTTTATTATTAGATTCATCAACAACATAAATATTGCCATTGTTATCTACTGTTACAGCATAAGGAACATTAAACTTTGCCGTTGTGGCATTACCATCTGCAAAACCATCAGTGCCACTTCCTGCTAATGTTGTTACATTACCAAAATTATCTATCTTTCTTATTTTATGATTAGAACTATCTGCAACATAAATATTTCCATTATTATCTACATCAACTCCCTGAGGAAGGTTAAACTGTGCTGTTGTGACATTACCATCTGCAAAACCAGAACTACTTCCTGCTACTGTTGTTACATGACCAGAACTATCTATTTTTCTGATTTTATGATTAAGGGTGTCTGCAACATAAACATTTCCACTGCTATCTATTGAAATTCCTTTTGGATTATTAAACTGTGCATTTGTGCCACTGCCATCTGCAAATCCAGAACTACTTCCAGCAAAAGTTGTGACATTACCAGAACTATCTATTTTTCTGATTTTATGATTTACAGTATCAGCAACATAAACATTTCCACTACTATCTATTGCAATTCCTGTTGGTTTGTTAAACTGTGCATTTGTGCCACTGCCATCTGCAAATCCAGAACTGCTTCCTGCTAATGTTGTAACATTGCCAGAACTATCTATTTTTCTGATTTTATCATTAACAGTATCTGCAACATAAACATTTCCACTGCTATCTAATGCTATTGAATATGGATTTTTAAATTGTGCATTTGTGCCACTACCATCTGCAAATCCAAAACTGCTTCCTGCTAATGTTGTTACATTTAGAGAACTATCTATTTTTCTGATTTTGTTATTCTTATAATCAGCTACATAAATATTCCCACTATTATCTACTGCTATTCCTGTTGGTTTGTTAAACTGTGCTGTTGTGGCATTGCCATCTGCAAATGAATCAGTACCTTCTCCAGCTATTGTTGTAACATCAATATTTCCAAAAGAGAGATTTAACCAAGAGGGAAGATTAGTAACACTCCAATTTAATTCATCACCATCAACATCAGTTCCATTTAATGTATAGCTATAAACACTACTTTCATTAACATCTGTAGTTGGTATTGATGTAATTGTTGGAATATCGTTTGAGTTTGTTATATTTATTGTTATGTTTTTATCGTAAGTTACATTTGCATCATCTTTGCTTCTAATACACATGCTATAACTTGATTTAGTTTCATAATCAAATATACTATTTGATTGAAGAGTTGAGCCACTTATCGTAAAATTTGCATCATCAGTTCCACCACAAAAGCTATAAATATGAGTATCTCCATTATCTGCATCGGTTGTATTAAAATTCCCTATTGTTGTGCCAATTGTGCTATTTTCGGCAATTGTTATACTGGAGAGATTTATGTCTGTTGGAGCATCATTAATTTTTGCTACAGTAATTTGAAAATTTTGTTCAACTGTATTATTGCCATCATTAAGAGTTAGATTTACATCATAAACTCCTGCTTGTGTTGGAGTTCCTGCAATTTTTGGTAATGTAACTACTATCTTTCTCATTTTATTATTAGATTCATCAGAAATACAAATATTTCCACTACTATCTATAGTGATTCCAAATGGACGATTAAACATTGCCGTTGTGCCACTGCCATCTGCAAATCCTTCACCACTTCCAGCTATAGTTGTTACATTTGCAGAGCCTATCTATCTTTCTGATTTTATTATTCCATGCATCTGTAACAAAAATATTTCCACTGTTATCTATTACCACTCCTTTTGGATAATAAAACTTTGCATTTGCACCATTGCCATCTGTAAATCCTTGAGTGCTTCCTGCAAAAGTTGTAACATTGCTAGAACTATCTATTTTTCTAATTCTATTATTGAGAGTATCAGCTACATACACATTCCCACTGCCATCTATCGCAACTCCTTGTGGACTGTTAAACTTTGCATTTGTGCCACTGCCATCTGCAAATCCAGAACTGCTTCCAGCAAAAGTTGTAACATTGCCAGAGCTATCTATTTTTCTAATTTTATGATTTCCATTATCAGCTACATAAACATTTCCATTGCTATCTACTGCAACTCCAGTTGGAGAACTAAACTGTGCATTTGTGCTAGTGGTGCTATTTAAAAAACCATCAGTACCACTTCCAGCTAGAGTTGTTACATTTCCAGAGCTATCTATCTTTCTGATTCTATGATTATTTGTATCGGCTACATAAATATTTCCACTGCCATCTATTGCGATTCCAGTTGGAGAATAAAATTTTGCTGTTGTAGCACTGCCATCAGCAAACCCAGAAGTACCACTTCCAGCAAAAGTTGTAACATTGCCAGAACTATCTATCTTTCTAATTCTCGCATTATTTCTATCGGCAAGATAGATATTTCCATTGTTATCTGCTACAACTCCTTCTGGAATCTTGAACATTGCCGTTACAGGATTGCCATCTGCAAATCCAGAAGTACCACTTCCTGCTAATGTTGATACAGTCGTACTTCCCAAAGAGAGATTCAACCAAGATGGAAGACTAGTACCACTTTTTACACTCCAATTTAATTCATTCTTTTCAATATCACTTCCGCTTAAAATGTAGCTATAAGGACTACTTTCATTAACATCTGTCGTTGGTGTAGAGGTGATTATTGGTGCTTCATTTACATTTGTTATGTTTATTGTCATGTTTTCATCAAATGAGGCATTTGCATCATCTTTGGTTCTAATACAAATGCTATAACTTGATTTTGTTTCATAATCAAATACGGAATTAGATTGAAGAGTTGAGCCACTTATCGTGAAATTAGCATCATCAGTTCCGCTACAAAAACTATAGGTAAAGGTATTATTTACATCTACATCGGTTGTATTAAAATCTCCTATTGTTGTTCCAATTGTGCTATTTTCGGCAACTGTTACACTAGAGAGATTTATATCAGTTGGAGCTGTATTAGCTCCAATAACCAATTTTTCAATGATACCATTATAGGCATATATGCTATAGCCATATGCATCTTCCGCATTAGGAACACCAAGTTCATAAACAGTGCCATCGGGTCCAACATCAACAGTTGTACTATAAATACTAGTAGGATAGTCTTCATTTGTCGAAGTAACTTCACTCCACGATGTTCCCCCATCATATTTATATAGACGATACCCACCAAGATGACTATTTTTAACAGCATATAACTCGCCATCATGTCCTACAAAAAAATGGTTTACAGAATTAGTTGCTGAAAGTCCCGTATCGATACGAGTGTTACCTGATTCAATTTTAGCAACAGACCAATTTGTGTTAATTGCCTGTTCGGTAATATACACATCATCAGAAGATGGAATATAGATACCATGAGCATACGATGTTGAAGTGTTAAAATAATAATTAGACCACGTACCATTTGAGTACTTTTCAATACTCGTATCCCAATTAGAATTACTAGGAATATAATTATTCATTCTAAGCACATATAAAGTGCCATCAGATGCAACATCATAAGCAATAGCATCAGCATAACCACCACTTGGGGTTAAGTCTGTCCAGCTATTGGGTGTTCCGTTATACTTTTTAAGGATAAATCTCTTATTAGTCTCATTTATACCATTGATGTATGCATGATACAAAGTGCCATCAGCTCCAAATCTTAGTCCATCACGAACACTTCCACTTATGTAGGCATCATTGTTTGTTCCTATTGTATCCCAAGTGTTATTTGATGAGTTATAATGCAAAATAGATGAACGAGTACCTAAATATACATCACCTGTAGTTTTATTGACCGCCAAAGAGCTTTCTGCAATAGATTGTCCTGTTCCAAGTTCTGTCCATGCACTTCCATTATATTTCAAGACATGTGTAGTGGAAACTGTAGGATAGTTCCATTCAGCAGCATACCCTCCTGAGACATATGAAATATACATGTTATTTGCATTATCAAACTGATAATCAATAGACCCAACAGATGAGTAATAAGCAGATATATCTCCATTATCCAAAGCAGCATAAACACTTTGTGGAATTGCATCGTGTGATATTTCCTTCATATTTACCCACTTTAGAGTGTTTATCCAGTCAGGAATATTTAGCATGGCAGTAGTGATTAGCCCTGTTTTTTCTTCTAGCATCCAATCTCCACCAAGATTAACATTACCAGTTAAGTTTGTAGAAGCTCCAATATCTGCACTTGTTAAAGTAGCCCAAGAGTTTATAAACTCTTTTCCTTTTTGCCCACTTGCTACATTACAACCATAAAGCAAAATATCGCCGTTTTCTTTGAGTGACTCTTGTATGATTTTGAGTTCATTTTGGTGGTTTTGTAAAGTGGTGGAGTTTATCTTACTATTTCCCAAAAATAGCTCTCCACTATCTCCATGAGAGATGATATGAATTGAGTCAATATTTTTTTCTGTTTTTAAAATATTTGAAATTTGAATTAAACCATTTTGAGACTTATCAATGAGATAATACTCTTTGTTTAACTCCTTTGTAATTGTTTGATAATCACTTATGCTGTTGTCTATAAAAACAACCTCTTTTGAATGTACATTTAATATACTCATAGCTCCAATAAACACAAAACTTAAAAAGCCTTTTTTGAACTTGAATCCAAAATTAGGCTCAAGCAATCTTTTTTTGCTCATAAAAATCCCTTCATAATTACTTTATAAGAATCCTACCAAAATCGCTGTCTCATAATAGGCATTTGTATTTGCTAAAAATGTCTGATTTGTGACTTTTAATCTGCTACAATCATTAAAAAATACAAATATTAGGGATTTATATAATGTATTCATTGATAACTTTGAGAGATAAAACTATACTTTTTGTGGAAGATGATGTAGAGATACGAAATACTACAAAAGAGATTCTCCAAGCATTTTTTAAACAAGTGATAGTTGCAAGTAACGGAGCAGAGGGATATGATAAATATCTTAGCCAAAATCCAGATATTCTTTTTACCGATATTAAGATGCCAGTGATGGATGGATTGGAGCTTGTATCACAAATAAGAGCTAAAGATATTAAGATTCCTATTGTATTATTTACAGCATACAATGAACAAAAATACCTTATGAGAGCTATCAATATGCAAGTGGAGGGATTTATCACAAAACCACTCAAACTTGAAGAGATGCTTGAGATATTTTCTAAATGCACAGCAAGAATTAATTCTCGAAAACCATCAATGATAGAGTTTGAAAACAATGTTGTTTATCATACAAGCTCAAATTCTTTAGTGAAAAATGGTGAAAAAATCAAACTAGGTGCAAAAGAGTATGCCCTTTTAAAACTATTTGTAGAGAAATACCCAAATATTTTAGAAAAAGAGGAGATTATTATCAAACTTTATCCTATCGCTGAAATTGGGGAGAGTACCATCAAAAATATTATCTCAAGGTTACGAGCAAAAATAGGATTTGATACAATAGAATCGATAAGCGGTATTGGTTGGCGACTGGTACTAAATAGTAAAAGTGTATGAGAAAACAAAAATGAATCAAAAATTAAAATATCTTTTTACTCTTTTTATTTTTTCTATTCATCTGTTTGCTTTTGAGAGTATTGAGGTGCTTAACCCAAATATCACTCTACACAAAAGTGGCTATTTTACAACCAACAAGATACTATCTCCACAACAAGCTTTGGAAGTGGTAAATACAAATAATTTACAAAGTTTTCCAAAAAATGCCTATAGCTTAGGACTCACAACTGATACCACTTGGTTTGTTTTTGAAGTATCTACAAAAGGTGATGAAAAACTCTATCTTGACTCAAAAGATATTAGGATTGGAACTTCTTATGATTTATTTGTATTTCGAAATGGATTACTAATAAAATCGTTTCACAATGGGCATATTGTACCAATTGAACAACGAGATATTAAAACACAACAAATACGATTTGGATTAGAAAAAAATTCACAAAATATAACTTATTTAATAAGAGCAAAAAGTAAGGTTCCTTTAATGCCTATTTTTTCATTTGGAACTCTTGATGAGATAGATGCTACTTGGGAAAATCTCTATAATATAATGCTTATTTCTTATTTTATCGGTATCTCTTTTTTAATTTACAATATGATTTTGTATTTGTTTACAAAAGATAAAATTTTTATTCATTATTGCATTTATATCTTTGGAGTACTCATCATTTGCCTCTCTGGTAGGTCTTACCTGCCATTTGGTATGATGCTAGACCCTCAAATACTTAAAGTTTTATTGATAATTGCACTTACTATTACTGGTATTGGTTTGGCACTTTTTACAGGGAGTTTTCTAGGACTTCAAGAGAGATTACCTAAAAGTGCTAAGATACTCAATATTATTAGTATAGTGTTTGGTATAATGAGTTTGGCTTATTTTTTATTTGATATGATGATTGTTAAGCTTTTATTTTTGGCTTCATTTAGCTTTTTAAGTTTTTATACTTTGTATGTTGGCTTTAAAATCTATAAAAATGGCTATATTGTAGGACTACACTTTCTTTTTTCTACAGGTGCTGGAGGTGTTTTAATGTCCCTTTATATGTTTACATTTTATACGACAAACATAATGCCACTCGCTATTTGGAGTATAACTCTTGTCAATCAAGGTCTGATTTGGGATGTGATAGCACTCTCTTTGGCTCTTGCTTATCGTATTAAACTTCTTCAAGAGGAAAAAAATAAAAATGAGCAGATGCTTTTACTACAATCAAGACAAGTAGCTATTGGTGAATTTGCAAGTAATGTTGCCCATCAATGGAGGCAACCTCTTACTCATCTTAGTGCTTTGATAGCCACACTTAAAGTGGAGTTAATGTTTCATAGAGAAGTTAAATCTCAAAAATTGGAAGAGTTTATAAATTCGAGCAATAAAACAGTCGAGTATCTTTCCTCCACTATCGATGTTTTTCAAGGATTTTTTACCTCAAATGAAGAGCAAAAGTCATTTAGCATAGCAAACGAACTCCAAAGAACACTTGATTTTGTAGAGGATTCTTTTCAAAGCTATCAGATAAAGATACAACTCAATATTATAAAAGATGCTATGATTGAAGGGGATGCAAATACATTTTCTCAAGCAATACTTAATATTCTCTCTAATGCCAAAGATGCTCTTAATAAAACTGACCAATTTGAAAAACTTGTGATACTTTCGCTAGATGCTAAAAAAAATTTTATAATCATCACTATTGAAGATAATGGAGGTGGAATACAAATCAAACCAATTGAGAATATTTTTGAACCTTATGTGACAAGTAAAGGTCTTAATGGTGTAGGAATTGGACTTTTTATAGTCAAAAATATCATCGAGCAAAAATTTTCTGGAAATATAAATGTGTATAACAATAAAAATGGTGCTTGTTTTGAAATAAGGATGTCAAAGTCGTGATTGTAGTGGATTATAAAAATTGGTATAGCTATAAGCTGGGTTCTGTGTAAAGTAGTTATTCATCTAAGCTAAAATTTTACAATTTTGCTTTAGCGAAGAGCTCTAATTATGGGGCTTATAACCTGTCTCTTCTTACTGCGGGTTAGGTTTACATAGCAACTAAAATTACTTTTAGCTCTGGTGGTCTCTTACACCACCCTTTCACCCTTACCAAAATGGCGGTCTTCTCTCTGTTGCACTATCTCTTACACAAAAGTTGTGTAGCCATTCTTTAAATGGAACCCTTACCCCATTGCAGCCCAGACTTTCCTCTTGAAAATCAAGCAACTACAAGCTATACCAACATAATTTTATCAATAGTTACTTTAAAATCTCATTTCTGTGAAGTATCATAGCTTTTATAAAAGCTTGAGTAATCGCTTTATACTTCTCTTCAACAGGTTCTTGTACTTTTAAAAGTTTATTTTTCTTTATATTTTCAGCTTCTATTTTTTTACTTACCATTAAATTATCTCGCTTAATTATATGAAATCGCTGTTCGCTCTTTTGATATTCAGCATCTACAACTTTTTTTCTATTATAAAGTTTTTCATCTTCAAGTGAATATTTCTTTAAAACAGAACTCAATTGGTCTATTTTAATTTGAAGTTTTGCCTTTTCTCCTTCAGTTGCTACATTGAAATCCAACTTAATTTCTAAAAGCTGTTTTTGATAAACTTCCATTTCTTTGTGAAGGTTTTCTTCAGATTGTTCTATACTATCTTTTTCTTCTCTTAAAACTACAATTTTTTTCTCTAACTCTTGACTTTCAGCAATATTATCTTTTAAATCTTGCTCAAAACCACTAATAAACTCTATCTTATTTTTTATAGCTTCTATTCCTTGTCGTTTTTGCAACAAAATTTGAAGTATTGTGCTTGCATTCCATTTAGCTCCATCTTTATCCAAAATTTCTGGTTTTTTAAACTTCATACCTTCGTGTGTTACACCTGTTTCACCATTATAATATTTCACAAAAGCTTCAGCATTTTTATCTTTATCAAGTAATAGAGCATATACTCTATCTGTAACTTTGTGCATAATATAATCAAAATGTTCTCTTATAATATAGTTTGCAATACCTTCAACTATGATATTTTCAACATCACTCATGTATTGACTTATAACTGAAACTAAACTATTTTGTAAATATTTTATGAAATTTTTTATGAAATACTCATTTCCTACTTTTGATAAACTAAGTTCATCTGCCAACATCTGTTCTGTAATTTCTGAAACTGCAACTTTTTTTGAAAACTCTTTTGGAAGTTTTGTATTAATTAATTTTTTAATTAACTCTGGAGAAACACCATTAAATCTTCGCTCTTTTGGGTCTAAAAAATCACTCTCTTCTGATAACTCTTTTGGAATATCTCTCTCAACTAATAAATTTAATTTGACAACAATTTTATCAGCTAAACATATTACAAAATCTTTTTCATGAAGTCCTAATCGCTCTTTAAAAGTTGCTTTAATTAATTCTGTTTTTTTATTATCATTTTCTATACCATCAAGAAATTTATATATTTTATCTCTTGTATCTTTTGGAAATACATATACACCTTCTTGATCCAAAAAATCATCTATTCTATCTTTTAGAGTATCTATTTCAACTGATAAGGCATCTGTAATAGCTTTTATATCGTTATAAGCTTTTGCTCTAATAATAATCTTTTCTAAACCTTTAAATAGAACAAAAATTTCAACTAATGGAGAAGAAAAAAAATCTACAATTGCTCTTTTTATCTCATCTTTTTTACTATTTAACTCATCTTCACCAACTAAACTTATAATTAAATCAAACAGCTCTTTTGAGTTGGCATCTGAAAAATCTTTATAAGACGATGAACTTTTACTAAATTTATTTGATAGGAAATCTGTTGTTATTTGATATATGCTTTTAGCCATCTTAAATGCCCTCTATTACGGTTTCTTTTGGTATGATAAGGTTCAATTTACATTGACTTTTATTGAGCTATCAATAATTTTAATGTGTGGGAGAAACCAACCCGCTATTCCGTCATTCACTTTTTTAGATAACTCTTCAAAATTGAAATTAGGAACTACTTTTCTTATAACATTGTAAGCTCCGTTACAATCGGCATTTACTTTTTTAAATATTTCATTTAACGGTTTATAAAGTCCTCGTTTAACTCTAACTCCACTAAATTCAAACTTTTTACTATTATAAAATTTCTTAGGTAACTTATCATTATCAATAAAACTTGCCTTACTCGTGTAGCTTTCTTCCACAACTTTTACATCTATATTGTGGGCTTCAAGTTTGTATTTTAACTTTTCTACAAACTGACCAAGTGATATATTTACAAAGTTTTGGTTATTTATTTTACCTAAATTTATCTTATTATTTGAATTTGCAACATTTCCAATAATAACCGTTGAAATATCGTTATTTATGCACTCTTCAACTATTTTTTTAGTTGATTTATGTAGATAATCTTTCATTTTATTATTGCGATTATCGGTTAATTTTTGTAATCGTTTTGACCATTTTTGCTCTCCTTTGTCTAATCTACTTTTGAGTTTTGACATTATTTTATTATAAAATTGATTTATACTTTTTAATGGCTTTCCATTAATGATAAATGGTTTAAAAATTCCATTGCTTACGACTGTTGCGAGATTATTTAAGCCTAAATCAATTCCAACTATATTACTATTTTTAGCAATACGAGTATAATTTTTTGTATCTTCATAAACAAATATAGCTTCAAAATATCCATATTTTGGGATTATTTCAATCTGATTTATCTTTTTTCCAATTAAATATTTTGGAATTTTTATCTCTAATTTATCTACCAAACTTTTATTATTTTCATCTTTTAGAGCTTTTTCCAAAACTGCAAAATCATCTTTTATTTGAAATCTTATATTGTCATAAATCAAATTATAATAGTTATCTTTTAGAAATTTAGGAGGGTTTGGGCAACCTTTGAATTTAGATTTATCTTTAGAATAACTTTTTATAGCTTTAAAAAATGAGCTAAAATTTGTATCAAGTTTTTTTAATATCTGCTGACTAACTCCAGCTTTTAGCTTTTTATAATTTATCTCACTTTCTAAATTTAAAGTTTGTTTCATAATCTTATCCATCTCATTATAAGATAGATGTTTTTGAGTAGTTTTATACTCATTTTTTAAGATATAAAGAGCTTGATTATATAGATTTTTAGCACTGTTTGATAACTCTTTAAGTCTATCTAACTGCTTTTTTGTTAATCCTCTAATCTTTGTTTTATAGCTCTTTTTCATCTAACCTCTTTAAATATTTCAACTTCCATTTTATCGTTTTATCTTTTAATTTTATATTTAAACTCATTAAGTTTATTGATAAGTTAATAAGTATTAATGTTTTTAATGATAATATATTTTAAGTTAAAACTATATTATCAGAATTACTCTTTAATAATTACTTCTTCTTCTAATGAAATTCCAAACTCATTAAAAACTCTACTTTTTGCCAAATTTATTAGCTTTATTGCATCCCTGAATTTACCATTTCCCGAATTAATCAAAAAATTTGCATGTTGGTTTGAAAAAGATAAATCGCCAATTTTATAACCTTTTAAACCAACTGCTTCTATCAACTTTCCAGCATAATTTCCATTTGGATTTTTAAAACAACTTCCAGCACTAAAACCTTTTGGTTGATTTTCTCGCATTGTTTTAAAAAGTAATACTTTATCCAAATTAAATCCATATTCAATTTTAAATGTAGCTTCAAAAACTACATCTTGTATATCTGTAAATCTATAACCATATTTTATATTATCTTTTGAAATATCTCCATGAATGGTTTTTATCTCAATTAATTGATTAAAAATTTCACTATCTTTCATTCCTGCATTCATTTTTATAAGCCCACCAATTTTTCCAGGAAGTTTTGATAAATACTCAAAATTAGTAATATTTTTTCTTTTGCAAAAGCTAAATAATCTTCCAGATGGTGTAGCACCACCAACGATTAATCTATCTCCAATAGTTTTAATATAATTAAACTCATTACCAAGCATTGCAAATTGCTCTTTTGTATCTTCACAAACTATTAAATTATTTGCACCACCAATTATAAAAAAGCCATTTAAATTGGAAATTTCTCTAATAATTTTAACTTTTACTTCTCCACCAATTCTAATTGAAGAGTAGTTTTTTAAATTTATAACTCTCATTTAAAATATAAATAGTGGTATAAGTTTTATCATTCTTTCAGTAAATTCTGACATAATATTTAACATCCAAGGCATTGTCAAAATCAAAACAATAACAACTGCTAAAATTTTTGGAATAAATGAAAGTGTCATCTCATTTATTTGTGTTGTAGCTTGAAAAATACTTATAATAAGTCCTACAAAAAGACTAACTATAAGTGTTGGTAATGCCACATATAACGAAGTTTGAAAAGTATCTATTCCAAGTGCTATTAATCTCTCTTCCACTTAAAAACCTTTTATAAAATTTATCTCTTTTGAAGCATTTTAATAACTGTTGCTTCATTTCCTTTACGATTATAAAAAAGACCATCAACTACAGTTTCTGACATCATAATTCCTCTTCCATGAAACTTAATATTTTTACTTAAGTTGAGGGTTTTTAAAAGTTTATTTACATCAAATCCATCTCCACAATCAGCAACTGTTATAATTAACAGATACTCTTTTTCAAACTCATACTCAAAATAGTTAATTTTAATATTTTTGTCTAAATTTTCTTGTAACTTTATAGCTTCAATTATGTATTCATCATATTTATCTTGAGTAATTAAATCTTGCTTTAAATCAAAATCAATCCCTAAATTGCCGTGTTCTAAAGCATTTAACATAATTTCATTTAATACAAATTCAAGTTGAATAATACCTTTTTGGTCTAAATTTAATTTATAACATCTTTGGGCAACTTTATCAATTGTATATGTTAATTCTTCTAAACTATTTTTTATAACTGTGCTATCTGTTGCTGAAATTTTGCTACAAAGTTTTGTAATATATATAATTGTGGTATCGTCTTCAAACTCTGCTACACTCTTTTTAAGCTCTTTTAAAAATATATTCTTTGTGAGAGAGTTTTTAAAATCATTCAACAATCTATTTATATATGGTCTATTATTTTCCATTTTAGCTTCACATAAACCATCACTATAAATAAGCAATTTTCTTATTTGATTAAAATCTAACTTATCAATTTTAATATTAGAAAAAAATTGCATAATTGGTAAATTATTACTATTTACTTGCACAACTTCACCAATATTTGTCTCATATACAATTGGGGGCATTCCAAAATTTGCATACTCCAAAAACTCTTCATCTCTATTTATATATACAAATATTGCTCCAACCAACTCATCATCTAAAATCTGTTTTTTTATAAATTTCATATATGATTCAATAGTTTTTTGAAGTGAAAAATCATCTTTTGCAATCGATATTTCTACAATATTATTTATAAATGAGCTTGATTGAATTGATGTTACAGAAGCAGATAATCCTTTTCCCATAGCATCAATAATATATAAAAATGATTCACTTTCGCTAATTTGAATAGTGCCATAAACATCGCCACTTAATGTATCAAGTGGTTTATAAAATGAGTCAATAAACATATCATAAAGTTTAATATGAGATAACTCATCTTTTATAATTTTTATCTGTTTTTTAAAAGCATCGTCTTGTTGAGATGTGTGGTATCTTTCCCTATATTTAAATAGCTCTTCTTCTTTTTCTTTTAATAAAATCTGTTGTTGCTGTTCTAATCGTCTCACTTTTTCTCTCTCCAACTCTTCAGTAGCTAATACAAATGTGGTAACATCTTCTCTTATTGCAATAAATTCCATTATATTTCCTGATAAATCAAGTAAGGGAACTATTATAGTATCACATATAAGTAGTTCTCCACTTTTTGTTTTAGATTTTAATATCCCTTTCCAACTCTTTTTTGATAATATTGTAAGCCACATATCATTATATATTTCACCATTAGTTGTATGATGTCTAAATATATTATGTGGTTTGCCTATTAAATCTTCCTTCGTATAACCACTTCTAAGACATAACTTCTCATTTACATAAGTAATAACTCCATTAATATCACCTTTTGAAACCAAAAAATTATCATCAATTGCTTTTTTATACTCTTCTAAAAGTAGTAAGTTGCTTTGAATATTTAAACAGTTGTTATCCATGATTTACATCTTTTTTATTTAATATTGAACATAGTTTGATACCATATAGAAATATCATCCAAGAAAAATATATCCATAAAAATAGAAATATAATTACACTAAATGAGCCATAAATTGTAGAGTAAGTTTTGTTATAAAATATGTATTGAATAAATAGATTTTTTGAAATATACCAGCTAAGAGATGATATAAAAGATGAAATCATTGCAGATTTTAAATTAATCGTTATATTTGCAGATATTTTATAAGTTATAAAAAATATTCCCCAAACTATCAAATATGGTAAAATTGATATAAAATCTATACTGCTTGTATATGTGGTGCTATTTAATAGCTCTTGGATTTGATTTGATAAATAAAATGATAATATAAGCCCAATTGGAGTAAGTGTTATAAGTGTCCAATATGTGGAGATTGAATCCCAAAAACCTCTTTCTTTTGAGCCAAAAATCTTATTTACAATATACTCATAGTTATTAAAAAACATAAGCGAAGTTATAATTACAGATACCAATCCCATAACTCCCAAACTATCAGAATTTGCTAAAAACTCATTAATATAGTTTGTAATTGCTTCGGTATTTGTTGGCATAAGATTTGAAAATATAAAATCTCTTAAACTCTCATAATACTCACTAAATGCAGGAAGTTTTGTAAAGAGTGAGAAAAATATCAGTAGAATTGGGATAATTGCAAAGATTGTATAAAAGCTTAAACTTGCTGAAAAATAGATAATTTCAACACTAAAAAACTCTACCAAAAGATGGTAAAGTTTTCTTATTTTATCAATCAATGAAGTCCCATTTTGTAAGGATTTAGAATATTATTTGGGTCAAATGCTCGTTTTATAGTTTGAAATAGATTTAGTTCAGCTTCACTAAATGCTAAACTCATAAATGGAGCTTTTGATAAGCCAATACCATGTTCTCCACTCAAAGTTCCACCAAGTTCTACTGTAATTTTAAAGATTTCTTCAATTGCTTTATGTCCAATTTCTAAATTATCTCTGCTTACCATCACATTTGTATGCACATTTCCATCTCCAGTATGCCCAAAACATGGTATTTTAACACCATATTTAAGAGATACTTTATCAATCTCTTCTAATAGTTTTGGTAATGCACTTCGTGGAACTGTAATATCTTCATTTAACTTTTTATCGCCATAAATTGTGATACTTTGAGAAGCATTTCTTCTTGCAAACCATATATCTTTGGCTTCACTCTCATCTTTTGCAATCTTAAATTCACTACAACCATTTTCTAAAAATTTTTCTTTTAAATTTTTAATAGACTCTTCTATCTCTTCTTCAACACTTCCATCAATATCACTAATTAATATTGCTCCAGCTTGAATTGGAAGTCCTTTTTTAAACTTTTCTTCAACTGCTCTAATTGTCAAATTATCCAAAAATTCCATAGCAACAGGAGTTACACCACTTGATAAACTTTTATATACAGCATTCATAGCATCTTTTACAGATGGAAAAATTCCCATACATGTTTTTTTAAGTTTTGGTTTTGGAATAAGTCTTAAAGTAATTTCTGTAATTACAGCTAATGTACCTTCACTTGCTATTAGAATTCCAGCAATATTATAACCAGCTACATCTTTTATAGTCTTTTTTCCAGCTCTAATAATATCTCCATTTGGTAATACTGCTCTAAGTGCTACAACATAATCTTTTGTAATTCCATATTTTGCAGCTCTCATTCCTCCAGCATTTTCACTTACATTTCCACCAATACTTGAATACTCTTCACTTGCAGGGTCTGGTGGATAAAATAGTCCAACCTCTTCAACTCTATTTTGCAAATCTTTATTTATCACAGCAGGTTGCACAACAGCTACTAAATTTTCTAAATCTATTTCTAAAATTTTATTCATATATTTTTCAAATGCCAACACAATTCCACCATTTGCAGGTAAAGCTCCTCCAGTAAAGCCACTTCCAGAACCTCTTGGAACTACTATAATTTTATGTTTGTTACAATATTTTAGTATTTGACTTACATCTTCTTCAGATTTTGGAAAAATGACAGCATCAGGTTCAAACTTTTCCCTTGTTGCATCATAAGAGTAAGCAATCAGATGTGCTTTATCAGAATATATATTACCTTCACCTACAATTGTTTTTAAATTTTCTATATGCTTTGTATCTATCATATTAAATTCCTAATAGTTTTTTATAGTGCGAACTATAATCTTTCATAATATCAGTTCCAAATTTAAAAAATGAACCACTAACATTTTCTACTCTTGAATAAAATGGGATTTTTATTTCATCAATTTTTTCTATATCTTCTTCATAAACTATACTAAATGAGTTGCAATCCACAAAATAGCCTCTATTTTCTATTGCAAAAAATAGTAATCCAATAGAATAGTTTGAGCAAAACTGTTTAAACTCATCTTTTGTAGGTGATGGTTTTCGCTCAATTGATAAATAAGATGCCAATAAATCAGGGTGTAGCCAAATAATATTTGAATGTTTTTCAACTATATTTGAATAATTTTTTAGATTTGGAGTAACTGCTAAAGCTTTATCATATAAGTAATTTAATTTCACTCTATCTCCAACTTTTGGAAGAGTTTTTGGTGTTGCAAATGTACTTTGTGCCAAAGAGTCAAAAACTATAAAATCAATTAAAATACTACTATCTTTTATATCACTAACAGTAGCACCAGCCACAATATATGAGTTTTTATCCATATCACGAATTATAATACCACTACTACCAATTTTTACACTACCACTATCACAATCAACCAAAGCACTCTTAAGATTACTCTCTATAATTTTACACTCTACCTCTTTTAGCTCAAATGAGTATAAAGAAACTATTAAAAAAAAACAAATTACAACTATTTTCATTATATCTCCAACATTAATTTAGTTGTTGATTATACATCGAAATCTTTTAAAAAAGGCTTTTTAAGGCATCTATTTATCTTGTAGTTATGCTTTTCATAAGTAAATATTTGTTAATATGTTGTAGATATTCTCAACTTGAAAAAAATAAAAATGGGAGGTTTTTAGTGAGGTATTTACTCATCTTTATGATATTTTTTTTACATCTGTATGCAGATGAAGTTCAAGATTTAACTTGGGATGCTGGTGAAACATTTACAACCTTTTTGGAAAAAAATGAGTTACCGCTAAAACTATACTATGATTTAGATAAAGAGGCTCAAGAATCTTTATCAGAAATAAAAGCTGGTGCGCAATACTACATTATGAAAGATGATAATGCCACTTTTAGACAAGCTTTAATTCCAATTAGTGATGAGATGCAAGTTCATATATCTAAAGATAATGATAATTTTAATATAGATATTGTGCCAATTGCCTACATTACAAAACACTCTAAGATTGCAATTCCTGTAAATAACTCACCACATTATGATATATCAAAAGCCACTGGAAATGGACTTTTAGCAAATGAGTTTGTTGCAAGTTTTAAAAATAGTATCGATTTTAGAAGAGATTTGAAGAAAAACGATAAAATCGCAATTATTTATACTGAAAAAATAAGATTAGGCAAAAGCTTTTCAACCCCAAAAATAGAAGCTTCAATGATTACAGCAAATAGAGTTGAACATTATGCTTTTTTACATTCTGATGGAAGATATTACAATCAATTCGGTATTGCTTTAATTGGATTTGAACTTCAAACTCCAATTTTAAATGCAAGAATTAGCTCTCCATTTTCTCATAACAGATGGCATCCTGTATTAAAAAAATATAGACCTCATTATGGAGTTGATTATGCAGCACCAACTGGCACTGCTGTAAAATCGGCACAAGGTGGTAAAGTTACTTATGCTGGTTGGAAAAATGGTTACGGTAAAGTTATTGAAGTAGAACATGATTTTAACTATAAAACTTTATATGCACATTTAAGTAGATTTGCAAATATTAAACGAGGTGGATTTGTAAAAGCTAATCAAGTGATAGGATATGTTGGAACAACAGGAGTTAGCACAGGACCTCATTTGCATTTTGGTGTTTATAAAAATGAAAAAGCTGTCGATCCACTTGTATCTATAAAAGTTGCAAGTAAAGAGTTAATTGGTAAAGATAAAGAAAAGTTTATGGCTTCTGCAAATAGTTATAAAAATAGTATCAAAGATATTTTAGCTTCTGCAAGTGAAAACAAAGAAAAAGCTAAAACAAACGATAAAATCGTTATGTTAAAAAGTAGTATAACTGTAATTCATGATTAAAATTAAGGGCATTCCACTTGATTTGAATAAAATCAAGGATTTGCATCCTATTGAAATCGCAAAGATTTTAAAAAAAGCTCGTAAAAATAGTAAAGAGGATTTTTTACAAATTCTCAACTCTCTCTGCGAAGATACTCTCGGTCTTGTTATATTAGAACTTCCTGAAAACTTAAAACATGAAATATTTGAAGAGTTCTCTTCTTTAAAATTAAAAGAAGCTATTGTTGAGTTAGAAACCGATGATGCAAAAGATTTATTAAGTGAAATAGAAGAGTTTAATGAAGAAAAAGCTGAAGAAATATTTGAAAAGCTTGATAAATTTGAGCAAGAAAGCATATCAATTTTAAGCAGATATGAAGATAATCAAGCTGGTGCATTTATGCAAAAAGAGCTGTTTGATGTAAATATAAATGAAAAATTAGAAGATGCTATTACAAGATTAAAAGAGTTAAAAAAGAGTGGAGAGTTAGAAAATATCCATCAAGCATTTGTAGTTAATGAGTTTCAAAAATTAATAGGCTCAATACCGTTAGAAGATTTGATAATTCATGATTTTAATGTAACTTTTAGAGAAGTTTTATATTCAATAGAAAAAGATGTAGAGCAAATAGAAGTTAGAGATAGTGATGATATAAAAGATGTTGTAAAAATTTTTGAAAATTATGATTTAACAGTTATTCCAGTAGTTGATAATGAAGGCAAACTAATTGGTAGGATTACTTCTGATGATATATATGATATTATTGAAGAGAGTAAAACAGAAGAGATTTATAAATTAGCTGGAGTAAAAGAAGCTGATGATTATGAAGGTGGAATATTTGCAATAAGCAAAAGAAGAGGTTATTGGCTATTTTTAAATCTTTTCACGGCAATTTTAGGAAGTGTTGTAATTGGAATTTTTGAAGATACTATTCAAACATTTGTTGCATTGGCTATTTTGATGCCAATAGTTGCTTCACTTGGTGGAAATGCTGGAATTCAATCTCTAACTGTCGTTATTAGAAAGTTAGCACTTGAAGAGATAGAGTATGAAAATGGTATGGAAGTTGTCAAAAAAGAGGTTTTAATTACTCTATTAAATGGGCTATTTTTTGGAACAATTTTAGGAATTATTGCTTGGCTTTGGTTTGATAAAGCTATTCTTGGGTTAATACTTATGTTAGCAATAGCTATTAATTTAATTAATGCTGGACTATTTGGAGCTTTTGTTCCATTGATGTTAAAAAGATTTAATATTGACCCTGCTGTTGCAAGTGGAATATTAGTAACAACTGCCACAGATATTGTAGGATTTTTCTGTTTTTTAGGATTAGCAAAATTAATATTAGTAGGATAACTTATGATTACAGATTTCAAACTTATAGATTGTAATAGCTCAAACTATATAACATTAAAAAGAGCTACATATAATCAAAATGGAAAAGCTAAAATTTGGGATTTAACAATCGTTCATGATAGTGTGGCAATACTAATTTTTGATAAAAGCACTTCTGAAGTTGTTTTAGTTAAACAGTTTAGACCCCCTGTTTATCTTAGAAATAGTGATGGCTTTACTTATGAGCTTTGTGCTGGAATACTTGATAAAGACAAAAGTGAAGAGCAGAGTGCAATAGAAGAGATTGAAGAAGAGTGTGGATATAGAGTTAGCTTAAAAATTCTTTGCAAAAAATTACCTCTTTTTATACATCAGTTGGATTTGCTGGAAGTAAGCAGACACTATTTTTTGTCGAAGTTGATAACTCTATGAAAATTTCAAATGGTGGAGGAGTTGATGATGAGTGTATTGAAATTATTAGAGTAAATATAGAAGATTTAAAAACTCTTATATTTGATGAAACAAAAGCAAAAACTCCTGGGCTTATGTTTGCACTTAGCTATTTTTTAGAAAAAAATAAGAGAGATTAGAGAGAGTTTATTAAAATCTCTCCATTTATAAAATGGGCTTTTATTTCTCCAAAAAGCTCTTTTCCAAAATATGGTGAGTTTGAAAATTCTACTTTAAAAGAATTATTTAAATCTACTAAAATTAAGTTTGCATTTAGTCCAATATCAATATATCCACTTTGCTCTTTTAAAATCATAGCTTGATTAAATGATGTAATTTCCAAAAGTTTATTAAGAGAAATAAGCCCACTTTTTACTAAATATGTATAACAAAGTGAGAAATAGTAATCAAGACAATCTATTCCAAAACTTGCTTCTTCATATGCTAAATCTTTTTTTGCACTCGATTTTTGAGATTGAAGAGATGTAATAGTATCAATTTTATTATCTGCTAAAAGCTCTAACATTCTATTTTTTGACTCTGTATCTCTTAATGGTGGATTAATTTTAGCTAATGTATTAAAATTATCATTAGAATTTTCATCTAAAATTAGGTGATGAATAGATACTTCAGATTTTATTAATGCAGAATCGATTAATTCTATACTTCGTGGAGTAGATAATGATTTTAATAAAAGTTTTGAGTTAAAATATTTGGCAAATTCAACAACTTTTGCAACCTCACTACTTTCTGCAACCATTGCAACTGCTGGAAGTCCTAAATATGATGATAAAAATCCTTCATTCATAACACCATCTGATAAAGTTTCACTATATGGTTCACAAAATAGATATATATCTTTTGCCTTTGCATATTCAAATAGTCGTCTAAGATTATTTCCACTTATATCTGATTTTGATACAATCCCTTTTGCACCTCTTTTTAGTAAAGTGGCTACATCACTTAATTTGCCATCACTTTTAACTCCTAAACACAGAGGTTTGATATCTATTTTGCTATCTTTTAATTTTATAAATTCTAATACAGACTCATTATCTATTGCTGGTTTTGAATCTGGCATAAGTGATATAGTGCCAACTCCTCCTCTTAAAGCTCTACTTGTAAGCTCTTTGAGTGAGTTATGATTTAAATTATCATCTTTTACTCTCACATTTAAATCTATTAATGATGGAAAAAGATGAAGTCCATCTGCTTCTATAATGGTGTCATCATATAAATTTTCACCAATTTCACTAATTTTATCATTTACAATTTTTACATCTTTTTTTTCACTTTTAAATTTATCTGTTATAATACAACCCTTAATAACCACTAAAAACTCCTTATAAAAATTGGAGAATTTTATAATAAAAAGGATTAAATATGAGAAAAATTGCCATTATTTCAATACCAATTTTGCTATTTTGCACAGATGCCAAAGAGCTTTATACAAAACATGGCTGTTATGGTTGTCATGGAGTTAATGGTGGAGGAGTTGCAAAATATCCAAAATTGATAAATTTAGAAAAGAGTTATATTATAAATAGATTAAATTTATATAAAAATGATAAAATTCAAACAGATACATCATCTATTATGAGTCCATTTGCAAAGGCTTTAAATGAAAAAGAGATAGAAGCATTAGCAAGTTATTTAAGTAAATTAAAAGATGATAAAAATAGAGAAAAATTTAGATTAGAGTTTGAAACTTGGGATGGTGGTGGCTCTTAAATAATATCTTAATCTATATAGTGTTAGAATTCACAAAAATTTTTAAATAGAGGGTTTATTGAAATTAGAACAGTTAAAATTAGATAGATTTTTAAAAAGAGATGTGGATTTAAAAATTTTAGAAAAAAGTGTAAAACTAAGAGTAGATAAAAAAAGTGATTTAATTTTATCGCCTTCATTTTACTGGTTTAAAAGAGCAAATCTACCACTCAAATATCTTTTTCAAGCAAAAAAATATGTAGATAGTGTATTTGATAACACTTTGCCAAATGGAGAGTTTGAATATTTTGTATATAAAAAAGATGATGGAGAGTTTTGGTTTTTTGCTTATGAACCATCTAAAATAGTAGAACATATAATAGATTCTGGTGTTGATATAAATTTAATTGAAAATTTCCATTTTGCTCAAATAGAGTTTGATGGAATTAGTGAAGCTGTGAGTGTTAGTGAAGAGTTAGCACTAATAAATTTAGATGGAGTAATATCCCTCATTCCATCACAATTTGCAGATGATATAGTATCTTTTAGAAATTTACTAAAACATAGAAAAATTACAAATGCAACTGTAAAAATTTCGGTTGATACAAAATTTAATACTAAAATCATAGAAATAGTATCTATCTTTTTAATTCTTTTTATAGTTACACTATTTGCAGATATAATATTCCTCAAATCAAGTGTTAGAGAATTAAATATTAGAGAGCAGATGATTTATAATAGCTTTAATCTTCCAAAAACTGCACTTGAAAGAGATGCAATTAGAAATAAACTAAAAAAAATCGAACAAGAACAGCTAAAAATTAGAGAGTTTTTTGTTAAATTAAGTGAGCTAAAACTGCCACAAAATAGTTTCTTAGAAAGAGTAAAATTGGAAAAAAGAGGAGTGTATCTAATAATAAATATGGAAAGCTCTGAAGGAAATTCACAGAATTCTTCAGTAAATATAGTTGCAGAAACTATCAAAAAAGAGATGGAAAAGTTTTTAAAACTCAAAAATGCAAAAGTTGAAAATAAAAAATTTACAATAGAAGCTGAAATATGAAAAAAGATTATATATTAATAGTATTTGTAGTTTTAATACTTTCTCTTTTTGTTACTATTTACAAAAATAGTGATTTGGAAAAAAAGCGAGAACAGCTATCATCAGATATAATTGCATTAGAAAGTGGTGCAAAAGAGATAGAGAGATTAAATAGTTGGAGTAAAAGTAGCAGTAGTGAAGTTGAACGGAAACTATCTTCATTTATAGAAAAGAGTGATAATAGAGACAAAAATAGAGTAATAGAAACAAAAGAGTTAAAAGAGCGAGATTTTAATAGTTTTATACAAAATCTATTAAGTAGTAGTGTTGAGATAGTTTCAATTGATACTATGAGAGTAAATGAGAACAGTATAAAAGCCACAATAGAGATAAAAAAATGAAAATAGTTAGAAATATATTAATTTTTATAGTTCTATTTTTGGGAGGATTAATTATATTTTCGCCAAAAGTTGAACTGTATTATCTTTTAGAAAACTTTTTAAATCAAAATGGAGTTGTAATATCTCAAGAGAGATTAAAAGATAAGGGTTATAGTTTTGAAAGTAAAAACGGGGTAATTAGTTATAAAAATATTGATAGTTTAACATTTGACAAAATAGAGATATTGCCTTTTATTATGTTTAATCAAGCAAAAATAACAGGACTTACTACGAGTAGTGATTTAAAAAAGATATTTGACAAAACTTTGGATATAAAAGTTGTATATTCTATTTTTGACCCTCTAAATATTAGACTTAGCTCTGATAGTGAAATCGTAGCTGATGGAGTTTTTAATATTTTAAGTAGAGAGTTTATATTAGAAATTGAGTCAGAAATTCCTCCTATGTTAAAACAAAATTTTACTAAAAATGAAAAAGGTAAATATGAGTTCAAAACAAAATTATAATTTTTTAATTTTATCACTATCAGCTATTTTATTAGCAAAAGTAGCTTGGAGTGTTGCACTGTTTTTTCTTCCAAAAAATGGAGTAGATATAGTTAAAGTTAATGATGTAACTCTATAT
Source organism: Helicobacter cetorum (assembly GCA_022729735.1). GTDB lineage: Bacteria > Campylobacterota > Campylobacteria > Campylobacterales > DZAY01 > DZAY01. The sequence continues at coordinate 23,941 of DZAY01000016.1, forward strand.
GATTCATATAAATTTGGAAGTTTATTTAAAACAATAGATAAAAAAGATGAAAAAATAGAGCAAAAAGAGATAGTTACAGATAGTACAGTTGTAAATACTATTCCAGATTTTAAACTTCAAGCGCTATATATTGGTAAAGATGTGCAAATGATTGGTATAAAAGATGGAAATTTAGTTGAGTTTTTAAAAATTGGTGATAGCTATAAAGATTATATTTTAAAAGATATAAAAAGAAATGAGGCTCTATTTGATAAAAATGGGGCTAAATATCTTCTAAAATATGATGAGAATTCAACATCTCCTTACTCTATAATTGAAGGAAGTGCAAATAAATCTCAAACAAATCAAGTTGTCTTTACAAATGATGAAAAACTATATAATATTCCAAAAAATGAGTTACTTAAATATACAAAAAATTTTAGTAATATTTGGAAAGAGATTTCAATAAATGAGAAAAAAGTTAATGGTTTATTGGTTGGATTTGAAGTAAAATCTGTAAAAAAAGATTCTGTATTTGAGCAGATAGGTTTAAAATCTGGTGATTTAATAAAAAAAGTTAATGATAAAGAGTTAAAAAGTGAAGCTGATGCTTTTTTCTTTTATAAAAATATCGAAAAGATGAAAGTATTGAAATTGACAGTTTTAAGAGATGGAAAAGAAAAGGAGATTGAATATGAGGTTTATTAAGTTTATTGGAGCATTACTACTTACAGCAAGTTTATATGCAAATGAGAAGATAGATATAAATTTTAAAGATTTAGAAGTTACAGATTTTATCACCATGGTTGGTAAAATTAATAATATTAACTTCTTGATGACTGAAAAAATTAGTGGTAAAGTTGATTTTGTTTCTGCAAAACCGTTAGATAAAGATTCCCTTATGAAACTTTTAGTAAGTGTATTGGAAACAAAAGGTTTTACAATTACTCCAACAGATAGAGAAAACTATTTTCAAATTGTAAAATCTATGGAAGCTTCAAGAGAAAATTTACCTATAAATACAAATAAAGATTTACCATATATGGTAACTAAAATTATTCCTGTATATAGAGATAATGTAGATATTATATCTTCCAAAATCAGACATTTATTAAGCAAAGGTGCAAAACTACTTACATCTATTGAGACTAATACAATTATAATTACAGATTATCAAGAAAATATTGATACGATTTCTATTATTATAAGAGAACTTGATAGAGATGATGAGATGAAAGTTGAATTTATGAGGGTTGTAAATAAAAAAGCTGCGACACTAGTTCCAGAAATTACAACAATAGCTACATCAATTTTTAATCCAAGAATTCAAAGTAATAAAATTTCAGTTCTTAAAAATGATAGCACAAACTCTGTAATTTTAGTTGGTAAAAGAAGTAATATTGATGCTTTAATGCCTTATATTAGAGAGCTTGACACTGGATATGATGAAGATACAATGATTACAGAAGTTGTAAAACTGATGAATTCAGAAGCCAAAACTTTGCAAGTTGTATTAAAAACTTTACTTGATACCAAAAGTCAAAATGATTTAAAAAATACAACAGTTCAACCGACAAAATCGGCACTCGCTATTGATGAAGAGTTAAATGCTATTATTATTTCAGCTCCAAAAAATGATTTAGAATATTTAAAAGAGGCTATAAAACTACTTGATACAGATAGACCTCAAGTTTATGTTAAATCAAGAATTATAGAAATAAGCGATACAAAAACTCAAAAACTTGGTTTGAAATATGGATTTGAAGGTGCAATGGCAAACTCTGGAGGTTTTTATAGCTTTGCAACAAATTTAACTGGTTCAGCTGTTACACTATCTCAAGAGCTTTTAAGCACAATCCAAATTGGGACATCAACACTTACAGAAGGTATTGCTTTTGGTGCAACTATGGACTTTTTAGCAACTAATGGAGCAGCTAATTTTATTAGTGAGCCAAGTGTTTTGTGTATTAATAATAAAGAGTCATCAATTTATGTTGGAACAACAGAGTCGGTTCTATCAAGTAGCCAAACAGGCACAAGTTCAACAGATTTGACAAGAAATCAATATACAAGACAAGATATAGGTTTAACTTTAAAAGTAAAACCTAGACTTACAAATTCAGACCAAGTAACACTTGATATAAGTGCTATTTTAGAAGATGTTATTCCAGAAGATGGTGTTGCAGGACTTCCAAAAACAACAAAAAGACAAGTTCAAACTTCAGCGATTGTTAGAAATGGTGAAACTGTAATTTTAGGTGGATTAACAAAAGCTAAAGATTCTAAACAGATTAGTAAGATTCCAATCTTAGGAGATATTCCAATTTTAGGAAGAGTATTTAGAAATGAGAGTGATAGTTATGATGTGCAAAATATTGTAATTGCCTTGACTCCATATATTGTTCATAAAAGTTTAGATTTAACAGAACTTAGACAAAAATTAAATAAACTAAATATATTAGAAAAACAGTATGCAAATGAGTTAGAAGATAGATTAGATGACCTTATAAAAGCAAGGTCAAACAAATCAGAAAGTAAGGCAGAATGAGAAAATCTTTTACCCTTGCAGAGATTATAATTGCAGTAGTAATTATCTCTTTTTTGGGTATGGGACTTTTAAAACTTCAACAAAATAGTATCAATTTTTTTGAATTCATGATAAATAAGATGGAGTTATCAAATGCTCTAAGTATTGCATCAGTAGATGGTGATATAAAATATAATAATTTAGAAAAAGAGTTGGATGCCATCTTAGATGTTAAATTCATTATTGATTTAGAAAAGTTTAAAGAGCTATTGAAACAGAAGCTAACATATAAAGAAGAAGAGGTTTCATCTCAAGAGTTTGAACTATATGATGATATGAAAGTTGATTTCATAATAAAGAAAGTTAGCATATCTAATGAAAATTCATCAGCATACATATACAAATTTGGATTAGAAGATAGTGATAAAATCATTCAATAGAGCATTTACTATATTAGAACTACTAATAGCTATATCACTTTTGGGAGTTGTACTGACATTTTTATATTCTGCACTTGATAATTTTAGAACAGTCGATAAGAAATTAGAGCAAAAAAGTGGTAGTTTTGATTTAAAAAATGAGTTTTTAAAATATTTATATTTGGATTTTATGACAAGTAAAAGTTTTAAAGTTACAAATATTGCAACTAAATTTATAAGTGAAGATAAAAATTTTGACATGATTGAATTTCAATCTAAAAACTCACTATTTCAAATTGATGAACCATATATTTTATACATAGTAATAGATAACTATTTATATAGAATTGAAAGTCCAAAAGAGATACCTATTCCACTTGAAGTTGATAGAGATAATAATCTGTTTATTAGCAAAATTGGTGAGTTTGAGAGTTTCAGAGTTTATAATAATGGCAAAAAAGTTTTGATATATTATAAATTTCTAAATAGTAAAGAAAACTTTTTAGAGTTTAATCTTTTATAGGAGATTTTTGTGGTTTTTAAATATAGTGGAATAGATAAATCTGGGAAAAGAGTCTCTGGAAGAGTTGATGCAATCAATTTAGAAGATGCAAAAAAGCGACTTAGAGCAAGAGAAATAAATTATAATAGTTTAAAAGAAGCAAAAACATCTTTTAGAGATATACTTAAATTTAAAACAACTTCAAGCATAAAAGAGAGCGATTTAGCAACTATTAGTAGAGATTTATCAATCTATTTAAAAAGTGGTATCTCAATTTTAAACAGCATTAGATTGCTTAAAAATCAGTATGAAGATAATAAAAAAATTTATGCTTTTTTAGAATCTACAAGTCAGCAAATAGAAGAGGGTAAAAGCTTTTTTGGAGCATTGGAAGCTCAAAATGTGTTAGCTCTTCCAAATTTTTATAAACAGACAATCAAAGTATCTGAAGAGCGAGGAATTTTAGATATAGTTTTAATTAGATTGGCTAATTTTATAAAAGATAGAGAAAGAATAAATAAAGAGATTAAGGGAGCTTTGGCATATCCTATGTTTATTATTGTAGTTGCTATTTTTGCACTATCTTTTATGATTAGTTTCGTTGTTCCAAAGATTTCTGATATGTTTGTGCAACTAAATCAAGAGCTACCACCAATTACAAAATTTGTAATTGATGTTGGGGAGCTGTTTTCAAATAATATATATACTATGTTAATTCTATTTTTAGTTATTGTTGGTTCATATTCATTGCTTTATGCTAAAAGTGCTGTGTTTAAATATTTTATAGATTCTCTAACTCTAAAACTTCCAATCTTTGGCAAAATTTCTGAAACTTCGGAGTTAGCAAAGTTTAGCTATATTATATCTCTGCTTTTAGAAAGTGGAGTTACTTTTGTTCAAAGTATTAATTTATCTGCAAAAACTCTTAAAAACTCTGTTTTGCAAAAAAAGTTTGAAGATGCAAGTTCAAAAGTTGTTGAAGGAACTAAATTTTCACAAATACTAGCAAAAGATGGAGTAAAAATTAATAAAAGCTTTGTTCAAGCAATTGCTGTTGGTGAAGAGACAAGTAAATTAAATGATGTTTTAAAAAATTTAAGTGATTTATATTTAGAAGAGAATAAAGATAAAATCGCTCTATTTTTATCACTTTTAGAACCAGCATTGATGTTAGTTGTTGGTGGAGTTATTGGATTTATAATTGTTTCGATGTTACTTCCAATATTTTCAATGAACTTGGGAGGGTTTTAAATTATCTAATCTCTCCAATTTTTTTATCTTCACTTTTGATATTTAGTAATATTTCTATCAACTCATCATTACTATAACTTTTCAATCTTTTTTTTGCTTCTTCTAAAAGTTCAACTCTATTTTCAAGCTTTACATACTCTAATAAATTAAGCAACTCTATATCATTTAAATCACAATACATCATATTGTTTGGATACTCTTGCTCTTTTGTAATTTGATATATATCATCTCTATTAAAATTTAACAAAAATGATATATTTTCTGTTTCTGAAGTGATTTTTTTCAACTCATTTTTCTTAATTCCCATAACAAATGCACCAATTTTTTGACCCAAACTATTAAACATCGGCTCATAAATATATACACTATTTTTATAAGTTGAAACTCTTGAGTTAATAAGCTCATCAAAATTTATATTTTTTAAATCATCTAAAAGCAGATTATTATAATTTCTATTTACAATTACAAATTCATTAATTGTAGGATTATTACTCATCAACAGAGCTTTAGATAATCTATCTTCATCCATTAATACAAATAGCTCTATTCCACTATTTCTAAATTTTTCAACCAAATCTTCAAATAAAATAATAACTTCTAAAGAACCTAAAAACTCATTTTGTTCAAAAATAGGAACAACAGCTCTAATACTAAGTAAATATCCAACTTCGATTGAAACTTTTGGTTTTTTATTTTTAACTAAATCAATCAAATCTTCTCTAAAATCATCTAATGGCATTCCAGAGTATGTATTATCCCAACTTCTTGTAAAAACAAATAGGTCATTTGTAATGACTTGCACATTAATTTTACTACTTGCATATCGCTTTAAATTTTCGATTGTAGATAGTAGTAGCTTATAAGCACCTTCATCATTTTCATAAATTAGCGACTCTTTTAATCCCTGATTACTTGCTAAAGCAATTGCAAGAGATATTGCATACTGCTTCTCTTTTTCTAAATTTGCTCTCAAAAATAGAAGTGCTTTATCTGTCGCCAAATCCAAGCTATCTTTTTTACTTTCAATATTTACAAATATAAATGCAATTAAAGTTGTAAAAAATATTACTAAAAAAATTGCAATATAACTATATTTTAGTTGTTCATTTTTTATCAAAAAACATCTCCATGAAAATATATGAACTCTATTTTAACAAGTTTTATCTAATTAATAAGTATAATTTCATCACGAAAATAGTAGGAGTTTTAAATGGAATATTTAAAGGATTATACAGAGTATGCTGTAATTGGAGTTTTAATATTTATGAGTTTTTTATCTATTGGATTTGGATTGGAAAGATATATATTTTTATCAGGTGTAAATTTATCAAAATATAAAAAAAAGGGTGAGTTAGAAAATGATTTAACAAATAATTTAACAATAATTTCTATTATTGGTTCAAATGCTCCGTATGTTGGACTTTTAGGAACAGTTATTGGAATTATGGTTACATTTTATGATATTGGAGAAAATGGACAAATCGATACAATGTCTGTTATGGTTGGTTTAGCTTTAGCACTGAAAGCTACTGCTCTTGGAATAGTTGTAGCAATTCCATCAATTATGATTTATAATGGATTAGTTAGAAAGGTCGAAGTTTTAATATCTTTGTGGAATGATTTGAATGAAAATTAAAAAATTTGATTCCATAAATGTAATTCCATTTATAGATATAATGTTGGTGCTATTAGCTATTGTTTTGACATTTTCAACTTTTATCGCAAAAGGTGATATTAAGTTAAACCTTCCAAAAGCAGAAAGTGGAGCGAAACAAAATAGTGATGTAAAAACTACTGATATATCAATTAATAAAGATGGATTAATATATTTAGATAAAAATGTGGTTACAATTGATGACTTAAAAGCTAAAATAGTTGAGTTAAAAAATAGTGAAAATATATTTTTATTAAGAGCTGATAAAGATAGTAATTTTGGTGCTTTTGTGCAAGTGATTGATATTTTAAAAGCAAATAAAATAGAAAAAATTTCTATTCAAACAGAGCTTGGTAATTAAATTTGAAATCTATCCCTTTTATCTTCTCTTTTTTACTTCATGGTTTAATTCTGTTTTTTATCTTTAATTTAGATTTAAAAGTGCTTGAAGATAAAAAAGAAGATTTAGTTATTGAATTATCAACTTTTACTCCTCCAATAAAAATAGTAAAAGCAGAAAAAGTAGAACCTAAAATAGAAACAAAAGAAAAAATAGAACCAGCAAAAGAGATTAAGCCACAAGAGATAAAAGAGATAAAAAAAACATTAGTAACTCCTAAAAAAGAGATTGTTAAAGTAACTAAAAAAGATGAAGTTATAGAAAAAATAGTAGAAAATAATGATAGAATAGTAGAAAAAGAGAGTATTAGTGAAACTAGACTTCAAGATAATATTAAAAATGAAACTATTAAAGATGAAAAAATAGTAGAAAATCAGATTATAACTCATCATGAAGATAATATAGATAGTTATTTAAAAGATATTTATAATTTGATTTTTAAATATAAAAAATATCCAATAATTGCAAAAAAAAGAGGATTAGAAGGCGAATGTATAGTCTCTTTTACTCTTTGTAGTAGTGGTGAAATAAGAGATTTAAAAGTTGATAAAAGTTCTGGTTTCACTGTTTTAGATAGTAATAGTTTAGATGTGATAAAAGAAGCAAGTGTTGAGTTTCCAAAACCTCCAAAAGATATTTCAATTTCCATTCCAATTGGTTATAAATTAAATTAAAAGGATTTTTTTGGAGCGATATATAAATTTTTTAAAACAAAATAGAGTTATTTTGAGATTAAGTAGTGTGCAGTTAATCACCTATTTTGGAGCTTGGTTTAGCAATGTAGCAATTTATACACTTCTAATAGATTTAAAAGCTTCTCCTCTTACAATTTCATTAATAGCAGTTGCACATTTTCTTCCAGCAGTTGTTCAAGCACCATTTATTGGAGTTTTTATTGATAAATTAAATACCAAAAAGCTTATGAGCATACTAATTTTAGTTCAAGTTATGGCTACTTTTTGTCTGCTTTTTATAAATTCAATTGATTTAATAACTATCTTATTTATTCTGATTTTTATAAAAATGGGTTCAGCAAGCTTTTATTATACAGCTGAAATGTCGCTACTTCCTAAACTTTTAAATGGTGATGATTTAAAAAATGCAAATGAGCTACACTCTATGATATGGTCGTTTTCATATATTGGTGGAATGGCACTTGGTGGATTGGCTGTATATTATCTTGGAACAAAAGAGGCAATTATAATTGATGGCTTACTGTTTTTGATAGCTTTTTTTATTTTAAAAGCTACAAATTTTAATTTAAATTTAGCAAAAAATAGCGATGAAAATTTTATTAAAGCATTTAAAGATGGATTAATTTATATTAAAGAAAATAAAAGATTAATAAATTTAATATTGCTTCATGCTTTTATTGCACTTACTACATTTGAAACAGTTGTTACAGTTTTAACAGATATAAAATATAAAGAGCTGATTGCAAGTTCTCTCTCAATTGGATTTATCCATTCTACAAGAGCTTTAGCTTTAGTTTTAGGTCCTCTCTATCTTGGAAAAATTGTAAATGAACAAAATTTATATAAACTATTTATCGCTCAAGGTATTGGAATATATATTTGGGGAGCTTTGATTGACAACTTTTATTTAAGTTTTATAGGAATTTTTTTGACAGGTTTTTTTACTTCTACTATTTGGTCTTATACTATCACACTTATCCAAAGAGAAGTTAAATCTGAATATTTTGGAAGAGTTATGAGTTATAATGATATGCTATTTATGGTATCTTGTGCTTTAGTTTCACTACTTACAGGCAATCTAATTTCATTTGGAATTGATATTAAAGTAATATTTTTTCTGCTTGGAAGTGGATTTATTTTGATTGGATTTTTTTATAAAAAAGGCAACTTTTAATTTTAAATGCTACTTTAAAGCTAAACAAAATAAGCTTTTTATAATTTTTACTCTAAAATGCCATCATAAATTTTAAACAAGGAGTTTTTATGAAGAGATTAGCACTACTGTGTGGATTTGCTGTTTTTGGCTTTACAAGTGATTTGAGTTATACACCAAAGAGTTTTAATATTAGTGATGATGAGGTTAGAGTCCATTCTGAAACACTTCCATCATATCTAAAAATTCCAACAGATGAAATAAGAAGAGCTACACTTCAAAATAGACTTTTTGCAAAAGAGTTTATTGAGAAAAATGGAATTTCTAAAGATTTAGAGATTGAAATGATTTTAGAAATTGAGAAACTTTTATCAAAAAAGTATCAAACACAAATGATGGATAAGATTAAAACTGATGAAAAAGTTCTAAAATCATACTATTTAGATAACTTAAATTCATTTAAACTGCCTCCAAAAATTCATTCAAGTGATATTGTTGTAAATAATTTAAAAGAAGCTCAAGAAATTCATTATAAATTAGTTCATGAAAAAGCTAATTTTGAAGAGTTAGCAAAAGAGAAAAGTATTGACCCAACAAAATCAAATGGTGGAAAACTACCAGTTACAGAAGCTGATAAATTTGTATTTCCTTTGATGAGTTTTGTAGAGATGGCTGAAGAGGGAAGTATATCTTCACCTATTAAAGTTGGAGAACAGTATCATATTATGAAATTAGAAAAGCGAGAAGTTCAAGCTACCGATTATGAGAGTGTGAAAGATATTATTAGAGATAGACTACTTATGGGTATAAAAGTTGAGCAACTTTTAAAAGAGACAGAAAGATTAAAAAAAGTTTATGGAGATAAGAAGTGAAAAAGATAGCTTTAGCATTGATTGCTTCTATCTCATTTGCTTTTGGAGTTGAATTTGATACTACAAAAGTATCTATAAATAAAAGTATTGAGAAGCAGTTTAAAACATATTGGACAAATCGAGGTGAGAAAAAACATGCCAAAAATTATGGTTTAGAGTTACCATATTTACAATTTTTACATGATAAAAAATGGTATGAAAACTTTTTTGCAAATGCTTCAATAATAGAAAAAGTGGAAGTTGTGAAAGTTGTAAAAGAGAGTAAAGATGAGATAATTTTGGGCATAAATTTATATTTAGAAAATAGAAAAGACCCTGTTTGGTTTAATGATAAATGGCTAAATGTGGAAGGTAAATGGTATCATAAATATGATGATTCACTACTTCCAAGATTTGGAAATTAGAATAAAAAGCCTTTTTGGCTTTTTATTTGAGTGAGCTTAGGGCTTCTAATGAACTCATAAGAGAACCCATTTTATTTTTGACTTCTAAAAATTCTAACTCATTTTTGCTATCAGCAACTACTCCAGCTCCAGCTTGAATTAAAATAGTTTTATCTTTTATAAGAGCTGTTCTAATTGTAATAGCACTATCCAAATCCCCATTAAATCCAAAATACCCAATTGCACCACTATAAAAACTTCGCTTCAATTTTTCAAACTCTGCAATCAATTCCATTGCACGAATTTTAGGAGCTCCCGTCATAGTTCCTGCTGTAAAAGTTGCCATAAATAGGTCAAACATATCATATTTTTCATCAAGTTCAGCACTTATATCACTCACTAAATGCATAACATGAGAATATTTTTCAACTCTCATAAGCTCTAAAACTTTGACAGTTCCTTTTTTTGCAACTCTTCCAACATCATTTCTTCCTAAATCTACAAGCATTATATGTTCAGCCATCTCTTTTGTATCACTTTTTAACTCCAACTCCATTTCTATATCTTTTTGTGGAGTTTTGCCTCGCTTTCTTGTTCCTGCAATTGGTCTCAAAGTTATTAAACTATTTTTCAGCTCCACCATAACTTCTGGTGAGCTTCCAACAATTGAAAAGTCTTTGAAATCTAACAAAAACTGATATGGTGAAGGGTTTTTTGTTCGTAATACTCTATAAAAACTAAATGGGTCAATATCTACTTTTTGAGTAAATCTATTTGATATTAAAATTTGAAAAATATCACCACTTTTTATCATCTCTTTTGATTTATCGATTATCTCAAAAAATTCATTTTGCGACAATGCAAATTTACCATCTTCTAAAACCGTAGCTTTTTGTAACTCTAAATACTCTATTTTAGATTTTAATCTCTCTTCAATCTCAATAAATCTATTTGCCATCTCTTCTATTGGAGTTAGCAATGTTAATCTATTTGTCTTATGAGAGTAGCAAAGAGTTAATTTTGGTCTTATGAAATATAAATCAGCAATATTTACATCATCTTTGAGATTTGACATAGAGTATTTTAATTTTGGCTCAAACTCTTGTATCATATCATATCCGACATATCCGATAAAACCATCTACAAATGGAACTTTTAATGAGTTTGATAACTCTTTAAATTTTATTTTATCAATGCTTTTATAATACTCTTTCATAAAAAGTAGGGGATTTGAATTAATCTCCTCTACTTTTCCATCTCTATTTTTATAAAAGCTTTTTCCATTTAAATGTGTTATACTCTCCAATTCTCCGACAACCATAAAACTAAAACTACCTTCTCCACTATGCACACCACTTTCAAATAGAAATGAGAGTTCATTATTAAACAGCTCTTTTGTGATATGATAAATTGAAACTGGTGTTAGTTGGTCTAACAGCATTTCTTCATAATACATTATTTTAACCTTTTAATCCAAGCACCCGCATCTATCTCTTTTCTTACAGTTTCTAATGCTCCTTGAACACTCTCTCTTGAGTTATAAGGTCCAACTAAAACTTTTGTAAATTCTTTACCATTTACACTCTCTTCGTGTAACTTATATGTATAGCCTTTTTTAGATAAGTTTGCTAAGAAATCTTTATCTGGACTATTTTTTATAAATGATGCAACTTGAATATAATATTCCCCTGAAGTCGCTGGAGCTGGTTGTGGAGCTGGTTTTGGCTCTTCTTTCACTTGTTGCACTGGTGGTTTTGGTGCTTGTGGAGCTGGTTTTGGCTCTTCTTTCACTTGTTGCACTGGTGGTTTTGGTGGTTGCGGAGCTGGTTTTGGCTCTTCTTTTACTACTTGTTGCACTGGTGGTTTTGGTGGTTGCGGAGCTGGTTTTGGCTCTTCTTTTACCACTTGTTGCACTGGTGGTTTTGGTTGCTGTGGAGCTGGTTGTGGAGCTGGTCTTGGCTCTTCTTTTACCACTTGTTGTTGTGGAGCTGGTTGTGTTGCTCCTTCTCTTTGCTGTTTAATCTCATTTATTAATCTCTCCAACCTTTCATCAGCACTTGCATCTTTATTATCAGCTGGAATATTTTGGAAATTACTCTCTGAACTCTTTTGTGCATTTGGAACTGGCTGTGTATCTGGTGTAGGTATATTATTTATTGCATCTTGTTGTTTTTCTGGTGAAGAATTTACAACTTTCATAATACCCAAAATAACTAAAAATAGTAGTGCTAAAGATGCAGCGCCTAAAATTATCTTTTTACTACGATTTAAACTACCCTCTTTTTCTATTACAATGTCATTTAACTCTTGTTGTCTATCTTCCATTTTGTCCTCCTTTTATAGATGTTTTGACCACGATGCACCTCGCTCTTTTGCATAAATGTCATAAGGCAACACTAAGATATTAAACTCTTTTGGTAAATCTAAATTTGGAAACATTCTCCACTGTGTCGGTAGTTTTTGAGCCAATTTCATAGAAAGAGTTTTACCTAATTGAGAAGCTTCTTGAAGTGTAGTATGCCCTTTATGCACATATAGATGGAGATGTCCTTCGGTTTTGCTTTTGTAAGCTGTGAAATTTATAAACCCTTCTTCTCTTAGCATAAGTTGAGCTCTATGATAAAATCGCTCTGGGTCTCTACCATTATAATCAAATACAATATTTTCAACTTTATCATGACTATTAATAAGAGAGTGAGCCACGGTGATAAGTCCATCGGAGTGTTGGTCCATAATTTGCTTACTTAGCATAGCATCTACTCTTTGAAACTTATTAAATAGAGTTTTGCCTTTAAATTCTATTCTCTCACTACTATCTGTTTTTAGCCAATAGTGGTCTGTTAGCATCTTAATTAGTTTTATATCTACATTATAAGCCATTTTTAAATCCTTTTAATATGTCGGTTGATTGTAGATAATAAATCTACTTGCTAACTCTTTTATCTCCTCTTTTATTTTATGATGTTTTTCTATATTATTTACATCATCTAATACATCTGCAATTTTATTTGCAACAAACTCAAACTCTGCTTCTTTAAAACCTCTACTAGTTAATGCTGGTGAGCCAATTCTAACTCCACTTGTAACAAATGGACTTCTAATTTCTCCAGGGACTGTATTTTTATTTACTGTAATTCCAGCATTTCCAAGAGCAATATCTGCATCTTTACCACTGAAATCTCTATTTAGAAATGATACCAAAACCAAATGGTTATCAGTTCCACCACTAACAATATCATAACCTCTTGCTATTAAAACTTCCGCCAATTTTTTAGCATTCGCTTTAACTTGCTTTGCATAGCTAATCCACTCTGGTTTTAAATTTTCACCAAATCCAACAGCTTTTCCTGCAATAACATGAACTAATGGTCCGCCTTGAGTTCCAGGGAAAATTGCTTTGTTAATCTTAGTAGCTATCTCTTCAGAGTTAGTTAAAATTATTCCACCTCGAGGTCCTCTTAAAGTTTTATGAGTTGTGCTTGTTACTACATCACAATATGGAAATGGGCTTGGATGTTCTCCTGCTACAACTAATCCTGCAATATGTGCTACATCTGCCATAAGAATTGCACCAACAGAGTCTGCAATTTCTCTAAACTTTTTAAAATCTATCTCTCTTGGATATGCACTTGCTCCACAAATTATCATTTTTGGTTTTACAATTTTTGCAATTTCTGCAACTTTTTCATAATTAATATATCCATCTAACTCTACACCATAAAAAAAGCTTTGATAGTTTTGACCTGAAAAGCTAACTTTTGCACCGTGAGTTAAATGTCCTCCATGACTTAAATCCATTCCTAAAATCTTATCATATGGATTTAATAGTGCTGAATATACTGCCACATTTGCACTACTTCCAGAGTGTGGCTGAACATTTGCAAAATTGCAATTAAATAGTTTTTTAACTCTCTCAATTGCTAAATTCTCAACCTCATCAGCAAATTCACATCCACCATAATATCTCTTATTTGGATAACCTTCAGCATATTTATTTGTAAAAACTGAACCCATTGCTTCCATAACAGCTGGTGATGCAAAATTTTCACTTGCAATCATTTCCAAATGGTAACTTTGTCGCTCTAACTCTTTTTCTATAATAGAATATACCTCTAAATCACTATCTTTTAAAAAACTCATCTTCCTTCCTTTATTAGTTTTGTTGTAATCTCATAGCTGGGAAAAGTAGCACATCTTTGATTGAGTGAGAATTTGTAAGCAACATAACAAGCCTATCAATTCCAATCCCTTGCCCTGCTGTTGGAGCCATTCCATAACCCAAAGCTCTAACATAATCACTATCCATTTCGTGTGCTTCATCATCACCTGCATTTTTGCTCTCAACCTGTTTTGCAAATCGCTCATACTGGTCAAGTGGGTCATTTAATTCACTAAAACCATTTGCAATCTCTTTTGAAGCAATAAATAGCTCAAATCTTTCTGCAATATCTAAATTTGTATCACTTCGTCTAGCTAAAGGTGATATATCGATTGGAAAATCTGTAACAAATGTTGGATTAATTAGCTTATCTTCTACAAAGTTATCAAATAGAGTTGCTTGAAGAGTTCCTAAACTAATATTTTTTGGAACCTCTAAATTTTTAGATTTGATAAATTCCAAACATTTGTCTAAATTTGTAGCTATATCTTTCTCAACTCCACCTATTTCAACTATTGCATCTACATAGCTAATTTTTTTAAATGGTGTTGTAAAATCTATAACTTTCCCATCATACTCTAACTCTCTATTTAAGCCTAAATTAGAGAATATATAATCAAACATTTCTTCACTTAATCTCATCAAATCATCATATTTTTTATATGCCCAGTAGTATTCAAGCATTGTAAATTCTGGATTGTGAGTGTGGTCCATTCCTTCATTTCTAAAGTTTCTATTGATTTCAAATACAGCCTCAAACCCACCAACTATCAATCGCTTTAGATATAGCTCTGGTGCAATTCTTAAATATCTATCAACTCCCAAAGCATTATGGTGAGTTACAAATGGTCTTGCATTTGCTCCACCTGCAATTGGATGCATCATTGGAGTTTCAACTTCTAAAAATCCTTTGCCTTCAAAAAATTTTCGTAAAAGTGAAACAATTTGACTTCTTTTTTTAAACACATCTTTAACTTGAGCATTCATAATTAAGTCTAAATATCGCTGTCTATATCTTGCTTCTACATCAACTAAACCGTGATACTTTTCTGGTAATGGAACAATAGCTTTTGTAGCTAAAATTAATTCACTAACATGAAGAGATAATTCACCTGTTTTTGTGATAAATGGATAACCTTTAACTGAAATTATATCTCCAACTTCTATTAGTTTTGATACATTTTTAAACCACTCTTCACCCAATCCATCTCTATTAAAATATATTTGAACTTGTGCAACTTCATCTTCAATTTTTGCAAATATCGCTTTTCCCATAGCTCTTAAGAATTTTATTCTACCAGCTAACCAAACTTCAACACTTATATCTTTTTTTTCTTCTAAGTTTAAAACATATTCAAACTTTTTTAAAAACTCTAAGTTTGATAACTCTTTAGAAACTCTATTATTATATGGATTTACTCCTAAACTCTTCAACTCTTCTGCTTTTTCTATTCTTAATTTTTCATACTGGTTATCAAATATCAAAAACTATCCTTCTTATTTAATTTAGTTTGACATGTTGGACATATTCCAAATATCTGCAAAACATGCTCTTTTATTATATATCCATATTTATTAGCAATTTTTTGTTGTCGCTCTTCAATCTCTTCATCTACAAATTCTACAATTGCTCCACAATTTGAACATATCAAATGGTCGTGATGAATTTGTGTTCCAAACTCATACTTTTTGCCACTAACACCAAATGAGATAGAATTAACAAAATCAGCTTTTTCCAAAAGTCCTAATGTTCGATAAATTGTAGCAATTCCAATATTTAAATCTGGATTGTTGTGTTTGATTAGTAGATATAAATCTTCTGGAGTAAAATGTGTATCAACATTATCAAAAAGAGTTTTTAAAACAACTTCTCTTTGATGAGTATATTTTAACTCATTTTTTTTAAGTAGCTCTTTGTATTGAGTTAATATATCTTCAAAATCTCTCAAAACTTATTCCTTAACTGCTGGTTTTATAGTTTTCATAACTGAATTTATATCCATTAAATCTTTTTGATTAGATAGTTCATCTCCCAAAATCGCTTCACCAGTTTTTACAAGATACTTATAAACAAAACTATCTGCTGTAACTTTTTTTAACATATCATTAAAAATATCAATAGTTGAAAGCATATATATCATCACAGAAAAAATCAAAAATACTTTTGCACTACCAACAATAAATCCAAAAAGTTTATTTACAATTGATAATCCACTAATATCTAATAGCTTTTCTATCATAACTCCTATAATTATACTAATAATCCAAACAGTTATAAAAATTATTATAAAACTAATAAATATCACTAAGGCTTCACTTTCTAATTTGAGAGATTGATTTAGAGGAATTGATAAATCTCTATAAAACTCATTTGCAAGAAAAAGCCCACCAATAATACCCACAAGTCCAAAAACTTCAGATACAAACCCCCTAAAAAAGCCTCTAATACCAACTACTAAAACAGCCAAAACAACAATTAAATCCAAATAGTTAAAAGCTTCCATTAATTACTCAAAGCTCTTAACTAACATATTTGTTATAGTTTTTAGTAGTTCATTCACTTAAATTAGCCTTTTTTCTGAAAATTATACTACTAATATTGTAAAAAAAAGTTGATATTAAAATTTAATTGCGATTGAAGTAGAAATAAATTTCAGTTTTAGCAGTTGTTTAGCAATTCCCAACAAGATGTTGGGAGTATGTGCTACATTGTAACTAATATATCGCTTTTGCTCTCTCTAATAATATAAGCACTTGTGCTTCCAACCATAAGTGAGCCAATATCAATTAAACCATTACTATTTAAAATAATTAGCTCTATCGATTTTGAATTAGCATAATCTATAATTGATTGTCCAATATTTGGCAGTGCTTCAACTGTATCTACAATCAAATCAACTCCAAGTGAGTTTGAAAAACTATCAAGTGCATTTTTAGCATTTGTCTTTATCTGCTCTTGCAGTCTTGCAACTTCTGTATCTATTCCATAAAAATTAAGTGCAAACTCTGTTGGACAACTATATGAATTTAAAATAGTAATATCATGTGAAGCTTTTAGAAACTTTGAATTTCTAATACTATTTAATGATTTTTCACTTAAATCTGTTGGAAATAGAACTGTTTTATAATCTTCATGACAACTATTTTTAACTATCAAAGTAGCTTTTTTAGAGTGTTGAATAACCTTTTCACTTGTTGAGCCAAGTAGTGTTCCACTATCTTTATTATGGTTACCAATTACTATTAAATCAGCATCAATTTCATCAGCTAAAGCTACAATTTCTCGACTTGAACTACCTTTTTTAATAACTACATCAAAGTTCTCACTATTTAGCATTTGAGTTAAGTTATGTGTAAGTTTTGTTTTAATTGTCTCATCATTTATAATTACACACTCTTGAATAAGACATAATGCTTTTTCAAATAGTGAAATATCTATAACATGAAGAGCTGTAATTTTTGCATCAAACTCTTTTGCCAAAAGCGAAGCTCTTTTTAGAACTTCGTGTGACTTTGGCGATAAATCAACTGCTACTAATATATTTTTCATCTAAAATCCTTTTTAATAAATTCCAAGTATCTCAAATTGAATATACCATACAACTAAAGATACAACATATCCAACTGCAACTGTCCAAGCTAATTTCATATGAGAACTAAATGTATAAATTCCTCTAAGTTTTCCCATAACTCCAACACCAGCAGCACTACCAAAGCTAATTAAACTTCCACCAATTCCAGCAGTCAAAGTTACAAGTAACCATTGGTCAATTCCCATATCAGGATTTGCTTTTAATACAGCACTCATAACAGGCACATTATCAACCACAGCTGAAATCAAACCAACACCAATATTTGCACTACTTGCTCCAATAATTTCATAAGCATTTGCAGCAATTGCCAAATATCCTAAAAAGTGTAATCCACCAACAGCAGCTAAAATACCAAAGAAAAATAGTAGAGTATCATTTTCTATTTTGCTAATACTATGATAAACATTAAAGTTATCAGCTGTTCGTTTTTTGAGATAGTATGAGTAAAGTTTTAGAAGTGATAAACCAAACATCATACCCCACATTGCAGGAATGTGTAGAGCTTGATGAGATATTACAGCACAAAAAATTGTAAATGCACCAAGTCCAATTATTACTTTTCCACCTTGTTTGATATATACAGGTTTTTCTGTCGTTGGGTCAAAGTGTGGTTTATCTGTTGGCAGTCCAAGACTAAGTAACCAAGCAGTAACAAGCCAACCAAGAACAGATGCAGGAAATAGATAAAAGAAATCAATAAATGGAGCTTTTCCAGCAACCCAAACCATTAAAGTTGTAATATCACCAAATGGACTCCAAGCACCACCAGCATTTGCAGCAACAACAATATTTATAGCTCCTGGGACTAAAAATGCTCTATTTTCTTTCTCAATTGTAACTAATACAGTTGATAAAATTAGAGCCGTTGTAAGATTATCAGCAACAGGACTTATAAAAAATGCTAAAGTTCCCGTTATCCAAAATAGTTTTTTATAACTATAACCTTTTGAAACAAGATTATATTTTAGTGAATCAAACACACCTCGCTCAATTAATGACTCAATATAGGTCATAGCAACATACAAGAAGAAGAAAATTTGAGCAATTTCTAAAATTAGATGATTAACTTCCTCTTCTAAAGCATGTTTGTCTAATCCATTAATTGCATAATAGACACCAATTAATATAAAGATAAAAGTTCCAATAAATAGTGCAGGTTTAGACTTATTTATGTGATACTTATCTTCTGTGGCAATGAAATAGTAACCAACAACAAAAATAACAAGACAGAGTATGCCAATCCAACTGCTTGTTAGCGAAATAGCTTCATGCATTGCAATCCTTTCAAATAAAATTGGTTAGTATTTTAACCAAATAATTCTTTAACTAATTCATATAATTAAAAAGTTCAATTACAGCTATTATAACTATTAAAAATAAAAATTAAAAACTAATTTGTTATAATTTTGTATTACTAAGTAAAGAAGAGAGTTTTTATGATAAAAAGATTATTTATAACTGAAGCATTTATAGTTATTGCACTTTTGATAATTATTACAGCACTACTATCACATAGCTATCTTTTATTTCATATAAATGTTGAGTTTTTTAGCATTGTGATTGCATTTAGTCTATTTGTATTTGGTTGGAATACAAAAGATAATTTCCAAAATAGTTAC
Source organism: Helicobacter cetorum (assembly GCA_022729735.1). Taxonomy (GTDB): domain Bacteria; phylum Campylobacterota; class Campylobacteria; order Campylobacterales; family DZAY01; genus DZAY01. Next base: position 43,147 of record DZAY01000016.1, read on the forward strand.
TTACTTGTAATATCTGTGGCATATCTATTTGTTGGCATACTTGATATGGTGCATACACTTGGATATAAGGGAATGAATATATTTACAAATGACCCAAACTTTGCAACACAACTTTGGATAATAGCAAGATTTATTGAAGCATCTACATTTATAGTTGCTTATAAATTTGTAAATAGAAAAATATCAGGAGTTAAAATAGTTGCTATTTATGCAATTATTACAACAGTAGCTATTGTTTCAGTTGTGTTTGGATATTTTCCAGATTGTTATATTAATGGTGTTGGATTGACTACATTTAAAGTTGTAGCAGAATATATAATCTGTGGAATACTCATACTATCTCTAACTATTCTTCAAAAATCAAAAAATATTCCAAATAAAATAAAATTTATGTTATCTCTTGCCTTAATAGTTACAATAGTTTCAGAACTTTGCTTTACTCTTTATGTAGATATTTATGGAGCTTTAAATATTATTGGACACATTCTAAAAGTTATCTCTTTTTATTTACTATATAGAGCCATTTTAGTTGTAGGAATTCAAGAGCCAATGGAAATTTTAACAACTCAATTAGAAGAAACAAAAGAAGATAATAGATTAAAAGAAGAGTTACTACTAAAGCAATCAAGAGTTGCATCTATGGGTGAAATGGTTAGTGCTATTGCTCACCATTGGCGACAACCTCTAAATGTAATTGCGATAAATGTGCAAAATATTCAAGATATGTATGATTTTGGAGAACTTACAAAAGAGTCATTAGAGCAAGAAATATCCAAAATTATGACAGATATTAATAATATGTCTGAAAATATAAATAATCTTTTGGGAATTATTCCAATAAATATTGAAGATACAAACCATTGCACAGTTGAAGAGATAAAATTGGCTTATGAAGCGATAAAAGCAGAGCTTATATATTCTGATATAGAAGTTAAAGCAAATCTTTTTAATAATGGATTTAAAAATATAGAAGATATAAATTGCGAAGAAGATAACTATCAATTTACAAGAATTGTTTCCTCGGAATTTAGACAAGTAATTTTTAATATTTTATTAAATGCAAGAGATGCAATTCTTGTAAAAAGAGCAAAAGAGTTTCCAAATATGAGAGGTAGAATAGATATTAGTGTGCTTTTTGAAAATTCATATGAAAAAATTATTATAGAAGATAATGGCATTGGATTTGATAGTGAAACATTAAATAGAGTATTTGAACCATTCTTTACAACAAAAGAGCGAGGACAAGGTAAAGGTGTAATTACAGGAGTTGGCACAGGATTATATGTTGCAAAAATTGTAGTTGAAGAGCATATGGGTGGAAAAATTATGGTTAATAATGGTTTTATTGGTGCAAGAGTTATCATAACAATTCCAATAATAAAGAGTTAAAAATGAGTAAAATTTATAAATTAAATAGTAATACAAATTCAAAAGAGCTACTAAAATCAATTGGTGTTGAGAGTGGTGGTATTTCGATTATGAAAAAAAAGGGAGAAGTTTTTAAAATTTTTATAAAAGATTTAAATGTAGCAGGTGCAAATATATTAAAACAAGATGCTTTATCAATTGGAGCTGAAGTTGCAACTCCACGAGGTTGTATAAATTGTGAAAGTAAATTTGTAGATGTTGTACTTTTTGCAAACTCTAAACAGTTGGAAATATTGAGTAAAAAAGAGTTAGCCCAACCATTTGGATTGAAAAATATTGCAAAAGAGCTTAATAAATTTATTAATTTAAAAAGTTTTAATCGTGAAATTATGGGAATTTTAAATATAAATAGTGATAGTTTTTACGCAAAAAGTAGAATTTTAGAACAAGAGATTATTATAAATTGTGAAAAACTCATAAATGATGGAGCAGATATTATTGATATTGGAGCAGTATCAAGCAGACCAAATAGTGATTTTGTAACTGAAGATGAAGAGTTTAAAAGATTACAAAATATAATTGATTTAATCTACTCTAATAAACTATATGAAAAGGTTAAATTTAGTTTAGATTCTTACTCTCCAAGAGTGATTGATTATGCACTAAATAGAGGATTTAAAATAATAAATGATATTAGTGGTATTCAAGATTTAGCTATTGCAAAATTGGCAAAAGATTACAATGCGACTTTGGTAATAATGCACATGCAAAATAGTCCAAAAACTATGCAAATAAATCCAACTTATGAAAATGTAATAGTTGATATTGATGAATTTTTTACTCAAAAATTAGAAATTGCTTATAAATTTGATATAAAAGATATAGTTTTAGATGTTGGAATTGGATTTGGAAAAAGTCTGGAACATAATCTACTTTTAATAAAACATCTCTCTCATTTTACACATTTTGGATATAGATTACTAATTGGTGTTAGTCGAAAATCATTAATTGATAAAATTTCACCAAGTGAAGTTGATTTAAGACTTGGTGGAACAATTAATTTATCTATGGAAGCGATTAGAAATGGAGCATCAATTATTAGAGTTCATGATGTTTATGAACACAAACAAGCACTTTTAACTCTACAAGCATTAGAAAATACAACCATTTAACTATTTCTACTTTTATTAACTTATTAAGACTGTTTTTGCTAATATTAAAAAAATTTAAAAATGGAGGTTTTGAATGAATAAGGTTTTATTGGCAGTTGTTGCGATATTTATATTTAGTGGTTGCGAAGAGCGACAAAATAAGATTAGTAGGTATATCCAGAATTGGACAGGAGTAAATGGTGTATTAGAAGTTTATGCAGGTGATAAGCTTGTAAAACGGTTTGTTAAAATTGATAAACTCTCAACAGCTTCAGCAACTGAAGGAACTGCTGATAGACCATATAGATTTGGTTATGGAATTTGGGATGAAAATCTAAATATGATTGCTGACCCAAATGAGAAAAAAGTATATTTTGAGTTTAGCGACTATTCGACAAACTATGTATTTTTTGAAAATCCACACAACTAAGGGAATTTATGAAAAAGTTATTACTACTTATAGCTTTTGCTACTCTGATTTTTGCTGATGATTTTAAACTTATTATTGGAAGTGATAAGTTACTTTTAAAAAGCTTAAAAAAGATAGAAACAAAAGAGCTAACACTTGTATATAAAGATGGTGAAAAAGAAGAGTTAATTCCTCTTTTTGAAAATCAAGTTTCTGATAATGTAGTTGCTAATGAGCAGGTTTTTAGTGCTAAAAAGTTTATAAATCCAACAAAAAGTTCTAAATTTATTTTAAGAGGAATTGAGGGCAAAGTTGATGGAGTTATGATTAATTATGTAATTTATGAAAAGTAGAAAGGTTATTTTTGATTAGAGTTGCATTTATTGGAGATGTAATAGGCAGACCAGGTAGGACTATAATATCTCAACATTTAAAGAGTTTAAGAGATGAGTTTAAGATAGATTTCGTAGTTTCAAATGGTGAGAATATAAGTCATGGTTTTGGAATAACTGCAAAAAATGCAAACGAACTATTTAGAGTTGGTGTAGATTTATTTACAGGTGGAAACCATAGTTGGGATAAAAAAGAGATAATTCAATATCTTGATACTCTTCCAATTATAAGACCACTTAACTATCCCATTGGAGTTGCTGGAAGTGGAATTTTTAAAGGAAATATTAGAGGTGAAAAGTTTGCAATTATAAATTTAATGGGAATATACTCTATGCCAATGGTTGATAACCCTTTTAGATTAATTCAAAAAGCTATTGATGAGTTAAAAAATGAGCAAATTAAAAATATTTTTATAGATTTTCATGCAGAAGCAACAAGTGAAAAAAGAGCATTATGTATGATGTTACAAGGTAATATTAGTGGAATTGTTGGAACTCATACACATATTGGCACAGATGATTTGGATATATTTAATGGTATGGCTTATGTAAGTGATATTGGGCTTACTGGTTGTTATGATAGTGTAATTGGTATGAATAAAGAGTCAGCTCTTGGCAGATTTCTAACAGCTATGCCAATTAAATTTGAAATCCAAAATGAGTGTAAAAAGATTTTGCAAATGGTTGTTTTAGATACACAAGATGGAGTTTGTAAAAAGGCTTTTAAACTCAAACTATTTGATAATGAAAAACCAAAAATAACAATGGAGATAAATGTATGAAAAAAGTATTAATTAGTGTGATTGTAGCTACATTAGCAGTTCAAGCACACGAATATAATTTAAAAAACGGTTGGAATTTAATTGGTGCAACAGAAGATATTACAGATTTTTCTACATTTAAATCAAATGGAACTGTAATATGGGTTTATGAAGATGATTGGCGAGCTGTCAATTTTGATAGTGATAAAATATCAAAAGGTAGTGGTTTTTGGTTTAAATCAAATAGTGCAACAATGCTTTCAACTGATGTAACAACAGATACAATTAATATTCCAACAACTAAAATTAGAGCTTTTAATTTATCTGACACAGGACAAACAGAATGTTTTAGTAGTGCTGGTAATAGTGTAAATTGTCAAAATGCTGGACAAGATGGAAGTTACTCTTCAAATAATAGTCCAAAATTTACAAAAAATGGTGATGGCACAACAAAAGACAATATTACAGATTTATTATGGCAAACTTCAGCTGATAGAGATGGAAATGGAATAATAAATGCAACTGATAAACTAACTCAAAGCGAAGCCCTAACTTATTGTGAAAATTTAAATTTAGCTGGATATGATGATTGGAGATTGCCAGATATTAAGACAATCTATTCTCTAATAAACTTCAATGGTGAAGATGTAAGTGGATATAGTGGAACTGATACTACGGGACTTAAACCATTTATTGATACAAACTATTTTGATTTTGGATATGGTGATGTGAGTGCAGGAGAAAGAGTTATAGATGCACAATGGGCAACATCAACAATATATGTAAGCACTACTATGAATGGTGATAAAACTATGTTTGGTTTGAATTTAGCTGATGGAAGAATAAAAGGTTATGGATTAGTTGTTCAAAATAGTGAAAAAGAGTTTTATGTGCAGTGTGTTAGAGGTAATTTAAGTTATGGAACAAATAGCTTTTCAAGTAGCAATAATACAATAAAAGATAGCAATACAAATTTAATGTGGCAAAAAGATGATAGCAAAACTTCTATGGATTGGGATAGTGCGATAAACTATTGTGAAAATTTATCACTTGATAGTTATAGTGATTGGCGACTACCAAATATAAGAGAGTTACAAAGTATTGTTGATTACACTAAATCACCATCAACAACAAACTCTCCAGCAATTGATTTAATATTTAATTCAACTGAAATCACAAATGAAAAAGGTGAAAAAGATTATGGCTACTATTGGAGTTCTACAACTCATAAAACAACAGATGGCAAAAATTCATATGCTACATATATAAGTTTTGGAAGAGCTATGGGTTATATGAATGGAAATTATTTTGATGTTCATGGTGCTGGAGCTCAACGAAGTGACCCAAAAACTTCTATTGCAAATAGTAATTTAGATAACTCTTATCAAAAGCTTACAACTTCAAATGGTAAAAGTGTAATTGCTCATGGTCCTCAAGGTGATATTATAAGAACTTCTAATTTTGTTAGGTGTGTTAGAGACATGAATTAAGAGATTTGTTTTTACAAATCTCTATAAAATCAAAGATAGGAATAATATGTGGATTGCAAAAGATAATTTATTAAAAATTTCAAAAGTAATAGAAAAAATTGTAAATGGAAAAGAGGCTGATACATTAATAGATGAAATAATAAAAAATAGTTCAAATTCTAATATTATCGAAATTGTAAATAGATTAGAACATGTGATAAATAAGTTTAAAAATATAGAAAATTTATTAGAAAAAATTAGTAGTGGCGATTATAGAGTAGGAATAGATAGTTATAGTGGAGGTGAAACTCTTGCAATAGCTTTGACAAATGTTATTGAGAGAGTTAGAGATATAGATGGTTTAATAGAAGCTATATCTTTTGGAGATTTTTCAAAAAAAATCAATCAAAAAAGTGAAAATGATAAAGTTGCGAACTCAATTAATAGAATTGTAGATAGATTTAGAGATATTGTAACTCAATTAAATTATATCGCCGATGGAGATTATGAAAAAAGTATAACTCCTCTACATAGTGGGGATACATTAGGAATTGCTTTATCAAAAATGACAATAAATTTAAAAAATTTAAAAATAGAGAGTGATAAAAGAGATTGGATAAAAAGTAATATAAATAGATTATCAGAAAATTTAAGTGGAAACAAAGCTCAACAAATTGTATCAAGTGAAGCAATATCTTTTATCTCAAGAGCTATAAGTGGTGGTTTTGGTGCAGTATATTTAAATAATGGTGATAAATTTTTCTTAGTTGCAAGTTTTGCATATACAGAGCGAGATATTAGTAAGAATATGTTTAAATTGGGTGAAGGAATTATTGGACAAGTTGCATTAGAAAAAAATTCAATTTTATTAAAAAATTTAACAAGAGATGATTTAGTTATAACTTCGGGTTTGATTTCACAACCTCCAATAAATAGCTATACAATACCGCTTATTTATGAAGATTTTTTATATGGAGTTATTGAAGTAGCATCATTTGAAGAGTTTGATAAATATAAGTTAGAGTTTTTAAATGAGAGTGCTAAAGTATTGGCTTCATATCTATTTGCATCAAAACAGAGAGAAGAAGCAAAAGTTTTATTACAATTATCAGAAGATGCAAATGCAAAACTCCAAACTCAAAGTGAAGAGGTTATGCAGTTAAATTCACAATTAGAAGAACAACAACAACAGCTCCAACAACAAAGTGAAGAGTTGCAACAAACAAATGCACAATTAGAAGAGTTACAACAACAACTCCAACAACAGTTAGAAGAGTTACAAATAAATAATGATGAGTTAGTTAAATCAAGATACGAGATAAATAAGAGAAATAGAGAGTTAGAAGATGCAAATAGATATAAATCACAATTTTTAGCAAATGTATCTCATGAGTTAAGAACACCACTTAATTCAATAATTTTATTATCTAAAATGCTAACTATAAATGATGGTGGAAGATTAAATAGTGATGATGTCAAAAAAGCGAGTGTAATATTTGAATCTGGAAATGAGTTGCTTAGGCTTATAAATGATATTTTAGATTTATCAAAAGCAGAAAGTGGAGCAGTTTCTATTCACATATCTAAATTTAGCACAAAAGAGATAGTAACACATTTAAAAGATATATTTGCTCATCAAGCATTAGAAAAACATTTATCATTTGAAATTATTGATGAGTATGATGATTATTTAGTTAGTGATAAAGATAAACTACTGCAAATTTTTAGAAATATAGTTTCAAATAGTATTAAATTTACAAAAAGTGGTGGAGTTAAAATTAAATTTACTAAAGATAGTGGGGATTTAAAAATATTAATTAGTGATAGTGGAATAGGAATTCCAAAAGATAAAATTGATATAGCATTTGAACCATTCCAACAAGTTGATGGCTCAATTAGTCGTGAATTTGGTGGAACAGGACTTGGATTATCTATTGTAAAAGAGTTTGCAAATAAACTTGGAATAGATATAAAAGTTGATAGTGAGCCAAATATTGGAACTACATTTGAGTTAGTTATTCCAAAAAATCCTACAAATGTATCTATGAATGAAAATATTGAAAGTTTGAAATTGGATAAAAAAATAGTAGATAATAAACCATTTGTGCTTTTGATTACTAATAATAAAATATTATCCAAAAAAGTAGTATCTATAAATAGTAATTATAACTACAATACAGCAATTTATAGTGAATTAAATGAAGTAAAAGAGTTTATTAAAAGTGGTGCTATACCTCTGTTAATTGCTGTTGATACAATTAATTATGATATTGATTTTTCAAATATTTTACAAGAGATAAAAACTGTAAAAGAGTTACAAAATAGACCTCTTTATGCAATATCTAAAGAGAGTGATATTATTTATAATGACTTAAGCTTAAAAGGGTATGTTGAGTTTATCAAAGATAGATTATTAAAAAGTCAAAAAACTATTGGCTCACTTCCAAAACTTCCAACTGAATTATCTGAAATAGTTATCGATAATGGATTTATATTAAAAGAGTTTGATAGCTATTTGGAGTTAGAAGAGAGTTTAAAAAGTGGTTGTATTGATAAAATTATTATGAGTGATATTGATATGATTTACTCTAAAAATTCAGCTATTAGAGAAATATGCAAAAATATAGAGATAATTGGACTATTTGAAAATAGTTTAAGTGAAAGTGTTGAAAATAGTTTAAAAGAGTATGTAGAAGCAACTATTATTCAATCTCCAAAAGCACTTAATAGATTGATTGATGAGTTAAAACGAGATAAAAAAAGTAAAAATGATATTTTAAGTGCTAAAAATAGTTTAGTTTCTGATATTTCATTAGAAGGTAAAACAATTTTGATAACAGATGATGATGTAAAAAATATATATGTTTTATCATCAGTTTTAGAGTCAAAAGGTGCAAAAATTATTCAAGCATTTGATGGAGCAAAAGCGATAGAAAAGCTAAAACAGAATAAAGTTGATTTAATACTTATGGATATAATGATGCCAAATATGAATGGTTATGAAGCAATTAGTGAAATTAAAAGTATGGAAAAATTCAAAGACATTCCAATAATTGCAATAACTGCTAAAGCATTGAAAGAAGATAAGATGAAATGTTTAGAAGTTGGAGCAAATGATTATTTATCTAAACCTGTTGATTATAATGTGCTTATATCATTAATTGATGCTTGGCTTAAAAAACATAATAGTTAATGCAAATTGTTAAAAATAACTTAAATCAATCTATAAAATTATCAATAATTGGTAGAGTTGTATCCAAAGATGATGAGGTGCAACTCTTATATGAGTTAGAAAATATCCATTTTGGAAATGTGGAAATAAACTTTTATGATGCTACAACTCTTAGTAAAAAAGTTATAAAAGTTTTATATTCATTAATTTCAAATAGAGTTAATCTTAAAATAAATATATTTAAATATCAACTATTTAGCTATTTTTTACTTCTAAATATTCAATCTCACTATATAGTTTTAAAGTCTATCACAAAAAAAGAGTTTAAATCATTTAATATTTTAGGAATTGGTGGTTCTGCTGATAGTTTGAAAAAGATATTGGAATTTATTTCACTACTTCCAAAATCAAAGCTTTCAATATTTATTGTTCAACATATTAGAGAAGGAACAAAAAATTTATTACCAAAATTAATTGAAAAATATAGCGATAAATATATAATTTTAGAAGCAGAAGATGGTATGGAAGTAATGCCATCTTCTATTTATATTGCTCCAAGTTCTCACCATTTAACTGTAAAAAATGGTTATATAAAATTGGTTGATAGTGAGCCAATAAACTTTGCAAGACCTTCAATTGATGTAATGTTTGATTCACTTTCAAATGAGTATAAAAACCTATTTTGTGCAATACTGCTTTGTGGTTATGGTAAAGATGGTTATCATAGTTTTTCAAAAATCAAAGCAAATGGTGGAGTTGTATTTATAGAAGAACCATCAGAGTGCCAAGCAAATTCACTTCTAAATTCTGCAATTTTAGATGGAAATTATGATTATGTTATGAAAATAAAAGATATTGCAGAAATTATTTCTGAAATGATAATAGATATTTCTGAAATAGATAATAATAGCCTATTTTTGATTTCATTTTTAGAAACTATAAAAGAGATTTATGGGTATGACTTTACAGAATATCAATTAGAAAGTATCAAAAGACGATTAAAGCTTGTTATGACAAAAGAACATATAAAAAATATATATACTCTAAAAAATGAAATAGTTTCTAATTACACAATTTTTGAAAAACTATTTTTAGAATTTTCAATAAATGTTAGCACATTTTTTAGAAATCCAAACATGTTTTTAGAGTTACGAAAAGCTATTATGTTATATTTAAATAGCTATTCACATTTAAAAATTTGGAGTGCTGGTTGTAGTTTGGGTGAAGAGCCTTACTCAATTGCGATTATATTATATGAGTTAAATATGCTAAATAAAAGTTTAATTCACTCAACAGATATAAATCCATTTATAATTGCACAAGCTGAAAATGGGCTATTTCCAACAAAAAAGTTGATAGAGTATGAGAATAATTATAAAAATAGTGGAGGAGAAAAAAATTTCAAAGATTATTTTGAAATAAATAGTTCATATTGTGAAATAAAAGATTTTTTGAAAGAAAGAATTCTATTTTTTGAACACTCATTGACAAATAGTGGAGTTTTTAATGAATTTCAAATTATATTTTGTAGAAATGTATTAATATATTTTAATCAAGAGTTAAGAGAGCGAGTATTAGAGCTGTTTGCAAATTCACTTGATAGAAATGGCTTTTTGGTTTTGGGAGAAAGTGAAAATATAAGCTCACCAAGATTTGAAATAATTAATAAAGATTTGAAAATTTATAAATTAAAAAATTAAAGAGGATGGCATGTTACAAAAAGATGAATTTAAAATTATAGTTGTAGATGATAATGAGTATAATCTCTACTCTATGGAGCAACTACTAAAAAAGAATGGTTATAGTCAAATTATTCTTTGTAATGATGGTGAAAAAGCTTTAAAAGAAGCAGTTGAAAATGAGATAGATTTAATTTTATTAGATGTTCAGATGCCTAATTTAGATGGATTTGAAGTTGCAAAACTACTTAAATTAAGCTCAAAAACAAGAGAAATTCCAATCATATTTGTAACAGCTATATTTAAATCAGATGAGTTTATTCAAAAAGGTTTTGAAGTTGGTGCAATAGATTATGTGCTAAAACCAATTGAAGAGTTTCTATTTATCAAACGAGTAGAAAACTATCTAAAAATCTCTCACAATGAAAAATCTCTCAAAAATGCAAACAAAGTCATAAACTCTCAACGAAAAAAACTCAAATCAATAATTGATACAATTAATTTACCACTATATGTTACAGATTTTGATTTACTAATTCATGAACATAACAAAAGTTTTTCTAAAATGTTATCACATCAAACTAAGAGATATATTGGTTTAAATATGATTGAAATATTTCCATGGGAATATTTTATTACAGAAAATGGTTATAACTTAGATATTAAAAATAATCCACACAAAAGTATCAGTTTTGAAGCAAAAGTTGATTTTGGACATGGTGAGAGAGATTATATTATAAATAAAAGTGCATTTTTTGGAGATGATGGAGATATAGATGGAATAACTACACTTTATATTGATATTACAGATAGAAAAAGAGATACAGAGTTGCTTAGAGCTTTGAGCTTTAATATGGAGAAAGCTGTTGAGAGAGAAATTGTTGAGAGATTGAAAATTCAAAATATATTTGAAAAAATTATTGAAAATACACTTGATTCAATTGTAGTATTAGATGAAAATAATGAAGCAATAATTATAAATAGAGCATTTGAAAAGCTATTTGGATATGCAAAAGCAGAATTAAAAGGTATTGATTTTCATAAACTTTTAATTCCTGATGAAGATTATGACAATTTTAAAAAAGGTTTTAATGAATTTAAAAACTCTGGAAAAGGGTTTGTTGTTGATAATGTAATAAAACATAGTGCAAAAAAGAGAAGTGGAGAAATAGTTTTAGTTGAAGTTTCCGTATCTGCACTATTTATTGATAATAGATGGTTATCTATTGGAATTATTAGAGATATAAGTGAGAGAGAAAGATTAGAACAAAAGAGATTAAGAGATGAAAGAATTATGGAACATAATCATAAAATGATAATTTTAGGTGAAATGATTAGTGCAATTTCTCATCAATGGCGACAACCACTAAATATTATTAGCACTCTTATTATGCGACTGAAAATAAAACTTGACATTGGCAAGATTGAAAAACGGGAGTTGGTTGAACATATTAGCTCTGCAAATAAACAGATAGAGTTTATGAATAAAACAATAGATGATTTTAGAAACTTTTTTGGAAATAGCCATAAAGAAGAGAAATTTTATATTTACGAAACTTTGAGAGATATTATAGAGTTTTTAAGTTATAGATTAAATAGCCTCTCAATTGATATTAAGTTAGATTGCTATGAAACATTAATAATATTTGGTAACAAAAATGGATTTAAACATATTATGTTAAATCTTCTCAACAATTCAATAGACTCTATACAAGAAAAAATGGATGAAATTGATGATAAATTCAATGGAGCTATAAAAATAGATGTAATAGAAAGAGATAAATTTATAGAAATAAAAATATTTGATAATGGAAAAGGTGTAGATAGTGCAATAGTAGATGACCTATTTAGTCCAAATTTCACAACCAAAGGTGAAAAAGGTAGTGGAATTGGATTGTATATTTCAAAACAGATAGCTAAAGAAGATTTTAATGGAACAATATATGTGGGTAGTGTAGATGTTGGTGCTTTATTTGTTGTGAAATTAGAAAATAGTCAAATTAAAGGATAAAAATGAGATTTGCAGATATAAAAAATGATATAGCTTTTAAAAAAGTTTTTGGAGATATGAGCAAAAAAGAGATTTTAATATCTTTTTTAAATGCTGTTTTAGATTTTCAAGACAACAAAAAAATAGTAGATGTAACAATTTTAAATCCATATCAAGCTCCTAAAATTGAAGATTTAAAAGAGACAATCTTAGATATTAAAGCTACAAATCAAGATAAAGAAAATTTTATAGTTGAAATGCAAAAAAAAGATTTGGGAGATTTTGCCAAACGAAGTCTCTATTACACTTCAAAAGCCTATATTAGCCAACTTGAAAAAGGAAATAACTATTCAAAACTAAAAAAAGTCTATTTTATTGGAATTTTGAATTTTAAAGTTTTCGATAGTCAAAACTATATTTCAAGACATTTAATACTAAATCAAGAGACGATGAAACAAGATTTAAGTGATTTTGAATTTAGTTTTATAGAGTTGCCAAAATTTAAACTTAAACTAAAAGATTTAAAAACCACTCTTGATAAGTGGATATTTTTTATAAAAAATGCTCAAAAACTTGATTTAATTCCAAAAGAGTTTGAAACTATTGACGAGTTTAGAGAAGCTTTTGAAATCGCAACTCAATACAAATGGACTAAAAAAGAGTTAGAAATTTATGATTATATAAGCTTAAAAGAGATGGATGAACAAAATGCAATCGAAACTGCTAAGAAAAAAATGGAAATAGCTATAAAAGAAGCCGTAGAAAAAGCAGAAGTTAAGGCAAAAGCAGAAGGCAAAACTGAAGGTGAGAAACAAAAAGCAATAGAAATTGCTAAGAATTTGTTACTTGTAAAAGTTGATATAAATTTAATATCTCAATCAACAGGTTTGAGTGTAGATGAAATTGAAGAATTAAAAGTTTAGTTATGAGAATTGCAATTTTTGGTGGCTCTTTTGACCCAATTCATATTGGACATGTTGAGATTGTAAAAAAAGCTTTAGAAATTTTGGATATAGATTATATTTATATAGTTCCTTCATTTCTGAATCCTCTAAAAAAATCTTCTCTTTTTTCTCCACAAAAACGGCTATTTTTTGCTAAAAAAGTGTTTGAAAAGTTTGATAAAGTAAAAATTTTAGATTATGAAATAAATAGAGGAGAGCCAACTTACACGATTGATACAGTTTTGTATTTAAAAAATTTGCTTAATTTTTCTAAATGTTATCTTTTAATTGGTGCTGATAACTACAAAATTTTGGATAAATGGAAAGATGTAGATAAGTTAAAACTGTTTTGTGAATTTGTGATAATTGAGCGAGATGGGATAAAAGTTCCTAATGATATAAAAAAGATAGAGTTCAACTCGAAAGTCAGTTCATCTTTGTTTAGAAATAGTTTAGATTTTACTCTAATTCCAAAAGAAATTAGAGAATTAGTAGCTAAACTTTTAAGATATAATAGTTTTTAGTTTTTGAACTTCACTCACAATATCATTTTGTCGCATAAAATGCTCACCAATCAAAAAAGCATCAACACCAATTTTATGTAAATTTGTAATAGTTTCTATATCGCTAATACCACTTTCTGCTATAATTATTTTACCATTTGGAATAAGAGGAATTAATTTATTACACAAACTCATATCCATCTCAAATGTTTCTAAATTTCTATGATTTATTCCAATAATATCTGCTCCTGCAAAAATAGCGTTTTTTAAATCTTCAACATCATGAATTTCAACTAAAACATCAAGTCCTAAATGTCTTGCATAATCTAAAAGTTTTTTTAGTTCTGCTCTACTCAAAGCTTTTGCAATCAAAAGCACAAAATCTGCACCATAAACTAAAGCTTCTACTAATTGATACTCATCTATAATAAAATCTTTTCTAAGAAGTGGAAGAGAAGAGTATCTTCTAACTTGAGAAATATACTCTATATTGCCTCTGAAAAAGTGTGGCTCTGTGAGAATAGATAGAGCATTAGCACTACCCTTTTCATAATCTTGAGCAATTTCTATTGGCTCAAAATTTTCTCTAATCACACCTTTACTTGGACTTGCTTTTTTTATTTCTGCAATAATTTTTATTGGCTCAATTGTTGTAGAACGAAGAGCTTTTTTTACATCTCGTGGTGAAAATGGATTATAAGCCAAACTTCTACCAAGCCAATCCATTGGATACTCTATCTTTTTTTTCTCTAAATCTTCTTTTGTTTTTTTTAAAATATCATCTAATATCACTTCTTTTTCCCCTTTAAAATTTCTTCATCATAACACTCTTTTATCATTTTATAGTGGTATAAAATTTCTGGCTCATTTATATCTTTTATAATTCTATCCATAATTTTATAAGCTTCTTTACAATTTTTATCTTTATAATATCCCCATGCCAAAGAGTCAAGATAGTATTCTGAATTTGGTTGAATAATTAATGCTCTATTTACATAATTAATTCCTTTTTTTATATCAATATCATGGTCTATTAATATATATCCCAAAAAGTTATTGTATATATCACTATCTATATGTTGAAGTGCTAAAGTCAGATTATTTACAACTCTATTTAACATTTTCAAATCACTCTTATCTTTTGCACTTTCATACTCATATATTGCTTCTCGTGCTAAAAAGTTATAATCTCCACTCTCTTTAAACAGTCTTTGAAGTAGCTCTATAACCTTTGTATATTCAGCTTGGTATCTATATAGTTCCAATAAAAGTTCGTTATCAGAGTCTGTTGATATTAAAAAATCTATTGCACCTTTATAATCATTTTTATATAAATATATATCAACTATTGCTTTTGAATACTCACTACTTTTATACTCTTCATATAAATGTTTAAATACTCTAATCAAACTATCATAATCTTTTTTATTTAAATAGTATATATTTAGCTTATTACAGAGTGATTTTGCACATCCAAACATTCTAATATGTGTTTCAATATATGATATAGCTTTTTCTGGCTCATTTAAGTTATTTAACAAAATTGTAGTAATTGCATCAATAAAAGACTCTTTGTAATTGATACTATAAGCACTTTCTAAATATGTTAATGCTTTGTGATAATCTTTTTGTATCAAATAAATTGTAGCTATCAACTCATAAACATCTTCACTTTTTTGCTTTTCTAATAGTTTAAATGCTATCTTTTGAGCAGTTTCATAATCTCCATTTTTTGCATATACACTTATAGCTATTTTTTGGAAATCC
>DZAY01000066.1 GCA_022729735.1 Helicobacter cetorum
TAAGTTTTTATTCATTATTAAACAGAGCATTATAAAGAAAGATAACGGGAATTTCTCATTGTAATGCTGTCTATATTAGAACTCAGCTGTATTTAATAGCTTTTTTAGATATTCTTTTGGGATAAAATCCAAATCCCGAATCAATCTTAAAACCCAAACAATTTTTTTTACATGTTTGTCACTTAAGGAATCCAAAAATTCTTGAACCGGCTTAATTCCTTTAGTAGTTTCATAGAATAATATATTTTTCATACTAAAAGTTAACAAATAGGTTAACTATTGTAAAGGAAAAGTTTATTTTTTTACTTCTCGAAAAGAATGCTGTAAAGTGGGGAATAAATGAATTAACTCAAAATGTTAATTTGCCACCAATTTAGTTTTAAGTCATTTATAAAATTTCAGATTCGTTTAGATTTAATCTCAATTTCATCCAACCTGGCTTGTTTGTTGCAATTCCATCAATTCCCGAACTCATCAAATATTTTGCTCTTTTGCAATTATCCACAGTCCAACAATAGCATTTTAATCCATTTTCTTTTGCTTTTTGGATAAAATTTGCATCCAATTGCTTTACATTTTCGATGTTAATTCCATCAATTTTATTTAGGACTGCAATTTCTATTATTTTATCCAGCAAAATTCTCTTTTTCTTTGGAGAGGCAAGTGGCTCAAATTCATAAAGCCAAAGAACTTCTACACTTGGGAACATTTTTTTTGCTTTCAAAACTGTTTCAAAATTGAAATCCATCAAAACCATTTGCGATTCGTCAATTTTTCCATCATCAATTAGCTTTCTTATTTCAAATAAACATTCGTAACCGCTTTTAATTTCGACAAAAACGGATTTTTCTTTTGGAACAATGTTAAAAATCTCTTCCAAAGTTGGAATTTTTTCATCCTTCCACTTTTTGTTTTTCCACGAGCCAAAATCGAGTTGTTTTAATTCATTGAGTTTTAAATTTTTTACTTTTTTATTAATTCCAGAAGTCCGTTTTGTGTTGGAATCGTGAATTACAACTATTTGATTATCCTTTGTCAAATGAATATCCAGTTCAAGTGCATCTGCGTTTTCTTGCATTGCCAATCTTGCTGAAGATATTGTATTTTCGGGGGCAATATAAGATGAGCCACGATGAGCAATAATTTTGAATTTAGATGAGTTCATAATTTTATAATTTACCTAAAAAATCGTAGTAAAATTCGTTGACCAAATTTATGAATAATAAGCATTTTAAACCAATTTATGTTGAAACATATTGAATAAAAAATTAAGAGAAAGCATCTTATTTAACTTAAGATTTACAAATAAAATATTTATATTAGAGCAAATAAAAATGAAAGTAAAACAATGAGAAAACCAGAAAATCAGTTAATTGTAATCTTTGGAGCTTCGGGCGATTTAACAAAACGCAAGTTGGTTCCATCGCTTTATGATTTGTTTACACAAAACTTGCTTCCAGATAAATATGCAATTGTTGGCGTAAGTCGCTCTAATTTGGACGATACTAATTTCAGAAATCAAATGAAATTAGGAATTGAAAAATTTGCTCTTTCGGAAAACAAGACGCAAATTGACGAATTTCTTAAAACAATTTGCTACCAAAGTGTTGACGCAAAATCGGCGGATTCATTTTTGGAATTAAAAAATAAAATTACAAAAATCAGTGCTGAGTTGAACATTCCAGAAAAAATTATTTTCTACCTATCAACTCCGCCAAATCTTTATTCAGTAATTCCAGAAAATTTGGCAAAAAATGGATTAAATGATGAAAAAAACGGTTGGAAACGAATTATAATTGAAAAGCCTTTTGGATATAATCTTAGCAGTGCAAAAGAATTGAACGCTTCATTGAAGCAAAATTGGAACGAAAATCAGATTTATAGAATTGACCATTATCTCGGAAAAGAAACAGTCCAAAATGTTTTGGTTACGCGATTTTCAAATGGAATTTTTGAACCACTTTGGAATCGCAATTACATTCATCACATCGAAATTACATCGGCGGAATCAATTGGCGTTGAAAAACGTGGTGGTTATTATGATGGTTCGGGCGCTTTGCGAGATATGATTCAAAATCATCTTTTGCAGTTAGTTGGATTAATTGCAATGGAGCCACCTTCATCAATGGATTCTGAATCAATTAGAAATGAAACTGAAAAAGTTTTCCAATCTGTTAGAAAAATTGACGAAAAAAATGTTCAAAAATTTGTTATTCGCGGACAGTATTTAAACTCGTCCGTTAAAGGTGAAAAAATGTTGAGCTATCGCGAAGAAGAGGGCGTTAATCCAGATTCCAAAACAGAAACTTACGCTGCAATTAAATTTTACATTGATAATTGGCGTTGGGGCGGAATTCCTTTTTATATCCGAACTGGAAAAAGACTGCCAACACGCGTTACGGAAGCGGTAATTCATTTTAAGTCAACTCCGCATTTCCTTTTTAAGCAACAAGCATTTGAAAATGGCAACAATCAATTGATTATCAGAATTCAACCAGATGAAGGAATTTTGCTAAAAATTGGGATGAAAGTTCCTGGTGGCGGATTTAATGTGCAAACTGTAAATATGGATTTCCATTATTCAAGTTTAACAAATCAGCGTGTTCCTTCGGCTTATGAGCGGCTACTTTTGGATTCAATGCTCGGCGATTCAACGCTTTTTGCTCGTGGTGATGCAGTTATGAGTGCTTGGGAATTTCTAAATCCAATCCTAAATGCTTGGGAAAATGACAAAAGCATTCCAATTTATGGCTATCCTTGTGGAACTTGGGGACCAGAAGTTGCCGATGATTTAATAGAAGAAGACGGGACAACTTGGCGATATCCGTGCAAAAATTTAGCAGATGATGGAATTTATTGTGAGCTTTAATATGAAAAATGAAATAAAAATATTTGATAATGTTGACCAAATTGCAGACTTTCTTGGAAATTTTTGGATGAAGCAAATTGAGAGTCTTTCAGACGAAAAATTCTATTCAATAGCTCTTTCGGGCGGAAATACTCCAATTAAAATATTCAATTATCTCAGCAAAAATTTTGATTCAAAAATTGATTGGAATAAAATTAAATTCTTTTGGGGTGATGAAAGATGCGTTTCACCAAATGATATAGATAGTAATTTTAAACTTGCCAAAGACCATCTTTTTCAGAAAATAAATATTTTGGACGAAAATATTTTTAGAATTAAAGGTGAACTTAATCCAAATGTTGAAGCTAAAAATTATTCCAAGATTCTGGAAGATAATTTACAAACCGAAAATGGTTTTCCAAAATTTGATTTTATTTTGCTTGGATTGGGTGAAGATGGGCATACTGCATCAATTTTTCCGCACGAAATTGAGCTGTTTCAATCATCAAATCATTGCGAAGTTGCAAATCATCCAATTTCTGGACAAAAGAGAATTACAATTACTGGAAATGTAATAAATAATGCCGAATTTGTTGTTTTTATCGCAGTTGGAAAAAGCAAAGCAGAAAAGGTTTTTGAAATACTTAACAAATCCGAATCAGCAAAAAAATATCCAGCCTCACTCGTAAATCCCAAAAGTGGAAATCTAATTTGGTTGTTGGATATTGATTCCGCAGTTAAGATTTAAATAAAATTTGCAAACAATTTTGTTATTTGTATTTTTGTAGTAAATATTTGTTTTAACAAAATTGAGGAAATTATGTTTAATCCAAAATGGATGATTTTATTTACATCAACAATTATTGTGAGTTTTAGCGTGAATACTAAAAATGAATTAGAAGACAAAATTAAAGAGCATTTCAAAAGTGTTGAAGGCAATTATGCGTTAGCATTTAAGTTGATTGGAAGCGAAAAATCAATTTTAATAAACGAAAATGAGATGTTTCATGCGGCAAGCACAATGAAAACTCCAGTTATGATTGAAGCATTTAAACAAGATGCAAACGAAGTTATTAATTTGCAAGATTCGCTAATTGTGAAAAATAGTTTCAAAAGCATAATCGATAACAGCGAATTTTCACTTGATATTAGCAGAGATTCGGATGATAAAATGTATTCGTTAATCGGAAAGAAGGAAACTTACTACAATTTAGTTTATGATATGATAATTGGAAGCAGCAATTTAGCGACCAATATTGTAATTGAAAAACTCGGTGCCAAAAATGTAATGAAAACAATGGATGAACTTGGCGCAAAATCCATAAAGGTTTTACGTGGAGTTGAAGACATGAAAGCTTTTGACGCTGGCTTGAACAACGAAACAAGTGCAAATGATTTGTTAGTCCTTTTTGAAAAAATTGCACAAGGCAAAGCAGTAAACTCTAAATCCGATTCAACAATGATTAAAATACTTTTGGATCAAAAACACAACGATATTATTCCATATTATTTGCCAAAAGATGTTAAAGTTGCTCACAAAACTGGCTCAATTAGTGGAGTTTTGCATGATTCTGGAATAGTTTTTCTTCCCGATGGAAGGAAATATGTTTTGGTGATTTTATCAAAAAACATAACAAACGAAGAAAAATCGCGTGAAATGATGGCAGAAGTTTCAAAATTAATTTACGAATTTGTAATTAGTCAGTAATTATTCCGAATAAAAAAAGCCTAATTTGAGATTAGGCTTTCCAAGTAAATAGAGCTTTTACAAATTATTTATCAAAAAAGATAACATATATTTAGTTGGCACGAATATAAATTACTATTACGACAAATTATTTAATTTGTATTTTCTATATTTTAATCAATTTGTTACCAAATTTGGTTCTACTTTCACATCTGCATTTTGTTTTCTTATTAAGTGTTGGTTGTACAAAACACTACAAATTTTACGGGTTTGTGGATTTTTATCAAAACTTGTCGCTTGCTTAATTGCATACATTCCGCGTTTTGAATTTATTTTGAAAAGTGCCAAAGCAGCAGCTTGTCGTTCACAACATTCGTTTGAGTTGTGAAGTATTTCGAGTAAAGGAATAATTGCGTTATCTGATTTAATTTCACCCAATAAATATGCAGAACTTAATCTTAGTCCTGTGTTTTCGGAACTTAATCCAACTAATAAATTTTCTTCGGTTCTTTCATATTGAGATGAAACATTATTACCTGCAAAAACAAAAGTTGATACAAATAATACCAAAAATAATATTGACTTCTTCATTGGTTCCCCCCAAATAAAGTTAAGTAAAATTGTTGATTGTCAGCTTTTAAGACGTAGGTTATTTTAAGAAGTTCCATCTAAAAAGGAGAAAGGTGAAAGGGGAGAAGTGAGAA
>DZAY01000037.1 GCA_022729735.1 Helicobacter cetorum
TTAAAAATTGAGTCTAATAACTCATCTTTTTTACTCCAATTTTCACTTTCATTTGGTTTTACAACTCCATTTGGAAAATAGCAACTTCTCGCACTTGAAACTGCTACATTTGATGGAGTTTCTAATTTTAAACACTCAATTTGCATTTTTTACCTCTATGTTACAAAAATATCTATATTTCAAAAAATCCTCGATACCAATCTATGAAGTTTGAAATTCCTGCTTCTATTGTAGTATTTGGTTTATAATGTAAATCTTCTATCAAATCATCTACATTTGCATAGGTTGATGGCACATCTCCTGCTTGAATTGGCAACATATTTTTTTTAGCAACTTTTCCCAATTTTTTTTCAATTTCAGCAATAAAATCCATAAGTTTAACTGGGTTATTATTTCCAATATTATAAATTTTATATGGAGCAATTGAGCTACTTGGGTCTGGATTTTTGCCACTCCAACTGCTATTTCCTTTTGGTGGATTATCAATTACTCTAATAACTCCTTCAACTATATCATCAATATATGTAAAATCTCTCTGCATCTCTCCATAATTAAATACATCAATAGGTTTGTCTTCTAAAATAGCTTTTGTAAATAAAAATAGAGCCATATCTGGTCTTCCCCAAGGTCCATAAACTGTAAAAAATCTAAGTCCTGTTGTTGGCAATTTGTATAAATGTGAATATGTGTGAGCCATTAATTCATTTGATTTTTTACTTGCTGCATATAGACTTATTGGGTGGTCAACATTATGGTGTGTGCTAAATGGCTGTTCTTCATTTAATCCATAAACTGAAGAGCTACTTGCATATGCTAAATGTTTTATTTCATTATGGCGACAACACTCTAAAATATTTATAAACCCAACAATATTACTATCAATGTAAGCATATGGATTTGTTAGAGAGTATCTCACACCTGCTTGAGCTGCTAAGTTGCAAACTTTATCAAACTTCTCATTTTTAAAAAGTTGCTCTAAATTTGTTCTATCTTCTAAGTTTAGTTTTATAAATTTATAATTTGGATAAATTGTAGATTGAGTTAAAACATTATATTCGTAATTTTTAATTCCACTTCGCTCTAATCTTCCATATTTCACATTTATATCATAATAATCATTTATATTATCAAGCCCAATAACCTCATCACCTCGCTCAATTAATCTATTTGCTAAATGATAACCAATAAATCCTGCTGTGCCTGTAACTAAAATTTTCATAAATTAGCCTTATATTTTTTGCTTATTATAGCTATTAAGAGATTAAAAATTGTAACTATTAGGCTAATATTTAAACATATTTGTTGCAAAATCTAACTCAATTCATGGATATAATTATTTTTTAAAATGAGTTTTAAAAGGTTTAAATATGAGTGATTTTGAGTTAAAGAGAGTTTTAGAGCAAAAGTTAAATTTAAAACTTTTTATGCAAGGTTTTATGCCAATACTTCAATCAGATTTTGATGAGTTACAAAAACAGATTGAAACTATCGCCCAATCAAATCCATATTTAGATGTTAAATCATCTTTTGAGAGAAGCTTTTCTCATAGGAAATCACCAAAATCAACAAAAGATGTGATAGAAGCAAATGCCTTTGTAAGTGAGTCATTATATGAAAAGCTACTATCACAAATCACACAACCACTATTTCCAACACCACTATCTCAAAAAATTGCAAAAGAGATAGTTGAGCATATAAATGAAGAAGGATATTTTGAAGGAGAAGTAGATGAAATTGCAAAAAAATATAAACTTGATAGTGAAATTGTAGAACGAATTAGATGCCGTTTTTCGCATTTAGAACCAAGTGGAGTTGGTGCAAAAAATTTATTGGAAAGTTTTATATTTCAGTTACAAGAGTTTGATGTAGATGATGAGTTATATGTTCTGATTTCAGAAATTATTGATGATTTTTTTAATATTGATAAATTTGCAGAGCATAAGCGATTTGAAGAAGCAAAAGCTATAATTAAAAAATTTAAAAATCCTCCAGCACTTGATTATATTGAAAACTCATTAGAAGTTATTCCAGAGTTATTTGTTTCATTTGAAAATGGTGAAATAAATATTAGAATTAATGATAAATTTTATCCAGATGTAACAATAAAAAATGAGAATAGTAGTGAAGAGTTTGCAAAAACAAAGTTAAAAGAAGCAAAAAATGTATTGAATATGCTAACTTTAAGAAAAGCAACTCTATATAAAATAGCTTTTACAATTATAGAAAAACAGATTAGTTTTTTCTTTGGTGGAGAGCTTTTGCCTTTGAAACTTCAAGATATTGCAGATGAGTTAGAGCTAAATGAATCTACAATTTCAAGAGCAATTTCCAATAAATATATTGCTACTGAAAGTGGAATTGTTGCATTAAAAGAGCTTTTTAGCACAGCAATATCCAAAAATGTATCATCTTCAGAAATTAAAAGTTTTTTAAAAAGTCTAATAGTTTATGAAGATAGATTAAATCCTTTGACAGATGAAGAGATAGTTTCAAAAATTTCAAATAGATATTTAATAGCACTAAATAGACGAAATATTACAAAATATAGAGCTGAACTTCAAATACCTTCATCAATAGAGCGAAAAAAACTCTACTTAATTGGTTGCAGTTTTGGACAATAGTCCAAGATTGTAACTACTTCGATATATCTTGTTATGAATTTGTAGCATAACTGATTTAAACTACCACTACAAAAACTACTATAAAGGGTTTATATGGAGCTTTTTACAAATGCTTTTAATATAGATTATTCCCACATTGAGTTGATTGATACAGAAGCTGATAAGAGATTGTGCAAAATAAAAGTTACAAAAAACTCATTTGATGCACTCTTTTATTTATATCTATCTGCTGTTTTTGCAAATAGTGAAAATGAGTTTTTTATTAGTGATGAGATGAAAATGGAAGCTTTTAGGTTTTTTAAAGAAGATGAATTTAATAAAAAACGACATCTAAAATTTTTAACTTTAGATAGAGAGATACAGGTGGTATTAGAGTAGTGAGCAATCAAAAAAAACACAAACTTATACAAAATATTGCAAAGATTGGTTGGTGGAAATATAGGAGTGAAGGTAAAGTAGTAAAGCTATCTGCTGAAATATGTAAAATATTTGGACTTGATAGTGATAGAGAAGTAACATCTCTTAATAAACTCTTAAGCTATATAAATGAAGCAAAAGAGCTTGAGAGTGCAATAGCTGATGCTATTGCTCATCATAGTGGATTTGAAATAGATTTAACTGTAACTGTTGGAGCTATTAAAAAATATATTAAAGTAATAGCATTTCAACACGGAGCTGATTTTAGAGGAACAGCCCAAGATATTACAAATCAAAAAGAGCTTATGGAGCAGATAAATCACTCAAAAGAGGAGTTAGAGCGATTAAATTTAGAACTTAAAAATAGATTTGAAGAAACAGTTTCTGAAATGAAATTAAAAGAGCAAGTGATGTTTCAACAAGCAAAACTTGCAGCAATGGGAGAAATGATAGAAGCAATTGCACATCAATGGCAACAACCTTTAAATGCAATTAGCACAGCTACAATAAATATTAGTCTAAAAAAAGATTTTAATCTGCTTACAGATGAAAAATTGAGAGAAATTTTGGG
The DNA here is from genome assembly GCA_022729735.1 of Helicobacter cetorum. Taxonomy (GTDB): domain Bacteria; phylum Campylobacterota; class Campylobacteria; order Campylobacterales; family DZAY01; genus DZAY01. Next base: position 3,610 of record DZAY01000037.1, read on the forward strand.
TGAAATAGAAAATCAAACTCAAAAAATGTCTCAAACAATACATGATTTTTTAAACTTTTTTAAACCTCACAAAGATTATGAAGTGTTTAATTTAAAAAGTTGTGTAAATTCACTAATAAATTTACTAAAAACTCAACTTAAAAACTCAAAAATTGAAATTATCAATACAATTGATGAGAGAGTTGAAGTTGTTGGAGTTAGAAATTTATTAGAACATGTTTTGCTAAATCTAATAGTAAATGCAAAAGATGCTTATTTATCGATTGATAAAATAGAAAAAATTATTAAAATTGGTGTCGAAAATAGAGTTGATGAGGTTCTATTATTTGTAGAAGATAAAGCTGGTGGAGTTGATGAAGAGATATTTACAAACATATTTGAGCCATATTTCACAACTAAGAAAAAGGGAAGTGGAATTGGACTTTATATGTCAAAGATGATTTTACAAAGGTCATTTAATGGAGATATTAGTGCAGAAAACATATATGAAGATGGAAAAAGAGTTGGAGTTAGATTTATAATTACTGTAAAAAGGGATATAGAAAATGCAAATTAGCCTATTAGATTTAAAAAATCTCTCAAAAGATTTCTCTATTTTGTATGTAGAGGATATTGAAGATATTAGAGTTCAACTTGTTAGCATATTAAAAGAGCTATTTAGAGAGGTTTATGTTGCAAAAGATGGAAGAGAGGCTTTAGAAATTTTTATAAATCATAAAGTTGATATAGTTATTACAGATATTGAGATGCCATATATTGATGGAATAGCTCTCACAAAAGAGTTAAAATCAGAAAGAGATATACCTGTAATAATAACCACAGCATATTCTGATTCTAACTATTTTTTGAGATTGATTGAAATTGGAGTTGATGGATATATATTAAAACCAATTACACAAAAGCAGTTGATGGATTCTATTTATAGAGTTGTAAAAGCGATTGTAAATAAGAGAGCATTAGATGAGTTTAGAGCAAAAGAGATACAAGATAAAATTAATTATGAAGCAAAATTAGCAATTGAAAATGTGGTAAATGGTTCTCCAAACTTAATTATTGTTTTGGATGCAAACGAAAATATAACATTTTTTAATACAGCTTTTAAAAATCGTTTCTCAATAGAAACACTTAAAAAGATTGAAGATAGAGTTATTAAATTTGAAGATATTTTAGAAAAAAGAGAAGGTTTTTTATCAAATTTATGTGAATATAAAGATTTAGCAAAAGTATCTATTAGAACAAAACATGGTAGAAAAATATTCAAAATTCATAAAGCAAAAATTGATAATGAACACATCATGTATGAATTAGATGATGTTACTACAATGGAATATCAAAGAATTAAAATTCAAAATTACAACCATGTTTTGGAATCTCTAATATTTAAAAAACTAAAAAAGAGAGATATTGAAAAGTTAGAACGAGAAAAAGTTATAGCAGAAATAGAGTTGGTAGATGTAGTTAAGGCTCCAGAAATGATTAATGCAAAAGATTATTATGAGAGTGTAAAAGATTTATTAGGTGAGTTTGATGAGCTTGAAAAGTTAGAAAAAGAGATTATAAATGTGATTGAAAAACTTGAAGATAAGCGAAATTTTGAAGAGTTTATCAAATTATCAAAAAAGCTAAATAGATATGCTTCAATTATGGCAACTTTAATAGAGTTTAAAGAAGTTATTTTTTCACTTAGCTCATTTACGGCATTTATAACAAGTTTAAATAGAGAAGATTTTGAAATAGATGGAATATTTGATAAGTTATTAAATATTTCAAAATTTTTAGTTGCAAAGCTAATTGAGTGGAGAGAAAGAATATTTAAAAAACAAGATGTAGATGATATTCACTATTTAGATAATCAGCTAATAAACACAATTATGCAAGCTCAACTACTTTTTGTAGATTTTCATAGCAAAGATTAAATATGATAAGCATCGAAAAAGCCTTAATATCCAAAAAAGCAGATATCTTTTCAATGCCAACTTTTTTATTAAAACCTATTCTATTTTTTCTGAAAAAGCTTTTTAAAGAGCGAGAAATAAACAGTTTTTTAAGTGCAAATAGCGATTTGAATGATATAGAGTTTATTGAAAAAGTTTTAGAATATTTTAATTTTAGTTACTCTGTGCTTAGTCATCAAAAAGAGAATATTCCAGCAAAAGGTAGAGTTATAATTATTGCAAATCATCCACTTGGTGCATTGGATGCTTTGGCGCTTTTGAAACTTATAAAAGAGGTTAGGGAAGATGTCAAAATTGTAGCTAATGATATTTTAACTCGAATAGAGCAGTTAGATAGCCTTATTTTACCAATTGATAATATAAATAGTAGAGATACAAAAATCGCACTAAAACAAGTTGTAAATGCTCTAAATGATGAAGAAGCTGTAATAATATTTCCATCTGGAGAAGTATCAAGATTTACACTATTTGGAGTAAAAGATGGAGATTGGAAAAATGGTTTTTTGAGATTTGCTAAAAAAACAAACTCACCAATTTTACCAATATATATAGATGCAAAAAACTCTTCGCTATTTTATATTACATCTATGCTATACAAACCAATCTCATCACTTCTACTTGCAAGAGAAATGTTTAAAAAACAGTCAAAATCAATCTCATTTAAAATTGGTGAGATAATTCCATTTGAAAATATTGCAGACTTAAAGCTACCCAATAAAACTTTAACATATCTATTGCAAAAACATTTATATAAAGTTAGTAAAAATAAAAAAGGGATATTTGAAACTCAAAAATCGATTTCTCATCCAGAAGATAGAGCAGTCATAAAACGGGAATTAACCAAAGGAATTTTACTTGGTGATACAAATGATAATAAAAAAATCTATTTATGTGAAAGCACTAAAAGTAATCCATTGGTTAGAGAAATTGGACGACTTAGAGAATTTACATTTAGAAGAGTTGGTGAAGGAAGTGGAAAAAGACGAGATACAGATAAATATGACTCATATTACAAACATATAGTTTTGTGGGATGATGATAATTTAGAAATTGTTGGAGCTTATCGTATTGGAATTTGCAAAGATATTATGAAACTTTTTGGAAAAAAAGGTTTATATACAAACTCTTTGTTTGATTTAAAAGATAACTTCATACCACATTTACACAACTCAATAGAGCTTGGAAGAAGTTTTGTTCAACCTAAATATTGGAATTCAAGAGCATTAGACTATTTATGGCAAGGAATTGGTGCATATATCAAAAACTATCCAGATACTAAATATTTATTTGGAGCAGTTAGTCTTAGCAACTCTTATCCACAAATTGCAAAAGAGATGATAGTCTATTTTTATTCTAAATATTTCAACTCTAATGATAGTTTAGTTCGCTCAAAAACACCTTTTGAGTTATCTAAATCTTCAAAAGATGAGTTTGATAATATATTTATTGGAGATTATAGAGATGATTTAAAAGTTTTAAAAGAGCATCTATTACAACTAAATTTAACAATTCCTCCACTATTTAAACACTATTCTGAATTATGTGAAGATGATGGAGTTAAATTTTTAGATTTTAATGTTGATAGAGATTTTAATAACTGTATTGATGGATTTATTATTGTAAATATAGAAAAAATCAGAGATATTAAGAAAAAGCGATATATCAAATAGTTAAGCTTTGTTAATAAAGAATTTAAATATAATTTCACCTTTTATTTTTAAATTAATAGATAAGTGAGAGGCAGTTTATGGAAAATCCAGAAATTTTACAAAAGATGGCAGATACTATTAGATTTTTATCAGCTGATATGGTTGAGAGTGCAAATAGTGGTCATCCAGGTGCTCCAATGGGATTATCAGATTTAGTTACAGTGCTAAGCTACTACCTAAAAGTAAATCCAAAAAATCCAAAATGGTTAAATAGAGATAGATTGATTTTTAGTGGAGGACATGCAAGTGCATTAATCTACTCATTTTCACATTTAATAGGTTATGACATAACTTTAGAAGATTTAAAAAACTTTAGACAGTTAGGTAGTAAAACGGCAGGGCATCCAGAATATGGACACATAGAAGGTGTTGAAGTAACAACAGGACCATTAGGACAAGGGTTTGCAAATGCAGTTGGATTTGCATTATCTGCTAAATATGCACAATATCTATTTGGAGAAGAGCTATTTAATCACAAAGTTTATTGCTTTTGTGGTGATGGTGATTTACAAGAAGGAATTAGTTATGAGGCTTCATCAATAGCAGGACATCATAAATTAGATAATTTAGTCTTTATTTATGACAATAATAACATAATTATTGAAGGCGAAGCAAAAGAAGTTTTTAGCGAAGATGTTAAAACAAGATTTGAATCTTGTGGATTTGATGTTATAGAAATTGATGGACATAACTACAAAGAGATAGATTTTGCATTCAAAAAAGCACAAAATCAAACTAAACCTCTTTTAATTATTGCAACTACAAAAATTGCAAAAGGTTCAGCAACTCTTGAAGGCTCACATCATACTCACGGCTCACCATTAGGAAAAGAAGATGTAGCAAAATCAAAAGAGTTGGCAAACTTTCCAAAAGATAACTTCTTTGTAGATGAAGATGTAAGATTTAGATTTAGCAGAGTAGCTGAAGTTGGAGAAGTTTTAGAAAAAGAGTGGAAAAATTTAGTTGCACAACTTCCAAAAGACAGATTAGATTTATATCATGCTATGCAAAATCCAGATTTCAGTAATATTATTTATCCAAATTTTAGTAGTGAAAAAGAGGCAGCTACAAGAGATAGTAATGGAAAAATTTTAAATGCAATCGCAAAAGCTGTTCCATCATTTATTGGTGGAAGTGCAGATTTAGCTCCATCAAATAAAACTGAACTAAAAGATATGGGATATTTTCCTAATGGTAAAAATATAAAATTTGGCATAAGAGAACATGCTATGGGTGCAATATCTAATGCTATTTCACTTTATGGATTATTTGTTCCATTTAGTGCAACATTTTTTGTATTTAGTGATTATTTAAAACCATCAATTAGAGTTGCATCTTTGATGGAAACAAAACAGTTTTTTATATTTACACACGATAGTATTGGAGTTGGCGAAGATGGACCAACTCATCAACCAATTGAACATTTAAGCCAATTTAGAGCTTTGCCAAATTTAAATGTTTATAGACCAGCTGATGCAATTGAAAATGTAGATTGTTGGAGAAGTGCATTATCTCAAAATATTCCATCAACATTTGTGCTAAGCCGACAAAAATTACCAATTTTAAATCGAGAAAAATCGTTTGGAGATGTTTTAAAAGGTGGTTATTTAGTTATAAAAAATGAACAGCCACAAGTTACTTTGATTGCAACTGGAAGTGAAGTTGGTATAGCCGTTGAAGCCTGTTATGAGTTAGCAAAAATTGGAATAGTTGCAAATGTAGCATCAATTCCATGTTTTGATATTTTTGCAAAAAACGATGAAAGCTATATAAATTCAATCATAAATCCAAACTTAAAAGCTTTAGCAATAGAAGCAGGAAGTGGCTTAGAATGGTATAGATTTGCAGATGAAGTTATCTGTATGAGTAGTTTTGGAGCAAGTGGAAAAGATAAACATCTATTTGAAAAATTTGGATTTACTCCATCAAATATTGTGTTAAAAGTTCAAAAACTATTGGCAAAATAGTGGAACTTTCCCTCTTAGACTCCATAATTTTAGGAGCAGTTGAAGGATTTACTGAATTTTTACCCGTTTCTTCAACGGGACATATGATAGTGGTTTCCGAGCTATTAGGATTGCCTAATAGCGAATTTTTAAAAAGTTTTGAAATTGCAATTCAGCTATCAGCAATTTTTGCAGTTCTATTTTTGTATAAAAAACCTCTTGCTAAATTTGATGGTTTATGGCTGAAATTAGCAATTGCTTTTATTCCAACAGGAGTTGCTGGATTTCTATTTTACAAAGCTATTAGAGAGTTATTCACATCAGCTACGGTTGCTTATATGTTTATAATTGGTGGTGTGATTTTTATTTTATTTGAGTATTTTTATTACAAAGAAGAAAAAGTTAAAATTCATAATCTTGAAGAGATAAGTTACAAAGATGCTTTTATAATTGGACTTTTTCAAGTATTAGCATTAATTCCAGGGACTTCAAGAAGTGGAGCTTCAATTATTGGAGCTTTGACTTTACGAGTAAATCGTAAAACTTCAGCAGAGTTCTCTTTTTTATTGGCAATTCCAACAATGGTTGTAGCAACAGCTTATGATTTGTATAAAAATTTCAGTGAGTTGCATTTTGATAATTTGGCTATTCTTGGAAGTGGTTTTATATTTAGCTTTATATTTGCAGTTATTTCTATTAAACTATTTTTAAAACTTTTAGAAAATTTTACATTTGTAATATTTGGAGTCTATCGTATAATTTTTGGTATTTTACTACTCTTTTTTATTTCATAAAAACATAAGTTTAGATTAAGTAGTATAATAAAAATTTATATAGGAGAGTCCAATGTTTAGGCATATTATACTATCAAGCAGTCTATTTTTATCCATATCTTTTGCAGGTAACCACTGTAACAATGGTATGGATAAACCTCTAACTTGTAACAAATCTACACAGTTTAATCAATCTATGAAAAAAGGTGAAAACTATTGGAAAGATAACTCTATAAATAAGACAAACTACGGTTTTGATAAAAAAATACAGATAATTTTAAGAGAAATGAACTTAAAAAAAGAGCAATATCAAGATATAAGACTTGCTATGATGAGTTATAAAAACTCTCAAAAAAGTGTTAAAAGTGATAAGAATTTTGACTATTTAGATGGAAATAGTTTCAATAGAGATAAATTTTTAACACAAAATAATAGCAAAATGGATAAAATGTCAATTGCCAGAGCTGACCTTTTGGAGCTGATTTTTGATGTATTAGATGAGCAAGAGAGAGCTATATTTAGTGAAAAGTTTAAAAAATTAAATAGAACTCCTAATTTTATGGATAAATCAATGATGAAATCTCCTCAAAATGGTTTAACTTGTGGTAGTTGTAATAAAAAATAGGAATTAAGGAGAATTATGTATCTATTTACAAGTGAAGTTGTAAGCCCAGGACATCCTGATAAGTGTGCTGATATTATTGCAGATAGTATAGTTGATAAACATATAATGGCAGATTCAAATGCAAGAGTTGCATCTGAAGTTTTTGTAGCTGGAAAACATGTTGTAATTGGTGGTGAAGTTAGCTCAAAATTAGAGCTTTCAAAAAATGATTATATAACTATTGTAAAAGATGCACTATCAAAAATTGGTTACAATGGAAAAGGTGCTTTTACAAAATCTCAATGTCTTCATCCAGATGAAGTTGAAGTTCAAGTATTACTAAATCATCAATCACCAGATATAAATCAAGGGGTTGATAGAGAGAGTGGTGAAATTGGTGCAGGAGACCAAGGCATTATGTTTGGATATGCTTCAGAAGAGACATCAGATTTTATGCCAGCAGCTATAACTTATGCAAGAATGCTTATGGAAAAAGTTTATCATTATGCTTTAGAACATCCTCATAAATTGGGAGTTGATATAAAAACTCAAGTTACACTTGATTATGAAACAAAAGAGAATTTTGATAACTGCAATCCTCAAAAAATTCACACAATTGTAGTATCAGCTCCATCAGTTGAAGGGTTGGATATAGTAGATGTGAGAGAGTTAATTCAAGGATTAATTGATGATTGTGGATTACCAAAAACATTATACAATCCAAAAGAGTGCATTATTCATATAAATCCAACTGGAAGATATGTAAATCACTCAAGTTTGCACGATTCAGGATTAACTGGAAGAAAGCTTATAGTTGATACATTTGGTGGATATGCACCAATTGGTGGAGGAGCTCAATCAAGTAAAGATTATACAAAAGTTGATAGAAGTGGATTGTATGCTGGAAGATGGTTAGCAAAACATATAGTAGCTTCGGGAATTGCAAAAAAAGCAGTTGTTCAACTCTCATATGCAATAGGTGTTGCAAAACCAGTTTCTGTAACAGTTGATACTATGGGTAGTTCTAAATTTGGAGATGATATTTTATCTGATAAAATCGCACAAAAGTTTCCATTAACTCCACGATGGATAACAGATAAATTTATGCTTGATAAACCAAGTGAAGAAACATTTACTTATGCAGATGTTGCAAGTAGAGGACAAGTTGGTCAAAGTGATTATCCGTGGGAAAAACTTGATGAGTTAGAGTGGTTTAAATCTCTAAAAAAATAGTGTTTCCAAACTATGTCAGAGGCTTTCTCTGACATAAAACTTTTAGCTACTATAAATTATAATACTTCAATATATTAATAAATATAACTACTTATAAAGGTTTAAAAATGAGAGTTGGTATCTTAAATTATGGCAAAGCTGGAAATATATTTAGTATTCAAAAAGCACTATTAGCAGTTGGTGGAGATGTGGTTGTAGTTGAGCAAGATAGCGATTTCAAGCAAGTAGATAAAATTGTAATTCCAGGTGTTGGAAGTTTTGGCGATGGAATGAAAGAGTTATCAAAATTTACAAATTTAAAAGATGAAATTATGAATAAACCAACACTTGGAATATGTCTTGGAATGCAACTATTAGCCAAAGTTGGATTTGAATTTGGTGAAACTTTGGGACTTGGATTAATTGATGCAGAAGTTAAAAAAATAGAGTGTCATGGCAAAATACCACATATGGGATTTAATAATTTAGAAATTATAAAACAAGATAATCCACTTTTTAAAGATATTCATGAAGATATGCAGTTTTATTTTATGCACTCTTATGAAGTGATAAATTATAGTGATATTTTAGCTTTGAGTAACTATTTTGGACATAAATTTGTGAGTGCAGTTACAAAAGATAACATATTTGGAGTGCAATTTCATCCAGAAAAAAGTCGTGAAAGTGGGCTTTTAATCTTTAGAAATTTTATAAATCTTTAATTGAAAGTTTTTAAATGAGTGAAAGCAGATTTGATATTGATGAACTATTTTTTTCTATTACAGATAAAAAAGGGAATATTGTAATTGGAAATGATGTATTTATTATGGTTAGTGAGTTTAGTAGAGATGAGTTGATTGGCACACCACACAGCATTGTAAGACATAGCGATACACCAAAGCTGATTTTTAAATATCTTTGGGAACATATTTCAAACTCTAAACCAATTGTGGCTTATGTAAAAAACAAATCAAAAAATGGTAACTTTTATTGGGTTTTAGCTTCTGTATTTCCACTAAAAAATGGTTATTTATCGATTCGGCTAAAGCCATCTCATAAAAATTTTGAACTTATAAAAGAGCTATATGAAAGTTTGAATAGTCTTGATATTGAAGAAGGTGAAAAATATTTACAAGAGATATTAGAAAAGTTGGGTTATGAAAGTTATGACTCTTTTATGATAGATACACTTTTAGCAGAGTTTAAATCGAGAGAAAAACTTTTAACAAATTTTCAGACAGATATAAAAGTAAATAATTTTGAGTGTGAAATAGATTTAAAAGAAGCTATTAATAGTTCAGAACTATTAAATTCATCTTTAAGTTCTAACTTTTCAAAAATTGATAACATGATTTATTTAAAAGAGCTGTTTGTAAAATTATCATCATCACTTCAATTAATATCAAGAGATATAATTTTTCTATCATTAAATACTTCAATCAACTCATATAAGATGAGTAACTCTCCAAATTCATTATCAATTTTATCAAATCAGATTAGAATAAGCTCAAAAAATAACCAAAATCGAGTATTGGAAATTGATAATATAATTCACTCAATTATAAAACTATTAAATGTTACAATTTTTAATATTGCTCTCATGAAACTACAAATTGAGATGATAACATTTTTTTTAAAAGAGTTAATAGAACAAAATTTAAAAGATAACAATATAAAATTTAACCTTTTTAAAGAAAGTTTTGAAGCATTGATTGAAGTTTTAGAGCAATTTATGGTTTGTAGTTCTCATAGTATGGACTCTTTTAATGACCCTTTAGCCAAATCAAATTCAATATTAATTGATATAAAACGGGAAATTGAGTTGCTAAAATATATAAATATTTATGGCAGAATTGAGTCTCAAAAAGATGATGAGGTAGAGTTTATTGTGATTTTTGATAATCTAAAAGCCCTTGTATTGGAAAGTGAGAAAGAGATTGATGAACTTTTTAATTTAATATTACAATTTAAAAATGATAAAAATTTTATCTACTTACATCTAAAAGATGCAAAAGAGTATATTGAAAGTTTAAAAAATATTTTATTAAAAGGAAAATAGTGCAAAAGATAGAAAGTGTAAAATTAGAAAAAGAGTCAAAAATAATTGATGCTTTGAAAATTTTAGATAAATTTCAGATAGCTTTGATTGTAGATAGTAATGGATTTTTGATTGGCACAGTTACTGATGGTGATATAAGACGAGGATTGTTAAAAGGGAAATCTTTAGATGAGCCAATTATTGATATAGCTTTCAAAACCCCTATAATATGCAATATAAATGATTCCAAAGAAAAACTTTTAAATATAGCAATTTCAAAAGATATAAAACATATTCCAATCACAGATAATAGTGGAAAAGTTATCGGATTTGAAACATTTTCTAACTTAGTTGATAAAAAAATTAGAAAAAATAGAGTAGTTTTGATGGCTGGAGGACTTGGTACAAGACTTAGACCACTCACAGAAAATATCCCAAAACCTATGTTAAAAGTTGGAAATAGACCAATTTTAGAAACCATTTTAGAAAATTTTGCAAAATATAGTTTTACAAATTTTACTATTAGCTTAAACTATTTGGGAAATATTATTAAAGAACATTTTTTAGATGGTAGAAAATTTGGAGTTAATATAAATTATATTGAAGAAGATAAGCGATTGGGAACTGCTGGGGCTTTGAGTCTTTTAAAAGATGAGTTGAGGGCAAGTGATGAACCATTTTTTGTGATGAATGGAGATTTACTTACAAATATAAATTTTGAACATCTATTGGATTTTCATAATAGCTACAATGCAACAGCTACAATGGTGGTTAGAGAGTATGATTTTCAAGTCCCTTTTGGAGTTGTAAATATTGATGATGGACGAATAAAGAGTATCGTGGAAAAGCCAACTCACAAATTTTTTGTAAGTGCAGGAATTTATCTTTTATCAAAAGATGTGCTTGATTTTATTCCAGATAATGAGTTTTTTGATATGCCAACTCTATTTGAAAAACTTATAGAAGCAAATAAAAATGTAATCTCTTTTCCATTGCGAGAATATTGGCTTGATATTGGAAGAATAAGCGATTTTGAGAGAGCAAATAGTGAATATTTTGAGGTGTTTAATGGATAAGTTTTTGGCAATTATTCCAGCCCGAGCAGGTAGCAAACGACTACCAAATAAGAATATTTTGGAACTAAATAATAAACCACTAATTGCTTATACGATTGAAAGTGCAAAAAAATCAAAATATATTGATGAGATTGTTGTAACTTCAGATGGTGATAAGATTTTGGATATTGCCAAAAGTTATGGAGTTAAAACTATCAAAAGAGATGAAAAACTATCAAGTGATAGTGCAAGTAGTGTTGATGTGATTTTAGATGTTTTAAACTATTTTAAGAATTTTAAGTTTTTAATCCTACTTCAACCAACTTCTCCACTTAGAGATGAAATAGATATTGATGGAGCAATTGAGCTACTACTATCCAAAAATGGAGATGGAGTTATATCTGTTTGTGAGTGCGAACACTCGCCACTATTTGCAAATAAAATTGATGAAAATTTAGCTATGGATGGATTTCTAAAAAAAGAGTTAAGAGAGAGTAGAACTCAAGATTTACCCAAATATTATAGATTAAATGGTGCTATATATATTTGTGAAGTAGAGCGATTTTTGAGTGAAAAAAATCTATTTTTAGAAACAAATCTATTTGCATATATCATGCCTCAATATAAATCGATTGATATTGATACAAAACTTGATTTCACTATTGCAAAAGCTTTGATGTTGGAAGATTTAAATTATTAAATGGAGTTTTTAAATGTCATTAGAACAATTTTTAGAAAATTTTACATTAGAAGAGATAGAAGAGCTTAAGAGATTAAAATTAGAACAATCACAAGTTTTTATTTATTCAAAAATAAAAGAGAGTGATTTAAAAAAACTATTTAATATAACTTTAAAATTTAATCAAGATATATTCAGTAGTTGGTTTAATAGTGATATTTCATTAGATACTGAAACTACACTTTTTTTAGAAAAGTTAATAAAAAAAGATGGTTTAAAACTGAAATATTTTAATGAAGATGATTTAAAAATAAAGTTTTTAAGTCAAATTTTTAATAGAATTGATTTTGAAATAGATGAATTTGGTTTTAGAGATTTTTATAATAGTGTAATAACATATCAAACAGATAAATTTACATTGACAGGAAAATGTGATTTTTATATAGCAAAAGGTATGAAAACAGCTCAAAAACCATACTTTTTTATTCAAGAGTTTAAAAAAGGTAAAGAAAATTCAGACCCAGAACCACAACTATTAGCAGAATTGATTGCAGGAGTTGAGCTAAATAATTGGCAAAGTATAAAAGGGGCTTATATTGTTGGCTCAATTTGGAATTTTGTAATATTAGAAAAAGTTGAAACTAACTCATATAAATATTATGTAAGTGAAAATTTTGATAGCTCTAAAATAGATGATTTGAAAGCTATTTATAAAAATTTGTTGTTTGTGAAAAATGAGATAATAAAAAATCAATAAAGGGAATATAGTGAAACTTAATGAAGCATTTGACACAGAAAACATAATTATAGAAAATAGAAAAACAGGTAAAGAAGAACCTAAAACTATTTATAAACCTAAATATGAAAAAGGCAAAATATTTGCACCTCTTCAAAATAAATATCTTGAAGCAAAACCAGAAGAAAAAGTTAGACAAGAGTTTATTTGTAGGCTTATAAATGATTATGGATATACATTAGAGCAAATGGCTCAAGAAGTACAATTAACATCTTCAAACAGAGGAACTGGACGGGCAAGTGCAGATATAGTTGTATGGAGAACAAAAGAAGAAAAAGAACAAAATAAAACTGCTTTTTTGGTTGTAGAGCTAAAAGCTGAAGCTTTAAAACTCAAACCAGAAGATTTTTATCAAGGTTACAATTATGCAACTTGGAGTAGGGCTAAACTTTTTGTAATAAGTAATGGGAAAATAGTAAAAATTTATAAAACAATAGAAGAAGAACTTCCATTAAGCCTACAACCTATTGGTGAAATTCCACAAGCAAAAGATATAATTGATAATCAAAAATTAGAAGACATTTTGTCTAAAACAAAAGAGTTTACAGGTGATGAGTTTGCAAAACTACTTCATAAATGCCATAACATCATACGAAACAACGACAAACTATCTCCAGAAGCTTCATTTGATGAGATTAGTAAAATTTTATTTTTAAAAATCATTTATGAAAAAAATCCTGATGATGATACACTTATTTTTTCTAAACAAAAAGTTAAAAAAGAAATGGAAACACATGCTAAAAAAATTGCAAGAGGTGAAACTACACTAAGTTATCTTGATGAAAAATTTAATGGTGTAAAAAATGCTTTCAGAGATGATGGAATATTTGAAGAGAATGAAAAAATAAAAATAAAAGAGAATAGTTTCTTAGAAATTGTACAAGAATTAGAAATTTATAATTTAACAGCTACAAGTGAAGATGTAAAAGGTATCGCATTTGAAACATTTTTAGGTAGAACATTTAGAGGAGAATTAGGACAGTTTTTTACTCCAAGAGTGATAGTAAATTTTATGGTGGATTTATTAAGTCCCCAACCAAATGAACTTATATGTGACCCTTGTGCTGGAAGTGGTGGATTTTTGATAAAAGCTTTTGAAAGTGTAAAAGATACTATTGATAATAAATACATTGCAATCAAAAAGAAAAAATATAATGAGCTGTTTCCAAAAGATATTGAGCTAACAGAAAATGAACAAGAGAAAAAAACGAAACTTTATGATAGCTACTTAATTGAAATAAACAAAGAGCAAGAAAAAGAAATAGAACAACTATCAAAAAGAGCTATTTTTGGAACTGATGCAAACCCTAGAATGGCAAGAGTATCTAAAATGAATATGATAATGCACGGTGATGGACACAATGGAATACATCATAATGATGGCTTGTTAAATGTAAATGGTATTTTTCATGATAGATTTGATGTTATTTTGACTAATCCTCCATTTGGAACTACACTTTCTCAAAATTCTCCTATTGTAGAAGAAGATAGCAAATATAAAAATGAACAATTAATTGAAACATATACTAAAAGATATGGTGAAGAGCTTTATTATAAAACTGGATTTCAAGAACCATTTAATCATGAAAAAGCAAAAGAGCTTTATATTGAAAAAATGAAACAAGTTACAGATAACTTTGGAAAACCAATAAGAGGACTCTTTGAGGTTGGTAAAAGTGCAGGACAAACAGAAGTTTTATTTATAGAGAGATGTTTAGATTTACTTCGAGATGGTGGAAGAATGGGGATAGTTCTTCCAGAGGGAGTATTAAATAGCTCAAATCTTCAAAATGCAAGAGAATATTTTGAGAGTCGTGCAAAAATACTTCTTATAGTTTCACTTCCTCAAGAGATATTTATAAGTTCAGGAGCAACAGTAAAAACAAGTTTGGTATTTTTGAAAAAATTTACAGCTGATGAACAAGCACAATATAAAAGTATCAAAGAAGAAGCAGTAAAAGAAGTCACAGCTAAATATCAAAAAGAGTTAAATGAAATAGAAGAGAAATTAGCCAAGAGAGGAAAAGATGCTCCAAACAAAGATGAAAAGAAAGATTTACAACAAAGACAAACAGAGATAAATAATCTAATAAATACCGAAGTAAAAGAGCAAATCAAACAAAAATTTGATTATCAAATACCTATTAGTGACATCAAAAAAGCAGGTATAAACTCAACTGGAGGCAAAGAAGAAAATCAGCTTCCAGAACTTCTAAAAGCCTATACAGAATATAGAACTGCAAATAATCTTTGGGAAATAAAAAATGTTTAATTTTACACTTGATGAATTAGTTCATGAAATAGAAAATATTCACAATAAAACACAAAATGAAGCAATAAGAAGTGTAAATAAAAGTTTAACTATACGAAATTGGCTTATTGGTTGTTATATAGTTGAATATGAACAAAATGGTCAAGATAGGGCAAATTATGGAGATAAATTGATAGAGAATTTATCAAAAAAACTATCTCATATAAAAGGGATGTCAAGGAGTAGTCTTCACTCATTTAAACTTTTTTATTTCTCTTATCCTCAAATTGTCCAGACAGTGTCTGGACAATTTAAAATAATCACTCAAAAAAGCCAGTCGGTGTCTGACCAATCTTTACAAGTTCAAACAGATAAGCTTTTGAGGGCTTGTAGCTTTAGTCATTTTTTAGAACTTATAAAAATAGATGACCCAATAAAAAGATTGTTTTATGAAGTAGAGACTATAAAAGGAAATTGGAGTGTGAGGGAGCTTTCACGACAAATAAATAGTTTAACTTATGAAAGAGTTGGTTTATCAAAAGATAAAAAAGAGATACTTGAAACAATCAACCAATCATCAGAAAGCTACTCTGCAAATCAAATCATCAAAGACCCATATATTTTAGAATTTACAGGCTTAGAAATAAAAACAAAATATGATGAAAATGATTTAGAAACTGCACTTATCAATCATCTTCAAGATTTTTTACTTGAACTTGGACATGGATTTTGTTTTGAAAGTCGCCAAAAAAGAATTTCAATAGATAATGAACATGACAGAATAGACTTAGTTTTTTATCATAGGATTTTAAAATGCCATATTTTGATAGATTTGAAAATAAGAGAATTTAGCCATAGAGATGTGGGACAAATGAACTTTTATCTAAACTACTATAAAAACGAAATAATGCAACAAAATGACAATCTCCCAATAGGACTAATCCTTTGTGCAAATAAAAATCATACAAAAGTAGAGTATGCAACAGCTGGACTTGATAATCAACTTTTTGTATCAAAATATAAAATAAACTTACCATCAATAGAAGAGATAGAAGAGTTTTTGGAAGAAGAACTAAAGGTTTTATCATGAGTGCATTGCTTGATTTTGTAAAATATAGTTATTGCAATACTTGGAGTGTACATCTTCTATTAGAAAATACTTTTT
>DZAY01000038.1 GCA_022729735.1 Helicobacter cetorum
TGGCTTCACCAAATCTTTTTGTATCATTAAACAAAATTGGGTCATTTATTTTATATATTAAACTTCCCCACTCAATAGGTTTATGCGGATTATTTGTTTGTAAAAATCTATTTATATTATTGATTCCATAAACCCCATCATAATTTAGGCATAGTATGATTTCGTCATCTTTATGATTTTCAAAAATAGACTCATCTAAATTAATAGAGTACCCATTTCTTTGAATATGCTCTGAAATATCATCTTTTATATTTCGAACTTTATCCCATAAATCAAGTAAATTCTTATTTTTGCTTCGCCAAGGATGAGTTAGTTCAAAAATAGTATTTTTTGGCAAAAAATCTTTTGATATTTCAAACCAGTTGCCAAACCTGATGGATTCAATCTGAAAAATATCACCAACTAATACAATAAGGCTAAAAGAAGCTTTATTTAAAATAGAGAGCATATCGGCATTACTCACAGTGCTACTTTCATCTATAAATAATATTGCACATTTGGTATCAGTATTTTTTTTTAGATAAAAATTTTGTAATTGTCATAAACTCACAATGTGGAGCATCAACTTTTCTTTCTAGGTTGTCAGTCGCTGGATTTGTTTGTGCTAAAAAGATTTTTTTATAATCTTTAAAAAAGTTAGCAATATGATTTATCATTGTAGATTTGCCAGTTCCAGCTGCGCCATAAATCATAGCTACTTTTGAACTTTCAAACATTTTAATTAAAAATTTCTTTTTATCTTCACAATCTATCTTATTGTCTGCTCCTTCAATCCAAGCTTTTACAGAATTAGAATAATTTTTAATACCTTCCTTAGATAACTCTTTTAATCTTTTGATTATCTCTATTGTATCTTCTTTGTAGCCTTTCATATAAATAAAATTATTATTATGGATTTCTATCAAACGATTTGACTGTGTTTTTTCATAAATTAAACTGTTATATTTTTTGACAAGAGTATCAAGATTATCAAATTTTTCAATTTCATCTAAGGTGGTAAATAATTCTCCATTTATCTCTGTATTTTTTTGAATCAATCTTGCCAAAAATTCGTGTTCTCTATTTTCATGACCTATACACTCAAACAAATCATATATTCTTGGATTATGATTGATCAATGATGTAGTAAAAGGCATTTGATCAAAAGGAATACATCCCCATTTAAGTAATAAGCCAGATAGTTTAAAGTTTGATTTATTATGAGTTTGTTTCTTTATAATTTTATTATTCATAATATACAAAAGGTATCGAATAATATTTGAACCTGCTCCGTTATGTAACAGCAGCTCTCTGCAATTATCTAATACATCAAAAAATTGTATTTTACTGCCATCTGTTACTTTATTTTTTACAAAATCATAATAGCCTTGCTCTTGAATAACATATTCATTAAGACTAAAATTAGTTTGAGTTAAGAAGTGCATTAACTCTTTGTACTCTTTATTACTAGATTGTATATTGATATGCATACCAAATATTCTTGCAAAGTTATTAAGCTCACAAGGTCTTATAGAAACTTCCCAATTTTGAATGATATTAATAGGCATTTGTTTACCTAAAAGTTCAATATATGCTTTTCCAACAAAAAGATCAACAGCATAATTGTGAGTAATATCTAATTTTGTAAAAGCAATTATTCTATCAAACTTAGTTACTTTGTCATGAGACTTCGTAAATGTAACCTCGTAATAAACTATATTATTCACAAAAAAAGGTTTGAGTTTTTGAATATAGTACCTATCCTTTTGAGTTTTTCCAATTAAAGAAGTATCTATTTTTTCTGAAATTTTTTCATAATATTCTTGTGTAGTTTTGTCCAGCTTGATGGGAAATTCATTAATATTTAAAAAAATATCTAAATTGTATTCTCTTTTTAAGAATAATTTAATGTTCAAAATATATTGATAATATTTAAGCATTAATCTTTCTGAGGCATTCTCATCAAGGGTATAATGTGAAGTAGAGATTTGTAATAAATCGTGAAATTTTCTTAAAAAACTAAGTGTTCCAATTCGTTTTACATATTTTTCTGCAATCCTGAAATTATCATATTTTGGTTCAAGAGATTTATTTTCTTTTTGATTATATATTTTTAAAAATACAAGTTCTAACAAATTTCTCAGCTGTGATAAAATGTTTTGCGAAAGCAAACCTCTTTCACTATCATCAAATTTACTTATATTTTTTGAAATATTGTTGTCAATAGTTAAAATAGCTTTATTTATTTCATTCATCTGCAAGTCCCTTTTATTTTTATAATCCAATATGTAAAGATTCTACCATTTTTTTAACACATCATATATTTTATGTAAAAATTTTACTATTTTCTTTACATATCACTGAATAAATCAAACACATAATAAACTTTTTTTGCCACCACATCTCTAACTTTTATAAATCATCGACAAAATGGCTATAAATACCATTTAAAACTTTAGAAAGTTTTATTATCTCTATTTTACTAAATGAACTGATTAAAAAATCTGTGTATATTTCCATTAACTTTTTCATAGAGTCATTTTATTTACTTTTAGTTTTTTATTTCTTATAATCTTAGGTTATCATAGGGTCAGTTATTTTATAATTTTATTGAGATGACTATTGAAATAATATAATATTTTTTCGACAAACTCTGTCTATCCAACTCTCTTTTTTAATATTTTAGTTTTTAAATTTTCGACAAAATTTGAATAATCGCTGTCGTTTTCGATTTCATTTTTTACTCTTTTCATTGTATGGCTAACTGATGAGTGGTCTCGCATTCCAAAAAAGTGTGCTAATGCAGGCATTGAGTTTGGAGTTATAACTCTTGCTAAGTAGATTATAATTCGTCTTGCATTTGCTATCTGTTTGCTTTTGCTTTTGCTTTGAATTTCCGATGGCTTGATATTTAACTCTTTTGATACAATTTCAACCACATCATCAAGTGTAATCTCTTCATTTTGTTCTTTTATATGCTCTTTTAAAATCGATTTTGCAAAGTTTAAATCTATTTCTTGATTCATAAGCGAAGCATAAGCATTTAATTTGATAATAACACCTTCAATTTCTCTAATATTACTATCCATATTTGTGGCAATAAAATTAATGACATCATTTCTTAATTTAATGCCATCTAATTCACATTTTTTACGAATGATTGAAATTTTTGTATTTAACTCTGGCTTTTGAATATCTGTAATCAAACCCCACTCAAATCTACTTCTAAGTCTATCTTCAAGTCCAATAATTTGACTTGGATGTTTGTCTGAAGTCAAAACTATCTGCTTTTTTTTGCTGTGAAGTTCATTAAATGTGTGAAAAAACTCTTCTTGTGTTTGAATTTTTCCACTCAAAAATTGCACATCATCAATTAGTAGTAAATCACAAGTTCTATATTTTTCTTTAAACCGTTCCATGGTGTGATTTTTGATATTATATGTAAAATCATTCATGAATTGCTCAATTGTTGTAAAAATAACACTTCTTTTTTTATTAATATTATGATTTCCAATCGCATGAAGTAAATGAGTTTTGCCAAGTCCAACACCACCATAAATAAATAGTGGATTATATATTTTGCCAAGAGACTCTGCCACACTTTTGGATGCTGAAAATGCGAATTGATTTAAATTGCCAACTACAAAATTTTCAAATGTAAATGCTGGATTTAGTAGTGTGCTTTTTTGAGATTTATCACTTTCTGTTTTCAATATCTTTTCTATCTTTTTATCTCTTACAACTATTTCTAATTTTGGTTTAAATTTTGTAATTCGTTCCAAAATATTTAAAAGTAGTTCGGAATATCTTGTTTTTATCCAATTTGCAATATAAATATTTATTGTTTCAAAAACTGCATAATCATCTCTTGAAGATTCATCAGAATATTTTAAATGTTTAATAAATCGCTCATACTCGATTGGTGGTAGCTGTTCTTGTAGCTGTTTATGAATTAATCTATTCAAATTTTACTCTCCTTACATGTGAATAACATGTGATATTTAAGTGATATTTAAGTGAAATTCTTTTGTAATTTTTCTAAAAAACTGCTTTAAAGCTCGTATTTAACGAGATTTCACACATGTGAAATTCTTTTTGAGAATATCACATGTTGAACTTTTTGTAATTGACTAATCTATATAAAAGTGGAATGTAGTAGAGGTTTAAAATCGTTCCCCAAATCAATCCAAAACCAAGTGAAATTGCTAATGGTTGTAAAACTTTTGCTTGACCTGTTGCAAAAAATATTAGAGTTGTTAAACCTATAAATGTTGTAGCTGTTGTTAAAAATACAGGTCTTACTCTAAGTCTTGCTCTATCTAATAACTCTTTATTAGTTTTTGTATCTTTTATAAATTCAAGCATTATAATTCCACCATTTACAACAACTCCAGCAAGTCCAAGAATTCCTATGATTGATGGCATTGTTAAGTTTTGATTTAATAAAAAGTGTCCTCCTAAAACTCCTAAAATTGATAAAGGAATGACAGAAATTATCATAAATGGATAAATATAAGAGTCGAACATAATTACCAAAGTTATAAACATCAAAAATAGAGCTACTAAAAATGCGATGCTCATATCTTTTTTTAATTGGTCGTTTTGCTCTTTTTCACCTTTTAAACCAATTTCAACTCCATAAGTTTGTTTCAAAGTTTCAAACTCATCACTTAACTCTTTTATAACTTCATTGGCTGTAATGGTTTTACTATTTACATTTGCATATACAGAATATAGCCGTTTGCTATTCTCTTTTATGATTTTAGAGTAGTTTTGCACTTCAATAAAATTTACAACATCTCTTAGTGCAACTTTTTGAGTAGAGTTTGGAATATCGATATAAAAGTTTTTAAGATTTGAAATCACATCTTTTTGACTATCTTTTACAATAATATCCACAATTCCATCTTTATTGAATGATTTAGAAATGGCACCTTCTAAATAGTATCGATTTAGAGTTGTAGCAATATATCCTTGAGTAAGTCCTAATCTTTTTCCATACTCATTTAAATCAATTTTAAGCTCTGCAATTCCCATTTTTGCACTGTTTGTAATATTAAAAACACCATTTATTTGCGATAAATTTGCTTCTAATGAATTCATAACAGTTTCTATTATAGAATTATCACTAAATGAAATTGCAATTTCAATATCTGATTTTACAACTCCAGCTCTTTGAGAAATAATATCAAACTCTTCTAATCCATATTTTTCTTTTGTGTCTTTTAGAATTTCTCGCAATTTTGCTTCAATCGCAACTGATTCAATTGGTCTATCACCTTTTTCACCACTAAAATCAAATATTAGATATGGATTTATATACTCTTCCAAAAAGTTTTGTGGTGAAAGTTTTTTCAATTCCAAAACCATATAAAATAGATTTTCACCATTTTCACCTTTGCCTGTGCTATCAATTTTAAAGCCTGAAAGAGTTGAAATATTATCAAAATATAGCTCATCTTTATGTGTTAAAATAGTTGCTTCAATCGCTTTTGCAATTTCGTGTGTATCTTTTACTGATGAGTTTATATTTACTTCCCCACTTACAAATACTTGTGCTGCATCAAAATCTGGAAATAGTTGAAATTTTGAATTTTTAAATCCTATGATAGTAAATGTGATTGTAAAAATTAGAAATGCTACAAGCATTATTTTCTTATATTTTAAGATAAAAGATAAAATTGCAACATATAAATTTTCAAATTTTGTCCAATCCAACTCTTTATCATCTTTTCTCAAAAAGTGTCTTGAGTGAATTGGTAAAAATATAAAAGATTCTAATAGCGATGCAAAAATCAAAAATGAAATCGCTAAAGGTATCATTTTTATAAATGAACCCATTTCACCACTCAAAAGCAACATTGGCATAAATGCAAAGATTGTAGTAAGAGCTGAAGCAATTACAGCATTTGCAACCTCTTTTGTACCTTTTACTGAAGCATCTTTTGGCGAATATCCCATTGTTATGTATCGCTGAATATTCTCACTAACGATAATGGAATCATCAACCAATATTCCAACGGCAATTAAAGCACCAAGTAGAGAAATCATATTTATACTTAAATCACTTAAATAAAAGAATATAATTCCCATCAAAAATACTGTTGGAAGTCCCATAAATACGACAAATGCTATTCGTCTATTGATTAATATATACATTGAAAGTGTTACAAGAAGTAGTCCTAAAGTTATGTTTGAAATAACTGTATCAAGTCTATTTTTGATATAAATAGATGTATCAAAAAAACTTTCCAAAACTAAAGTTGGATTTCTACTTTGATAATCTTTTATCTTATCTTTAATCACTTTTACAAGTGCAATTGCATCGCCTTCTTTGGCTTTTGAAATAGTTATAGATAAAGCATTTACACCATTAAAGTTTGATAAAATTTGCTCATCTGCATAAGTTTGTTTAACTGTTGCAATATCTTTTAAATATATCTTTTTGTTTGAAATTTTTAAAATAGTGTTAGCTAACTCATCTTCACTTAAGTTTTCATTTTTGCTCGATACAAAAAAGTGTTTGCTATCTTCTACTCTACCAATTGGAAAAATATTTGATATTTGAGAAAGTGCTGAAACAATATCTGTTTTTGAAAGCGAATATGCTTCAAGTTTTTTTGTATCTATTTCAAGTCTAAATTCAGCATCACTATCACCATAAATCATAATATCTGTAAGATTATTAATAAGTGATATTTCACTTTTTAATCGATTGGCATGTTCAAGTAATTCAGATTTAGTAAGACTATTTGAGCCAACGGATATTTGAATTAGTGGAATTTTATTTTCACTCAAAATCGCACTTGGTTCATCCATATCTGATGGTAAATCAACTTTTGTAAGTGAAATTGCATCTTTGACACGATTTAAAACATCATTTTTATTTATATTTTTATCAAGTGTAAGAGTCATAGTAAAGCTATTTGATTGAATTAGTGATTCTACTTTTTTCACACCACTAATATTTACAACCCTATCTTCAATATTAGTTACAGCCATTTTATCCAAACTATTTGCACTTGCACCAATGTATGAGCCTTGAATTGTGATTTTATCAAGTGCAATTGGTGGAAATAACTCTTTTGGCACAAACTGATAAGTAACAATTCCAAATACAACCAAAAATAGAAATAGTAAATAGTTAAGTCTTGCTCTTTCTAAAAAGAATTCTATTATTTTATTCATGACTTAATCTTTATAAAAACTTGAACCTATCCTAACCATATTGCTTCCACACTCTATGGCTAACTCATAATCCCCACTCATACCCATTGAGCAATATTTAATATCAAACTCGTTTGATAAGTTATCAAAAATTGCTCTTGTTTCTAAAAAACTTTCTTTAATTAATGCAACATTTTCCACATTTGCACCAATGCTCATAACCCCTTTTAACTCTATATTTTTACAATTTAAACTAATCTTTTTAAAAATATCTACGGCTTCATTAGCACTAACTCCCGTCTTACTATCTTCATTTGCACTATTTATTTGAAGTAAGCCATTCACTTTTTTATTAGCTCTTTTATCAATCTCACAAGCCAAATCAAAACTATCTATTGAGTGAATTAGTGTTGGATTTAATGAAAGTAGAGAGTTAATTTTATTTGTTTGTAATCTTCCAATAAAATGCCACTCAATAGGCAAACTTTCTAAAGCTTCGTGTTTTAGCAACATATCTTGCACTCTATTTTCTCCAATGGCTCTTTGTCCAATTTCAAATAGAGTTTTTA
The DNA here is from genome assembly GCA_022729735.1 of Helicobacter cetorum. GTDB lineage: Bacteria > Campylobacterota > Campylobacteria > Campylobacterales > DZAY01 > DZAY01. The sequence continues at coordinate 7,716 of DZAY01000038.1, forward strand.
TAACCTTCGTATCCACACTCTTTGTAACTGCAATAATCTTTACAATATGTTTATCACTAAACTTATATCTTGCTCTTTCTATATTTCCTATGATTTCGTGTAAATTTTGTTCTAAAATTTCTCTATTCATAAATGCTCCCTTTTTACCCAATCAATCTATTAATATCATTATATAGTCCCAAAAACATTAAAGAGATTAAAACAACCCATCCACCAACAGTTAATCTATAAATCATAGCATCAGTTGGAACTTTTCTTGTAATTAACTCATAAATATTAAAAATTATATGCCCACCATCAAGTGCTGGAATTGGTAGTAAATTTAATACTCCCAAATTTACAGAAATTAGAGCTGTGAGTATAAATAGAGTTAGAATGCCATAACTACTCGCTTCACTTGTAACTTGCACAATTGATATAACTCCACCGACTTCACTAATTGGCACAACACCTTCAAATAGCTTTTGAAGTCCCATTAATATTAGTTTGCTACTCTCTATTGTTTGATTTACTCCATAATCCAAAGCTTCAAACAGACTATATTGAATATACTCTACATCTCCTCTTGGAGCAACTCCTATCATCTTTTTTTCTATTTTTTCGCGAAATAAATTTTCAGCTTGTGCTACTTTTGGAGTTAATATAACTAATAGCTTTTCATTGTTTCTCAAAATTAAAAGCTTTGCATTTTCTCCACTATTTTGAATATTTTCTCCAAGTTCTTTCCAACTCACAATATCTATATTATTAACTTGTAAAATTTTATCTCCACTTTTTAATCCTGCCATATATGCTGGAGAGTTTTCTTGAACATTTCCAATAACTGGCATAAGTGTCTTAACTCCAAAAACTCCAACTATCACATAAAGCAAAAATGCTAACAAAAAGTTAAATAGCGGTCCTCCAAAAAGAATTAAAATTCTCTGCATTGGAGTTTTTGAGCCATAACTATCTGCATCATAACTCTTTTCCATAGGATTTGAGTCATCTTGTCCCTTCATTTTTACATAACCACCAAGTGGTATGAGACTCAATTTATACTCTGTATTACCAACTTTTTTTGAAAAAATTGTGCTTCCAAAACCGATACTAAAAACATCTACTCTCACACCAAAATATCTTGCAAATAGAAAGTGTCCAAGTTCATGAAAAAATATCAAAAACGATAAAATCAAAATTGATGTAATAATCCCCATTTTCCAAATATCCTTTATATTAAAATATTAAAAATTATATCAAAAAAGATGGACTTAATGAAAATAGAGCAGATTTAAAATGTAGTAGATTTGAAAGAAGAGAGTTTTTAACTCTCTTTTATGTATGCTTTTGTAATTTCTCGTTTTTCAAATGGTTTATCACCATGTGCTGTTGGAGAGTTTTCTATTTTTTGAACAATATCATATCCAGCAATTACTTCACCAAATATTGTGTGATTTCCATTTAACCATGGAGTTTTAGCCGTTGTTATAAAAAATTGACTTCCATTTGTATCTTTTCCTCTATTTGCCATAGCCAATAGTCCAACTCTATCAAATGTTACATCAGCCTTGCACTCATCTTCAAACGGTTTTCCCCAAATAGAGTCTCCTCCTCTACCTGTTCCACTTGGGTCTCCTCCTTGAATCATAAAGTTTTTGATTACTCTATGAAAAATTACTCCATTATAGTAACCTGCTTCAATTAATTTTGTAAAATTTTCACAAGCTTTTGGTGCAATATCTTCAAAGAGTTTTATCTCAATTACTCCAACATTTGTTTCTAAAACTGCTATACTCATGTAACTTCCTTATAAAAAAATTTGATATTTATTATATCACATATTAATTTATGACATTTGCAAAACATTCGTATAGTATAATTATACAAAAAGAGGATTTTGAATGAAAAGAGTTGTTGTTATTGGTGGAGGATATGCTGGAATTAAGTTAATTAGAGAGCTTATTAGTGAGCTTGGTGAGTTAGAAATTATTTTGATTGATAAACATCCATATCACCATCTTCAGCCAGAAATTTATGATTTTATAGCAAATAAATCAACGATTGCTGATGTAACTATCGATTTATTTACACTTTGTAAAGGTTTGAGTGAAAAAATTATATTCAAAAATTTGAGAGTTGAAAGTATCGATTTTGCTAAAAAAGAGATTTTTACAGAAGAAAAAGAGGTTGTAAATTATGACTATTTAGTATTTGCTATTGGCTCACGAACAGCTTTTCCAAAAACTATTGAAGGGCTTGACAAAGCAAATGATATTAAAAAAATTCATAAAGCACTCTATTTTAAACAAAGTTTTGAGCAAAGTATTCAAGATAAAATTGCATTTGAAGGTAAAAAGTGTGAAGAGACACATATTGTCGTTGTAGGTGCTGGACTTTCTGGAGTAGAAATAGCTGGTGAAATGGCATATTATGCTAATAACTTTTTTAAAAGAGGACATTTTGCTTGTGATAATATGAAAATTTATTTAATTAGCTCAAGAGATAGAGTTTTACCAGGTCTTGATGACTATTTAGGTGATGTATCAAGAGAGCGATTAGAAGAGCTTGGAGTAAATATTATTTACAACTCTCATATGACTAAAGCTGATAAAGATTTTATATATTTAAGTAATGGAAATAGTATTCGATACTCTTTTGTGGTTTTTGCTGGTGGTATTGAAGGTTCTAATCTTACAAATAGATTGGATTTGCCAAAAAATAAAAAAGGACAATTGATAGTAAATTCATTTTTGCAAGTTAGTGGATATGAGAATGTATTTGCAATTGGTGATGTAGCAGAAATTAAAAATAGTGCAGGAAGTGTAGCACCAGCAAATGTAACAATCGCAGTTAAAAGTGCATCTGTTTGTGCAAAAAATATTATTAGCCATATAAAAAATAGTCCATTAAGCGAATTTGTGCCAAAAATAGAAGGAGTTTTAGTAGCACTTGGTGGAAGATATGCTGTTGGATTACTTTATGATAAAATAAAGGTCAAAGGAATTTTTGCATACATGATAAAACATTTTGTGTTTATTAGATATAAATTACCACTATTAAAATATTTGAAAATTGGATATAGTAAGATACATAAAAGATAAAGAGAGAAGATTGAAATTAAATTACAGATGGTTGTTTGCACTTTTATTTATAGTTGCTGGTGTTATTTTGGCTGTTGGCACAGTTACTCTATTTATGTTTATGCAACAAAAGAGTAGTAGTGAATTTTATAAACATGATTTCAAAAGAGTTGTAGATATAAAAGATTATTATCTGAATTCAAAACTTAAAACAGCAGAAGATATTATAAATTCTGTCTCAACAAATCGATACATAACTACTTATATAAAAGATTTCAGTAGTAGTTATGATGAGGTTGTTGCTATTTTTGAAACTATTGTAAAAAGTAAAGAAGAGATTAATCAGCTTAGAATATTAGATGCTAATGGAATTGAACGAGTTAGAGTTGATAGAAATAGAGTTGGATTAGAGCCATTTAATGTTACACATCTTCAAGATAAAAGTGATAGATACTACTTTGTAGAAGCGATGAAGCTAAAAGATGGAGAAATTTTTTACTCACAAATAGATTTGAATATAGAAAATGGAAAGGTTGAATATCCACTAAATGCCACTTATAGAGTTGCAAAACCAATATATATTGATAACAAAATTGCAGGAGTTGTAGTAATAAATCTATTTATGAATGAGATACTTCAAAATATTGTAGATATTGTAGATTTTAATACATATTTATGTGATAAAGATGGATATTTAGTAGTTTCAAATGATAATAGATACTCTAATTGGAATAGATATTTTTCAAATAAATCATTTATTTCAAAAGAGTTTGATGAGCATGAAAAACAGATTTTAAAAGATGATTTTCATTATGAAAGTCTATTTTTCTCACATCATATTAAGCTTGAAAATGGTGATAACTTCATAATAGTTGCAAATCCAAAACATAGATTTTTAGATTTAATTGAAAGTAATATATTAAAAACTATCTCTATTATTTCGCTTATTATGTTGCCAATAGCATTTATTTTTGCATATTTTTTAGCAACTCTATTTGAAAAACTTAAATTAAAAGAAGAGCAAATAGAATCAAAAAATATTGAGTATGATACACTTTTATCACTATTAGACGAAGGTATCTATGTGCTTGATAGAGAGAAAAAAATCACATTTATAAATAAAAAGTGTGAAGAAATTTTGGGTTATAGCTTTGCAGAGTTAGAAGGAAAAATGCCACATAATACATTTAGATATTCAGAAAGCAGTGAATGCCCATTTTATAATGTAATATTAAGTGGAATTAGTTATCACTCAAGTAGTGAAAAATTTATTACAAAAGATAAACGAATTATAAATGTGCGAGTTAGTTCTGTGCCTCTTATAAAACATAACAAAATTTATGCAAGTGTTAGCTCTTTTTATGATATTACAAAGTTTATTCAAGAAGAAGAAGAGAATAAACGAAGAGAGCAAATATTAATTCAGCAAAGCAAAATGGCTTCAATGGGTGAAATGATAAGCAATATTGCACATCAGTGGCGACAACCATTAAATACTTTATCACTTACACTTTTTAATATGCTATATGAGTTTGAAGAGAAAAAAATGAGTGATGAAAGCATGAATGACTATTATCAACAATCAAAACTTTTAATTGATAACATGAGTAAAACAATAGATGATTTTAGAAATTTTTTCAAACCTCATAAAGAACAAATGCTGTTTTGTGTAAAAAATGTAATAAATGAAGCTCTAAATATTGTATCTGCTTCTATGCAAGAAAATTTAATAAAAATCGAAAAAGAGTTGGCAGAAGAGCTATTTGTATTTGGTTATCCAAATGAGTTAGCACATGTTATTGTAAATATTTTAGATAATGCAAAAGACCAATTGATTGAAAAAAAAGTTACAGATGCTTGTGTAAAAATTAGCTCATTTGAGCAAAATAAAATCGCTATGATTGAAATTTATGATAATGGTGGTGGAGTGTCTGAAAGCATAAAAAATAGGATATTTGAACCATATTTCACTACAAAAGATAGACAAAAAGGGACAGGCATTGGGCTATATATGAGTAAAATGATTGTTGAAAATATGGGTGGGATTTTGAGTATTATTAATAGAGATGGTGGAGCTGTATTTACTATTTCACTTCCTATAAGTAGTGTTTGAGATTATCGGGAAAGCCCCGATAACTATTAAAGTTTTGACTCGTATCTTCTCATCATATAAAGTCTTTTTAGCATTTTTTTCTTCGCATTGATTTTCTGTTTTTTTCTAACTTCTGTCATTGGCTCAAAAAATTTTCTTGCTCTTTTTTCAGTAACGATTAAGTTTCTATCAACTTGTTTTTTAAATCTTCTATAAGCTTCATCAAATGATTCGTGATGTCTTACAACTATTCCTGGCATATAATCACCCCCTCTCTTAAAAAGGGGGAATTATATCTCTCTATATCTAAAACTTAGCTAAATTTCAGCCAATTTTCATAATAGCATCATCAGGATTGACTTGTAATCCCTCTTTTGCATAAATTTCTAACACTTTTCCATCAATTGTTGCATGAACTTCGTTTTCCATTTTCATAGCTTCAACAATTGCAACAGTTTGTCCTTTTTTCACTTCATCACCAAGATTTACTTGAATTTTTGTTAAATTTCCTGGCATTGGAGCTGATACATCACCTTTTTCTTTTGCTAATGGAAGTTTTCCTTTTTTTGTTGCTTTTGGTTGGTAATTATCAGCTTCATAACTTTTATCATCATCTAAACTTTCAACAAATACCTCTTTTAACTCTCCATCAACTCTTACAAAAAATGGTCTTACATTTTGATTTTTATGACCTGTGCCTTCTAATCTTACACTATAACTCTCGCCATGAACTGTGATTGTAAATTCTTCTGCCAAAGAAATATTATCACTATCAACCTCTTTAGTTTTTATAACTTCTGGTTTCAATTCACCTGCATTTCGCTCAATCATAAACTGTTTTGCAACATTTCCAAAAATTGCAAAGCTAACTATATCCGTTTCACTTTTTGCAAATTCACTTGACTCTGCTTTGGCCTTTTCCATTTCTGGCTCTAATAAATCTGCTGGTCTTGTTGTAATAGGTTCTTCATCACCCAAAACAAGTTTTTTAAGAGTTGTAGAAATGTTAGCTGGTGGTTTGCCATAAAGCCCTTTTACATAATTTCTCGTTTCTGTTGTAATTGTCTTATATCGCTCACCTGATAATACATTTAGAGTTGCTTGAGTTCCTACAATTTGGCTTGATGGAGTTACAAGAGGAGGATAGCCGAAATCTGCTCTAACTCTTGGTAACTCTTCTAATACTTCATCCATTCGTTCTAATGCACCTTGTTCTTTTAACTGATTTGCCATATTTGAAATCATTCCACCTGGGACTTGGTTTAATAAAACTCTTGTATCAATTTGATTGTATTCACTTTCAAAATGTTTATATTTTTTTCTACTTGCTCGTAAAATTTCACTCGCTTTTTCTAGTGGTTCTAAAGCGATTTTTGTATCATATTCTGTATCTTTAAGAGTTGCTATCATTGATTGTGTGCAAGGATGACTTGTTCCCTCTGCTAATGCAGAGTTAGCTAAATCTACAATATCAACACCAGCTTCTATTGCTTTTAGATGTGTTCCAAATGCAAAACCTGCTGTTGAGTGAGCATGTAATTGTAGTGGTAAATCTATTTCAGATTTCAAAGCTTTTACTAATTCATAAGCAGAATATGGTGTTAATAATCCAGCCATATCTTTTATACAGATACTATTTGCTCCCATTTTTGCCATCTCTTTTGCTAACTCTACATAACTTTTTAGAGAATGAATTGGACTTATTGTGTAGCTAATTGCAACTTGAGCATGTTTTCCATTTTTTCTAACCTCATCAATTGATGTTTTAAGATTTCTAACATCATTTAAAGCATCAAAAATTCTAAAAATATCCATGCCATGAGTTGAAGATAATCTAATAAATTCTCTCACAACATCATCACTATAATGTCTATAACCAACTAAATTTTGTCCTCTTAATAACATTTGAAGAGGAGTTTTTATAAAAGCATTTTTTAATTTTGCAAGTCGCTCAAATGGGTCTTCTTTTAGAAATCGTAAAGCTGTATCAAATGTAGCACCTCCCCAAACTTCCACACTATGAAATCCAGCTTCATCAAATATTTTTGCAACACTTAATATATCTTCACTCTTCATTCTTGTTGCAAGAAGTGATTGATGCCCATCTCTTAAGCTAAGTTCTGTAATTTTCAGCATTAATTTCCTTTTTTAATTTTTAAATTATAATTCGTGTAATATTGTAGTTTAAAAATGCTTTAAACTCTTTAAAATCAAACTTTTTTAGCTATCAAAAGTGTTGAAATATTCATAGAAAATCCTTTATGATATACAACTTCAAAACCTTCAGTTTGCAACTCCTTACTCAAATGTTCAAGTGTCAAAAAGTCATCAATTGAATCTGGTAAATATCTATAAGCTTCATAATTTTTGGATACTAATCCACCAATAAGTGGCAAAATATTTTTCAAATAAAATCTACTAATTTTATCAAAAATTCCACTATTCTCATTTTTTGTAAATTCTAAAATTACTAATAATCCATCTTTTCGTAAAACTCTCTTAAACTCTTTTATCGCTTCAACTCTTTCAACAACATTTCTAATCCCATAAGATATGCTGATAATATCAGCTACTTCATCACTTTTTGGAATTGAAGTTGCAAATGATTTAATAAACTCAATTTGAGGCATCTTTTTACAAGCCACTTCAAGCATTCCAGATGATGGGTCAATTCCTACAACACTATTTATTGATACATTTGCATCTTTTGCTTCTTTTAACCAAAACATTATCATATCACCAGTTCCACAAGCCACATCAATAATATCTAAACTATCTTTTTTTATAAGTTCAAATGATTTAATACATGCCTGTTTTCTCCAACTTTTATCAACTCCAAAGCTTAAAACTCTATTTGCAACATCATAACTCTTTGCAATTTCATCAAACATATGGACAATTTTTTCCTGTTTGCTCATAATATTTCCTTTTTTACTGTTATCCAAAATGAAATGATATTCAAAAGATTGAAAAATTAAAAGATAATAAGTTAGAATAGCATATTAAGTTTTTTAGAGGGACTAATGTTAGAAAATAGAAGAGTTATCGTTGGAGTTAGTGCAAGTATTGCAATTTATAAAAGTTTAGAGTTAATTAGACTGCTTATAAAAGCTGGTTGTTTAGTTAGAGTTGTTATGAGCGAAGAAGCTAAAAAGTTTATTACACCTCTTAGTTTTGAAGCAATTAGTCAAAACAGAGTTTTACATTCTGAAACTGAAGATTGGAGTAGTGATTTAAATCATATTGGATTAGCTAAATGGGGTGAAGTTTTAGTTATTGCTCCATCAACTGCGAATACAATTAATAAAATTGCAAATGGAATAGCTGATAATTTACTGCTTCAAACCATTTTAGCATTTGACAAAAAGATTTTAATAGCCACCTCTATGAACTCTAATATGTTAAAAAATCCATTAACACAATCTTCACTTAAACTACTGAATTTAAATGATATAAAGATTATAGAATCAGAAGTTAAACAACTTGCTTGTGGAGATATTGGCAATGGAGCGATGGCAGATGTTTTAGAAATTTTTTATCAAGTAGCAAGAGAGTTAAAAAAGTGTAATTTTTGGGAAGAGAGAAGAGTTGTTGTGAGTGGTGGTGGGAGTATTGAAAGAATTGATGATGTGAGATTTATTAGCAATTTTTCAAGTGGAAAAATGGCGAATGCAATAGCGAAAGCTCTCTATTTAAGTGGTGCTGATGTCTGTTTTATTAGTTCTAAATTTGAAGATTTACCAAAAGAGATACATAAAATAGAGGTTGAAAGTGCAAAAGAGTTTAAAAATTATATAGAAGACTCTTTAAGAGTTGCAAAAAAAGGTGTTTTAAAAAAGGCAAATTTAAAAAATTCACTAAATAGTGCAGAATTAATCCAAAAAGAGCCATATCTATTTATGGTTTCTGCTATTGCTGATTACACTCCAAAATATCCTCAAAATGGAAAGTTAAAAAAAGAGTTTTTGGGAGAAAGTTTCAGTTTAGAATTAATCCAAAGCGAAGATATTTTGAAATCTATTGATAAAAATGGAGTAAAAACTGTCGGTTTTAAAGCTGAATTTGATAGTGATGTAGCATTTTCTAATAGTTTAAAGGCACTAAATAGTAAAAATTTAGATGCAATTTGTTTGAATATTTTAGAAAGTGAAAATGGATTTGGAAGCGATAAAAATAGAATAACTCTAATTACAAAAGATAAAACAATAGATTTGGAGTTAGATAGTAAGTTAAATATAGCTTTTAAACTTGTAGATTTATTAAAGGATTTATAATTTTTGGAATAGATAAAATTGCAAAAATTTCGCAACTATTAAATAGAGTAAATCCAGATGCCTTGCAGTTTAATTCAACTCTTCCAACAACAATAGAGGTGTTGAAAAAGATAGATAGTCTTAGATATAGCTTAAAAGTTGGAAATTTAGAGCTTGAAACCAAGAGTCAATTAGAATTAGAAATTGGCTCACGACATTGGGCAGAGTTAAAAAGTGGAAAATTTGGAAATGTAATAATATCATCTTTAAAAAAACAGCCAGATATTATGAAATTTGAAGAGCTTTTTTTCAATATTGAAGAAAAAAAATTGGATAAAGAGAAGCTATTTTCAAATATTAAAGGTGCAATTTTAGAGCGATTGGAAAATGCTGAAACCAAAAGAGAGTTTTTATTTTTTACAAATTTACTACTTTCATTAAATGCAGGAGTTATTACAATTCCATTTAAAGAACGGAATAAAAAATCGCTTTTACAAGTTAGAAAAAGTAAAAAAGATGATAAAAAAGTTGAGTTTTATTCGCTATTTTCAAATCTTGGACCACTTGATGGTGAAATTTTTGAAACGAATGAAGATGTAATTATAAATATTTTTAGTCCATATAGAAGCACTTTGGAGCTTTTGAGAAAAAATATAAAAGAGTTAAATTATGAAAATGTAAATTTTATATTAAAAGATAGTGTTACACCATTTTATGATATTAGCTTTTCACTACTAAATTTAAGGGGTTAGATAATGGAAATTTTTTTGGTTGCTATTTTTGGTTTAGTATTTGGTTCATTTTTGAATGTAGTTATAGTGAGAGTTCCAAACAATCAAAGCATCATAACCCCTCCTTCAACTTGCCAAAAATGTGGTAATAGATTAAAGTTTTATCACAATATCCCAATACTTTCTTATCTATTTCTTAAAGGCAAATGTGGTTTTTGTGGAGAAAAAATATCTATAATTTATCCAATAGTTGAACTATTAAATATGTTAATTTTTATTATGATATTTTTAAAATTTGGAATGAGTTTTGAATTTATAAAATATATAACAATTTTTTCACTTCTCTTATCGCTATCTATGATAGATATAAAATACAAAGCTGTGCCAGATAGCATAAATTTACTTGCATTAACCATTTCTTTAATTGGAATAAATGCACAATCAACCGTAGATTTTTTAACATCTGCTCTAATTATGGCAGGGGTTTTCTCATTTTTGAGATTTTATGTCTCATATTTTGTAAAACGAGAAGCTATGGGTGATGGAGATATAATTGTTGCAGGAACAATTGGTGGAGTTGTTGGAGTTGAATTATCATTTGTAGCAATCTTCATATCAGCACTTTTGACAATACCAATATCTTTAATAAATCAAAAAAGAGGAGATGTAGAGACACCTTTTATTCCATTTTTGGCTCTTGGACTATTTTTGACACTTCTTTTTGATAAAAATATCTTGAAACTTTTAGAGCATTTAAGATGAAACTTTTACAAGAGTATCTTTTAAAAAATTTATCTTCACTATTTTTTCAAATATTTTTAACAATTTTTGTAATAACTTCAATTATATTTTTTATAAAAATTGCAAATGTAACATCACTATTTAAAGTCTCATTTTTAGACCTTTTATATATGTATCTATTTATTTTACCAACAGTTCTTTTTTACACAATTCCAATCTCATTTTTTGCTTCAAGCACACTATCCCTTGCAAAACTCTCAAGTGATAGTGAATTATTAGTTCTATTTTCATTAGGACTGTCTCCAACAAAACTTTTAAAAATATTCTTCTATTTTGCTTCACTTGCATCAATTTTTTCTATATTATTATCAATTTTTTTAATACCCATAACTACACAATTAAACGAACAGTTTTTAGATGAGAAAAAAAATCAAACAAATTTAAATATCAAAGCTTCTGAATTTGGGCAAATGTTTGGAAATTGGCTAATATTTATAAATGAAGATAAAAATGGAAAGTCTATATTTTCAAATATTATTCTCTACTCAAAAACATCAAAAGATGAAAACTTTATAATAGCAAATGATGTAAAAATAGAAGGTAAAAATGGACTTTTGGAGTTAAATCTCAAAAATGGAAAAGGTTTTAATTTAGAAGAAAATAGTATAAAACAGATAAATTATCAAAGCATGACTATAAATGATTTAATAAAACAAAATAGTAAAAGTTATAAAAATTTTATAGACTATTGGGGGGATGATAGTGTTAAAAAACGAAAACGAGATTTAGCAATCTCTATTATTACTTCACTTTTTCCACTCATGTCAATTTTTTTAATAGTTAGTTTTGGAATTTATAATCCAAGATACCAAAAAAATTTAGCAATTTTATATATTTTTACAACAGTCATTCTATTTTATATAATAGTTTTTATATCCACAAAAAACTATCCAATTAGTTCAATATTCGTAATTCCTGCAATTTGGTTAATAATTTCTATGCTAATTTACAAAAAAAAGATAGAAAAAATTTAATTTTCAAAAAATAATCAAAAAAACCCTTGACAAACAACTAAAAAGCTATTATA
>DZAY01000017.1:0-12063 GCA_022729735.1 Helicobacter cetorum
TTGTCAAGGGTTTTTTTGATTATTTTTTGAAAATTTGAAAAAATGTAGAATTTTGAAGGAAAGGTTAGTTAAAAAACTAACCATCTTGATTGATTTTTGAGACTATTGTATGTAAAATTTCATCAGCTTTTTCATTTTCCACTTGGCAAGTTCCTGCAGCCTGATGACCACCACCACCATATTGAAGCATTAATTCTCCAACAACAGTATTAGATGTTCTATTAAATATTGATTTACCAACGGCAAATACTGTATTTTGTTTTTTTAATCCCCACAGAACATGGATTGATATATTGCAATCTGGATATAGTGCATAAATTACAAACCTATTTCCAGGGAAAATAGTTTCTTCATTTCTTAAGTCTAAGACTACACAGTTTTGATAAACTTTTGAACATCTTTTTAGCTGTTCTTTAAAATCATTATCATACTGCATATAAAGTTCTACTCTTTCTTGAACATCTGGGAGTTTTAATATATCATCAATTGTATGATTTTTACAATAATCAATCAAATCCATCATTAATTGATAGTTTGAAATTCTAAAACTTTTAAATCTTCCAAGACCTGTTCTTGCATCCATCAAAAAGCTAAGCAACTCCCAACCTTTTGGCTCTAAAACATCTTCTATGGTGAATTTTGCTGAATCTGCTTTATCAACTGCAACCATCATAGACTCAAAAAACGGTGGAAAAACATCATCTCCACCATAATAGTTATATACAACTCTTGCAGCAGATGGTGCATCTGGCTCTATTATATGATTTTCTTTTTTTTCATTTCTAATGGTTTCACTCAAGTGATGGTCAAATGCTAAATAGACACCATCTACATACGGTAAGTTTGTTGTAATATCAGTTGATGTTACATCTACTATACCATCTTGCATATCTTTTGGATGGACAAATTTTATATCATCTATCAAATCCAAAAACTTTAGCAATACAGCACAGACAAGTCCATCCATATCACTTCTTGTGATTAATCTATATTTTTGTTCAGCCATAAAAAATCCTTTTTATCTATATTTAAATCTATAACAAATATTATTGTAACTTTAATTTATTTTTGCTTATTTAAAGGTTTATAGCAATGAAAACGAAATTTTTTTTAGACTTAGAAAAAGTCTATAATTTCAAAAAAGAGCAATTTGAGAGAGTTGGAAAACTTTTTAGAGTTGTAGAAAGTGGTAGTGAAAATGTTAGTTATGATGAAGAATTCGTAAATAAAGAGTTGGAAAAGCTTGGATTGGAGCCAACAAGGGAGATGAAATTAGCATTTATTACAAGGCTTGTATCGCTTAAAGTTGAGCCAATAAATATACTATTTAAAAAACTTAATTTTGAAAAAGAAAGAATAGATAGCTTAAACTCTAAACTTTATGATTGTGTTACAAATTTCTACACAAATGAGTTTAATAAATTGATAACTTTTATTGAAAAAGAGCGATTATTGACACCTTTTTATCAAAAATTAATCATAGGAACTCACAAAATAGGACTTAAGTTTAATATATTTTTTAAAATTTGGCAAAAAGAGATAATTGAACATGCTAATTATAAATTAAATAGTTTATATCCAAACAGAGATGAAGCTTTATCATTTCTGAATTCACAAAATCTTTTGGATAAAAGTAGTGGTGAAGTGTGTGAGAGAAGCTACTCTGCACTTTTGTATAAAGATAATAAATTTATGGCACTACCATATATAGAAGCATTTAAAGATGAAATTTCAATGATTATATTTGAAATAGAAAGTTTGAGGGCTAAATTGCTTAAATTAGATGAGCATATATTTTTTAAAAAAGAGAGTTATATAAAATATTTTGATACATTGAAAGATGCTTTGAGTGAAACAAATAGAGAGCTACTTTTAAATAGATGGGCAGAAGTGGATAAGATTTGGATGGGTATAAATACACCTATTCAAATCGCACATCCATTGGAATATTATGAAGATATTTATAGACACTCTGTTGCTCCAGAGTGGGATTTGAGAATAATAAATCCTATGATTAGATTTAATTATGATGTAAGTAATGGAATAAAAGAGTTTTACAAAGATATTTTTAGCACATTTGATACAAATTCACCAATTTATAATATTCCATTAAGCAATATTAATAAAACACAAACTTATATAGGAACTCCACTCTTATATTATGGTAGTGAATTTTGTGGGCTTTTTAGCGCACAAGTTGTACCAAATGATGAGGGTGTATCATCTAAATTTGGTAAAAAGATTTTTGCATATGCAGATATGATATTACAATCAATTAGAGCAAGACCATTTTTAAAAATATCAAAAGAGATTTTTCCACAATGGTTTTTAGACTTTGAACGAGAGTTAGTATTTAAAAAAAGTGAGTTATGGTATGAAGTTTATAATATTACAACTATTGGTCATGAATTTGGACATATCCTATTTATGGATGAAAATAGTGAAGCCCTTATGAATATTAGTGGTGAGTTTAAAAATGTTGAAGAGTTTAAAGCCACAACAGGAGGAATTTTATCATATCCAAAAGATGATTTGTATGAATATATTTTAGTAGATAGTTTAAAAAGAGCAGTTTCAATGCTTATTTATCGAGAAAGTAGTGATATTGAGCCATACTATTGTGAAGCTCTTATATATCTTACTCTATTTTTTAGAAGTGGTGTAGTTAAATTTGATGGCAAAAAATTGGAAATTGATAGCTCATTTAGCAAATTTAGCCATTTTAAAGAGTTACTTAAAGATTTATATTTAGATTTAGTCTTAAATTACTATCTAAATAAAAAAGATGTTTCAGAATTTTTGAAAAAAATTTTATATAAAGAGCAAAATAGTTATCATGCAAATGATTTAGATGTTTTTGAATTTGTAAATTATTACTATTCATTATACAAAGAGATTGGCTTGTTAGTCGATGAAAGTGAGTCAAAAGATAAATGGTTAAATTAATATTTTTTATTGCATTTAGTGCAGTTTTGTTTGGGAGAGAGTTTATATTTGAGCAAGAGTTTGAAACACCAAAAAGCTCTAATATAGAAGTTGTAGTTACTAAAAAAGGTGATTTAAGAGATATAAACCACTTTTTTGACTCTTTTTTGGAAAGAGCAGAAATTTATCAAAGTAGTTGTAAAAAAAGAAGTGTAAATATAGATTTTGGTTTTGGAAAAGCTATTTTTGATTGCAAATATGATGGAGAGTTAGAACGAAGTGTAGAATTTTTGAAATCGCTTTTAGATGAAAGTTCAAGAATTTCACTCAATCGAGCAACACAAAGTAGTAGTGATTATATGACACATATTTATGATTATTTAAATGAGCATGAAAGATTTTTATCTCAAAAGTTTAATACAAAATGTAAAGGTTCAATTTTAAAAACAAGAGAAATAAGACAAGGCATGTTAGTAAAATTTAAATTTGTGTGTGAGGATTAAAAATGAACTCTACAATAATTGCTGTTATGATTGGTGTTTCTGTATTTTTGGGATTATCATCTTTGATTGCATTTTTATGGGGATTAAAGGGTGGGCAATTTGATGATGAAACAAAGTTTAGACATGGTGCGATGTATGATGGAGAAGATGAATTAAACGAAGCATATCAAAAAGAGTTAAGAGCTAAAGAGTCAAGAGACTCTAAAGCTTCTTAATAATTATAGAGTTGCAATATATGCTGAAAGAGCTTTAATTTGCTCTGGAGTCATAGTTCCAACTTGACCTTTCATAAGACCTTTCATAGCTCCACCATAACTTCCATCTTTGTAACCATTAAGAGCTGATTCAATTTTTGCTGCATCCCAACCTTTAATAACTTGGCTTTTTCCAAGAGCTGATTTTTCAGCATTTGCACCATGACAAGATACACATTTTGCAAATAGTGCTTTTCCATCTTCTGCCATTGCAGACATTGTGAAAGCTGTTGCTAAAGAAGCAACTACAAGAGTAAGTTTTTTCATTAAATCTCCTTTTTTTTAAAAATCTGCAAATTATATGAAAACTTGACTTTATCAAAACTTAGTTTTTATACATCATCTGCCTAATTCTTATTCAACTGTAACGATTTGTTATCTGCTTAATCTACTTTTTTGCACACTATCTAAAAATGATTCTAAATTAAACCTTTCTCTATACTTTTCACTCATTAAATGAATTAATATATCCCCTAAATCAATTACAGTCCAATCATCACTCTCATCTATATGATAAAAGCTTTCATCTGGCTTTAACTCATCTTTTAAGTAGTTCAAAAGTGCAAAACCATGTTTATCGCCAAGAGTTGTAGCAATCACTACAAAGTCCGTAAAATAGCCACTTCCTCTCAAATCAAAAGTTACAATATCTTCACCTTTTTTACTATCAATTACCTCTACAATTTTTTTTACTCTATTTTCCATAAACTTCCTTTATATATCTAAATGTTTAACATTTTTTGCATTTTCTTCAATGTATCTTCTTCGTGGCTCAACTTCATCACCTAAAAATAGTTTAAATACTCCTTCAGCTTCATCAAAATCATCAATTACAACTTTTAAAAGTCTTCTATTTTCTGGATTCATAGTCGTTTCCCAAAGCTGTTCTGGATTCATTTCTCCTAAACCTTTATATCTTTGAATATCTGCTCCAAACTTTGCTTTTGCTTCTATCTCTTCTAATAATGCAACTAAATCTCTATTTGCTAACTCTTTTAAATCGCGACTTATAATTTTTGCAAAAGTGCTATTCGCTTCAATAAATATATAATTTTCAAATAGAGTGTTATCAATTTTTATCTCTTCTAATCCCTCTTTTGTTTGCACATACAGCACAATTCCTTCACTATCAACCTTTTTTGATAATATATTATAGTTTAAAGAGTGTAAAAACTTTTCTAACTCTAAATACAGCTCTTCATACTCGAATCCTAAAAGCTCATTATTTTCGATTAAATATCTGACAACTTCTATTAAAGAGTATCTGTTTTTTAAATCTTTTAAAAGCATTGAGTAGTATGCAACTGTTTTAAATAGTTCTAAAAGCTCTTTTTTGCTAAATCCTTCATAATCTAATTTATCCAATTCAGATTCAATTAAAAACTCATTTAAAGCTTTTTCATCTTTTAAATAAATCTCTTTTTTACCTTTTTTGAATTTATACAGAGGTGGTTGAGCTATATAAATATTTCCTTTGTAAATTACATCTCTCATATATCTAAAGAAAAATGTGAGTAGTAGTGTTTGAATATGGCTACCATCAACATCAGCATCTGTCATTAGGATGATTTTATGGTATCGTAATCGCTCAATATCCATCTCTTCACCAATCCCACAACCAAGAGCTGTTACAATATTTTTTATCTCTTCAGATTGCAAAATTTTCACAAGTTGGCTTTTTTCTACATTTAAAATTTTTCCCTTAAGTGGTAAAATAGCTTGAAAAACTCTATTTCTTCCCTGTTTTGCAGAACCACCAGCAGAATCGCCTTCTACTAAATATATTTCTGTTTTTGATGGCTCTTTACTTTGACAATCAGCCAATTTCCCAGGGAGTGTGCCAATTGACATTGAGTTATCTCTCGTTTTTCTAACTAACTCTTTAGCTCTTCGACTCGCTTCCCTACCCTTTGCAGCAAGTAGGACTTTACCCATTATTGCTTTTGCATCAAGTGGATTTTCTTCAAAATATTTGCTAATTTTCTCATAAGCAACTTTTTGAACTAATGGTTTTACATAATTACTTCCAAGTTTTCCTTTAGTCTGCCCTTCAAATTGTGGCTCTGAAACCTTTACACTAATAATTGCAATAAGTCCTTCTTTGACATCTTCACCTGAAACTTTGCTATCTTTTTCTCTTGCATTTGCATTATCTTCTACATATTTAACAACAGTTCTAGTTAGTCCTGCACGAAATCCTGCCTCATGTGTTCCACCATCTGGAGTTTTGATATTATTTACAAAGCTATAAACTATTTCACTCTCACTTGCTCCACTATCAAGATTTTCATAATACATAAATGCACAATCAACTTCTATATCTTCAATTTTCTCACTAAAAGATATAACTTGAGTTAATGGAGTTTTTGGATTTAAATCCAATACAAACTGTTCCAATCCACCCTCAAAATGGAAAATTTCAGTTTTATTAATTCGCTCATCTCTGAATTTAATTGTAATTTTAGAGTTTAGATATGCCAACTCTTTAAATCTTTTTGATAGTGTATCGTAGTTGAACTCTACTGTTTCAGTGAAAATTAATTTATCTGGAGTAAAAGTAATTGTAGTGCCTCGTTTGTTTGTATCTCCAATTTCTCTTAATGGATAAAGTGGAATACCTGCTTCAAACTCTTGTTCAAAAACTTTACCATTTCGATTAATTACCATTTTTAGATGAGATGAGAGAGCATTTACAACAGATACACCAACTCCGTGCAATCCACCACTAACTTTATAAGTATCTTGGTCAAATTTTCCTCCAGCATGTAATACTGTCAAAACCACAGTTGCTGCTGATATTCCTTCACTTGGATGAATATCTGTTGGAATTCCTCTTCCATTGTCTTTTACACTAACACTTCCATCTTTATGAATAGTTATATCTATTGTGTCGCAATACCCTGCCATCGCTTCATCAATAGAATTATCCACAACTTCATAAATTAGATGGTGTAATCCAGATGTATGGGTATCTCCAATATACATTCCGGGTCGCTTTCTTACAGCTTCAAGACCTTTTAAAACCTTAATATTACCTGCACCATAATCTTGTGTCATCAACTATCTCCAATAAAAACTTTAAAAGAATTATAACAAAAGATAGCTTTTGAGACACTTCTTTTAAGTTTCACTTTTAAAAAGAGCTTTTTTCAATTAATGTTTCTGCTTCTTTTTGAGTTAAGAATTTCATAAGCTCTTCTAATGGAGCATTTTTAATATTTTTAAATGTGCCAAAATAGTTCAATAATTTTTTTAGTTTTGCCTCTTTTATCCCTTTTATTTCTGTGATTGAAACCTTTTTATCTTGTTTTAATTTCTGTTTTTTGTGAAAATTTAGACTAAATCTATGAGCTTCATCTCTAAGTTTTTGCACAAATTGAAGTCGCTTATCTTTGAAATCCAATTTAAATATATTATCTTTTGTATAGATTGTATCAAGTGCAATACCTTTTCCACGATTTGCAACTCCATCAACTTTAGCTTTTGCAATCGCAATTACATCTATATTTGAAGGTAATAGCTCTATTGCAATTTCTAACTGTTTCGCTCCACCATCAATAATAAATAGTTTTGGAAGTGGAGTAGCACTATTAACTCTTCTACTAATGAGTTCTCTCATTTGGGAATATTCATCAGTAGAGTTAAGATTATAGTGTCTATAATTGCTCTTAATAAATCCATCTTTATAATATACAATCCCCCCAACGACACTATCCAAAAAATTATGCGATACATCTACAACCTCGATTATGTCTGGATAATTTGATAAATTAAACAGTTTTTGAATATCTTTTTCAACTTTTTCATCATAAAATTTAAGCTTTTCTAATCCATTTTTTTTAGCTAATTCTACTAATTCAAGCTTTCTTCCTCTTTTTGGAACTACAATTTTAGCTCTAAATTTATCATTTAAAAATAGTAAAATATCTTCTAAATCTATTTCATGGGCGATTAAAATTTCATTTGGAATAATTAAACTATCTGTATAAAAGTTAATAATTGCCCTCTTATAAATCTCATTTATCTCATAAATATTGTCAAAAATTTCAATTTCACTTGATATTACTCTACCATTTCTAATAAATAGTGAAGATAAAGCAACTTTATCTGCATTAAAAGTTAAAGTAAAAATATCAATATTTTCATTTTTATCAATCTCTACACCACTTTTTATTTGCACAGTTTGGATTAAATTTATTCTATCTCTAATCTCTTTTGCTTCTTCAAATCTTAAATTTTGAGCTAAAAATAGCATTCGTTGATTTAATAATTCAACTAAATTTGCTATATTTGAAATATTTTTTACAGCTTCTTCAATAATTAATTTGTAATCATCTTTTGAAATACATTGCTCACACGGTGCTAAACATCGCTCAATTTGAAAAAATAGGCACTTTTTTTTACATTTACTATTTTGTTTTAATTTAAATAGTTCATAAAGAGATTTGAAAATATCTTCACAACCTTTGGGAAATGGACCAAAATATTTTATATTTTTAGCTTCTAATTTTCTTCTTGTAATTTCAAATCTTGGAAAATCTACATCTAAATCTATATAAATATATGGATAACTCTTATCATCTCTAAGCAATACATTATATTTTGGTTTAAACTCTTTAATTAGCGAATTTTCAAGCACTAAAGCATCGCTTTCAGAATTTACAATAATATACTCAATATCAAAAACTTCACTAACCATTTTTGAAATTCTAAGAGATAAATTTTTTGACGGAGTTAAAGTTGTGATATTAAAGTAACTTAACACTCTTTTTTTTAAATTTTTAGCTTTTCCAATATATAAAACTTTGCCAAATTTATCAAAATATTTATAAACTCCAGCACTATTTGGAAGATTTTTTAACTTTCTCTGGAGCAAATAATCTCCTTTATCTCTTCAAAAATATCTTTGAATTCTGTCTTTGATGTTTTAATAACAAACTCTCCCGTTGCTAACTCTTTATAAATAGGATTACTATTTGTAACACTTGTATCCATTTGTGTTACTTTTTTGGATAGAAAAAATTTTACATCATCTATTAAATTACACTCATGCTTTATAATTACAAACTGGTTTAAAATCTTTTTTATATCTCTAATATTAGAATTAGCTTCCATTAGTATCCCTTGATTATTAAGAGCTATAAATAGTGTTTTTTCTTTTCTATACATAAAGAGTATTGACTGTTTTATTCTTGGGTGTATTAGGTTTGTAAATTTTATATAACAGTCATACTCATGTAATTTTTTAAATTGAGGAAGTAATTTCAGATGGTTAATAATATCATTCGCACTTTTCATCTATTAATTATAACATTTTTACTTAGTGGTTGTGGATATAAAACAGAGTTGATATATGAAACAAAAATAGAAGAGTTTAAACATGTATGTTGATATTTTGATAGTTGGTTCTGGCATTGCTGGATTAAATGCCTCATTAAATATTCCAAAAGAGTTCAGTAGTTTAATTATTACAAAAGATGACCCTTGGGAGTGTAATACATTTTATGCTCAAGGTGGAATAGCAACGGCAAAAGATAGCTATGATGTAGAAGCTCATATTGCTGATACTATATATGCTGGGGCAGGATTGTGTGATATTGAAGCGGTTAGAATTATGAGTAATGAGAGTATTGGAGCAATTAGTTCTTTAATAGAGCGAGGTATGAAGTTTGATAAAATAGATAATAAACTTCACTATACAAAAGAAGCAGCTCATTCACAAGCAAGAATACTTCATGCAAATGGAGATGCAACTGGGCGAGATATTCATCTATTTTTAATGCAACAAAATCGCTCAAGTATAATGACAAATAGTGTTGTAATTGATATTTTAAGAGAAGATGATAGAGTTTATGGTGTTACAATTTATAGAGAAGGTGTTATATCTAATATTTATTGTAAGTTTCTAATATTAGCTTCAGGTGGTGTTGGCTCACTATATAAATATCATACAAATGCAAGAAGTATTAGTGCTGATGTGCAAGGAATTGCAATAGAAAAAGGGATTGAGTTAATTGATATGGAGATGTTACAGTTTCATCCTACTGTATTTGTAAAAAATGAGTGGGCAAGAAAGTATCTTTTAACTGAAGCTCTAAGAGGTGAAGGTGCATTTGTAGTTGATGAAAAAAATTATAGATTTCTATTTGATTATGATAGTAAAGGTGAATTAGCTCCAAGAGATGTTGTAAGTAGAGCAATTTTTGATTACAAAAAACGGACTAATTCTGAAGTTTATTTATCATTTGAAGCCTTTAGTGAAGATTTTTTTATAGATAGATTTCCAAATATATATAGAAATTTAAAAGAGATGGGCTTTTCTATTCCAAAAGATAAAGTGCCAATCTCTCCAGCATTTCACTATTCAATGGGTGGAATAAAGACAGATAGCTATGGTAGAGTTGGAACAATTAAAAATTTATATGCCATTGGTGAAGTTGCTTGTATGAGAGTTCATGGAGGAAATAGACTTGCATCAAACTCTCTATTAGAAGGTTTGGTTTTTTCAAAAAGGGCTGTTTTAGACATCGTAAATAGAGATTTAAATATTAAAAAAAGAAAATTTAGAGAAGGGAATTTTATCTTTTTAAAACCAAATGATAAAGATACTAAAAACTCTTTGAGAGATATAATGTGGGATAGTGTAGGAATTCAAAGAGAAAGAAATAGATTAAAAGAAGCTTTAAATTTTGTAGATGAGTTTTTGGAACGAGATAATGGAAGATTATTATATTTGAGACTATTATCTGCTAAAAAGATTATCGAAAGTGCGATAGAGAGAAAAGAGTCTTTGGGAGCTCACTATCTCATTTAGTAGCTTTTTGCTTCTTTTAATATCTCTTCAAAATAGCTATTAAAATTTTTAGCAACAGGATAACTATCAACTATACTAAGTAGCTCATAATTAACATCAAATGCTGATTTTGACCAATTTGCAGAACCAAAAATAACTCTTTTATTATCAATAATTGCCATTTTTAGGTGCATTTTTCCATCATATTTTCCAGCATCCAAGCCACTTATTATAAAGGTTTCTAAATTTTGATATTTGGATATATAACCAATTACAGAGTTGCTCTCTTTTGCATTTTCTTTATCAAATACAATTTTAACCTTTACACCTCTCTTTCCAGCAAGTTTCAATCTATCTGCAATTGCCTTATGAGTAAAGCTATAAATTGCAATATTTATACTCTCTTTTGCACTATCAATAGATTTTATTATTGCATTTAGTGCCAACTCTTTATCTTTTGGCATAAAAAAATAATCATCAGCATTGATGGTTGAAAACATCAAAGAGAGAATAACAAAGAGTTTCAAAAACCTATTACAAGCCATCTTAAATCCTTCACTAAAGCTAAAATAAATGTATATCATTATACAATAATAACTAAATTAAAGATGGAGCGACTGAATGAAACTGCTTCTTTTAAACAGAAATCCTGTAATTTCTAAACTAACTAAATTAAGCGCACAAAAAGCAACTTATCAAATAGATGAGATAGATTCAATAGATAAATTAGATAGTTTAAGAGAAAGTAACTACGATTTTTTGTTTGTAGATATTGAAGTTTATACAGATGGTATTTTAGAAACAATTAAATCTAAATTAAATATAGGTAAAAGTTGTCTAATTATAGCAAGAGGTGATAGTGAAAGTGGTAGTTTTGATATTTATATCCATAAACCATTTTTACCAACAGAATTAGTTGATATTTTGACAAATAGAAGAGTGCCAGATGCTCCACAAAGAGAAAGTGTAGCTCCGACTGTAACTTCATCATCATTTGTTGAAACTCCAACAACTTCAAATGATTTACTTGAACCACTTGATGCTATTGAAACAATCGATACATTAGACTCTTTAGAGCCTCTTGACTCTTTGGATACAAAAGAAGATGATATAAAACTCGATATTGGTGGAGATTCACTAGTTGATGATGATTTAACACTCCAAAGTGAAAGTGATAAAGATTTAGGACTTAATGATGATTTAGCACTGAATTTAGATAATGATTTAAATTTAGACGAAGAGCCAAAAGAAGATAGTTTATCACTTGATGATGATTTAACACTCCAAAGTGAAAGTGATAAAGATTTAGGATTTGGAGAAAATGAGGGTTTAAATCTTGATGATGATTTAAATTTAGATGACGAACCAAAAGAAGATAGCTTATCTCTTGATGATGATTTAAGTTTAGATGAAGAGCCAAAAGAAGATAGCTTATCGCTTGATGATGATTTAAATTTAGATGAAGAACCAAAAGAAGATGATAGCTTATCTCTTGATGATGATTTAAATTTAGATGAAGAACCAAAAGAAGATGATAGCTTATCTCTTGATGATGATTTAAATTTAGATGAAGAACCAAAAGAAGAAG
>DZAY01000017.1:12163-30904 GCA_022729735.1 Helicobacter cetorum
AGAAGATAGCTTATCTCTTGATGATGATTTAAGTTTAGATGAAGAACCAAAAGAACATGATAGCTTATCACTTGATGATGATTTAAATTTAGATGAAGAACCAAAAGAAGATGATAGCTTATCACTTGATGATGATTTAAATTTAGATGAAGAACCAAAAGAAGAAGATAGCTTATCTCTTGATGATGATTTAAATTTAGATGAAGAACCAAAAGAAGAAGATAGCTTATCTCTTGATGATGATTTAAGTGAAGAGATGGTTAGTGAGAGCAATCCAATAATTAGCAATAGTATGGATGTTGATACAGATGGTTTGGATTTAGCAGATGAATCTGAAATTAGATTAGATGAACCTGCATTGGATATTGAAAATGATTTAATTGATAATCACGATTTGCCAAAAGAGATATTTGCAAAACAAGATGTAAATGAGATTAAGGGGCTGTTGGATGAGAATGATAGTATTGGAGATGAGATGAAGACAATCAAAATAGAAAATAGTGAGTTAGCATCACTCACAGAAGAAGCACTTAGTGAAGCTCTTGGAGAGTCTAATTATGAAAATATTGCTGATGATGATATTGAAAAGATGTTTGAAGAAAATAAGGATGATAGTGGTTTGGATATAAATCCAGCTCTTTTAGATTCTGCAATATTAAACTCTTCTAAAGAGTTGCAAGAAGTTGCAAATGAAAAATTAGGAGATGTTGTAGAAGCTCCACAAAGCAATTTAGCAGAAGTTCAAAAAGCAGAAGCAGTAAATCAAGTTGCAAATAGTGTTAGTGGGCTTAGTGTAGCATCTTTACGAGATTTATTAGATGGTATGCAAATTACTATAAATATATCTTTCCCTAAGAAATAAAATTTGATGAGTGGGGCAATATTAGTTATTTCAGGACCTAGTGGAGCTGGAAAGAGTTCATTATGCAGTGATTTACTAAAGGAGATAGATAATATATATTTTTCTATCTCTACAACTACAAGAGCTTTGCGAGGAAAAGAAGTTGATGGTGTCTCTTATCACTTTGTATCAAAAGAGCAGTTTGAGTTAGATATAAAAAATGGAGCTTTTTTGGAATGGGCAGAGGTGCATAATAACTATTATGGAACTAAATTAGCTCCTATTGAGAAAGCTTTACAAGAAAATAAATTGGTAGTTTTTGATATAGATGTTCAAGGACATGATAGCATTATAAAAAAGTTAGCAAAAGTTACAACATCTGTATTTATAACAACTAAAAATAGACAAATATTAAAAGATAGATTGATTAAAAGGGCAACTGATAGTGATAGTGTAGTTCAAAAAAGATTAGAAGGTGCATTATATGAGATGAACTTTATGGGTAAGTATGACTACATTATTATAAATGATGATTATAAAAAGAGTTTAGATACTTTGGTGGCTATTGCAAAAGTATCTAAAGCTAAATCATCTCTATTTGATATCGAAAATCTAATACAAGAGTGGAATAATTTTTAAATTTTAAAGGAGTATGTTATGGGTATGCCAAGTATGCCAGAATTGCTGGTCATTTTATTGATAGTTGTGCTTTTATTTGGGGCTAAAAAAATTCCAGAGTTAGCAAAAGGTATTGGAAGTGGAATTAAAAACTTTAAGAAAGCTATGAGTGAAGATGAAGAGAAAAAGTTAGAAGAGCAAAAAAGTGCTACAACAACGACAACTCATACTCCTAACGAAATAGCAAAAGAAGAGAAAAAGGCTTAATTTTGCACAAAAGAGTAAAAGAGATATTTAAAGAACATATAAATTATGATGTGATTTTAGAGAGACCAAAAGAAAAAAGTTTTGGACATCTATCAACTCCAATAGCCTTTTCTTTGGCAAAAGAGCTAAAAAAATCACCAAAAATTATTGCTGAAGAGATTTCAAAAAAGATAGGTTCTAACAGTAGTTTTGAGTCTGTAAATGCAATTAGTGGATATGTGAATGTTAAATTAAGTGATGAGTTTTTAAACGAGTATGCAACAGATGCTTTAAAAAACGAGTCAGATTTTGGTAGAGGTGATAGGTCTGAAAAAATACTATTAGAGTTTGTAAGTGCAAATCCAACAGGTCCTCTTCATATAGGACATGCAAGAGGTGCTATAGTTGGAGATGCTATTTTAAAAATTGGTAGATATTTAGGTTATAAAATCGATAGTGAATACTATATAAATGATGCAGGGAGACAGCTATATCTACTTGGACTCTCTATATTTTTGGCAGGGAGAGAGCTTTTAGGATTTAGTGTTGAGTGGCCAAATGAGTATTATAGAGGTGAATATATAATTGATGTTGCAAAGTTAGCTATCGATAAACTATCAAAAGAGCTATTTTTAGATGAAAAAAATATAGAAAAATTAGCAGATTTTGGCAAAAATGAGATGCTAATTACAATCAAAAACAATCTATTTAGTGTTGGAATAGAATTTGATAATTTTGTTTCAGAACGAGAGTGTTATAGTGATTGGGATAGAGTTTTTGATAAACTAAAAGCAAATAGTAGCCTCTATTTACAAGATGGAAAGTATTGGCTTAAATCTATGGAATATGGTGATGAAAAAGATAGAGTTGTAGTTAGAGAAGACGGAAAACCTACATATTTAGCAGGTGATATAATTTATCATAATATGAAATTTGAGCGAAATTATGATAAATATATAAATATTTGGGGAGCAGACCATCACGGATATATTCCTCGCGTTAAAGCTTCTATTAAGTTTTTAGGTTTTGATGAGAGTAAGTTGGAAGTTATTTTATCTCAAATGGTAGCACTTTTAAAAAATGGTGAGCCATATAAAATGAGTAAAAGAGCTGGAAATTTTATATTGATGAGTGATGTAGTTGATGAGATTGGAAGTGATGCTTTAAGATTTATATTTTTAAGTAAGAAGAGTGATACACATTTAGAATTTGATGTAGAAGATTTAAAAAAAGAGGACTCTACAAATCCAATATACTATATCAATTATGCACATGCAAGAGTTATTTCACTATTTGAAAAAGCTTCAAAAACATTAGATGATGTAATTGATGTTCCACTTATAAATTTAAACTCTGATGCTAAAGATTTGGTTTTTGACTCGCTTCTACTTCCATCAATTTTAGAAGATGCTTTTAGCACAAAAGCTCCTAATAGAGTTGTAGATTATCTAAAAACTATCGCTTCAATGGTGCATAAATTCTATTATGATAATAGAGTTATTGGTAGTGAGAGTGAAAATATATATTTAAAAGTGTTAGCAATTTCTGCTATGAGCATTAGAGTTGGTATGAAACTACTTGGGGTAAATGTAAAGTATAAGATGTAACATTTCCCTTCTCCCTTTTTTAAGTTAATAAAGGATTAAACTTGATAGTAGATATAAAATTAGATGGCATTAGAGATTATCAAATTTTTATAGAGCCTTTAGCTAATTTGACTTTTAATAAAAAAGTTGCAATTGTTACAAATCCAAAAGTTGCGGGATTTCATCTAAAAACTCTATTAAATTATTTAAATGCAAAAGAGTTAATTATAATTACAGTGGCTGATGGCGAACAGTATAAAAATCAAGAGAGTGTTGATTTTATTTTGGATAGACTTTTTGATGCAAAATTTGATAGAAACTCTATATTAATTGCTTTTGGTGGTGGTGTAATTGGTGATATGGTTGGATATTGTGCTTCTATTTATCAAAGAGGTATTGATTTTATTCAAATACCAACGACTCTTCTTGCACAAGTTGATTCTTCAGTTGGTGGCAAGACGGGAATTAATAATCGATTTGGAAAAAACTTAATTGGCTCTTTTTATCAACCAAAAGCAGTATATATTGATGTAAATTTTTTAAATACTCTTCCAAAAAGAGAGTTTTTGGCTGGAGTTGCAGAAATTATAAAAATGGCTGTAATGTTTGATTTAGAATTTTTTAATTTTTTAGAGCAAAATAGTTTGGAAGGTGAAAACTTAAAAATTGTTATTAAAAAATCTGTAGAGTTAAAAGCAAAAGTTGTATCTTTAGATGAAAGAGAAGCTGGAGTTAGAGCTGTATTAAATTATGGACACACTTTTGCTCATGTTATTGAAACTATTACAAACTATTCAACATATCTTCATGGTGAAGCTGTTGCTATTGGAATAGTTATGGCAAATAGATTGGCTTTAAAACTTGGTTTAATATCTGAAGATGAAGAGCAAAGAGTGAAAAATTTATTAATAAAATTGGGACTTCCAACAGAATTTAAAATTTTAAACATAGAAGAGTTTTATCTTAGTTTTTATTTAGATAAAAAAAGTAAAGACTCTAAGTTAAACTTTATAGTTCCAAATAAAATAGGAGATTATAAAATAGTTTCTGATTTAGAAAAAGAGTTAATTATTGATGTATTGAGAGAGTTTATTTAACATATTTTAGGAGCTTAAAAGTGTTTAAACTACTTTTAATTTTAATATTTGCTTTTACTGTTTATGCTGATGAAGAGATGAATATTACAGCTAAAAGAGTTACAGAGTTAAATAGTGTCTTAAAACAGTTAGATGAGACTATTTCAAAAGAGAGTTTATCAGTAATTAAATATACAAACTACATTGCTTACAAAAATACACAAAAAGAGATAGATAACTTAAATGAAGAGATTAGTAAAGTTTCTAAACGAAAAGATACAAAATCTCAAAATTTATTAAAAGATTTAGAAAAAAAGTTGGATTTAGCACAACAGCAATTGACTATTTTAAATGATTATAAAGAGTTGCCAATTGAAGATATTTTGAAATCTGAAAACATGAGTTATCCAAAAGTTGAAAATCCATTTGCAATTATTACAGCTCTTTCATATTTAAATCAAATAAAAGTAAAAAAAGATAATTATGAAGAGAGTCATAAAACATTAAAATCTATTGCTATGAAACTTGAAAAAAAAAGAGTTATTTTAGAAGAGCTATATGCTCTTGATGGAACACTTGAGAGTGCTGAAAAGTTGAATAAGCTTTTATATGAGTTAAATGATTTCAATGAACTGCTTTCAATTTTTTCTACGACTTTAAATTTATATATCAAAAAGAGTGAAGATGTCGTAGTAAATATCACAAACGATATAGCAAATCAATCCAAAAAACTTGGAATAATTACACTGATTATATTAATTTTTTTCTTAATCTCATTCTTTATAAAACTTGGATTAAAAAAATATATTACTGATAATGATAGATTTTATATTGGTAATAAAATTATAAATTTTATAAATTTTACACTTATACTATTGGTAATAGCAATAGGATATATTGATAATGTTACCCATTTAATAACACTGCTTGGATTTGTCTCTGCTGGTTTGGCATTTGCTATGAGAGATTTATTTATGAGTGTTTTAGGTTGGTTTGTGATTGTGATTGGTCGCTCAATTGTAGTTGGAGATAGAATAAAAGTGAGTAAAGATAGTCTTGATTATGTTGGAGATGTGCTTGATATTTCACTGCTTAGAATAACAATGCATGAAGATGTAACACTAACTACTTATATGAAAAATAGAAGAGCTGGTAGAATTATATTTATTCCAAATAACTATATTTTTACAGCAATGATTGCAAACTACACTCATGAGAGTCTAAAAACTGTTTGGGATGGAATTGATATTACAATTACTTTTGATTCAAATTCTAAAAAAGCTTTGAATATTGCAAGAGAGTGTGCAAAAAAATATTCAAAAGGGTATATGGATATAACACGAAAACAGTTGAATAAGCTTAGAGATAGATATAATTTAAGAAATACAAATGTTGACCCTCGTGTATTTGCATTTGTAGAGCAAAACGGTATTAGAATTTCAACTTGGTATTTGACAAATGCTTATGCTACATTGATGTTGAGAAGTAATATATCTTCTGAAATATTAGAGCAGTTTTTACAAGAAAGTGATATAAAAATAGCATATCCAACAACTACAATTCATCAATATGATAATACAAAAGATGAGAATAGAATGCCTCCAGAATAAATAGTTACTCTTCTACTATTTTAGGCAAAACTATATCAAATACAGCACCATTTTCATGATTATAAGCTTTAATAGTTCCGTGATGTAACTCTACAATTGTTCTTGCTACATTTAATCCAAGTCCCATTCCTCCGTGAAATTTAGATGAGATAAATGGCTCAAAATATATTTGAGAGAATATGCTCTGGAATTCCTCCAGCATTATCAATTACTCTAATATTTACAAACTCACTATTTTCTTCTATTTCAAATTTTATATATCGCTCATCAAAATTTAAAGTGCTATGTTTAAACTCATCAATAGAGTTGTTAATTAATATAATCCACAACTGCTCCATCTGTTGTGATGCTATTTTTATATCATAAACCTCATCATCTTTATCAAGTGTTAAATTAAATAGTTTATCATTTATATATACTTTTGAGTAGTGTTTTGTGTAGTTAAATGCTATTCTACAAGCATATACAATTGTAGAAAATAGATTTGATTTTATCTTTTCTGCACTCTTATTCCCTGCAAACTCTTTCATAGATTCAACTGTTGTTGATATTCTAAAAATTCCATCAAAAATATCACTCATTAAGTCATTAAAATCGCTCTTTTGACTTTCTGTAATATCCAAACAATCAATATCTAATTTAAGTAGTTCTAAGTTACCTTTTATATATGTAAGAGGTGTATTTATTTCGTGTGTTATTCCTGCTGCTAATTTTCCAATTGAAGCAAGTTTTGTATTTTGCACCTCACTAATTCTAAGCTGTTCTATATCTGTCATATCTATAAAATATATTACATTCAATACATT
This sequence comes from Helicobacter cetorum, assembly GCA_022729735.1. Classification (GTDB taxonomy): domain Bacteria; phylum Campylobacterota; class Campylobacteria; order Campylobacterales; family DZAY01; genus DZAY01. Next base: position 18,947 of record DZAY01000017.1, read on the forward strand.
GTAATCTAAATTTGTATCATATATATCAACTCTTTTTATAGAAAATGTTTTTGTAGCAAAACCATCTTTTATATTTACATTTACCACTTTATGATTATTAACTGAATTTACAAAACACTCAATATCACCATTTTGCTTTTGACAAATATTTGGATTTTCAAGAGAAAATTTTGAAACAATTGATATTCCACTATCAAAAAACTCTTTTAAACTCTCAAAATTTAGTATTCTTAAAAATGCTTTATTTAAAAATATTATCTCTTTGGCATTTGAAGTTATCATAATTGGAGAGCTATGAGAATCATAAATTGAGTTTATCAATTTTTTGAATGATAAAACCATAGCTGTAATATCTTGTCTAATCGATATATATTCTGTAATATTTCCTTGAATATCCAATATGGGAACAATTGTAGAATTTACTATATATGTATCTCCATTTTTTGCTTTATTCCAAACAACTCCACTCCAAATAAATTTGCCCTTAATTGTTTGCCACATATCTTTAAATGCAGATTTTGGCATATTTGGATGTCTTACAATATTATGTGGTTTGCCAATTAACTCTTCTAAAGAGTAGCCAGAAATTTTACAAAACTGTTCATTTGCATAAATTATAACTCCATTTTTATCTGTTCTTGAAACAATACTCGTTTTATCAATCACATTTTTATACTGATTTAAAAAATTTAAATACTCATTTATAAGACTATTTTTCTGATTTAGAAGAATTGAACTATCCAATACCTTATCATAATGTTCAAATATATATTCCAAAATTTCTTCAAAAACATTGTTAATTAAAATTTTGTTATCACATTCATCTATAAAAATATCTCTTAAACTTTTATAAATAATATAAATATCTCTTATTTTAATACCTCTATCTACAAAAAAGTCTATGCCTTCAGAAATAGCAGAGTTACTAATGTCATACCCTCTAACTGAATTAGCAAGACAATTAAATATAGATATTCCATAACTATTTTTAAAAAAGAGTTTATCTATTTTAAATTTATTAAAAACAGTAGTTACATCATCTTGATTTAACCATCTATCTATAACTCTATCTCTTTTTTTTGTTATATTCATAAGTATTTTAATTCTCTTTAGAGTTTAATTCATTTAATTTTTTTGCTATATATTCAGCATGTCCGCTAACTTTTACATTATATATTGCTTCTTTAATAACCCCATTTTTATCAATTATAAATGTGCTTCTAATTACACCTTCATACTCTTTTCCATACATTTTTTTAATTCCAAAAGCATAATAACTTTTGCAAACATCTCTATTAACATCACTTAATAGAGTTATTTTTAAGTTCTGTTTTTCAATAAAATTTCGATGTGATTTAGTGCTATCAGGACTAATCCCTATCACAGTTCCATTCAAATCTTCAATATCACTAAGCAAATTGCTAAATTCACAAGCCTCTTTTGTGCAACCAGATGTATTATCTTTTGGATAAAAGTATAAAACAATATATGAACCTCTTAAATCAAGTAGATTTATCTCTACATCATCTTGATTTTTTAACACAAAATTTGGTGCTAAATCTCCAATTTTTAACATAAAACACTCCCTTTATTATTATTTTAATTAATATTTTATTTATATAACTTCATAAGAAAATTTTATCAATTTTTCTCTTTCCCAAAGATTAACTCTTCAATAAATTTTTTTACTTCTCTATATGAAAATGCTTCTTTGAAATTTTGTAACTTTCCACCAGAAGCATTAAAATGTCCTCCACCATTTGCTAAATCTTTTGCCATTAAACTTACATCAAATTTATAATCACTTCCTCTAATTCCTATATTGCCACGATTTGTAACATCTAAAAAAAACATATAATCTGGATTTTGTTTTAGAAATCGATTTGCAAGTGTAGATATTGGACCAATTGAAAATGTCAAAAGCCCTTTTACACCTTTATAGTAAATTGTAAGCTCATCTTTTTTTAAATTTAAAAGTTTTACACTATACTCTGTTGATAAATTTTCTAATGTATCATCTCGCTCATTTAAGAAAAACTGTTTTTTTATAAAATGTGTATCTAAATCTAAACTTATATGTCCATCAACTATATTTATATATTTAAGCCCTTTTTCTAATACATTATGTTTATAATCAACCGATTCTTTTTCAAATATATATTTATTTAACTCTCTTGATTCCATAACAAGCCTACTAAAAACTTTGCCAAGTTCAAAATATGGACTATCTTCTAACCATAAATCAACAGAATTAATAGTTTCAACAAGCTCAAAAATTGTGCTATTTAATATCTTTTCACAGCCTAAATCTTTTAAATAGTTATATGTTATTTTTGTAGCAGACTCTTTATCATTCAAAAAATACCAACTATATTTTTGTGCTACATCAGCCCCACTAATATGGTGGTCTAATAGTTGAAGTTTGACATACACATCACATTCTATTAACTTTTTTACTTCACTATCAAGATATAGTGCATCATCTAAAGTTATATTTAAATCTGTAATAAATATAAAAGATGGCTCTCTTTTTGCCTTAATATCATCTAAAATTTCATTTAAATTAACTCTTAACTCTGTGCCATAATTTGAGTTGAAATATCTAATATTTTGAAAACATAGTTTTGTTAAATATTGACATCCATAACCATCTAAATCTATATGTGAAAGGTGATAAAAATTCATAAAAATACTCCTTATTTGATTAACTCACTTGACTTTATATGTATATCCATTTGTGGAAATGGTATCTCAATTTGATTTTTATAAAGTGTTCTATAAATAAATTTTAAGAAATCAGATTTACCAGATGAAGTGCTATCATCTGTATCAACCCAAATCATCAATAAATAATCTACACTACTTGCACCCATTGCACTCATCCAAACTTGTGGAGTTTTTTCCATCTCATTTATATAACTTAAATTTGAATTTTTTAGCTCTTCTAAAATTGTATTTTCCACATTTTCAACAGTTGTGCCATAGCTTACAGAAAAAGGTATTTGAAGTCTTCTAATTGGGTCTCTAAGAGTCCAATTTATAACACTATTTTGCATTAAAGTAGAGTTTGGAACAATTACATCTATATTATCAAAAGTTGTAATTGTTGTTGAGCGAATTCTAATTTCAGATACTCTTCCCTTTTCATTAGCTAACTCAATTAAATCACCTATTCTAATTGTTTTTTCAAACATCAAAATAATTCCAGAAATAAAATTGCTAACTAAGTTTTGCAAACCAAAACCGATACCAACAGATAATGCTCCAGCAATGAAAGCTAATGATGATAAATCTATACCTAAATAGTTAAGTGCCACAATAATTGTAACTATTAAAATCAGATAATTTCCAATATTTGCTATTATTGTTTGACTTGAACTACTTAGATTTAGCCTATTTTTTGTGATTAAAGTTATCTTCTTTTTATAAAATGATGCAAGTGAAAAACCAATTATAAAAACAAGCATAAATTTAAAAAGTCCAATTGAAGTAACTGCTTTATTATCTATTTTAAAAAGTGGCTCATTTAAAATATCAAAATTAGATGATGCATTTAAATAGATAGTAGCAATAAATAGTAAATAAACTGCTCTCATAAATAGCCTTTCTAAAAATTTATCTATTAGTTTATCAAATTATTTGTAGATTATTGCTTTTTAACTCTAAAAATAGAACAATATTTTTATTGCTATTTCATATCTTATTAGATAAAATCACCGACACTTAAGAAAAGTTAAGATTTTAAGAAAGGAGAGATGCTGTTTGTGAATAGTCATAAACATAAGTCATCAATAGTATGCAAATAAATGATTATGGTCAATTTCCACAAAATCTACCAATTGTTGTAGAAGATGAGATATTTTTATACCCATTTATGATAGCTCCAATATTTATATCAGATGCCAAAAGTATTGAGTCAATCAATTATGCTATGGAGCATAACTCATTAATTATGATTATCTCTACAAAAAACTCATTTGAAGGTAGTAGAGATAGAGAACATCTATTAGAAGCAGGAGTTATTGGCTCTATTATGCGAAAAGTAGCACTTCCAGATGGAAGAATAAAAATACTATTTCAAGGACTTTATAGAGGTAAAATTTTATCATATATAGATACTCAATCACTCATAGCAAAAGTTGATAAGATTGGAGTTGAAGAGTATAATGAAGTCAAAGTTGTTGCTATGATTCATGTATTACGAGAAAAGCTAAAAAATATTATTCCATTAGCTGGAAACAATTTCCCACCAGATTTATTAAAAACAATTGATGAAAATCATGAACCAAATCGAATAATAGATTTAGTTGCAAGTTCGCTTAGAATTCCAAAAGAGTCAGCTTATGCGATTTTTATTGAGACAAATATTGAAAAGCGATTTTTAATGTTGATTGACTATTTAGTCGAAGAGATAGAATCTCTTAAACTTCAAAGAGAAATCCGAACAAAAGTTCATAGCAAGATAGAAAAGAATAATAAAGAGTATTTTTTAAAAGAGCAGTTAAAGCAAATTCAAAAAGAGTTGGGTGTAGATAATCAACGAAATGAAGAGTTAGAAGAGTATAAAAATCGATTGGAAAAGCTAAAGCCAAATATGCCAGAAGATGGATACAAAGAAGTTAGCCGACAGCTTGATAAGTTGGCAAGAATGCACCCAGATAGTGGTGATGCAAATTTACTTCAAAACTATATTGAGCTTATTTTAGATATTCCTTTTGGTAAAGTTTCAAAAAAGAAGCTTGATATTAAAGAGGTTGAAACCCAACTAAACAAAGACCACTTTTCACTCAAAAAACCAAAAGAGCGAATTGTTGAATATTTTGCTGTGAGAGAGTTACAAGCTTTAAGAGGTTCAAAAGATAAAAATGGAAAAGGGACAATTTTATGCTTTATTGGTCCCCCTGGAGTTGGTAAAACTTCACTTGCAAACTCAATTGCCAAAGCACTGAAACGAGAGTTAGTAAGAATTGCACTTGGTGGATTAGAAGATATTAGTGAGCTTAGAGGACATAGAAGAACATATATTGGAGCAATGCCTGGGCGAATTATTCAAGGTTTAATTGATGCCAAAGAGATGAACCCTGTTGTAGTTTTAGATGAAATTGATAAAGTTGGTAAAAGCTTTAGAGGCGACCCAACGGCAGTTCTGTTAGAAATTTTAGACCCAGAACAAAATGATAAATTTAGAGACTATTATCTGAATTTTAATATCGATTTAAGTCAAATTATATTCATTGCAACTGCAAATGAGATTGGTTCCATTCCATCACCACTTCGCGATAGAATGGAGTTTATTAGTGTTAGCTCATACACTCCTCAAGAAAAATTTGAAATAGCAAAAAACTATCTTATTCCTCAAGAGTTGAAAAAACATTCATTAAAAGCTTCAGAAATTTCTATTTCTCAAACTGTTTTAAAAGAGATTATAGAAAACTATACAAAAGAAGCTGGTGTTAGAAATCTTAGAAGAGTTATAGCAAAAATACTTAGAAAAGTTGTAAAAAAACTCTTGGATACTCCATCTACAAAAAAGATAACAATTACAGAAAACAATTTAGTAGAGTTTTTGGAAAAACCACCATTTGATATTGAAGAGATAGAAAAAGATAACTCAATTGGAATAGTAAATGGTTTAGCTTGGACTCCAGTTGGTGGAGATGTATTAAAAATTGAAGCAACCAAAATTAAAGGCAAAGGCACACTACAACTAACAGGTAGCTTAGGTGATGTTATGAAAGAGTCAGCAAGAATTGCATTTACAGTTGTCAAAGTTTTGATTGATGAGAAAAAAATAAAATGTGAAGATGAAAAATCTCAAGCACAAATTTATAATAAGTATGATTTACATCTTCATGTTCCAGCGGGTGCAATTCCAAAAGATGGTCCAAGTGCAGGAATTACGATGGCTGTTTCAATTGCTTCAATTTTGACAAATAGAAAAGTAAAATCTTCAGTTGCTATGACAGGTGAGCTAACATTAAGTGGGAAAGTATTACCAATTGGTGGATTAAAAGAAAAATTAATTGCAGCTCATCGTGCAAATATAAAAATTGCAATAGTTCCAAAAAGAAATTATGAGCGAGATTTAGACGATATTCCAGATGAGGTAAAAGCAGGATTAGAAATTATAGCAGTTGAGAGAGTCGAAGAGGTTTTTGAAATTGCATTTGAATAAGGTCATGTTATGCAGATAATAAATACTCTTTTATATGTTTTTGTAGTTGTTGGTGCGATTTATCTCAATTTTATAATTGATGATATAACTAATTCGCTTTTGGTTAAGAGTGGTTTTGAACTTATGTTTTTAAAACTCTCTCCAATTATAATAATTTTTATTGCAACAATCTATTTTACTATTATCTTTTATAATATGAAATTTTTGCAAAAAGCCAATCAATTCAGAGAAGCAGTAGAGTCAAGCAATATAAATAGGAGATTTGAAATAGAAGAGTTTAGAGATGAGCTTACAGGAATTGCCAATAAAATTAGATTTACAGAAGTTGTAAATGAAGGCATAAAAAAGATGGAAGGCTCACATCTATCTTTAATTTTATTTAATGTGGATTATTTAAAAGAGATAAATGCACTATTTGGAAAAAGTGTAGGTGATAGTGTAATTGTTGGAATTGTTGCAGTTGTAAAAGCTAAGATTAGAAATTATGACTTTTTTGCAAGAGTTAGTGGAGCAGATTTTGCACTCTTTGTAAAGGTAGATGGAGAGACTGCCTTATTAATTTCTGAAAAGCTTAGAAGAGCAATTGAGAGTTATGAATTTATAAATAATTATCAGATAACATGCTCGTTTGGTGTTGGTGAATATGTTTTAGGTGATACATTTGAAACTCTCTTAAAAAAAGGTGAAAACGGATTACATAAAGCTAAAGAGAGTGGAAGAAATTTAATTGAAAGGGGAAGTTTATGAGAGTTGCGATTCCAGTAAAAGAGAGTTTGGAGATTTTTCCAAATGCAGGACATACAAAATATTTTGGTATTTTTGAAATAGTTGGTAGTGGAGCTTTTAAAAATTTTAAGTTTGTAGAACTTAGAAGAAATCCAAAAGTTGAAGAAGAAGAGCATGACCATGATTGTGATGAAGCAGAACATGTTTGTAGTCATGCAGATGATGAAGAGCATGTTAAAAAGCATGATTTAATGACAACAGTTTTAAATGATTGCAAATATCTACTTGTATCTAAAGCTTGTAAAAATACTGTAAAAAGTATGAATAAAGTTGGTATTGATGTCAAAAAAATTCCAGCAAATGCGATAAATGCAAATGATGCTTTATCAAAATTACTGCCAGAACTTGCTTAAATGAAAAAAGTTCTCTCCATATCACTAATTGTAGCAACACTGATTGCGAGTGAAACAAATTGGTTAGAGTTTCACAATGCCGTATTTAGTGGAAATAAAGATAATATAAGTAAGCTTTTAAAAAGTGGTGTAGATATAAATCTTCCTACAAAAGCAGGAGTTACTCCAATTATTATAGCTACAAAAAATAGAGATTTAGAAACTTTGAAATTCTTAGTTGAAAATGGAGCTGATATAAATTCTCAAGATGGAAACAAAATGAGTTCGCTCCATTATGCACTTGCACAAAGACAAATTGAAATTGTAAAATTTTTACTAAAAAGTGGAGCAAATCCAAATATCCAAAATAGTTATGGAATGACTCCACTTCATCAATCTGCATTTAATGGTTATGTTGAGTTTTTAGAGCTATTAATCCAATTCGGAGCAGATGCAAATATCAAAAATTTAGAAGGTGCAACTGCTTATGATTTGGCTGAAGCTAAAAAAAACTTCTCTGCTGTTAATTTTTTAAAACTTTATACAAAACATTAAGTATCTTATCAAATCGATAAGATACTCTTCTTAGAAATCTACAAAATTTATTATATTATTAATTTAATTTAAGTTATAATTCAAATAAAAAATAGGGGCAAAAATGGGATTAACAATTACAGAAAAAATTTTTAGCGAACATGTTGGAAAAGAGGTTAGAGCAGGTGAAATAGTTAGATGTGAGCTTGATATGATTATTGGAAATGATATTACGACACCTATTTCAATTAAAGCTTTTAAAGAGAGTGGAGCAAAAAAGTTAGCAAAACCAGATAATTTTTGTATAGTTTTAGACCACTTTATTCCAGCAAAAGATATTGCAAGTGCAAATCAAGCAAAAATTAGTAGAGATTTTGCGAAAGAGCATAACATGAAACTATTTTTTGATGAAAAAGATATGGGAATAGAACATGCTCTTTTACCAGAAAAAGGACTTGTAATTTCAGGAGATGTAATAATTGGTGCAGATTCTCACACTTGCACACACGGAGCATTAGGTGCATTTAGCACAGGTATGGGAAGCACAGATTTAGCATTTGGAATGATTACAGGCACAAATTGGTTTAAAATTCCAGAAACTATCAAAGTTGAGTTAATTGGCAAAAGATGTGAGCATGTTTATGGTAAAGATATAATTTTAGAAGTTATTAGAATGATTGGAGTTGATGGAGCTTTGTATAAAGCTTTGGAATTTGTGGGCGAAGGTGTGAAAGATTTAAGTATGGATGATAGATTTTCAATCTGTAATATGGCAATAGAAGCAGGAGCAAAAAGTGGAATTATTGCTTATGATGAGATTACAAAAGAGTTTTTCAGAGATAAAAATTTAAGAGCTACTCCAAAAATTCACTACTCCGATAGTGATGCTATCTATTCGCAAACTATTACAATCGATTTAAACAGATTAGAGCCAGTTATAGCTTATCCATTTTTGCCATCAAACGGACATTCACTATCAGAAGCTATAAAAGATGATATAAAAGTTCATCAAGTATTTATTGGTAGTTGCACAAATGGTAGATTATCAGATTTAGAAATAGCATCAAAAATCTTAAAAGGTAAAAGAGTTCATAATGATGTTAGAATGATAGTTACTCCAGCAACTCAAAAAATATTTAAACAAGCTGAAAAATTGGGGTATATTGATGATTTAATAGATGCAGGTGCTGTTGTAAGTAATCCAACTTGTGGTGCTTGTCTTGGTGGATATATGGGAATTTTGGGAGATGATGAGGTTTGTATCTCTACAACAAATAGAAATTTTGTTGGAAGAATGGGTGCAAGGAGTTCAAAAATATATTTAGCAAACTCTGCTATTGCAGCAGCATCAGCAATTAGCGGAAAAATTAGAAGACCGTAACAATGGATGTAAAAGAGCTTTTAGATAAAGAAGTTTTGACTCGCGACACTGTTTATGAATTAAGCTATGAAAAGCCAGACCCATTGATGATTGCAAAAAGATATAATGATGAACATATTTCTTTAATTTGTGCAATGTTTGCTTATGGAAAAGCATCAATGATTGTAAAGTTTTTGGATAGTTTGAATTTTGAACTATTAGACAAGAGTGATGAAGTTTGTAAAAAAGAGCTTCAAAATCACTATTATAGATTTCAAAATAGTAGAGATGTTTGTGAAATTTTTATAACTATTAAGCGATTAAGAGAGCTTGGTAGTTTAGAAGAGCTGTTTTTAAAAGGTTACTCTAAGAGTGAAAATATTTTGGATGGACTATATTATTTAATAGATTTAATATACTCTTTAAATAGTTACAAAAGTAGTGGATATGAGTTTTTGATTGGTAAAAAAGAGAGCCATTCTCCACATAAACGATGGAATATGTTTTTTAGATGGATGGTGAGATGTGATAATCTTGATATGGGGTTGTGGAGTAGAGTAAAAAAATCATCACTTATAATCCCACTTGACACACACACTTTTCATATTTCACAAAAGTTAGGGCTTATCAATCGTAAAAGTTATGATTTAAAATCTGCTCTATTAATTAGTGAAAAGTTAAGGGAGTTTGATATAGATGACCCAATCAAATATGATTTTGCACTGTATAGAATTGGGCAAGAGATGATAATTTAGAGCTAAATTATAATTTAAACTTTTAAAAAATATAAGAAACTAATAAAAAAATTGATAGAATAAAGAAAAAAGGGGAATTGATGACAAAAGAGTTAGTTTTTGAAACATTAAAAACTATTACATATCCAGGATTTAGTAAAGATATAGTTACATTTGGATTTGTGAAAAATATTGATGTGTATGAAGGTAATGTTTTAGTTGAGTTAGAAATTAGTTCAAGTTCGATAGAAGTTGCAAATGAGTTAAAAGCAGATATTACAAATAAACTTAAAAATAGTGGGGCAAAAGATATTGTGGTGCAAATCAAAACTCCAAATATGCCAAAAGAGACAAGCTCAAAAGGTAAAAATGTAGCTCCACAAATTAAAAACTTTGTAATGGTTAGCTCTGGTAAAGGTGGAGTTGGAAAATCTACAACTACTGTAAATTTAGCGATAGCTTCAGCAATGCAAGGTAAAAAAGTTGGAATTTTAGATGGTGATATTTATGGTCCAAATGTTCCACGAATGTTAGGACTTGAAAATAGCAAACCTGATGTAAGTGGTGAGAGAGTTATTCCACTTAATGCCTTTGGAGTTGAAGTTATGAGTATGGGAGTTTTGATGGAAGAAGGTCAATCACTCATTTGGAGAGGTGCTATGATTATGAAAGTAATAGAGCAACTTCTAAAAGATATTGCTTGGAGTGATTTAGATATTCTATTTATTGATATGCCTCCAGGAACTGGTGATGCACAATTAACTTTAGCTCAAAGTGTGCCTGTAACTGCTGGAATTACAGTTACAACTCCACAAGTTGTATCACTTGATGATAGCAAACGAAGTCTTGATATGTTTAAAAAACTTCATATTCCAATTGCTGGAGTTGTTGAAAATATGAGTGGATTTATCTGTCCAAATTGTCAAAGTGAGAGTGATATTTTTGGCAGAGGCACAGCAAAAGCAGTTGCTGAAAGCTTTGATACAAAATTAATTGCTCAAATTCCAATAGAACCATCAATTAGAGAAGGTGGAGATAGTGGAAAACCGATAGTATATTTTGCACCAGAGAGTGAAACTGCGAAACGATACCATTTAGCAGTAAATGAGTTACTAAAATTTTTAGATGAAAATCAAAATGTGTCAAATGAAATGATACAACCAACATCTACAACTTCAGCTTGTTCTACACAATCACAACCAAAAAGTGGTGGGTGTGGTTGCCACTGATGCAAAAAGCTGTTGCATTAAAATATAAAATAGCAGAGCAAAATGCTCCACAAGTAATAGCAAAAGGCTCTGGCGAAGTTGCAAAAAAAATCATAGAGAAAGCAAAACTCTATGATATTGCAATTTTTAATAATGAATCTCTTGCTAACTCTCTTATGAAAGTTGAGATTGATAACTCAATTCCTCCAAATTTATATAAAGCAGTAGCTGAAGTTTTTGTGTGGCTTTATAATAGTGAAACAAAAGCTAAACTTAGTTAAGTGTTACTAATATTATGATATAAAAGGAATTTAGTATAAATGGCAAAACTCAAAAACTTCAAAAATAGATATAAAAATTTTGATGAAATAGATATGCCAACAAATGAAAAGTTAAAACATCACAAACAAAAAGATAATAAAGATAATAAAAAAACTTCTGTTAATAGAACTAAAAAATTTTCTGATATTGAAAAAGAGAAAAAAAATATTATAAAGTTTTATAAAGAATCTAATTTAAATAAATTTTATAAACATTTAAACTACTTAGTAGATATGCAAAAAGATAATAAAAGTTTTTTAGCTAAAAGTTTATGTGATATTTCAAAAGTTATATATAATCATAAAATAAAAGTAGAAGTTTTAGATATGGCTATTAAAATTGATGATTATGATACAGTTACATTAAACTCTTATGGAACAGCATTAGCCCAAAATAGTAATTTTGATAAATCTTATGAAATGTTTGAAAAATCGCTGGAAATAGATTCTAATAATACAGTTACATTAAACTCTTATGGAACAGCATTAGCCCAAAATAGTAATTTTGA
>DZAY01000017.1:31004-54789 GCA_022729735.1 Helicobacter cetorum
TAAATCTTATGAAATGTTTGAAAAATCGCTGGAAATAGATTCTAATAATTTAAAAACAATTTTTCAATATGTAATAGCACTTGAAAATGGAGGAAAATTTGAGAGAGCAATAGAGGTTCTTGAGAATATAAAAATAAATATAAAATTAGATAAATTGAAACTTAACTTTATCTATTTTACTTTAGCAAGACTCTATTATGCTACAAAATCAAAAATATTAGGTGATAAATGCTTTGATAAAATATTAGAATATACATCAAATAAAAATGCAGTATTACTTAAAAATGCAAAAGAGATTTTACGATATAACCCTTATTCTAAAGATGCTATTGAGAAATTAAAAGAGATAGCTATAAACTCAAGTGAATATGAACAAGCTATTAAAATTATGTTTAATAATATGAAAATAGAGGATTATTTTAATCAATTTAACCACTTAGCAAAAGATGAGATAAAATTTAAAGAAGTAGATGAAGTTACAAAAGCTATATTTCATAAAATTGCAAATCAACTTTTTATCTTAAAAAATAGAGTTAATGAGTATATTGATTTAGATAATGAGTTTAAAAATATATTATCTAAAATTGAAAAAATATCTATAAATATTGAAGAAAAAAAATCAAAAATGAAAAAAGAGTTAGCGGAGATTGATAAAGGTAATTATAAAATATTGATTGAGCAAATCTCCAAAACTTCTCATAATATAGCTGATATTGTGATAAATGATTTATCAAAAATCAAAAGTGATATAGATTTTATTTTATGTGATAAAAATAATAAATTTTTAAATGAGTTAGAGCTTATCTCAAATCAAGTTAAAATAAATCTCTCAACGATGCAGAGTTTAAAATCAATTAATCAAGCAATAGTGTTAAATAGTAAAACTTTTAAAGTAAAAGAAATATTTAAAACATTTGAAAATAATATGCACATTAAAAGTGCAACTATAAAAGTTGAAATTTTAAATGGAGATGATGAGTTTTATGGTGATAGAGAAAAGATAGTAGAGTTTATAAATGAGCTTATAGAAAATTCTCTAAAATATAAAAGAGAAGAAAAAATAGATATACTTATAAGCTCATCTAATGTGGAAAATATTGAAATTGAAAAAACTAAACATAATGGAAAATTTTTATTTATAAATTATAAAAATAGTGGTGGAGAAATTGAAAAAGATAAAAAGCAAAAGATATTTTTACCTCTTTATAGCACAAACAAAGATGGTTCAGGGCTTGGACTCTTTATAATCAAAAAAACAGTTGAACTGATGGGGGGTTATATTATAGAAGATGGAAAAGATGAGGTTAATTTTAAAATATATTTGCCATATAGGAGTTAAAAATGAGTGAAAATTATAATGTAAAAATATTAATGATTGATGATGATGAAGAGATTTTGCAAGATATAAAAAAATGGCTTAAAAGATTTGGATACAAAGAAGATAGAATGTTTATGGCACTAAGTCATAGTGAAGTTGAAAAAAAATATAAAGATGAGCATTTTGATGTGATTATAATAGATATGAGAATGGATGGGTCTGATGATAGTGGATTTAGATTTATCAAAAAACATCAAGAACTATCTTCAATCATAATTATTTTTACTGCAAATGATAGTGTGATTGATGCTAGAAAAGCTTTTAGAGAGTATAAAGTTTGGGATTATTTACCAAAAGGTAGAGATATTGATGACTCTAATCCTTTTGAAGTATTACATCGCTCAATTCAAGAAGCAGTTGAGTATAAGTTAAAATGGGGAAATAGTAAGGATGATAATTATATCAGTGAAAATTTATATGAATTATTTAAAAAATATAAAGGTAGATATATAGCTGTTATGGATGGAAAAGTTATTGAAGTGGCCAATACTCAAGAAGAGTTAAAAGAGAAAATGAAAAATAATAATGAACCAGAAATTTTACCAATTATTACAGAGATTCCAAGTGTTTTATAAAGCAAGATTTGATAGGGACATAAATATAAAAGTAATTGATAGAAACGATGAAGTTATAAATGCTAAAATTGATACTGGTGCAACTGAAATATTGATACCTTTTCATTATATAAATAGATTGAGTACTATTCCAGAAGCTGAAATAAGAAAACTTCCTAAAAAAGAGTTTATTTCGGCTAGTGGTTGTACAATAACAGGATATAAAACTCTAATCATTTTGAAGATATTGGGTTTTAATGGATGTTTTAGAAAAAATATTAATGTTTATTTTTACGATACTCAAATAATAGGCAAAGGGATTTTATTTGGTTTAATTGCAATTAAAGAATGTTTTAAATTTTGTATTGATAAAGAGGAATTTACACTACAAATAAATCATTAATTTAAGTTACTCTAATTTTTAAATTCACTATTTCAATTTTTCCATCTAACTCATACTCATATATTTTATCGCCAAACTTTGCAATAGCTTCATCTAATGTAGGTGAGTTTTTACAAAATTCTAAAATCTCATCACTATATATATTGCAAATTCCAAAACTCTCAACAAATTCAGAAATATCATAAATCTGTTTTGCTAAAGATTTTTGCAACAGATTTTGTGTTCCAAGACTCTCATATAATCTATGAGGAATAGTAACAATCTCTTTTTTTAGCTCGATTGCAATTTTTGCACTCTGCATAGAACCACTATCAATATCAGCTTCAGGAATAATCACCATATCACTTAAAGCGATAATCAGTCTATTTCTATGGACAAAACTCCAATTATACGGTGTAAAATTTTTCTCTTCTTCGCTCAAAGCTAAACCTTGAGTATAAATTTGTTCAATCAAATTTCTATTTGTTTTAGGATAAATTAAATCTAAAGAGTTTGCAAAAATAGCAATAGTGTTTGGAAGAGATGCTAAATGAGCAATAGAATCAACTCCAATTGCACCACCGCTAACTATTACAACTCCTCTTTGTGAAAGTCTATTTGCAATTGTGTATGTTAGCTCTCTTGTGTAGTTTGATGGTTTTCGTGTGCCAACTATTGCCACTTTTTTATGTTTTAAAAGTTCTAAATTTCCTTCATAAAACAGCTCTTTTGGAGGTTTTTTGAGATTTTTAAACTCATCTAAATCAAAAGGAACTTTTTTCATATAGAGTTTCAATATATATTAATTCTACATCTTTTAACATAGCTTTTGATGAGTTTATTGCTATAAATGTGTTTTTATTTGGATGACCAATTGCAATTGCAAACCCTTTTTCTTTTGCTTTTTTTACTGCTAATTTGAGCTGGTTAGTGATGTAGCTAACATCATTTTCATTATCCAAAAAAACATCTCTTTTAAAAATTTTTATATTTAGCTCTGTCGAAATTTCTGATGCTACTGATTTTGGTGTTGTCAAACTATCAACAAAATGAAAATTGTATTTTTTCAATGTTTTCAGTAGTTTTCTCATACCATCTCTATTTTCACTAAATTTACTACCTGTATGATTATTTATATATTTTACAGTTGGAAACTCTTTTCTTAAAGTTTTTATTCTATTTTCAATAGTTTCAAGCGAATCTCCAATTTTTAATACACCCTCTTCTTGTGCCTTAAAAGTTCTCGCTTCTAATGGAAGATGTAACATAAAATGTCTATTATTTACCAATTTTTCTCTATTTGGAGAAATTCTTGTAGATGGAAGAACTGATAAATTTATTGGCATATTTAAAGATTGAAACATTTCAACCTGTCTATCATAACTAATATCATCAATAATAATTGCAAGTTTCGGTTTGCCATCAATCGTAACTCTTGGCTCTTTTATTTTAATAGGCTCTCTTTTTTCTTCTATTTTTTCTGCTTTTTCTATCTTTTCTACTTTTTTATCAACTTTCTCTTCTTTTGGCTTAATTATTGTTGTTACATTTTTTTCTACTATTTTTTCTTCTGTCTTATTTATATCTAAATTTTCTATTATTTCCGTTTCGTTAGCTTCTGCTTCAATATCTTTTTCATTGAATGCCAACTCATAATCTTTGATTTCTGATAACTCTTCTTCAGAATTTTCAATTTTTTTATATAACTCTTTTATATCTTTTATCATATGTTCATTTTTTTCTTGTAAATCTTGATTTTGAGTTAAACTCTTAACTGTTGGAGTCTGTTCAAGATATGCTGTTGAAATTAGAGTTACCATAAAGAGTGTAGCTAAAAGTAGTATGCCAATATAAAAATATTTGGCTGTGTTTGGTTTAAAGTGTTTTTTCATAAATAAATTTATTTATCTAAAAGTATCTCTACTTCCAACATGCTTAAATTATCAATATTTTCAGATTTGATATTTATTTTATTAGCATCAATATCTATGTATTTCTGAATTACATTAATAATATCTTTTTTCATATCTTCCAAAAAAGGAATTAATGGAACATTTCCATTTACTCTTTCATGAGATAATACAAGTGTCAATCTATCTCTTGCAATTTCAGCACTTTTAGGTTGCTTTTTAAACATTTCCAACAAACTCATCATTTAAATAGCCTTTTGAGCTTTGTAAATATTGAAGTATCAGCTTTTATATCTAAAAATGGAACTTCTTCTCCCAAGAGTCGTTTTGAAATTCTCCTATAAGCTTCACCAGAAATAGCTTTTTCATCATAAATTATAGGTTCTCCCATATTAGTTGAGCTTATAACTTTTTCATCTTCTGGCACAACACCAATTAATGGAAGTGAGAGAATATTTAATACATCATCTACACTTAACATCTCTTTTCGTTCTACCAAATCGGGCTTAATTCTATTTACAATTATAAATTTATTAACTTCTCCACCATTTTTAGCTTTTTCACTTTTAGCATCAATTATTCCAATAACTCTATCAGCATCTCTCACCGATGAAACTTCTGGAGTTGTGATAATTAAAGCTATATCTGCAAGCATAATTGAATGTTCAAATCCACCTTCAATTCCAGCAGGTGAGTCAAGTAGTATATAATCAAAATCTTTTCTCAAAGATTCTATAAGTTTTTTTACCTTTTCTTTATCTAAAATTGTTTTATCTTTAGTTTGAGAAGCAGGGAGGAAGTAAAGATTTTTACTTTTTTTAGCATTGATTAGTGCTTGAGAAATGTTGCAATTTCCTTCCATAACATCTACTACATCATAGACTATTCGTTTTTCTAAACCCAAAATCATATCAAGATTTCTAAGTCCTATATCAAAATCAACAGCAACAACTCTCTTTCCAGCATTAGCCAATCCAACTGCAATATTTGCAGTTGTTGTGCTTTTGCCAACACCACCTTTGCCACTTGTTATAGTAATAACCTCACCAGCCATTTAAAAACCTTAATTTCTATCTTTATCTACTATCTTATTTGCTTTAATCCATGGCATCATAGCTCTTAATCGCTCACCAGTTTTTTCTAATTTAGAGTCAGATAGGTTGTTTCGCTCTGCATTCATTCGAGGATAGTTTGTCATACCTTCTAAAATAAAATCTTTAGCAAATTTTCCATTTTGAATTTCTGTTAAAATATCTTTCATAGCTTTTTTAGATTCACAATTTATAACTCTTGGACCACTTACCATATCACCATATTCTGCTGTATTGCTAATAGAGTATCTCATATTTGCAATTCCACCTTCATAAATTAAATCAACAATTAGTTTCATTTCGTGTAAGCATTCAAAATATGCCATCTCTTCAGGATAACCAGCTTCTACAAGTGTTTCAAATCCAGCTTGAATAAGAGCAGATACTCCTCCACAAAGCACAGCTTGTTCTCCAAAAAGGTCAGTTTCTGTCTCATCTTTGAAAGTTGTCTCAATAATTCCAGACCTTCCACCACCAACACCACTTGCATAGCTTAAAGCAATATTTTTTGCATTTCCACTTACATCTTGAAATACAGCAATTAAATCAGGAATTCCTCCACCTTTTACAAATTCACTTCTAACAGTATGTCCAGGAGCTTTTGGAGCTATCATAATTACATCAATATCAGCTCTTGGAACAACTCTTCCATAATGGATATTAAATCCGTGCGAAAAAGCAAGTGCAGAGTTTGGTTTTAGGTTTGCTTTTATCTCTTTATTATAAATATCTGCTTGTAGCTCATCTGGAATTAAAAGCATAACAACATCAGCTTCTCTTACAGCCTCTGCTACTTCTAAAACCTTAAATCCTTTTGCTTCAGCTTTACCCCAAGATTTACCTTTGTGTAGTCCAATAGTTACATCAACTCCACTATCTCGCAAATTTTCAGCATGTGCATGTCCTTGACTACCAAAACCTACAATTGTTACTTTTTTTGATTTTATAATGTTTATATCGCAATCTTTATCATAAAAAACATTCATAGCCATAGCTGTTCCTTAAATTTTTATTTAAGGTGGAATTTTACATAATTTAAGCTTAGTAGCTACTTTGATTTAATTTTGTGTTAGCATAGTGTATAATTAATGTAGATTGAATAAATAAGGAAACTATTGTCATGGAAAAAGAGATTAAATATCTATCTATTTTAGATGATGAAAATTTGAGGGCAGAAGTTAATTTTGTATATTCTGAAGTTTTGAGATTAATTGATATATATGCACCAGAAATACGAAGTGAGTTTTTAAGACTTAGAGAGATATTTCTAAGTAGTAGGACTGTTAAAAATTTTGATTATGAGAATATCATTTCCAATTTAGAACTTGAAAAAGGTGAGAAGTTAATTAAGATTTTTTCACTATATCTTATGCTTTTAAATATTGTAGAAGAGCGAAATGAGATAAAAAATAGCTCACTTATGATAGATGAAGCAATTGAAGAGTTAAAGCAAGAAGGGTTTGATAAAAATGATATTTTAGAAGTTTTAAGAACAATAAAATTTTATCCTGTTTTTACAGCACATCCCACAGAATCCAGAAGAAGAACATTTTTAGAAGCTCATGATGAGTTATCAAATGCAATTGAACAAATTTTTGAGTATAAAAAAGATAGTGCAATTGAAGATTTTAGATATAGATTAGCTATTCTTTGGCAAAGTGCTTTGATTAGAAAAGAAAAAGTTGAAGTGCTATTTGAGCTTGATAATCTCTTATATATTATTGAAAATTCACTACTTAATGCTTCAAAAACTGTGCTTGATGAGATAGAAAAATTGACAGGAAGACTGCATGAGCCAATTATTAGACTTGGAAGTTGGATTGGTGGAGATAGAGATGGAAATCCATTTGTAACCAATGATATTCTTACAAAAGTTATGAAAATTCAACATAATACTATTATAAAAATTTATACAAAAGAGGTTGATAAACTATTAAGAGAGTTAGCAATTCATACAAGCATTACAAAACCAACCGATACATTGATGGAGTCTATTGAGTTAGAGAGTAGATATTTGAGTGATGACTCTATCAAACTTCACAAAACAGAGCCAATTAGAGCAAAACTATCACTTATGAAAAAGAAGTTAAAAAATAGATATTTGTCAATTAATTCAACTGAAGAGATAGATTTTATTTACAATAGACCATCTGAACTAATTGATGATATTGATATGATTTTAGACTCATTAGATGAGCATAGCCAAAAACGATTGAAAAGTTTTAGAAATTTAGTTTTGAGTGCTGGATTTCATCTCTTGAAACTTGATTTTAGAGAACATAAATTGACACTTCATAAAACTATTACAGAAGTTTTTTCGCTAATTGGTTATGCTGATAGCGATTTTTTAGAGTTGTCAAAAGAGCATAAGTTAGAAATATTAAATAAAGCCTTAGAACAACCACCAATAATTTTGCAAGATTTATTAAAGCGAGTAACTAAAGAGAGTGGAAGACTTATTGAAGCATTTACAAAAATAGAGTGGGCAAAAAATAAGATTAGCAAAAATATGCTTGATAGTTTTATAATCTCAATGACAACTGATAGTGTAGATTTATTAATAGTTTTATGGTTTGCAAAACAGTCCAAACTTTGGGTTTCAGGTAAAAAGACAAAAATTTCAATCACTCCACTTTTTGAAACAATTGATGATTTAAAAAAAGCTCCAGAAATTATGCAAGAGCTATTTAGTAATAAATTTTATAGAGCATATTTAAGAGATAGAAAAAATATTCAAGAAATTATGATTGGATATTCTGATTCAAGCAAAGATGGTGGAATTTTTGCAAGTAATTTTAATTTAAATAGAGCAGTTGTAAATTTAATAGATTTAGAAGATAAATTGGGAATTAAATTTTTACTATTTCATGGAAGAGGTGGAAGTGTAAGTCGTGGTGGAGGACCAACACATGAAGCAATTATGGCAAGTCCATATCGAAGTGTTAGTGGATTTTTGAAAGTTACAGAACAAGGTGAAGTAATTAGTAGTAAATATTTAAATCCAAAAATAGCAGAGTTTAATTTCAAAAAAACTCTCTCAGCCCTGCTTAAAAAAAGCACATATGATAGATTTAATATATCTATTGATTGTTCCAAAAAAGATAAATTTGTAGATTTAATGCGAGGTGTTAGTTATAGCTCTATGAGTGCATATAGGGAGTTTGTATATGAAACAGATGGTTTTATTGACTATTTTCATGAAGCAACACCAATTCATTTCATTTCAAAGTTAAATATAGGCTCACGACCATCTAAACGAAAAGTTAGTGATAACATCGGAGATTTAAGAGCTATTCCTTGGGTTTTTGCTTGGACTCAAAATAGAAGTATCATTCCTGCTTGGTATGGAGTTGGAAGTGGAATTGAATCAGTTATGAATGAGAGAGGATTAGATGAGTTAAAAGAGTGTTATAGACAATGCCCACTATTTAATACCACAATCGATAATATTGCTATGGCTTTGATGAAAGTTGATATGAGTATTGCAAAACTTTATAATCAGTTTGTAAAAGAGCCAGAAGTTAGAGATAGAGTTTGGGGAATGGCAATGAGTGAGTATAATAGAACTATGGAACTAATTTTAGCACTAAGAGAAGAGTCAGAACTATTAGAAAAAGAGAAAATGTTAAGAAAATCTATTCTGCTTAGAAAACCATATTTAAGTGCTTTAAGTCTATTTCAAATTGATTTAATCAAAAAATATCAAGAAGCTAAATATGATGAGTTAAGAGATAAGATTACAGACCAAATAAGCTCAACTATTGTTGGAATTGCCCAAGGAATTAGAAATACGGGGTGAAAAATGTTTTTAAAAGTTATTAAATTAATATTAAGGTAATATTAAAGATATTAAAACTTTTTAAAGGCATATCATGGAAGTTCAAAATGATACATTATTAACTATTTTAGAGTTTTCTAAAAAAATATCTGAAACAAGAGATTATACACTTTTACAAAAGCTACTTGTAGAGTATGCAAAAAAATTGACAAAAGCCAATAGAGCTACTGTTTGGTTTTGTGATGATATAAATAAATCACTTTGGAGTGGTGTTGCTGATGGAATTTATAATGAAACTATTCCTATTACTAAAGGGTTAGTTGGAAATTGTATTGGTGATGATTGTGCAATTATTTCAAACAATATGCATCTTGATGAAAGATTTTATTCTACAATAGAAAAAAAGACGGGATATGTTGCTAAAAATTGCATAGTTGTGCCTCTTAAAAATGGATATGATGAGATTATTGGAGCGATTCAAATATTAAATAAGTCTCAAGGTGAAGAAGATTTTGAGCATAATGATTTAGAAATTTTGGAGTTTTTAGTAACTTTAACAACAAATATTTTAAATACTCTATTTTTAGATTTTCAAATAAATAAGATATTTGAATATAATGCAAAAATATCTGATGAAAATGATACAGAAAAACTACTTCTAATGCTAACTGATATGGGAAAAGATATTTTAAAAGCTGATAGAGCAACTATATGGTTATATGATGAGGTTCAAGATAAATTATGGACAAAAGTAGCTCACGGTGTAGATAGATTGGAAAGCAGTTCAAAAAATGGAATTGTTGGCGAAGTTTTTAGAAAAAGAGAGACCATTATTTGTAATAATCCTTATGAAGATACAAGATTTAATAAAGAAATAGATATAAAAACAGGATATAAGACAAAAAGCATAATAGCTATTCCTTTAAAAAGTGGTGATGGAAGAGTTATTGGTGTATTTCAATGTATAAATAAAATTTCAAAAAAAAGTGAATTTTTGTATTCTGATGCAACAAGAATAAAAATTGTGGGAACATATTTGGCAAATACTTTAGAGCGAAGTAGTCTCTTATACAAAAATGAGTTTTTAGAAAAACGAGTAGCAGAAGAGACGGCAAAAAGAGTTACACAAGAGCGAATGATGCTCCAAAACTCTAAAATGGCAGAAGTGGGAAATATGATGGAAGCAATACTTCATCAATGGAAACAGCCAATCACCGTAATATCTCTTGTGTGTGATGTAGCAACTTCAATAAATGAAGATGAAGAGTTTTCAGTTGAAGAAGCTATGTATAGTTTTAAAACTATCAAAAAAAATGTAAATTCACTACTTGAAACTGTCAATGATTTTAGAAGTTTTTTCAAACCAGATAAAGAAAAAAAGAGATTTTCACCAGTTGAAATTTTTGAAAGAGTTAAAAAATCTATATCTCATCACTTAATGAAACACTCTGTAACTCTTACAATAAATGGAGATAAACATTTAATTACAACAGGTTATCCAAATTAAATTATGCATGTTTCAATAAATATTATAAATAATGCGATAGAAGCTATTAGTGCAAATGGAAAATTAAATAAAAATGATGGAAAAGTGAGTGTAAATGTAGATGGTATTGATAACCATATAATTATTACAATATCTGATAATGGTGGTGGAATTCCGGATACGATAATGGAAAATATGTTTAAACCTTATAATACATCAAAAGGTGATAGTGGAACTGGTATTGGATTGACACTTGCAAAAACAATTATTGAAGAGCATCATTATGGAAAAATAGATGTAAGAAACATTGATGATGGAGCAGAATTTAAGATTACATTACCTATTTTAATATAACTATAAGTTCATCTTTTGTATAATCTCGTCCTTAAACCACAGATGGCCCCATCGTCTAGTGGCCTAGGACACTGGCCTCTCACGCCGGTGACAGGGGTTCAAGTCCCCTTGGGGTCACCATTTTTAAATCATGTTTAATTTAAAAAATCTATTCTAAAATACAAAATTTTACTTCTTATGTTTTAAATTCACTTATTTTAATATTAAGTTCTTCTGTCATTTGATATAGTTTATTAGCATTTAAAACCATATCATCAATGCCTTTTATATTAACATTTAATAAGTTGTTTACATTTTCCATCTGTTTTATTCTTTCTTGAAAATTTGTTGCAATAAGTAAAGCATCTTGCAGAGAATCTTCGGCAACAACAGCACTTTTTCGAGTTATGAAAGATGTTTGAGTAAGCTCACCTTCCACTTCTTTTGATATATTAGTTAATGTTTGAACTATTTTTGAGTTTCTATTCATCTGCTCACTTGTATCCATAATAGATTGAACTATTACATTAATTGTTGTATTGATTTCTGTTAAAGATTTTTGTGTTCGTTCAGCTAAATTTCTAACTTCATCAGCAACAACTGCAAATCCTCTTCCGTGTTCTCCAGCTCTTGCTGCTTCAATTGCTGCATTTAATGCCAATAAGTTTGTTTGGTCTGCAATATCTGAAATCACATTTAAAACACCTTTAACTTCTTCAGCATCTCTATTTAATTGGTTCAATCTATTTGACAACTCTTCTTCTGTTTTTGCACTTTCGCTAATTTTATGAACCATTTCTAAAATTCTAATTTTTGCTTTTTCTAAATTCTCATTTGCTTCTGAAGTATCTCTTTTTGTATTTTCAGCTTTTTGTGTTGAGCTATCAAGTAAAGTTTTCATTCCTTCATCTTTTTGGACAGCTTGATTTAAAATTTTTGTTTCTGTAACTATTTTTTCACCAATATCTTTTGCTATAAAATTAAACTCTTTTGCAATTTTTGCAGTATCATTTGATGAATTCTTAATATTAGATAAAAGTAATCTAAACTCTTTTACTAATTCATTAAAACCATCTTCTAATTTAGTCAATTCATCATTTGAATTTAGTTTTAAATCTTTTGAAAAATCCTTATTTTTTGTTACATATTTAATAGCCTCAGTAAATTTATCCAAATTTTTAATAATAGAATTAAATCCTAAAATTGTCATTAAAATTAAAATTATAGATATAATTAATGCTACAACAATGCTAATTATCATAATAAAGTTATTTTGAGATAAAACATTTTTGATATAGTTTTCTAAAGATTTTTCTTGTGAATTAAAAAACTGTTCAAGTCCATTTGCATACACCATTTTTTGTTTTTCATAATCTCCATAAAAAATAGCTTTTGCTTCATCAATTTTATTCTCATCAACTTTTTTGAAAATTTCACTCTCATAAGCTATTAATTTTTCATTTGCTTGAGCAGTTTGTTCAAAATATTGCCAAGCTGATGGATTTTTTTTCTTTATACTTACTAATATTTCATCTAATAATTTTGCATTTTCATCATATCTTTTTAACCATTCACTATCTTTTGTTTGAATATATCTCGCCACAGAGTGAGTTAAAACTTCGTCTAAATATTTGACTCTCCAAGCATCATTAAACATCTTTATCTCAATATCTCTGAGTTGTTTAATATTATCACTATTTAAGTTTGATAGTATAAATGTCAAAGCTGTAATTAATCCCAAGCCAACAACTATAAATCCTTCTAAAAGTTTAACTTTATCTCTTATTTTCATTTTTACTCCTTTTATTAAACTATTGTTATATTATCTAATAATATATAATTTTTAAATTAACTACTTTTATTTACTTTTCACCAATCAATTCTAATGGATTTATGTGGAAATTTTTTTGAGTTACTTCAAATGTTAATTCACTATTAACTCTTCCAATTACATAACCTTTTTTTACAATTTTACCAGCTGAAATCGTTGGAGCTATTTTGTCTAATGAAGCATAAATTGTGTGTAAATTATTATCATGTTCTATAATTACAACATTTTTCAGAAGTGGGTTATCTTTTGCAAATACAACTTTTCCATCTAATACAGTTTTTACTTTTGTATCTCTGTTTAATACAGCAAAAGTTACAGACTCATTAAAAACTTTTATTTTATATATTGGGTCAATATATGAGCCATATCGTTTAACTATTTTATAATCTTCAATTGGAGAAATTGTTTTTTCACCTTTATATTTTGTAGTTTTTACATTTTGATATGAAGAGCCTATTAATCTAATTGCTAAATCTTCTCGCTCAACTGGCGAAATTGGAGCTTTTGATATAAATTGCTCTTTTGGAAGTGACTCAAGTGGAGGTGGTGCTAATCTTTTTTGCTCCTCTTTTTGATATTTATCAGATTTTACTTCTTCATCTTTTTTTATAATATTTAATTTATTTAATAGTGCTGACAAATCTTCTTGCTCTTTTGCAATTTTAATTAACTCTTGTTTATACCCTTCTCGCTCTTTTTTTAAATTTTCGGTAACTAATACTTCATCACTTTTTAATTTCAAGAGTTTGTCTTTTTTTGACTTTATATCATCTACAAAAACTTTAAGTTTTTTAATACCACTTTGATACTCTGCAATCTTTTTTTGTAACTCTTCAAACTCTAACTTTACCTTTTTTATATCTTTTTGATTTAAAGCACTAAATTTTTCATAAATTGCTTCATACATTAAAGACTCTGTATTTGTTACTTCAAAATTAGCAAGGATTAGAGATAAAGAGACCTCTTTGGCAACTAAATTTATAATATCTCTCTCCAATGTTTGTCGCTGTTTTACTAAATTTCCTTCTTGACTCTCAAGAGCTTTTAAGTTTTTATCTTTTTCTTCAAACTCTGCTTTGCTCTCATTTAAAACTTTATCAAGCTCTATAATATCAGTTGCTAATTTTTCTAAAATCTTTTCATGGTCTGTAATTTTTTGTGCAACTTCATCTATTTTTGATGAAACTGTCTTTTGCTCAACAATCTTAAGCTCTAAATTTCGCCTATTTTCATCTATTTTTACCTCTAAATCGCTTTTTGCAAATAGAAAAAGGGGAAAAAGAGTAGCAACAATAATTCGCATTAACTTTTTTGCCTTGTAATTACAAGGATAACTGCAAAAAGTGAAAGCCCAAGACTAATACCAAATAGATATATAGAGTCTCCAATAATATCAAAGCTCAAATTATGAAATCCAATTCCAGAAAGTATTACATTTAAAGTCTCATTTATACTAAACCAATGATACAATCCAATTGTAATAATTGCACTAATTATAGAATCTGTTATAGCAAGTCTAAATAGTAATGCACTTCTCATCCAATAAGGAGCTCCAAATAGTGCCATTATTTCCATTCGCTCTAAATGTTCAAATCTCCAAACTTCAACCTGTTTTACCATCAATAAAAATCCAACTGCAAAAATTGTGATAGCAAACATATTTGAAAGACTATTTATAACTACAAGCAAACTATAAATTTGATTGTGAGTTTTTGAAAATGTTTCTACTCTTTTAATACCTTTAATTGTCAATAAATATTTTTCAATACTTTTTATCTCATTCTCAGATGGAAATGTATTTAAAGTTATTTTAT
This sequence comes from Helicobacter cetorum, assembly GCA_022729735.1. GTDB lineage: Bacteria > Campylobacterota > Campylobacteria > Campylobacterales > DZAY01 > DZAY01. The sequence continues at coordinate 45,562 of DZAY01000017.1, forward strand.
AAAATTTTGGAATTGAAACTTTTAAAAGTGCAAAATTGCTTGGTGAAATATCATTTTCTAACTTATCTATTACATGTTTTGAATCAATTTCTTCAACTTTTTCTATAACATCAACTTTTGATTTAAATATTGACTCTTCAATTGCATTTTCTGCAACAAGAATAATTGAATATTCGTTATTAACCCTTCTCTCATAATCTTTTACAAGTCTATCAATTAATATACTAAATTCAAAACTAAGCAAAAGAGCAACAAGAGGAATAATAAGTGATAAGTGATTTCTAACGGACTTCATATACAACTCCATCTTCTATGTGAAAATGTCTATAAATTGAGCCTATAAAATCTGGAATTCTATGTGTTACAACAACTATTGTCATTTTTAACTGCTCATTTGCACTTTTTAATAAATTCCAAATAACTTCACTTGAGTAATCATCTAAGTTACCTGTTGGCTCATCTGCTAATATTAAGATTGGATTGTGTGCTAAAGCTCTTGCAACTGCTGCTCTTTGTTGTTCTCCACCACTTAATTCTAAAGGATATTTTTTAGATTTATGTGTAAGTTTGACATGAGTTAATAGTTTTTCTGTTTGAGATTCACATATTGCACTTGAATAACCATTGATAAGAAGTGGCAACATCACATTTTTTTCTAAATTCCACTCTTTTATAAGTTTATAATCTTGAAATACAATTCCAATGTGTCGTCTCAAGGTGCTTAACTCTTTTGAGCTTACTCCAACAAGCTCTATTCCACACACATTCAAAGTTCCATTGCTTGGTGCTAAATCTCCATAAAATGATTTTAAAAGTGTAGATTTTCCACTTCCACTTGTTCCACTAATAATTACAAAATCTCCAGCTTTTATATCAAATGAGCTTTGCGAAATTACAGGCTCTTGACTATTATATGCCAAAGCTAAATCTTTCGCACTAATGATAAGACTCATAATATCTCTTTTAAGAGATTGTGAGCTTTTAGATTTGCTCTTGTTGGAGTTGGATTTGATTGAAAATATCTTGGTTGTTTATCTTCTATTAATATATATCGCTTTGTTGGTCTATCAAAATCTCCAAAACAGACTTTTAAAAGTTTGTCTTTATTTGAAATAGTATAGATGGCTTCTATATTTACAAAAAAATCTACTTCTCTATAAAGTCCTTTTTTTATATCTTTATTAGTTTGATTAAATGAAAAATTATTATCTATTACTAAATCTTCTGAAACTTCTCTATTTATCAAAACCAAATCAAATATATCTTTTCCCATTTTTTTCCATCTATCTTCATACTTACTACTAATGCTTATTTCTCTATTTTTATCAATTAATATACTATTGTTATTTAACTCCATATATAGCGATAAAACATAATCAAAATACTCTTTACTATCCGTTCGTAACTCCAATTTCCCATTTGGTTTTAGTATTCTAATCGCATCATTTATAAATGTTTTTGAAAATACTCTTCTATGTGGTTTTTTATCCCATGGCACAGGAAAATGAACATAAATTTCTGATATTGTATTTGATGGAATTAACTCCAAAAATAGTCTTGAATCATAATTTATAACATGTAAATTATTTAAATTTTGCAATTTTCGCTGTTTTAAAATCTGTTCAATTGCAGGTTTATATATCTCTATTCCTATAAAATTTTTATCTCTATTTTCTACTGTTTTATGTAATAAATGTCTGCCACTTCCAAATCCAATTTCAATTGAACAATCTTTATTAAAAAATTTGCTATCAAAATCTTCTAAATCCATCAAACCTTCACTACTACTCTCTTTTGTATAGTTTATATTTGAGTTAATAACATCTATATTAAAAAATTTAGTTGCTAAATTTAGTGCTTTTTTGGGATAAATAAGTGGGCTTACTCTTGTTGCTTCATCTGGTTTGAGTATAAACTTTCCCCCATCTTTTGCTTTTAATTTCAAAAAAAACTCTTTATCATTAATTGAAATAGCAATCAAACTCTCATGTTCGCCAATAGCTATAAATTTAAAATCTACATCTTCACAAACACCACTTTTTAACTCCAAACTATTTAAAATAATATGAGGCATTAAATAGCCTCTTTTCTTAAAAATAGTTCAGATTTTGCTGAAGGATTTGATTGCAATCCAAACTCATCAATAGCAATTACAGAGTATCTATATTTAATATTTGGAATAATATCTTTATCTATAAACATACTCTCTCTTATATTTTCAAATTTATGCTCTGTGCCTAAAAGCCCTTCGTTTTTTAGTTTAACAACAGTATATTTTACTGCTCTATTATCTGGAGAACTCCATCTAATAATCGCTTTTTTATCTTCTATTGTCGCATTTGTAATAATTGGCTCTGCTGGTATATTTAGAGTTGCTCCCATTATTGGATGGTTCTGTTTTGAGCCTTCTATATTATCTATATCAACTGTTGAAACTTTATAAAAATATACAGCTCCATCTTGATTTACCTCATCAGTGAATTTAGTATCATTCACTTTTGCATAAAATTTAAACTCTCCATCTGGTTTTTCTGCTCTATATAAATTGTAATATGCCACTTCATCTTGCAGAGATTTTTCCCAAGTGACTACAATCTTTTTTGCAATATTTGTTGTTGCATTTAGTCCAAGTGACATAAATGGTGCTGGTTTTGTTTTTGCAGTTACTGTATCTGTTGGATTTGAAATAATACCATCAAATGTTTTTGCTCTAATTCTATAACTATATTCTGTATTATCACTAAGTCCAGCATCAATATATGAAGCTTGAAGACGATTTTTTACAGTTGTAAGCTCTTCAAACTCTCTTGTTTTTGGATTTAATCGCTCTATGATATAACCTATTACTCTCTCATTTGAGTGAGGTCTCCATAATATCTTAACCTTTTTAGGATAATCACTAATTGCACTTATAAAACTCACAGGTTCAATAATTGCTAAAGTTCTTGCTCTTATTGTATTGCTTAAATCAGACTCATATCCACTACTACTAAAAGCAGACATTCTATAAAAGTAGTCTCTATTTGGCTCTAATCCACCATCTACATAGTGAGAGCTATGTTTATCATCAATAATTGCAACTCGTTTTAGTTTTACATCAGGGCTATCACCTCTATATAAATAGTAGCCACTTATTGCACTATTATCTACAATTGGCCACTCAAAAGCGATTGCATTTATATCTGAAATTGTCTTCAATGAGCTAACTTTTGGAAGTCTTTTATCAACTCTTACTTCTGCTACCTCTTCTTTTACTGCACAACCACTAAATAAAATTGAAGTGGTTATTAAACTTATTAGGATTGATTGTCTCATAGAGTAACTCCGTAGAAAAATTTTGTTCTAAAAATATTTTTAAATCATTTGGCAATGGTGCAACAAACTCCATATACTCATTAGTTATAGGATGTATTAAATGAAGTATATAAGCATGTAAAAAAACCCTCTCAATTCTAACATCTAAGCTCTTAAAGCCATATAAACTATCACCCAAAATATGGCGATTAAGTGAGTTTAAATGAACTCTTATTTGGTGTGTTCTACCTGTAAAAAGTTTAGCACTAATTAACTCCAACTTCTCATTTTTAGAAAGTAGCAGTTTTTTAAAAGCACTTTTTGCAACTCTTCCACCATTTACAATACCCATTTTTAATCTATTTTTTGGATTTCGCTCAATAGGTTTATCTACAATAATATCTTCTTTTAGTGGCAAATCTATAACAGCCAAATAGTATCTACCCATACTTCTATCTTCTAACTGTTTAGCCAAACTCATATGAGCAATATTTGTTTTTGCTATAACTATTGCCCCACTTGTCTCTTTATCTAATCTATGAACAATTCCATATCTCTCTTCACCACTCAAAGTAGATAGAGAAAATCTAGAGTTTTTGAGCCAATCAACTAAAGTCGATTCTTTTACACTTGGTGCATCGTGAATTACTAAAAATGGAGGTTTATTTAATACCAAAATATGTTCATCTTCATAAATAATTGATATATTAAAATCTTCCTTAAATTCTACCTTTTTTGCTTCTTGTATTGGAATAAAAACATCTATTTTATCGCCAATTATCACTTCATAAGATGGTTTATTTATCACTTTTTCATTTACTTTTACAAATCCACTCTTAATTAATTGACTTAATTGATTTCTTGAAGAATTTATATGTTCTTTCAAAATCTTATCTAATCTATCGCTATTTATAACATCAATTAACATCTATTTCTCACTTCTATTTTATGTAATTATAATCTTTTTTAAATTAAAAAAGTAAAACTTAATTAAATATTTTTTTAGCGATTAAAATTTCTTTTTGTGCTAAAATCGCTGAAAATTTTTTTGAAAGGTTAGAAATTTTGAGTAGTTTTTTTGAATTTAGACCAAAAAGTCTATCGGTTCTTAAAGAAGATAACTATTTTAAAAATAGTTTTAGCTCCGATTTATTATCAGGATTAACAGTTGCTATTGTCGCTCTTCCATTAGCAATGGCATTTGCAATAGCAAGTGGAGTTTCACCAGAGAGAGGATTATATACAGCCATTGTTGCTGGTGCTTTAATATCTCTAATTGGTGGAAGTAGATACCAAGTGGGAGGACCAACAGGAGCATTTGTTGTAATAATTTATAGCATAATTTTAAGACACGGTTATGAAGGTTTAGTAATTGCAACAATACTTGCTGGAGTTATTCTGATTTTATTTGGAGTTTTTAAGTTTGGAAATCTAATTAAATTTATTCCATATCCCGTAACGACAGGATTTACAACGGGAATAGCTTTGATTATATTTTTTTCTCAAATAAAAGATTTTTTTGGATTAGCAATAGATAAACTTCCAGCAGATTTTATTGGACAAGCTATCACTTATAGCGAAACTATTACAACTTTTCATATTCCAACAATAGCAATTGCTTCACTATCATTAGCAATAATTTTAATTTCTAAGCGACTTTATCCCAAAATTCCAGCACCAATAGTTGCAGTTATAGTAGCATCAACTATTGTATATCTATTTAATATTCCAGTTAGCACAATCGAATCAAAATTTGGCTCAATCCCAAATATATTACCACATCCAACTTTTCCAGATATTACATTAGAAAAAATTAGATTACTTTTTCCAGATGCCCTAACTATTGCACTTTTAGCAGGAATAGAATCTCTCCTTTCAGCAGTTGTTGCAGATGGAATGAGTGGCTCAAAACATAACTCAAATACAGAATTAATTGCTCAAGGAGTTGCTAATATTGGTGCTGTAATATTTGGTGGAATTAGTGCAACAGGAGCAATAGCAAGAACAGCAACAAATGTAAAAAGTGGAGCAAAAACACCATTTAGTGGAGTTTTTCACTCAATTTGGTTAATGCTTTTTATGCTTTTTTTAGCACCACTAATTGTAAAAATTCCACTCGCAACACTTTCAGCAATACTATTTGTAGTTGCATATAATATGAGTGAATTGAAACATTTTAAAGCTCTATTAAAAGCACCAAGAGGTGATGTAGCAGTTTTAATTAGCACATTTTTATTAACTGTCTTAATTGATTTAAATGTAGCTGTGCAAACTGGTGTTGTTTTGGCATCATTTTTATTTATAAAACGAATTAGTGAGCTTACCCAAATTGGCAATTTAAATTTATCAGTTTCTGCATTAAGTGGGGAAGATATTTTAAGTCGAGATGTAGATATTGATGCAACTTGTAAAAAAGATGTTCCAAAAGGTGTTGAAGTTTATGAGATAAATGGAGCATTTTTCTTTGGAGTTGCTGATAAATTAAAAGAGACATTAGAAGAGATTTCAGACAATCCAAAAGTATTTATTTTGAGAATGCGAAATGTTCCAATGATTGATGCAACTGGACTTTTTGCACTTGAAGAGTTTTTTAATAGTTGTCAAAAAAATGGAACTATACTAATTTTATCTGGAGTTAGCGAAACATTATTAAAAGAGTTTAAACATATTGGATTTTATGATTTAGTTGGTGCTGAAAATATATTTGACCATATCGACAAAGCACTTAATAGAGCAAAAGAGCTTTTATAAATTTCTATTTTTTATGAAAAATATCCAAGAAAAGTAGAAAATAAAATGCTTGAAATATTACTTTGATACTACTAAGATTGAGTGGAAGATGAGCAAATATGAATTGAAAAAGGTGAAAAACAAAAAGCAATAGAAATCGCAAAAATTTTTTTGTCTTTAGGACTTGATGTAAAAATTATTAAAGTTACTTGTCTTAGCACTCAAGAAGATTGAGAAATTGAGATAAATTAAAATCTTATAAGCTTAAATATAAAAGAAAAGCAAAAATTGGAACATATATAGCAATTGGAATTATAAATGATATTTTTTTATCTCCAATTATATTTTTATCTAAATATCAAACTTAAAAAATCTATCATTTTTTGAAAGTTCTAAAATAGTGTTGTTTTTAACAAAATTCTTATCATCTCTAAGAGATTGCGGTAATTGGTCAATATTAATAGCCAAAATATATTGACCATTAATCTGATTTGCAATTTCAAAAATTGTCTCTTTTTGATGCTCAGAAATTTGGTCAATTCCATCGTGAGTAACAAATCTAGGATAAGGCAAACCAATTTTTTCAATAAACTCTATATAAGCTAAATCAAAAGCAACTATTTCAGCCTTTTTCTCACCTGTTCCAGAGATACCAACTTTATCAATTTTAAACTCTCTATTTTTTCCACTTTTATCAAAATCTTCGTATAAATACCACTCTGTGCCATAAAGTTTTTTTGTATTTTCAACAAAAAATTCATTAAAAATATTTATATAATCTTTGTATTTTATACTTTGAGTCTCGATATTTTTTTCAATAAAAGAGAGTTTATCTGTTAGCTCTCTTTTACTATTTTCAAGTTTTTCTATATTTTTGATATCACTTTCTTTTTTTGCAATATTTTCCATTAAATTTGCTTTTTTATTAAGCATAGAATTATAATCTTCTAAAGATGGATTTCCATCAACAGATTTAAAATATATACTCTCTTCTTTTCTTAAATTTTCTAATACTTTCTCATTTTCAATTATCTCTTTTTCAAGTTTATATATCTGCTCTTTATAATAATTTCCTCTATCTGCAATAATATAGTTGTGATAGTTTGCAACTTCTTCAAATTTCTTTTGCATTTCAGGGATAAATTTATTTGCTTCTCGATAAATATATTCAATAGCTTTTGCATCAATAGAATATTGCAAAGATTCTAATGACTTTTTAGAATTATCTAATTTAAAATTTAAAAGAGATAATTTCTGTTTTATATCCCTTATGTTTTTTGTTAGAAAAGATAAATCTTTTTCATAAATATTAAAGAATTCATCAAACTTATATTCTTTGATTTGCTTCTCTAACTCAATTAGATTTTTCTTTTCTATTTTTATCTCTGCTTCAAGTGCTTTTCTTGGTGTTGATTTAAAATATTTCAAGCCATTGTCTATATTTTTTAGCTCTTTTAATATTTGATTTTTTTCATTTATATTTTCTGATATTTCTAAGAATCCAAAAAGTATTAAATATATCGCTTCATAATCTGCATTTGAAGTTGTTTCATGAAATGCTTTAATAGTATTTTCCATAGATTTAGCATTATCTCGAATAAACTTTTGAATCAATTGACGAAAAGTTGGTTTCTCTTTTGAAAAACTAAAGAGGAGTTGTTTCAATTTATCTTGTCCATCTTTTAAACTAAACTCTTTATCATTGATTATTAGCTTTGTTCTATTTTTAATGCCTCTTTTTACAGACAAACCATCTCTAAATTTTAACTCAAAATAGAATTCTTTGATATGTTCATAAAGAGCTTCATCTTTTCGATTAAACTCTCTATCTATATATATATCTTCATCTGTTTTTGCACCTAAACAAAAGTCTATAACTCTTAAAAGAGTAGTTTTTCCAACATTATTGTGTGATGATGTTTGTGAAAGACTATTTGTATTTGAAAGAATTAGATTTAATCCATCTTTAAACTTTACAAACCTAATTAAATTTTCATCACCATCATAAACTAAAAGAGACTCTAAGAACATTTCTCTATCTCCCCCTTCTCATTTAACTTTAAATAATCTATAATAAATAGAAAATCTAAAATATAAGCAAAATTATCATAACCAATTTTTAGATTACTATGTTTTCTAAATTTTTCAAAAAGCATATATGGTTTTAAACTAAATTTTTCTTTTTGAAAGAATTCAATAAAAATACTTGCCAAATAGTATATTGATAAATCTGGACGAATATCAGCATCACCTACTAACATTAGACTTCTCCATTCGGATTTTCTAAAATATTACAATCTATAAATGCTTTTACAAGAATAATATCTAAGCTACTTTCAATATATTCTTTATCTATTTTTTGAATTTCATTGTCATTTTTTATATCTTGTAAAAGTTGATTTTTTACATTCTTGAATATATTGTCTGAATTAGTTTTAATAATTTCTATTTGACTATGATCGATATTTAAATTAATCAACTCATTTTTATATTTATTTTTAATATTTGAATTAAAAATCTTAAGTTTCATGCTAGTTACAAAGATGTCTTTACCATAAAACATATTTATATGATTCATGAAACAAAGCCAATCATAAATTGTATCATTGAAAACTTTTAAATTGTTAAATTCTATTTTGTTTTTTACTTTAAATTTATGTTCATATCTTGATTCTAACATCATATTATTCTCTATTTGGTTAAACAAAGCACCAATCACTTTTCCAAGAATAGAGAATGTTTTATCTTTTTCATTTTCATTTTCATTTTCATTTTTATAATTATTATAAATAGTATTTGCTTGTTGGTTATTGGTTGAGTTGTCGCCAATTTTTTGGTTATTGCTATTTCCATACATCTAACTTATTCCTACTTGAGAGTTATTATTTGAATTATTTCCAATATTTTGATTATTCTTTTTAATTTTTTTACTATTATCTGTTTTATATATTTTCTTGCAAGTAAAAAAGCCAATAATAAAACCTAAAATTGTTACTATTCCTGTGCCAACAATAAAATCGTTATTATTTGCTAATTGTTCTACTATTTTATTCCACATTTTATTCTACCTTTTTTGTGTTATTTTATCACAAAAATATTAATGAAAATATTTTTTTAAAATAGTAAGCAGTTAAGTAGATGCATATTTATAACCTGAGTTCGACAATAGATTTTTATGTTAAAATAGCAAAAATAGTATATATG
>DZAY01000002.1 GCA_022729735.1 Helicobacter cetorum
TAGACAAGTTCCACACTCACCATCTCTACATCCAAATGGAATTCCACTACCAGCTGCTTCTGCAATATCTTGAAGACTTGTTCCAACTTTAGCATTAACTGCTAAAAAATCATTAACTATTTCAACTCTTGTTGTCATTTTACTCTCCTTTTGGTTTTACTAAAATATCACCTTTTACAATGCACTGACAAGCTAATCTATATTTATATGCAACTGTTTTTTGTTGAACTTCTGCAATCTCTTCTTTTTTGATAAGCCCTAAAGTAAAAAGTGTCTCTAACTCTTTATCTTCCATATATTGAGTAATTGGCTCTTTGCCAAGCTCTTCAACCTGCACTACACAACTACCACAATTTCCATCTTCGCACTCTGTATTGATTTTTACACCATTTGCTCTTGCAACTCTTAGTAATAAATCTCCACTCTTTGCAAATACTCTCTTATCTTGCTCTTTTCCAAAGCCACAAAATATAACTTGAACCACTAAACCCTCCTTTTTTAAGATAAATTTTTTTTCGCTCGATGTTCTCTAAGCCATTTTAGCTCTTCTTCAACCTCATCATACTCTTCTTCCATAGCTTCTAACTCAAACTCTCTGCAACCAAGTGCTATGTTATCTTTTATAAAAATAACCTCATAAATTCTAATTGTTTGCAAAAAATCTCCAATATGTCTAACATAACCTTCAGCTCCAGCTTTTAGCAGAGTTGCACCAATTGGAACTAATGGATATGTTCCATCATTTTTAATATCTCGAATTAGCTTCACCTTTTGGTTTATTCTAAATGCTGGAAGTATCTCATCTTTAGTTGAACTGGTTATGTATTTGTCCGCAATTACCGATGACATTTTTACTCTCCTCATTACAATTTCCAAAAGTATTACAAGATAGACAAGGTGTATTTTTATCACCCATATTCCATACATCAAAAGCAGAGATAAAATCTCCATTTTCTTTGAAACTCATATAGACTTTGATTAGAGAAAATTTATAAAACTCTAAAATCATAGACTCTTCAACATTTAAAGTGTCAATTTTTGCCATCTCTTGAGCAAAAAGTTTGAGTATATGAAACCGTTTTGAATTCACAACTCTCTCATCATACTCTAAATCAAAAAACTCAAAAAAGTCTTCTGTATCTGTAAGTCGTTTAAAATCTCTCAAAGTTTTCATAATCTTCTCCTTTCTAAAATCTATTTAAGCAGCATGACTAAAGCAACCTTTTGGGCATACTTTTGCACAAACTTTACAACCAATACACTCACCATCATTTACCAAAACCATAAAGTTATGCTCTTCACCTTCATCATCTTCTTCACATTTCAGAGTCATAACATTAGTTGGACATGCTTTATAACATCTTCCACAAGCAATACAATCACCACTATTTAATGAAGATACAAACTCTTGAATCCACTCTGTTCCATTTTTTTTCATAGCCATGGTTTATCCTTTTATCTCTTTGTAAATTTCTACACTTTTAGCAAGTAGCTTATCGCCTTCTTCAAAAAACTTTTCTAAATCTCTATATCCAAATCTATGAGCATCTTTAAAATATTTATCAGCTATCACAATCTTGTCAGCAATTACAACAGCTCTTCCAAACCCTTCGTGACTCATTTCCATAACCACAGTTGCCATAACTCCAGTTATCTTTTCAAATCCCAAAGCAATAGCTTGAAAAATCAATCGAATATCATCTGTTGTCTCTTTTTTTATATCTGCAATTATTGGAATAGCTTTTAAATCTTCTTTTGTTTTCACATATTTTTTAGTTAGCAACTCTTCATCACTTAGCTTATCCCAAAAACCGTGATTATCTAATGCCCTAACTTGTGCAACTATTTCATCTCTAAAACTCATAAAGCTTCCTTTGCAATAATTCGCTTAATCCACGGTGGAGGATTTCCATTTAACATTTTTACTAAACTTTCAAGTGCTTCTGTGATTTTCATCTCATTTTCAACTTTCATAGGATGAATTCTATTTTGCACAACTCTTGCAGCAGCAGTTGCTCCTATTGCTTGACAATATACAATTGAGCTATCTTTTAGAGCATCAATTTTAGATTTAATTTTATCTTCTTCGTTTTCGATTTCTAAATCTGTTTTTGTAACTTCTGAAAACTTGTAACCATCTTTGCTCACCTCATATATTGCAAACTGTTTTGCCCAACCAAAATGGTCATTTATAAGCTCTAAATCTTTTGTAGCAAATGCAACTTTCATACTATTTCCTTTTAATGAACTGTTATCTAAAACTTTGATATTAAAAAAACTCACGACTTTATTAAACTATTTGCAACTTCAAACAAGAAGTTACAACTCCCTTCATACAAAATATCACTTTTTAGCAAAACTCCAATTTCTTCGTAATTTGGATAACCTCTTAAAATCAAAGTTTTATGATGTTTATGAGCTAATTTTTCAGCATGAGAGTTTCCAATTAATAAATTAAATTTATCAACTCTATTCTCAATATCTTCAAAATCTCCAACCAAAACTTCACAATTAAACTCTTTCAAAATTTCACTATCAGTGCTACTAACAGCCAAACTTATTTCAGCTCCAACTTCAGCTAATGCTTTTGCAACTCCATAAATATAATCAGCTTCACCAGCTAATGCAACTTTTGCTCTTCCTACAATAAAATGAGCATCAAGCATTGCATCTTGAAGTCTCGCTCTCCATCTCTTTATCTTAAATGGAACCTCAACTTTTTTAATTTTTAGTAACTCTTCTACAAATTCATCAACAGCAACAAGCCCATTTAATGAATTTGTGTGAATATGTTTTATATTTGAATTTTTAGAAATAAGCGCTTTGGCTACATCTCTTACACTCTCTCCAACTGTAATTACAACAAAACTATTAGCTAAATTTTCAATCTCTTCAACACTAATTCCTCCACCACTAATAGTTCCTTGCTTTTCTCCCAAATATCCATCAAGCGAATTTGAAATATCTGGTAGGGCTAAAACTTTGTATCCAAACCCTTCCACAAACTCTTTTAGCTTTTCAACTTCTAAAGCTGTAAAATTTACATTTGGAATAATTAAAGCCTTACTCTCATCTATACTGTTTTGTTCAAAAGTTAATTGCTCTATCATAGCTTTGACACTTAAAGCAAAACCATCTTGTAATCCACCCTCATAATCTGGGCTATTTACATATACAATTTTGTAATCTGTAAGATTTTTTGCAACACCTTTTAAATCATCACCTTTAGTTTCGGTTAATCCTGTGCTAAAAAGTCCTATTAATTTTGGTGTAACTTTTTTTGTGATATTAATAACTGCTTCGCTAATTTGTTTATCACCACCATCAAGCACAGCTGAAATATCTGTAACTGCCGTTGTTTGAATTGCAATTGGTTCATTAAAATGTCTTGTAAATAGAACTTTTGTAAAAGATGCACACCCTTGCGCTCCGTGCATTAAAGGCATACACTCACTAACTCCCAAAAATGCTAATGTTGCTCCCATTGGAGATGAGAGTTTAAATGGATTTACTTGCAAAGGTTTTACCACGGCGACTCCTTTGCAACAATTTTAAATACAGGATTTTTAAGTGCAAATGAAACATCTTTTGCAAAATTTAAAAGTCCATTATATCCACCATAAGAGAGTTTCTTTTCTTGATTTACATCTACAAATGCTACCCGTTTTTTAATTGCTGTATATAAACTTCTACCACCAGCTAAAAGAATATCAACACCATAATCACTAATTAGTTTTGCTTGTTCAGCTGATGGCACTTTCATTAAAACTCCATCATCACCCAAATACTCTCTCGCTTTTGCTTTATCTTCTTCAGTTGCTTTATTTACCGAAGTTGCCACAACTTTTATTCCCAAATCTTGAAGAGCTGATATAAAGCTCCACGATTTATTTCCACCAGTATTTAAAATTGCTTTTTTACCAGCAAAAAGTTCTCTATAAGGTTTTAGTTGCTCTTCTAATTTTGCTTCTTCTTGCTCAATTATCTCTTTTGCTTTTTTGGTTAAATTTTCATCATTAAATGCCTTTACAATATCCATAATCGCATTTGAAGTATCTCTTTTACCATAAAATGAAACTGAAATATATGGAATAGAGTATTTTTCTTCCATTTTTCTTGTTAAACTAATTAACGATTTTGCACAAACAATTACATTTAGTTTTGCACGATGAGCATATTTGATGTGTTCGACTCTTCCATCACCACTTAGAGTTGATAAAATTCTAATTCCAATTTTTTCTAAAATATGTGAATATTGCCACATATCACCCGTTACATTATATTCACCAATTAAATTAATATCATAAGGAGTTCTGAATTCTGGCTCTTTTGTGCCAATTAGTTTTGCTAAAATATCTTCAGCTCCAACTCTTGAACCTAAATTTTTACTTCCTACAAATCCTGGAGCATTTATTACAACAACAGGAATATTGTATAAATTTTGAGCATTTTTTGCTATGGCTTCTATATCATCACCAATTAAAGATGTCACACAAGTGATATATATAAATATCGCTTCTGGTCTATAATTGGTCATAATATAGTCAATTGAGTCTTTTATTTTTCTTTCACCACCAAATATAACATCATTTAGTGAAATATCAGTAGTAAAACCCATTTGAGTAAAATCTTTGTGATAGCTTGTTTTTGTCGCTCTTGTTTCCCATGATGCACCAAGACATGTTATTGGTCCATGAACTAAATGGACAACATCAGCAAAAGGGAAGAGTGATATTTGAGCCCCTTCAAATGCACAACCACCAGTTGTAGCTCCTGGGAGAGGTCTATTACAAGAGCTTTTTTTATCTTTATTATGAGAACATGCAGACTCGTTTAAGAGTTCTTTTATAACTTTTCCACTTGGTAACATCTTAACCCCTTTGTCTAATACCTATACAATTACAATAAGAAATTATATAGCTTACTGATTAAAAATAGACAAGATTAATTGTCTATTTTTTAATCATCTATCTAACAACATCGAAGAAGTAGTCAGTTTTTGCTATAACTTTTGTATCTTCATCTAATTTATCAAGGATTTTATTAACAACCCAAGTTAAAAGATTTAAAGTACCTTTATAACCAACTATAGAGTATCTGTGTAAATGGTGTCTATCAAAAATTGGGAAACCAACATAAATCAGTGGTGTGCCTGTATCTCTCATAAGCTCTTTTCCATAACTATTACCAAGCATAAAATCAACTGGTTCAGTAAATAGAAGGCTTCTTAAATGCCATAAATCTCTATTTGGGTAAGCTTTTAAGCTATCTTTTGCTGGTGAAGTTTCAAATATAGCTTTCATCTCTTCTTCCCACTCTGGAGTTCCATTATTACACAATACATGTGTTGGCTCTCCACCCATCTCAATTATAAATTTAGCAAGACCTATTGTTAAATCTGGGTCTCCAAAAATTGCAAACTTTTTACCATGAATATATGGATAACTATCTTGCATTGCATCTACAAGTTGTCCTCTTTGAAGTTTTAATATATCTGGAACATCTTTTCCACTTATTTCAGAAAGAGCCATAACATACTCATCACTTCCTTTTAATCCGATTGGATTAATTACTCTTACATCTTGTTTATACTTTTTCTCAAACAGTTTTGCTGTTTTTGGTGTAGAGTATTTTTGGAAAAATATTGTTGCTTTTGAGTTTGCTACATCTTTAGCATCGCTTAATGATGTTCCACCTGCAAACATAGAGTAACCACCAGCTGGTGTATTCCATTGACCTGAATGGTCTGCTAAAGTGATAAAATCAATTCCGAATGCTTTTGCAATCTCTTTCTCTTCTTCAATACTTCCCAAATATGTTTCAAATCCTGGAACAATATTTACTCTATCTTTTTTCTCACTACTAACTGTAGTATTTAATTGACTAACAATATTATGAAGCATAATGTCATAACCTGTAATATGACTTCCCACAAAGCTTGGAGTGTGTGCATATGGAATTGGTGTCTCTTTTAGGTTATCTGCTTCTTCAATCGCACCTGCAACGAAAGCTTGTAAGTCATCACCAATAACTTCAGCCATACAAGTTGTAGATACTGCTATCATATCTGGATTATATAGAGCTTTACAGTTTCTTAGTCCATCTTTCATATTTGTCAAACCACCAAATACTGCTGCATCTTCAGTCATAGAGTCTGATACACAAGGAGTTGGCTCTTTGAAATGTCTTGTAAAATAACTTCTAAAGTATGCAACACATCCGTGGCTTCCATGAACATAAGGCATTGTATTTTCAAATCCAAGTGCTACCATTACAGCACCAAGTGGCTGACAAGCTTTTGCTGGATTTACAGTGATAGCTTCTCTTGCAAAGTTTTTCTCTCTATATTCCCAAGTTTTTGTCCAGTCTGCAATCTCTGTAACTTTTTCTGGATTACAAGCCATAGCAGAACCTTCAAACTGCTTTTTATTTTTCAATACTTCTTGATACTCTGGTTTTAAAAATAGCTCTTTACCATTTACAATTTTCTCTATATCTTGCATTTTAAATCCTTTCTTCTTCTCTTCGTCTGTTAGTTAGATTAAAAATATTAAAAGCACAAAGGACTATTTGTCCCAAGGTGCTTTGTTATAACTCCATACTGGAGAGTTCATAGCTAAATCCATATCTTGTGCAAATATTGCAAATCCATCATATCCGTGATATGGACCACTATAATCCCAAGAGTGCATTTGTCTAAATGGTAATCCCATTTTTTGGAACACATACTTCTCTTTAACTCCTGATGCTACTAAATCTGGTTTGAGTTTTTTTACAAATGCTTCTAACTCATACTCATTTACATCATCATAAATTACAGTACTTCTTGAAATCTCTTCTGTTGTTCTTTGGTAATCATCATCATGAGCAAACTCATAACCTGTTCCAATAACTTCCATTCCTAAATCTTCATAAGCACCAATAACATGTCGAGGTCTAAGTCCTCCAACAAAAAGCATAACTTTTTTGCCTTCTAATCTTGGTCTAAATTTAGCAATTACAGCATCCATAATTGGTTTATATTTAGCAATTACTTTTTCTGTATTTTCTTTGATTGTATCATCAAAGAAACTTGCAATTTTTCTTAAAGACTCGATAGTTTTAGTTGGACCAAAGAAGTTATACTCCATCCAAGGAATACCATACTCTTGCTCCATATGTCTTGAAATATAGTTCATACTTCTATAACAATGTAATAGATTTAATTTAACTTTTGGAGTCATTTCCATCTCTTTTAAAGTAGCATCACCACTCCATTGAGCAACAACTCTAAGTCCCATCTCTTCTAAAAGAATTCTACTACTCCAAGCATCTCCACCGATGTTGTAATCCCCAATAATTGCAACATCATAAGGTGTAGTTTCTAAATCTTTTGAAGCTGAAATATGGTTTGGAAATACATAATCTCTAATTGCATCGTTTGCAATATGGTGTCCTAAACTTTGAGAAACACCTCTAAAGCCTTCGCAACTTACAGGAACTACTGTTTTTCCAATCTCTTTTGTAACTTTTTTAGAAACTGCTCCAATATCATCACCAATTAAACCAATTGGGCATTCACTTTGAACTGAAACACCATTATTAAGAGGGAAAAGCTCATTTAACTCTTCAATCGCTTTGTGAAGTTTTTTATCTCCACCAAATACAATATCTCTCTCTTGAAAATCTGTTGTAAAGTTCATAGTTACAAATGTATCAACACCAGTTGTTCCAATATAATAGTTTCTTCTACCAGCTCTACTATATTGACCACAACCAACTGGACCGTGACTGATATGTATCATATCTTTGATTGGTCCCCAAACAACACCTTTAGAACCAGCATAAGCACAACCTCGCTGACTCATAACACCAGGAATTGTTTTTTTGTTACTTCTAACACCACCACAAGTTTTACCCTCTGCATCTTCAGGAGTTCCAACTCCTAAATGTTTTGCTCTAAGCTTTTTAGCTTTTTCTGGATAAGCCTCTAAAACCTCTTTTACAGCTTCTTGTTGTAAAGTTTCTAAACTCATAGTAGCCTCCTTAAATTAGAGAAACTCTAACAGGTTCCATCCCATCAAAGAGTTTGCAAATTGATTGTGTCTCTTCATCTTTATCAAATTGTTTTGACAACTCACTCATTTGATATTTGTTTGTATAAATTAAATATTTATTGTTGCTATCACCATCTTTTTTAGCATAATGAATTAAAGCTTTTGCTAAAAGAGTATCTAATTTAGAATACTCTAACTCATTGTCAAATTTTTTACCATAGTTTATTTTGATTTTTGAAACTCCATCCATTTTTACTTCAGAGTCTAATTTCTCTACAACTTTGTCTAATGCTACTTTGTTACCCATTGATGCTGGGAAGTGAAATCCTAATACAAACATTTTATGCTCCTATGTTTTATTTTTATAAATTATTAAGCTTCTGCTCTCTTACCAATATTAGCTTCATCAACCTCTTCTTCAAGACCGAATTTCATTAATAAATCTTCTAAATCATCCATATTTAGAGGAGTTGGTATAACTTTTAAATCATTTGCTATAATTTTTCTTGCTAACTCTTTATACTCTTGTGCTTGATCTGATTGTTCTGCATACTCAACAACAGTCATTCTTCTAAGCTCTGCATGTTGAACAATATTATTTCTTGGAACAAAGTGAATCATTTGAGTTCCTAATCTTTCAGCTAAAGCAACTGCTAAATCATACTCTCTATCTGTCATTCTCGCATTACATACAAGTCCAGCAAGTCTAACTCCACCTGTATTTGCATATTTTAAAATTCCTCTTGAGATATTATTTGCTGCATACATAGCCATCATTTCACCACTCATAACGATATAAATCTCTTGAGCTTTTCCTTCTCTAATTGGCATTGCAAATCCACCACAAACAACATCACCCAAAACATCATAAGATACAAAATCTAAATCATCAGAATATGCACCTTCTTCTTCTAAGAAGTTAATAGCTGTAATAACTCCTCTACCAGCACATCCAACTCCTGGCTCTGGTCCGCCTGACTCTGTACATTTTATCCATCCGCCTGTATTAGTTTCATCTTCTGGATTAAATATTCCAGCTCCACCTTTACATACATCATCTAACTCTAAATCTTCAACAGTTCCAGCTTTTGCAGCCATTTCCATAATTGTAGCTTGAGCTTTTTCGTGAAGAATTAATCTTGTTGAATCTGCTTTTGGGTCGCAACCAACTATTAATATTTTTTTACCAAAATAGTATGACATTGCTGCTAATGTATTTTGAGATGTTGTTGATTTTCCAATTCCACCTTTTCCATAGAAGGCAATTTGTCTTAACTCTGCCATTTTGAACTCCTTGTTTAAATTTGTTTAACACCTCTATAAGTGCATTTAGAGTTCCAAAGAGATTATATTTATCATACCAATTTGTAATAATTCTCAAACTCCCTAAAATAGGGACTGATTAAAGTTTAAAACTTTAATTGCCTATTTTTTAATCAATTAAATTGTATAAAAAATACTTCATAAATGTATTACATATACTACATTTTTGTAACAAGTCATAATTTGTTATCAAAAGAGGGAAAAATTAATAAAAAAATTTTATAATTGCGATATAGGATTAAAGGAGTTTGCCAATGTTTAAACTACATAAAAAAATAAGACTTAGCAACAGCATACTTGATATTCAGATATTTAGCTCTGGAATTGGTATATTAGATAACCGATATGATTTTTACTATTTAAATTCAGATTTTGAAGTTAAAACAAATCTTTGTCTTAAAAATGGAAAAGATGTTCATCAATACTCAAAAGCATTTAGTTTGGGAATTAGTGGCGAAATTGTGGTAGTAGTTGATACAGTTGCAATATTGCTAAAATACAAAGATAATAAAGTTGTAAAAATTGGAAAATTAGATTATCACAGAAAAGATATAGAAGTTACATCATTTGCTCCAAATGGAGAACTATTTGCAACTGGTGGAGCTGATGGAAGAGTATTTTTATTTGATGGGTTAAATATGTTTGACTCATTTGCAC
The DNA here is from genome assembly GCA_022729735.1 of Helicobacter cetorum. Taxonomy (GTDB): domain Bacteria; phylum Campylobacterota; class Campylobacteria; order Campylobacterales; family DZAY01; genus DZAY01. Next base: position 10,017 of record DZAY01000002.1, read on the forward strand.
CAAGAGCTGATTATATATCTGCTATTGTATTTTCTGATGATGGAGATTTGATAGCTTTTAGCTCATTTGATAAGACTACAACAGTTTATAGTATCAAACAAGGGCGACATATTGCTTCATTAGAAACAATTGATGTGGTTGAAGGTTTAAGGTTTTTTGAATCAAATAGCAAACTATATCTGATTTGTAGAAATGGAGATGGTATCGTATATGATTTAGGTATGAGAATTATTACAAGCATTAGACATCTATTTATGGATTGGCCAAGTGCATTAAATATTAGTAGAGATAGCCGTTTTGCACTTGTTGGCACAAGAACAAATAGATTTTATATTGTAAATTTAGCAAAAAATATGGTTGTAGAAGAGCTGTTTTTTGAAAAAAGTGGAGTTACAAATATTCTATTTTATGAAGAAAATAAGCTAATTATCACATTTGTAGATGGAACTATATTTGTGATTAATTTAAATGAAAATGTTGTTGAATTTGAAAACTTTTTGAAAGATAAGAAATATAAAGATGCTAAATTTTTAATCAGTAAAAACAATATCTTTCTTAAAATTCACTCATTGAGTAGAAAATTTGATGAAGATTGGGCAGAAGTATTAAAAGAAGCTGTATCTTTAATATCTGGAAATAATATTGCTGAAGCAAGTGAGTTAGTAGCTCCATTTTTAGATGATTTGGCTAAAAAAGAGGAGTATAACCAATATTTAGAAGGTAGAGAAGAGGTTGCAAAATTTATTGAAGCATATAGAGCAAAAGATTATCCACAAAGCTATGCTATGTCAAGAAGAGAAAAGTTTTTGCAAACTTTAAAAGAGTATCACGAATTAGAAGAGTTATGGCACAAACATTTTGCATTAGCAAGAAAAAGTTTGGAAACAAACCATTTAGATAGAAAAACTCCAACAGATTTATTAGAGCCATTTAAGAATGTAGATGAGAAGAAAAAAATTATAAGTTTCTTACTTGCAAATCCAGATATATTTGCTGATGCTGATAAGTTGATTAAAAACAGACATTTTGAAGACTATTTTACTCTTGCAAACAAAGCTCCAATTTTACAAGAGAGTGAGACTTATAAAAAAGTTTTATTACTTGCAAACTCATTATATGAAAAACTATTAACTCATATTTCAAATAGTGAATATCGAGAAGCAACTCAAATGGCAGACTATTTGATTAAATTTAGACCTCTTGAGAAAAAAGCAAAAGAGAAGGGTAAAGAGATAGAAAATATACAAAAGTTTTTGGAACTATTTAAGAGTAGAAGTCGAAGAGATGCTTTTAAACTTGTAGAAAGTTATGAGTATATAAATTCACTTCCAGAATATAGAGAGTTATTAAAAGAGTTTGAAAAAACTATTGAAACAGCTAAAAATTTTGCATATAATGGAAACTCAAAAGCTACTTTAGAAACAGTCAAAGAGTATTTAGAAATCGATTATTGCAAAGATAAAGTCAAATCTATTATTAGAATATCTTATTTAAATGAGATGAGAGCAATTGTAGATATTGAGAGTGTAAAATGGATTGATACATTTACAAAATATATAGATATTTTTGGTAAAGATGAAGATTTAATCGAAATTGCAACTGCAAAAAATTTAGCAGATTTAGTAACTAAAATAGAAGTGAGTCAATCAAAAGTATCAAAAAATAGTGAATTTTATGAGACTGTTTTAGTTTTTGCAGAACCAAAAAGCGAAGAGAGTTAAGCTCTTTGTGCTTTTTTTATTTTCAGATTAATAAATCAAAAAACTTTGGTTTTGATAGTTAAATAGTTTTTTATTATTTCTGAAATTGATTGTAAAAATAGCATAAAAAATCCAAAACTAATAGATAACTTTATAATATATCTACAACAAAGTCCTCCAAAATCTGCTGAAACTTCATTTTGATTTAAACTCAAAATAGCAAAATCAAGTGAATATATCAAAACAAGCATTGCAAATGGTGCGATAAAAAAAGCATTTGAGATAATATTAAAAATAGCTTTTCTTTTTTTTGAATAATTTGCATAAAATATATCAACTCGAACATGTTTATCATGTTTTAGAGTATATGATAATCCAAATAGAAATATAAGACTAAATAAATGCCACTCTAACTCTGTAAAAATTGCACTTGAATAGTTCAAAAAATATCTCATAAAAACATCTATTGTAACTATAAAAATTAGTAAAAGCAAAAAAATAGCTCCAAACTTTCCAACAATATTTGTAGTTTTATCTATAAAATATGAAAACTTCATAATTCAACCTTTAAAATTTATGAAATTTTAACATAATAAATTATCCAATTAAGATATTAAATGTTAAAATCACAAGTTTTTATTTGAAAAATATAGGGATAATGATGGAACAAACTATTAAAAAAGCTACAAATTTAGAAGAGTTATATCAAACTTTTGACAATCAAGAATCTTTAAAAAAAGAACAAAAAGAGTTTTATGTTGAAATATATTCTGATAGTATTAATAAGCTAAAAAGTAGCATTAAATTTAATCAAAATCCATCAAAAAAGTTTTATGTCACAGGACAGAGTGGAAATGGAAAAACAACAGCATTAAACTTTTTAGTTGATGAAAAAATCGAAGCTAAATATAGTGTAAAGTATATTAGAGGAAGAGATTTATTTTTATTAAATGATGTTGATATTGTAGATATTTTACTTATGACAGGGTATGAATTGATAAAAGAGGAAGAAGATTTAAGAGATACATTTTTTAACTATTTGGAAAAAATAAGAAAAACAAAATTAGATAGTTATCAAGAGATAAATGAAACAGAGGCTAAAAAAGGAAAAAGTGGCGAAATAAAAGCAAATAGTTCAATTAAAACCTCTTTACTTTCAATGATAAATTTTTCTATGGAAATGTTTGGTAAATATAAAATTGACAATACTTATAAACAAACAGTTAGAGAGATGTTTACTCTAAATAAAATGGAATTAGTTAATGAGATAAATAAAATAATAGAAAAATATAAAGAAAAATATAACAAAAATTTACTACTTATATTTGATGATTTAGAAAAAATGAAAAAACATGAACAAATAGAAGAGCTTTTTATTGATAATAATGAATTTTTTGATAAATTAACTTGTGTCAAAATATTAACAATTCCTGTTTATTTGACTACAAAATATTCAATGTTTAATAGTGATGTTTTTAAATTTAGCATTAGAATTGATAAAAGTCCACTTGATAATATTGAAGATGAAAAACCTGAAAATAATAGAGAAAAGTTAAGAGAGTTAATTTTAAAAAGAGTTGATGAGTCTAAAAATTTAATAGAAAGTAGAGTAATAGAAGAGGTAATTAATAATAGTGGTGGAAATTTAAGACTTTTAATTCAAATTATTCAAAAAGCAACAATTAGTGCTTTGAGTTTAGATGAAGAAGCAACAATTGTTACAATGGAACATTTAAAAGATGGATTAACAGACATTAGAAACTCTTTTGCTACTGCTATTATGGATAGAGTTGAAGTATTGGATTATATATCAAAAAAACATATAGTTATAGATAGTGAAATAAAAGATTTTTCACATTTGCGAGACTCTTTACTTGATAATATGGTTTTTGTATATTTTAATGGTAATCCTTGGTATGGAGTAAATCCAATTATAAAAGATACTGTTAAAAAGTATATTTCACAGATAGATAAAAAAGATAATTAATGAATATAAAAGAGTTTTTTAAACAATTTCTATCTCCAGAAGAGTTAATTAAAGTTCAAAAGTTAAATACAACAATCAAACTTAACAAAGATAAAACAAATTTAATAATTATTGGAGTAAATAGTCAAAATTTAGGAGATTTGTTTAAAAATTTTTTTGAAAATACTATCACTAATTTAAATATTCAAAACTCTTTTACTCCAAAAACTATTTTAACTGATATTTTAAAATCAGATGATTTTCACAACTATTTTTTGATTGATTTATATTCAAAAGAGTTTAACCAAATAGAGAAAGAAGAGATAACACAAGATTTGCTATTTAATCGTGATTATATTCCTGAAATGAAATTAAAACTAATTTTGATATTAAAAGAGTCGTTATTAAAATATTTAAAACAAAATGCAAATGATTTAATCTCATTTAATAACTTTTTAGATAGTTTCAAAAGTTATGAAGTTAATTTAAAAGAGAGTTATGATATTTCAAAATTAGATGAAGCGATAAAAGATTATGAGAATTTTCGTAAAAATAATCCAAATGCCAAAAATGAGATTTTAATAGAGAAGATTATAAATAATATTTTTCCTTTAGCTTATCAGTATGGAGAGTACGATAAGGCACTTAAATATTTAAATATTGCATTAAATAAATCTAAAAATAATAGCTACTTAAAAAGTAATGTTTTAGGAAATATTGGAATTGTTTATCAAACTAAAGGGAAGTTAGATAAAGCTTTAACATATTATGAAGAGTCTCTTAAAATAAACAAAGAGTTAAATAACAGAAGTGGATTAGCTTCATCTCTACATAATATTGGAACTATTTATAAAACTGAAGGGGAGTTGGATAAAGCTTTAACATATTATGAAGAGTCTCTTAAAATAAACAAAGAGTTAAATAATAAAAGTGGAATTGCTTCATCTCTAAATAATATAGGAACTATTTATCAAGCTAAAGGAGAGTTAGATAAAGCTTTAAAATATCAGTTAGAGTCTCTTAAATTAAATAAAGAGTTAAATGATAAAAGTGGAGTTGCTTCATCTCTCAATAATATAGGAAATATTTATCAAGATAAAGGAGAGTTAGATAAAGCTTTAACATATCAGTTAGAGTCTCTTAAATTAAATAAAGAGTTAAATGATAAAAGTGGAGTTGCTTCATCTCTCAATAATATAGGAAATATTTATCAAGATAAAGGAGAGTTAGATAAAGCTTTAACATATAATGAAGAATCACTTAAATTAAACAAAGAGTTAAATAACAGAAGTGGAGTTGCTATATCTCTAAATAATATTAGTTCTATTTATCAAACCAAAGGTGAGTCGGATAAAGCTTTAATATATAATGAAGAATCACTTAAATTAAATAAAGAGTTAAATAACAAAAGTGAGGTTGCTTCATCTCTCAATAATATAGGAACTATTTATCAAGATAAAGGAGAGTTAGATATAGCTTTAAAATATTATTTAGAGTCTCTTGAATTAAAAAAAAAATTAAATAATAGAAGAGGAATTGCTTCATCTCTCAATAATATTGGAAATATTTATCAATTAAAAGGAGAGTTAGATAAAGCACTAGAGTATCAATTAGAATCTCTTGAATTAAACAAAGAGTTAAATGATAAAAATGGTATTTCTTCATCTTTAGGAAATATTGGAAATATTTATCAAGTTAAAGGTGAGTTAGATAAAGCTTTGGAATATTATGAACAAGCATTAAACTTAGCAGAAGAGTATGGATATGTAGAGATTAAAATAAAATCTTTAATAAATATAGCAGAAGTTTATAAAATAACAGATATAAGTAAATCAAAAATTTACTATCAAAAAGCTCTACAACTTTCAAAAATGACAAGTTATGACACTCTGACAAAATATATTGAAAAACAATTAAATGAAATAGGAAGTTAAAAACTTCCTATTTTTCTACTTCTCTTCTACTTCAGCATCAATTACATCATCATCTTTTTTCTTATTTTGTTCTGGTTGTTCTCCAGCATTTTTATACATAGCTTCTGATAACTTATGTGATGCTTCTGTTAAAGCTTTGATTTTTGCTTCAATTGCTTCTTTTGTTACATTTTCAGTTTTTAAAGTCTCTTTTAAATCATTGATAGCATTTTGAATTTTCTCTTTTTCACCTGCATCAATTTTATCACTATTCTCATTCAGAGTTTTTTCGCTTTGATAAACTAATGAGTCTGCTTGATTTTTAATCTCAACAATCTCTTTTCGTTTTCTATCTTCTTCTTTATGAGACTCTGCTTCTTTTATCATTCTATCAATTTCATCATCTTTAAGCCCTGAACTTCCACTAATTTTTATCTCTTGAGCTTTGCCTGTTGCTTTATCTTTTGCTGAAACTGTCAAAATTCCATTCGCATCAATATCAAATGTTACTTCAATTTGAGGCACACCTCTTGGAGCTGCTGGAATTCCACTAAGCTCAAACATACCCAAAGATTTATTATCTTTGCCAAACTCTCGCTCACCTTGTAAAACATGGATTGTTACTGCTGGTTGATTATCTTCTGCTGTTGAGAATACTTGTGATTTTTTAGCTGGAATTGTAGTTCCTCGCTCAATAATTTTTGTCATAACTCCACCAAGAGTTTCTATTCCAAGACTTAAAGGTGTAACATCAAGTAGTAATACATCTTTTACATCACCCTTTAAAACTCCACCTTGAATTGCTGCTCCAACTGCAACAACCTCATCTGGATTTACAGATTTATTTAACTCTTTTCCTACAAACTCTTTTACTCTTGTTTGAACTTTTGGAATTCTTGTGCTTCCTCCAACCATTACAACTTCTGCAATATCACTTTTACTAAGTCCTGCATCTTTGATTACACTATCAATTGTTCTAATAGTTTTCTCAATCAAATCATCAATCAAACTCTCAAATTTTGCTCTTGTAAGTTTTTTAACTAAATGTTTAGGGCCTGTTGCTGGGTCCATTGTGATAAATGGTAAATTAATTTCTGTCTCATTTGTGCTTGATAACTCTTTTTTTGCACTTTCTGCTGCATCTTTTAATCTTTGAAGAGCCATCACATCTTTTTTAAGGTCAATTCCACTCTCATCTTTAAACTCATTTACCAACCAATCAATAATTCTATTATCAAAATCATCTCCACCTAAAAAGGCATCTCCACCTGTTGATAAAACTTCAACTACATTATCACCTGTTTCAAGCACAGTAACATCAAATGTTCCACCACCTAAATCATAAACTACGATTTTTTCAGCATGTTTTTTATCAAGTCCATAAGCAAGTGCTGCTGAAGTTGGCTCATTTATAATTCTTAAAACATTTAATCCTGCAATTGTTCCTGCTTCTTTTGTAGCTTTTCTTTGAGAGTCATTGAAATATGCTGGAACTGTAATAACTGCTTCTGTAATAGTTTCACCTAAATAACTTTCTGCATCTTCTTTCAGTTTCATTAAAACTTTTGCACTAATTTCTTGTGGTGTATAAATTTTGCCATCAATCTCAATCGCACAAGCTCCATTTCTATCTACAACTGTATATGGTAATCTTTTTTGTGCTTCTCTTGCTTTATCTTCACTACTCATTAAACCCATAATTCTTTTAATTGAATAAATTGTTCTTTTTGGATTTGTAATAGCTTGTCTTTTTGCACTATCACCAACCAAAACCTCGCCCTTATCTGTAAAAGCTACAACTGATGGAGTTGTATTTTTGCCTTCTTTATTTGCAATAACTTTTGAGTCATTTCCCTCATAAATTGCCATACATGAGTTTGTTGTTCCTAAATCTATTCCTAATACTTTTGCCATTTTTTTCTCCTTAAATTTATTTTATTTACAAACACTAACTAAAGTTGGTCGTAAAATTCTATCTTTATATTTATAACCTTTTTGCAATACTGCTACAATTTGCCCACTTTCGTGATTTTCGCTATCAACTTGCATAATTGCTTCGTGCATATTTGGATTAAATTCGCAATTTGTATCTACAACTTCGATACCATTTCTACTCAAAATTTTTCCAAACTGCTCAATTGTTAGCTCAATTCCTTCTTTTAATTTACTAATTGACTCATTTGCTTCGCTACTATTTATAGAATTCAATGCTAAATCTATACTATCAAGCACGGGTAGTAACTCTCTTGCAAACTTCTCATTTGCATACTCTAATGCTTGATATTTCTCTTTTTCTAATCGCTTTTTTGTATTTTCAAAATCTGCATAAACTCTTAAATATTTATCTTCCATCTCTTTTAGCTTTTGAGATACAATATCTGTTTCATCAAGCTCTACTTTTTCAATATTTTCGCATTCACAAGAGTTACAACACTCTTCATTTTTTTTTATCTCATCACCCATCAAAGCTCCTTTGCTAAATTATAAAAATTTTCAAAATCTCTCGAAATTTTTCCAAGACAGAATAGTTTTGCAACTCTATTTTCTATCAAAGCATTCTGTTTAATTGCCATATATCCGTTTGGAACAAATTTATCAAAATATAATCCATCACCAATTTGCTCAACAATTCCACCATCTAAAACTTCTAAAATAGATTTTTCGCTCAAGTTTTGCTCTTTTATCATATTTAAAAATTCGTGAGCATTCCCTTTTTCTATCTTTTCATCTCTCAAAAATAGCTCAATCCGACTATATAAAATTTCTAATGCGAACCTTTTTGCAACTTTTTGAATATCTCTAATATCAAGCAGAAGTAACTCTTTTAACAAAATCCAACTCTCATTAGAGTAATCAATTACAATTTCACAAAATTCAAAAACAAGTAGAGTGTAACGACTGTTTATATTCAAAATTTCAATTAACCTATTTGGTTTATAAAATTTCACAATACAAAAAATTCTATTCTCTCTTGCTGACTCTTTTAAGTTTTTAAGAGAGATATTTATTACATTTAAAGGAAGTAGTCTATCTTTCCAATAGTCGATTAATGCACTATCTGTTGGAACTCGACCACTACTAATATGTGGTTGAGAAAGCTTTCCTTCATCTACAAGTTTTTTTAGATAACTTCTAATCGTAGCTGAAGAGATTTCAATTCTTAGAGAAGCTTGTAGCTGTTTAGAACCAATTGGTTCTTTCTGTTTGATATACTCTTTAATGATGGATTCTAAAATTAATAATCTCTTCTCAACCATTTAATGCAATCCTCAATTAGCACTTCATAATTTCAATTGCTGATAGAATTATACAATATTGAGCCTATCTATGTCAAGTTGTTTTTGCTAAAAGTTTAGAAAAACTCAATCAACTAAGTTTAGTCTATTTCTATCAACTCTTATTTCTATCACTCATTCCTAAATTTTGAGTAAGCTCAATTTTACTTTTAAACTCTGGATTTGCCTTTTTTAGCACTTTATCCATATAAACTATCAGTTTTGCATCTGAAGATTTATTTCTTGAAATATTATATACAAATTCTAACTCAATATCTTTTCCACTAAATTTATAATGATTTGAAACAATCTCAACTGCATTTTTTAATTCTGAAATATTTGAGCTACTTTTGGATAGTTTAACTAACTCTTCAAAAGTTGGAATAGTTGGAAAGTTTTCAATTGGTTTTGGTCTTGATTTTTTGAACAGATAAAATGCTAAAAAGAGTGCAACTAATGCTAAAATAGTTCCTGAAATTGCTAAAGTATATACACCACTCATGCTTTTAAGCTCTCCACTTTTTCTTCTAACTCCAAATATCGCATAACAAGCTCTTCACATTTCAACTCTTTTGCTTCAAGCTCACTTGCAACACTCACAACTCCTCTTATCTCATAACACTCTGGATTACCTAAACAGTTTTTTAATTCATTTATTTCTAATTCAAGTTTTTCGATTTCGTTTGGAAGAGTTTCTAACTCTTTTTGCTCTTTATAACTTAATTTAGTCTGTTTAGATTTAGGTTTTTCAATTTTTGGCTCTTCTTCTTTTTCGTTTTCGATTTCATCAATCTCTCTCAACTCTTTTTCAATATCTAAATATTCACTATAAGAGCTAAAACTTTCAAAAATTTCTCCATTACCTCTAAATATAAATAGCTTTTTTGCAACTTTATCTACAAAATATCTATCATGACTTACAAATATTACACAACCTTCAAAATTCAGAAGATACTCTTCTAATATATTAATTGTTGGAATATCCAAATCATTTGTAGGCTCATCTAAAATTAGACAATCTATATTTTTAGTAAATAAAAGTGCCAAAGCTACTCTATTTTTTTCTCCACCACTTAGCACTTCTATCTTTTTATCTAAATGCTCTTTTGGAAATAGAAAGTTTTTTAAATATCCAAAAACATGCATATTTTTCCCACCAACATTCACTCTATCGCCACCATTTGGACAAAAGATTTCCATTATATTTTTACTCTCATCAAGTGAAGTTCTATGTTGGTCAAAATATCCAATATTAAATTCACCTCGCTTAATCATTCCTTTATCAATTGCAAGTTCATTTAATAAAATTTTGAGCAAAGTAGATTTTCCAGCTCCATTTTTTCCAACTACGGCAATTCTATCTTTTTGAAGAATTCTTGTAGAAAAGTTATCAATCAACTTTTTATCACCCAAAGATTTAAAAATATTTTCAAGCTCAAACAACATTTTTCGTCTATTTACACCATCTTCTTGATTAAAATTTTTCTGTTCTCGCTCTAACTCTAATCTTATTTTTCTAATCAGTGATGGATTTTTTTTAGCTTTATCACGAAGTTCAAAAACTCTATTTTTTCGCCCTTCATTTCTTTTTAATCTTGCTTTTACTCCACCACTTAGCCACTCTTCTTCAGCTTTTAAAATTTTGAGTAGATTTTCATGCTCTTTTTGCATAACTCTTAAAAGTTCTTCTTTTTGAACTAAATATGAGCTATATCCACCAATAAAAGTTCGTAATTTACCATCATCAATTTCTACAATTTTAGTAGCCACATTATCAATAAAATATCTATCATGAGATATAAATAAAAGTGTAAATTTTTCACCCAAAAGTATCTCTTCCAAAAACTCAACCATATATACATCTAAATGGTTTGTTGGCTCATCAAGTAGCAATAAATCAGGTCTATTTAAAATAAGTCCAGCTAATGATACTCTCCTCTGCTCTCCTCCACTTAATAGATTTACAGCTCTATTTTCAAACTCTTTTAAATTAAATTTTTCTAATAACTGCTCCAATTTTGAATCCAAATTCCAACCATTATGATGTTCTATAAATGAGATTAACTCCCCTTGTCGTCTGATTAATGAGTGATTTTGTGGATTTTTATTAAGCTCTCTATTTATAGTTTCAAACTCTGCTTTTGCTCCATTTATCTCTTTTAATTCCAACTCCAAAGCCTCTTTTACAGTTATATTTGGAGGGAAAATTGGATTTTGTGGAAGAGTTTTTATAACCACACTATTTTGAATAATTCGCTCACCACTATCAAAATTTAGAGTTCCATCAACGATTTTTAAAAGAGTTGATTTACCAGAGCCATTTTTGCCAACAACTCCAATTCGCTCACCTTCACTAATTGCAAAATTTATATCTATTAAAATCTTTACAATTTCATAATTTTTGTTAATATTTATTAAATCAATAATTGCCATAAAATCTCTCTTTAATCTTCAAATAGTGCTGATATTGCATCGGAAAGTTCCATTGTTGCTTCATGTAACTCTTTTTTCTTATATATATTTTGATATTCACTAAATTTTATCTTTTTGATATTTTCAGATATAAAATCATTAAACATGTCAGAATCATTTGAATCCACATCAGTTGAATTTATGATAATTTTTATCTGTCTATCAATTGAAGTTAAAAATGTTTTATCAAGTGAAATAACTCTAATTACAATATTTTTTAAGATAATTTTTAGATTTTCAATATCTGAATTTATCTCTTTTACAATCTCTTCTCTTGTTTTTGACTGCTTAATACTATCAGCCAAACTCTCAGCATCAAACTCAAAATTTATATTTTCAGCCACAGCACTATTTATCTCTTCGCTTAAAACTATGCAGTTATCTTTTAATGTTTCAAGTGATAGCTCTCCATCGGCAATTAGATTTAAGCTTCCATTTTCTCGCTGTTTTTTTATCAATTTTGATAAATTTTCACCATGTTTTATAATATTATAAAATATTGATGTAACTCGCTCAATATCTATATTTAAAGAACCATTTTTTAACCCTTCATGTTTTTGTGTAATAATCATATTAATAAGCGATAAATCACCTCTATAATATGTATCCATTAAGAAAAAATCACTCTTTTCTTCCATAAATTTATTAAATCTATCATCAGTTCCAAGTGGATTTAAGATTAAAACATCAAATATATCTCTTGCAAATCGCTCAATCAGATACAAAAACTTTTCTTGAGAGTGAGCTACATTTCCTGTTGTAGTTTGGATAAAAGCTTTTGCACTTTCAAAAACTTCTAAAAAAAATGGATTATCATTTTCTAAGCCAACCGCATTTACAAAGCTTTCAACCAATCGATTTTGCACCTCTTCAGATTTTACATCTGTAATATCAAGAATTAGTTGTGTAAATTTATCAAGAAATTGACTATGTAAATTATCTCTCAAATAGTAATTTAATCGATTAACTCTAAGTTCAGAGCCAAGGCTATCATTTATATAAATTTCAGCTTCACTTAAAGTATCTTCATTAATTGGTTTAAACTCTTCATCTATTAAAGTTCTCATCTTTTTTGAAAAAAACTGTTCAGATTTAATTTCAAATTTGAGTTCGTTTTTGAGTTTTCTAAGCTCTTCTCTTAATCTTTTTCTAATTATTCCAGATGTGCTTTCTTGAATTTTTCTAATATCTTTCTCATCAACCATTTGACTCTCTTGCATAAAGTGCATATTTTTGTCTAAAAATGAGTTGAAAATCTTTTTTAAAATCTCTTCATTTTTCAATATTTTAGATTTAACTATAAAAAATCGCTCACTTTCAAAATATTTAACCAACTCATCACGAATTTGTGAAATTCCACTATCTACATAACTTGTGCTATCTTTAATAATTGATTTTTGACTCAAAAAAGCTTTTGCCGAGCCAAAAAATAGTCTATTTGGTTTAGCAATACTATACTTTTCACTCACCTCTTTTAAGAGAATATTTTTAAGTTTTTTAGTCGTAGCTTCTAAAGTTTTCTTATCTTCTTCTTGAATTTTATCAATCTGATTTCCAAATACAAATAGTTTATCATTTAGCTTTATTCCATCATAATCACTCTCATTTCTCAAAGTTTTAAGTTGTGGAGAGTTTATATTTGGTTTATCTGCCAAATTTACAACCAAAATTATTGCATCAGCATTTTTCAATCGCTCAACAGTTTGTCGTTCGTGAATATGTGTTGGAGAATCAAATCCTGGGACATCAAAAATTGTTACATTCTTAAAATTTATCAACTTTGTAGATTTTATACTTATATTTTTTACACTTCGTGGCTTTGATGTATCGGTATCTTCTTTGATATAACTATCAATTTCGCTATCATATTTTTTTATATCACGACCTTTAATATACTCTTTGAAATTTTCACTATTTAAATCTTCACCACTAAAAAGTTTTTCTTCACCAGTTAAAATTAAATCATTTTTCCATCTCAAAATATCGATAATTTCTTCATCAGTTTTGCCGTGATGATTTTTAAACAGCTCAATATTACTATCTTCTAAAGCACCAAAAAATGCTCGAAATTTTTCAATATCAAGAGTTTCAAAACTCTCACTTGAATAGTTTGGATAGTTTATATCTTTTAGCATTGAAGTAAATATTGTATTAAACTCATCTTTTGTGTAAAAACTTACAATTGCCATGTCTTTGTCTGAATACTCAATTTTTGTAGATGTAAATGTGCATCTCTCTAGGGCTGATGGTAATACACTATTTTCAATTAAAGCATTTGCAAATGTGCTTTTTCCAGCTTTTTCAAGTCCAACAATTGCTATTTCAAATCTGTTTTCTCTTAACCTATTCAAATATATTAAATTTTGATACTTTATCTGTTTTAATTTTTCACTATCTTCACTTCCTAAAAGCAGATAACTATCTTGCACATCTAATAACCTATTTATAACACCATCTAACTTTTCTAATTTGGTTATAAACTCTTCCCTTTCTCTCTCAAAATCCATTAAAATTCCTTATTAGCTTTTAAATAACTATAACAATAATTTCATAAGCAAGTAATTAAAATAGCTATTTTGATATAATAAATAATAGAAGTTCTCTTTTTGAAAAAATCATTAGGAAAAGCCATGAGACATTTAAAAAATAGCAATGGATTAAAAAGAAGTGAAGAGCTATTTAGAGGATTATACGAAAATATGAGTAGTGGTGTTGCTATTTATGAGCCATTAAATGGTGGTGAAGACTTTGTATTTAAAGATATAAATAGAGCTTCAGAAAGGATTGATGGTGTTAAAAAAGCAGATATTATTGGCAAAAAGGTGACTGATATATTTCCAGCTGTAATTGAAATGGGACTTTTTGAAGTATTTAAACGAGTAAATAAAACATCTATTGCTGAATTTCATCCACTTAGTTTTTATAAAGATAATAGATTTATGTGCTTGGAGAGAAAACTATGTATATAAGCTAAAAAGTGGTGAAATTATTGCTATTTATAATGATGTTACAGAACAAAAATTAGCAGAATTAGAATTAATAGATGCAAAAGTAAAAGCAGAAGAAGCAAATATTGAAAAAAGCCAATTTTTAGCAAATATGTCTCATGAAATTAGAACACCAATGAATGCAATTATAGGACTTAGTGAAATTTTACTTGATAGAGATTTAAAAGCTAAAGATAAAGAGTTTGTAAATAAGATTTATGTTTCATCTAAAATGTTACTTGGAATAATTAACGATATTTTGGACTACTCAAAAATTGAAGCAAAAAAGTTAGTTTTGGAGTATAAAGAGATTAGACTTGAAAAAATTTTGGGACATTTAAAAATTATATTTGCTCAAAATGTGGCATCTAAAAACTTAGAACTATATCTATATTTAAAAAATGATACTCCAGCAGTTATTATTAGTGATGAGTTGCGACTTACTCAAGTTTTAACAAATTTATTAAGTAATGCTATAAAATTTACACATGTTGGAACAATTTTATTAAAAATATATTTAGTAAAAAAAATAGAAGATACTAAAGCAATTATACATTTTGAAATAGTTGATAGTGGAATTGGTATGACAAACGAGCAGGTAAATAAACTTTTTAAACCATTTACACAAGCCGATAGCTCAACTACAAGAAAATATGGTGGAACGGGATTAGGTCTTGTAATATCTCAAAAAATAGTAGAAGAAATGGGCGGAACTATCAAAGTTCAAAGTCAAAAGAATGTCGGTTCTACATTTAGTTTTGATTTAGAGTTTGATGTAAAAAGTTGGCAATCAGAAATATATAATAATATAGATGTAAATTATAAAGTTTTGATAGTTGATGACCAAGAGTTATCAAGAGAAATTTTAAGAGAAATTTTGGAAGGTTTTGGATGTATTTGTCATGAAGCAGTTGGAGCAAAAGATGCGATAAATAAAATCAAAAATAGCGAGTATGATTTTATTTTGATGGATTGGAATATGCCAGAGATAAATGGAAAAGATGCTATCAAAGAGATAAAAAGAGAGTTAAAATCTAAAACACCAACTATTATTATGGTTAGTGCATATTCAAAATTTGAAATAAATTTAAATGATATAGAAATTGATGGCTTTATCCAAAAACCTATAACCTCATCAACTCTGTTTGATACTATTGCAAATTTAAAAAATGGTTTTGTAAAAAAAGTAAATAATAAAATTGAACATAATTTTCCAATATTAAAAGATGTAAATATTCTTTTGGTTGAAGATAATGAAATAAATCAAGAAGTTGTAATAGAGATGTTATCACAAATTGGAGTAGATGTAACAGTTGCAAATAATGGAAAAGAAGCTATTGATATATTTTTGGGTAATCAAGATAAGTTTGCAATAATCTTAATGGATTTGCAAATGCCAATTATGAGTGGATATGATGCAACAAAAATTATAAGAGCAAATAATATTGATATTCCAATAATTGCATTGAGTGCTGCTGTAATGGTTGAAGATAAGGAAAAAGTTATAAATGCTGGAATGAATGAACATTTAAGCAAACCAATTGATAGAGATAAGCTTTATAAAACTATTTATAAATATTGCAAACCTAATGATAATAGTGTAATTGATATAAATTTTACAAAAGATATGGGAATTCGTGATGAGGTTTTGGACAAATTATTAATTAAATTTTTACATCAATTAAATAGTGATTTTGTGAATATTATCGAGATAGTAGAAAAAAATAGTGAATTAGCAAAATCTCAAATTCACACATTAAAAGGTTTGAGTGGAAATCTCGGAGCAAATGAGCTATTTGAAGTTTGTAAAAACATAGATACAAAATTTAAAAATCATGAGAGTATTTCAAAAACTGATATAAAAAATTTAAAAATAGCAATGGATAATTTAAAAGTTGAATTATCAAGTAGAGTTGTAAAGAGTAAAAATATAGAACATGTTAGCTTATCAAATGATGAGTTTAAAAAGATTTTTGATAAAGTAAAAAAGGATTTAAAAGATTTTAATTTATTGGATTTAAATGAGAAGAAGTTGCTCCTTAGCCATTTACAAAACTTTTTAAATAGTGAAGAGTTAGAGACTCTTACAAATGCAATTGATGATTTCAATTATGAGTCAGCATTAAAAATTATGAATAAAATTAAGTGAGCTTTAGGTATAATAAAGACCAAACATAAATAAAGGAGATATGTCATGTTACATGAGTATAGAGATGTTATTAGCAAACTTAAAGTTGAGAATGCTCACTTTGTAAAAATATTTGATAGACACAATGAGCTTGATGATAGAATAACAAATATTGAAGAAGGTAGAGAGCATTTAGACCATTTTGAGTTAGAAAAACTTAAAAAAGAGAAGCTAAAATTAAAAGATGAAGCATATGCTATGATTTTACAATACAAAAAAGAGCATAATCTATAATCTCTTTCACCAATAGAGAGTTCTTCTCTCTATCTGCAAATTTATAATCTAAGGTCTATTTTATGAGCGACTTATTTGAGATAAACGAAGATATTCAAGAGGTAAATATTGAAGAATCTGTTAGGGAGAGTTACTTAGATTACTCTATGAGTGTAATTGTTGGTCGAGCTTTACCTGATGTTAGAGATGGTTTAAAACCTGTTCATCGAAGAATTTTGTATGCGATGCGAGAGTTGAATCTATTTAATAGTGCAAAATACAAAAAAAGTGCAAGAATAGTTGGAGATGTAATAGGTAAATATCATCCACACGGTGATAGTGCTGTTTATGAAGCACTTGTTAGAATGGCTCAAGATTTTTCAATGCGAATTCCACTCATAGATGGACAAGGTAACTTTGGTTCAATTGATGGTGATAGTGCTGCTGCTATGCGATATACAGAAGCAAAAATGAGTGCTATGGCTGAAGAAATTTTGAAAGATATAGATAAAGATACAGTTGATTTTACTTCAAACTATGATGATACTATGCGAGAGCCAGATGTATTGCCAAGTAGAATACCAAATCTGCTTTTAAATGGTAGTTCTGGAATTGCTGTTGGTATGGCTACCAATATTCCAACTCATAATTTAAGAGAGCTAATAGATGGATTAACTCTTTTAATTGATGATAAAGATGCTGATAATTCCAAACTTTTATCGCTAATCAAAGGACCAGATTTTCCAACTGGTGGAATAATATTTGGTAAAAAAGGGATTATTGAAGGTTATGAGAGTGGTAGAGGTAGAATTAGAGTTAGAGCAAAAACTCATATTGAAACCAAAGGCAATAGAGATGTAATTGTAATTGATGAGCTACCATATCAAGTAAATAAAGCAAGATTAGTAGAGCAAATTGCAACTTTGGCAAAAGATAAACAGATTGAAGGAATTTCTGAAGTTCGAGATGAAAGCGATAGAGATGGAATTCGTGTTGTAATTGAGCTAAAAAAAGAGGCGATGAGTGAAATTGTGCTAAATCATCTATTTAAATCTACATCTTTAGAAACAACTTTTGGAATAAATCTTTTAGCAATTCACAATAAAGAACCAAAACTATTTTCACTAAAAGAGATTTTGACAATCTTTTTAAATCATAGAAAAAGTGTAATTATTAGAAGAACTATCTTTGAACTTGAAAAAGCAAGAGCAAGAGCTCATATTTTAGAAGGTTTAAAAATTGCTCTATCTAATATTGATAAAATCGTAGCATTAATTAGAAATAGCTCCGATTCAGCAGTGGCAAAAGAGAGTTTAATAGTTGAGTTTAGTTTAAGTGAAATTCAAGCTAAATCAATTTTAGAAATGAGATTATCAAGACTTACTTCACTTGAAGGAAATAAAATTGATGAAGAGTATAATGGACTTTTAATTGCAATTGATGGTTATGAATTGATTTTAAAAAGCGAAGTTCGACTAAATGAGATTATAAAAGAAGAGCTATTAGAAATTAGAGAGAGTTATAAATCAGAGCGAAAAACTGAAATAGTTGATGATTATGATGATATAGATTATGAAGATTTAATCCCTAATGAGCCAAATGTAGTTACTATAACCCATCGAGGATATATCAAAAGAGTTCCACTAAAACAGTATGAAAAACAAAAAAGAGGTGGCAAAGGCAAAACTGCTTTAACTATTTATGATGATGATTTTATAGAAAGTTTCTTTGTAGCAGATACACACGATACTTTAATGTTTGTTAGTAATTTAGGACAACTTTATTGGTTAAAAGTTTATAAAATTCCAGAAGCAAGTCGAAGTGCAAAAGGTAAAGCTGTTGTAAATCTAATAGAATTAGAAGCAGAAGAGAAAATCCAATCAATTATAACTACAAAAGATTTTGCAGATGATAAGTCGCTAATATTCTTTACAAAAAATGGAGTAATTAAGCGAACAAATCTAAGCGAATACTCAAATATTAGAAAAGGTGGAGTTCGAGCAATTGTATTAGATGAAGGCGATGAGCTAACAAATGCTGATATTGCAATAAATGATATGAAAGAAGTTATGGTATTAAGCTCAAATGGAATGTCAATTAGATTTCCACTTGAAGATGTAAGACCAATTGGAAGAAGCACAAGAGGAGTTAGTGCAATAAAACTCAAAAGTGATGATTTTGTAGTTGGTGGAATTTTATTTAGCAATGGCACACAAGAGCTATTAATTGTTAGTCAAGGTGGCATTGGCAAACGAACTGAATTAGATGAGTATAGAGCGCAAAGCAGAGCAGGAAGTGGTGTAATATCTATGAAGATAAACAAAAAAACAGGCTCTGTTGTAGGTGGTGTGATTGTTGATGAAAGTAAAGATTTGATGGCTCTAACAAGTAGTGGCAAAATGATTAGAGTAGATATGCAAACTATTAGAAAAGCTGGAAGAAACACAATGGGAGTTAAGATTATAACTGTTGATGATGAAAAAGTTATAAGCATTGCAGTTTGTCCAAAAAGTGAAGAGTTAGAAGATGATGAAGATGAGGGAGTTGAAGTTTCAGCTCTAATAAATGAGTGAAACTACTTCTTCTCTTCTTTCCACTTTTTCTAATTTCACAAGATTTTATTTTGAGTTATCGTGTAGCAGTTAAAGATTCTCTACTTTTAAATGAGCGATTTACGATTAGCAAATCTATGACTAAAGAGAATTTTTATATCGATTTTGAATGCAGAATTTTAGAAATTGATGAGCTTAGTTTGATTGAGCTTATAAATCTTTCTAAAGAAGAGGTTTTAGAGTGTCTATTTAAAAATGGTGTAAAGCTAAAAAGTTATGATAACTCATTTAATTTTTTAAATAGCTCCACATCAGTTTTAAGCATACCTCCAAAACGATTTAATATAGAAAATAGTGATGGTTTTATAATTATGAGATTTGCGAAGTAGATTTCAACTTTATAAAGCTTATAAATACAATCTACTAAAAATTATAGATTCTAAGATAATCAAAACTTCAACAAATATAAACTTAATATAAAAACTTTAACTTATAATAATATTCATATGCTATCATTAAAAATAATAAAATTTACAATATTAAATGAAGTTTTATTAAGTTTTATTTTCATGAGAAAGTTATTGATAATAATATTATATTAAGTGAATATAAAACCTATATTCCTCATATATTTAAATAAAGGATTAGAAAATGCAAGTTTCAACATCTACACAATATACTCAAATAAATCTACCAAAAGAGCTAAGTAGTCCAAAAGTTTCTAAAGATATAGACATCAATATAGATACTAATAGTACAAATGATACTTTTAAATATAATGAAACTTCAAAATTCTATTTTGAACTATCAGAAGATATTAGTAAATATCAAATCTCACCAGAAGAGCAAGAGAAACAAAATAAAATAGATGAAGATGTATCAAATATAGTAAAAAAATATACTTCAAATGATAAGGGTTATTCAATGTTTAGGGCTGATTTAAACCTGGATTATACAACATTTAGAAAAGACTTTTACAATGATGAATTCGTTAAATATTGGAATGAGCAAACCAAAATTTTACAAAATTTAAGAAAAAATGGTGCAGAAGTTACTCAAAAACTTTTAGATGATAATCCTATAATTCAAAGTTATAGAAAGAAACAAAAAGAGCTATTTAAAGATGGACTTTCAATAGATTTTAAATATTATTCTATCAAGGATATTGAAGAAAATGCTAAAAATTCTTTTAAAAACATATATCACTTATCAAATAATATAAGTAGTGAAGAATTTAATACAATATATACAGAATATAGAGAAATTATAAAAGAAAAAGAGTTGGAAGCTAAAAAAGCTGGAAAAGATCTAATGCACTATTTGTATCAAAATGCAGATGCTGGAACATTAGAAAAAGATTTTATTATTCAAAATAGTAAATCAAAAACAGAGTGGTTAGACCACTTTGATAGATACAAAACAATTCTTGAAGGTTATTTAGAAGAGTATAATACAAATAAAAATATAGAACTTGGACCAGCTGGAATTCATATACCAAATGATTTAAAAGAGAATATTAAATATTTTGACAATATTATTAAAGATTTAAAAGATTTGTGGGGCTATGGCGATTTGGATTTAAAAGTTTAAATATTAATATAATATTAATACAATCTAAATTCAAACATCAAAATAAGTTAAAAAGGGCTATCTATTCCACTTTTTAACTCTATTTCTACGAATATATTTAAATCTCTTTGCACAAATTTAACACACTCGATATAATACAATCAAAAAAATTCACACCAAAAAGGCACATCATGGCAGATGAACCAAAAAACAAATATTTATCAAAAGTTACACATCAAGGTTTATGGGATATAGGACATGACATAACTATTGAATGCTATGTAACATCTGATAAAAGACGATTACTATCACTAAGAGGAACGGCAAGAGCTATGGATTTAAAAGGTGGTGGTAGTGGAGCATTGCTTAGAAACTTAAAATCAAAATGGATACAACCTTATTTATCGGACCATTTAAAAAGCTGGATTTTAGAAGCAGAATGTGAAACTTTACATAAAATATCGAGTGTTTCGGGACCAGCTTTTATACCATTTGATGCAGAACTTTTTGTAGATGTTTGCAAGGCTTATATACAAGCAAAAAACGATACTTGTTTCAATAATGCTTCTTTCATTGGTCAAAGTCAAATAGCAGATAGATTATTGTCAATTATGTCAGCTTTTGCAAAAGTTGGTATTATCGCATTAGTTGATGAGATAACAGGCTATCAAAAAGATAGAGAAAAAGACGAACTTCAAAAAATACTTTCAGCATATATAGCAGAAGAATATCTTGAATGGGCTAAACGGTTTCCAGATGAGTTTTACAAACAGATGTTTAGATTAAAAAGGTGGGGTGATTTTCAAAGAGCAGGGCAAAAAATGCCTCAAGTTGTTGGAAAATATACAAATGAAATAATTTATAAACAATTACCAGATGGGGTTTTAGAAGAGCTAAGAAACAAAACACCAAAAAGCGAGAGTGGTAATAATTTAATAAAATATCATCAATTTCTGACACCAGATACAGGCATAATACATTTAGATAAACATCTAATAGCAGTGATAACACTTATGAAAGCCTCAACAACTTGGGAAGAGTTTATATTTTTATTTAATAGGTCAATGTCAAAGCCAGTGCAAGGTATATTAGATTTTGAAAGGGGATTTAATTAATGTCTGAAAATGAAAACATAGTTAAAAAAGTTTGTAAAGAGTTGGGTATCACTCAAAAGGAGTTGGCAGAGATGTTAGATGTGCAACCATCAGCAGTTTCAAATTGGATAACAGGGCAAACTCCCAAAATGGTTCAAATGGCTTTAGAGTTATTGCTTGAGAATAAAGAGCTTAAAGCTAAACTAATAAAGATAAAAGAAATTAGGGATATTATAGGCAGTCTTTAGGTGTCGATTTTTTCGACACCTACAAATATATGAATTTATTGGTATAAAATTATCATAAATATGATTTTATCTATTGACATTATTCAATTTTATGTATATAATTCTTTTAATAATTCAAATTTATGAATTATGTTCTATCACATCAAGAGATTGTTAAGTTTGAGAGTGTTAAAATAAACCTATGAGTAAGTTTATAAAGACTTTACATGATGTTTCGCTTGGATTATTTATAAATGCAAGTTATGGAGTAATTCAAGGTGATATAGATTTGGCAAATACATATGTAATTGCAATAACAATAATAGCCATGTATATAACAAATAGGAGTGAATAATGGAAACAGGAAAATTAATAATGGTAGTTGTTTCAACTGTTATTTTAGTGATAGCAATATACCTAAACTACAAAACGAAACCAAAAGGCAAACACTCGCACTAAACTAAAACAATCCTCTTGATGTAAGAAATTACATTAAAAGGATTAAAGATGTCAGTAGTAAAATTTGAAGAGATAGAGTTAAATATAGTCGAAGACTCACGACATGAGTTTTTATTATCTACAAAAGAGGTCGCTTTAGGTTATGGTGTTGTTGAGCGAGTTATAAGAGACCATAAAAGCAACAATCAAGACGAACTAATCGAAAACAAACACTTTATCATAGATTATTCGTATAAAAACACTCCAAAAACTCTTTGGACAAAACGAGGCATAGTCAGACTTGGCTTTTTTATCAAAAGTGAAAGAGCTAAAAAGTTTAGAGATTGGGCAGAAGATTTGATATTAAAAAAACTAGAACTACCAATTCACATAAAACAATTACAGCACGAATGTAGAAAACTCCAAAAAGAGAATATGAGGTTAAAAAGAGAACTTCAAGAAATTAAAAATGAAAATTATGATTTAACTTTGCAATTAACTTCACAAGAAGCAATTAAATATGTAGTAGATGTTGGACTTTGGGCAGAGCATTTAGCTCGTGTGAAATTAGAACAAGTGCAAAAAGAGTTATCAGATGAAATAGTAAGAGTTACAAAAGATTATGTAGAAACTATTAAAAGAGTAACTACAAAAAGACCACGAAAAATTAGGATTTAACTACCTCAAATATAAACTTGCATAAATCATATCAAGCTTGTTGTGTGAAATTTCTGTGGAGAATTTTGGCATAGTTGTATTTGTGATATGCCTTTTTTCTCCACTCACATAGCTAAAAAACTCATCTCTACTTAAATGCGATTTTGGTAGCCACATATCAGGCTCTATATGACACGAATAGCAAGGTGTATCTTTTAGAGCTGATACATTTAGATTATATTTTGTCATAGTCTGCATCACCACATTATGCTCTTTTTCCATTCGCTCCAAAGCTTTTTGTATCTCTTTTATTTCGGAGTTTGAGTTATTCACACTTGTTAGCCCATTATTGAAATCTTTGTAAATGCTAAATGTGAAAAATAGGATTAATAAGATAGCTATTAATTGCATTAGTTACTTTTCTCTTTTTCAGGATATTCTCTTTTTGCTCTTCTCTTGTCCAGCACGAGTTGGAACTCTTCTATCAAAAATTCTAATCCAAGTGGTAAAATTTCTCTTGCAATCAATCCACCAATCACAGAGCCAATCACTTGATACTCTGCATACTCTTTTAGAGCTGATAAATTAAAGCTGATATAGAAAAGCCAAGCTCCAAATAGTGCAACTCCAATATGCACCCAAAAGTTGATAAAAAATTTCCACCAAAGAATTTTGCCATCATCTGATTTGTAAATATTCACCTCTTCATTTCTAAGCACTCTTCCCCAATATAGCAGAGTTGCACCAACTCCACTACCCAAAATCACTTTATCCAAATTATCCATCTTTAAACTCTCTCTAATCTATGTAGCCAACCATTCAAAAAAACAGCTTGTGAGTTATCATTTGAAACTATCTCTTCATATAGCTTTTTTCTACTCTTTTTTATCTCTTTTATAAATTTATTACTATCAAACTCATTCAAGGCTTTTAAAGTTCCACTTCCAAATATCCCATCAGCTTTTACTTTGATAACTTTTTGAGTAGCAATTACAGCAGTTTTTAATCCACTATTTACACTATAATCAAATATATTATCAGCAACTAATTGTTGATTAATCAAATCACCTTTTATTTTATCCCAAAATTCTAACTTATAAAACTCTCTAACACCTTCTTGAACTACTAAATTATCTTCTAATAACTCATTTATTTTAGCTACTCCGACATCAAGAGCTTTCACTTTATCTATTTCACTCCAAAATCCTAAAATAGGAAACCATCTACGACTTATACCTTTATAAGTCTCACCTCCTCTATCAGCTTTATTATTTGCATATCCACCTTCACACTCTATTAGCTTAATATAAGCAATTCTAAAATCAGCCATAATTACTCCTTTTTTGCAAGTTTAGACAAAAAACTTGGACGAATTAACCTTAACTCGTCCATCTATTTTTTATATACTTCAACAAAAAAAGGAAAACAGATGATTTTAGAAAGTGGGCTTAGGAATATTTCAGCTAAACCATCTATCGTTGATGCCATTGTTTTACAAGGAGTTGCAAATGCTCCAATCTTAGAATTAGTCGGCTCTAAAAAAATAGGTGGTGCATTGCATAGCTGGATTACAGATAGATATAGACAACCAACAGATAATGCAAATAGCGAAGTAAGTGGATTGACTGAAGCGACAACTTCAACTAAACAA
Source organism: Helicobacter cetorum (assembly GCA_022729735.1). Classification (GTDB taxonomy): domain Bacteria; phylum Campylobacterota; class Campylobacteria; order Campylobacterales; family DZAY01; genus DZAY01. Next base: position 34,919 of record DZAY01000002.1, read on the forward strand.
AAAAACTCAAATGCTTGTCAAATTATAAAAAATGAGTTTGGAGTATCAATTCGAGGACAAGAAGTAGCCCAATATGGAGATAAAGAGTTACCTTATCAAACTCAAAAAGTTGCAAAAGAGCATATAAGAGATATTGAGTATGCAATGTTAGGACTTCATAACACTACGGTTTTTGATGTTTATAATACAGGTGCAACTCCAAAAATGGCAGGAGTTTTTTATTATATTCCAACAGCTCACAAAAAAGATTTTGGAAACACTGCACTTGATTATGATAAATTGGCTCAAATCATTCAACCAATTTGGGAACTTGGAGGAGTTGATGATGAAGAGTTTGTATGTTTGCTTGGCACAACTCTAAAATCAAAAGTAAATGCGATGCTTGATAGCTCACCTTTTATGAGAGTAAATGTTACAGACAAAACTTATGACCCACGAGTTACAAGAGTTGCAACAGATTTTGGAATTATAAAATTAGTAACTCATAGACTATTTAATAATCCAAAGCTAAATAACAAAGTTTTAGTTGGCAATTTCAATTATGCAAAATTATGTAATTTCACAGAAACAAAGCTAACAGATGTGCCAACAGATAAAACAGCCACCTACAAGAGATATTACACAGATTGCACATTAGAAGTTAGTAATAATGACTATTTTGCTTGTGGAGATAATCTAATATGAAATTAGCTGAAGCAAAGGAGTTTATCAAGCTCCACTTGCAAGGCGACAATAGTAGTGCCGAGATTTCTCAATTACACATCAAACAAGCCCTAATTGAGATATGTCAGCACTGTGAGCCAAGCAAATTAATTGATAGTTACAGTGCTGATAAAACAGATGTTTTGAGAAAACTTTATAACGGTTTGTATATCAAATATCCACAAACTCCTATTGATGATGAAGAGCTACCTATTGATGAAGATTTAAGTTTTGCTTTTATCTATTTTGTATGTAGTTATCTTTCAAAAAAAGAGACAAAATCAGGAAGTTACAAAGATATTTATGCACAAAAAGCGATAAATGTTTGCTCAATGCACAACACAAACAAAATTGAGGAGTAAAGATGTCAGTAAGTATGGTAGATAGCACAAATATATTAGATGTATTAAACAATGCACTAAATGAACAACAAGAGGTAGTAACTCTACAAGAGATAGCAAATAAGCTATCAGGGTCTAAGAAGATTGAACCAGTTTGGAATACAGATAAAACAGATTTAGTTGGCTCTAAACACACTTTAATGGATGATACAGTTATCAACTTTAGTGCAACTGTAACTGAAGATGATACGACAAAAGAATATCTATTCACATCAACTGATATTGCAGGTTATAGTGCAACTTATACAGTTTCATTTAGCAAAGTAGTTAGAGTGATTACACTGATGGGACAGCCAGTAAATCATATCGAATATGTGCCAATGGGAACAACAAATATTTTATTAACAGCAGTTGCACCAGCTAATGGTGGAGATGGTGGAGATGGTGATGGAATGGTTATCTAACCATTTTTCTCTCTCAAATATAACTATTCTACTATCCAAAATAATCACAACATAATACACATCAAAAGGAGTAACAACAATGGCAGGACTTTTTAAAAAAGAGGTAGTTATCAAACCAAACTCAAGCTCAACTCTTGCACAAGCAAAAACATCAACTAAAAATTGGTTAGATAATAATTTTCAAAATGCAACTACAAATAAAGATGCAAATAATAACTATATAGATTACTTTTTTGCTGATATTTTTGATAGTAGAACAGGTAATATAATTAGACTTTTTAGCTCGGCTTGTGAAAGCTACTATGGCATGACAAAAAATGCAGATGGTTTTATCGAATTTGAGCTATTGAATTTATCAAAATTAGCTAAAACTTCAGATATTCAAACAGTTGATTTAACACAAATCAATGGAACATTAGCAAATCACGAAGAGAGATTAGTAGCTCTTGAAGATAATGGCGATGGAATGGTTATCTAATGGGACTAATTAGAAAAGACATTATGGTAAAGCCATCTTCAACCACAGAAGAAGAAGTAGCAATTGCAACTACACTCACTTGGTTAAATAATTTACAAAATAACCAAACAAATAAAAATCCAGATAATAGCTTTAAAGATTACTTTTATGGTGATTTATTTGATTGTAGAAGCAAAAGATTAATTAGAGTATTTAGCACAGAAGCACAAACTAAATACACCGTGCCAGAAACAATAGTAATTGTAGATATGCCAAAACTTGAAACAGTTACAGACAATCACGAAGAGAGATTAGATAATTTAGAAACTATATCATCAGATGATATGGTCTTAGTCATTGAATAAGGAGAAATGATGCAAGGATATGTAGTTGATAACTATTTTACAATTTATGATGCAAAAGTAGTAATAACACAAAATGGAGTAGCAAATGCCAAATATTATACAGGATATGAAAATCTTGATGGACTTAGCGAAAATGAACCCATAGAATTTCCAGTAGAAAATTTAGGCTATATCTTTAATTTAGGTGGAACAACTCACTTTTATAAAAGTGAAATAAAATTAGATGATAGAGGATATTATGTAGATGTTGGGCTTTATGGAGATATATATAGCTACAAAATGGCTGATTATGAGCATATAAAGGTAGCTCCTTATTATGCTCTAAATAGTGAAACATCAACATTAAACACAGAAGCTATTGAGACTGAAGGTAGTTTATATTTAAATGTAGTAGCAGAGAATGGCTTTACAATCAGAACAAATGGCACAAATTGGTTAGATGTTTATAAATTTGATGGTGAGAGTTATCAATTGGTTGAATATTTGCCAACAGAAGAAGCAGAGCTTGATAGTTGGTTAGAAGAAAATAACTACCAATTAGATGCAGGTGATTATGTATTTGAATATGCTGGTGGAGTAGTTAATTTAGAACTTCAAACAGAAATTAGTGGAGTTTCTAAAAAGTTTAAATTCTTTATTCATGACAACACTGCAAAAAGTCTAACAAGCTTTTTAAATCATATCAAAGATAATTTACTATCAGAAAATGAAGTTGGTATAGTGTTTAGCCAAAGTGGCAAAATCTATTATGTTACAAATGAAAGCTTTAAAAGTGTATTTTTAGTAGATGAGATAAAAAATCCTATATTGTATCAAATTGAACAAATGAGCGAAACTTTAAATACATTTACAAATAAAGCAAATAGTGCAGAAGAAAAAGCAAATAGTGCAAACAGTAGTTTAAGTAGTTTGACAAATGAGATTAATAATCTTAAAACAATTACAAATAACCAAAATCAAAGTTATACAAGCTTATCAAATAAAATCCCAGCAAATCTAAGCACTACAATTTCAACACTCGAGCAAAACATCACAGAGCTAAAAGAGCGTCCAACTATTCCACAAGATTTACAACAAACAATTTCATCTCACGAGCAAACAATTTCATCTCACGAGCAAACAATTTCATCGCTTGAACAAACAATTTCAGATTTACAACAAGCATTCCAAGCATTCCAACAAAATGCAATCCAAACTATAAAAGAGCAACTTCTACAAGAAGCACAAACAGGAACGATAAACTACAACACAATCTACACAATAGAAGAGCCAACTATCAAAATATTAGCTCCAAATGGTGTTCCAGTATTTAGTGGAGAGTTTGTCAAAGTTGCAGATGGTGAATACAAAATCGATTTTGATACATCTACTTATGGAGATGGAAACTATACAGTGGAGATTGTATGAGAAAATTCAAATTTGAAAAAGATGGAGTAGCTAAAGAGTTAAATACTCCATTAGCTAATAACCAATTCAAAATTAGCTGTGCAGAAGTTGGCGAAAGAGTTGAGCCATTAAAAGCTATATTTAAAGTTGATGGAATTACAGTTGGAGAACTTGAGCAACCTATTAGTTGTGAAGTTGTAAATGCAGACAATATACAACCTCCATATCTTTTTAAAGATTGGCAAATTGTTGTTGAGAAATATTATAACTTAACTTTTATAGAGACTTATCAAGCTATTTTATTAAAATTTTATATTGATGAAAGTTATGAAGAGCCTTTCACAGTGATAATTAATAAAAAGCAAGTAATAAAACTAATAGTTCCAAATCTAAAAATGGCATACGAAATTATTAGCACATATGGATATTTTAATTTTGAAGTAGATAAAAATTATCTTCATGATAAAGATTATTTAAAATTCAGTATTAGTGAAATGCCAATAACAACACCATCTTGTGATATGTATAGCCCTACTTTATTTTATATTGTTGAAGAAGATACAGAAGATTTTGAAACTATATTTTTATTATCAAAGTTAATCCTTGACAATGAAAAGAAGTTAGCCATTAATTATCCACATACACACTATTATGCCATAAAAAATAAAATATTAATAATAGATGTTGGTTTGGAAGCTAATATCAGTAAAAGTCAAGATATTAGAATTAAAAGACTTATTGAGTTAGGATATGTAGATGTAATTGAATTAAGTTTAAACGGCACACCTCCTAATTCGCCATACTATGCCACACTTAGAAAAGATTATATAAAGTGTGATATGAGAAATTTAGATGTGATTTTGAGTTATTACAACTTCTATTTTGGAACTATAGACCAAATAAAAGAGTTTTATTTTTATTATAAAGGTCAAATAATAGAACTTGAAAATGGTATTTTAAATTATAAGTTTGCTAAGCATATTGAAAACTTTATCAATAATGTTGGCTTTACACAAACTCAAATAGATGAAATTCCTCGCTTAGATGTAATTCAATATCTACTAATTGGTGCTTTGAAGAGAATAAACAGTGGTGAATACAACATCACAGAAGCTAATATTATCTCTCATAAAGTATATTTTGGAGAAGAGATACGAATTATTAGTGATGATGGTTATGTATATCATATTCCATATCTATTTCCAAAGATAAATAGTGCAAATAAAATCAACATAGAAAATGTCTATCATCCAGAGCTTGGAGTAATTGCCACAATAGAAAATGGTATTTTAAAATCAAACGATAATGGTGCAAGTATTGCACGAAATTTAAATCTACCATTTCACACAATCGATACACAAAACAGTAGTGCAATGCCAACTAATTTAGGCTTTATCCCAACTATCATAAATCCAAATCTATATGGTGAAAAAACAAAAGAAGAGTATGAATACGATAAGAGAGAAGAAGAAAACAACACCCCTTTTGTATCAAAAACTTCAACTAATATTAGCTTTAACAGTGGCAGTTTAACTGCGATAAATCCAAATAGCTCAAGCTTTACATTAGCAGAAGATGATATAACTCTACTAAATGAAATTGAAACCAAAGCAGACCAAACAACATATATTGCACCAGCAGTTTGGAGCATAAAGCTATATAAAATATTAGCTACATTTAGCAATAAATCAATCTTCACAAACCATTTTGAAGATATTGGAGATTGTCAATTCATAGTAGATGGATTGATAGAATTCAAAGATAGTGGAATTGTAAAGCAAACATTTTTAGCACTACATCAAATGTTAGTAGATTTTGTTTCGCAAATAGTTGGCAAATTAGAGCTAATGGAGCTTGTTCGTTCTTATCAAAACGAAGATGACGAAATTGTAAATGAATATAATGCCAAAGTTTATGATATTACAGAAGTTAAATCAATAATCAAAGCTCGATTAGATAGTTTAACAGTTTTGGAATTTAGATACAATGTTTTCAAAAACTACATATTTGTTCCAGCTAATCACCCATTTTTTCAAGATTTAACAGATGAAAAAATCTATGAACCTATAACTTCAACAGAGCTTTTAATATTTAATAGAATAGCAAAAGCTCCAATAGAGTTTCAAGCTACGGGAGTAGAAAAAAAACCAACGATAAAAGCCACATTTACTGAAAATGAAAATGATATTGAAATCAGTCTTGAGGGCATAAGTGGAGAAGATAGCGATGGCAATGAACTCACATCAACAATCCCAAATACAATATCTTTTGGAGGTTTATAATGGCTATTGGAACAACAGGTAAAGTTTATGATGTTGGCAAGGCTTTAGTAGCTTATAATGCAGATACCAAAAAGTTAAAAGTAGTTGCAAAAAAGCGAGGTGATAACTCAACCATATATATTGGAATAAATGGACAAAACATTAGAGTGAAATTAAGTGGTGGCAATCAAGATATATCAGTTGCAAATCAAACAAACCCAACTCCACAATCACCAGACCAAGCACCAATAACTTACAGACAAGGCAAACTTATTAAGCTAAATGGTGAGTTTTTAGAAATGCAAGGTTGTAGCTACTCTACACAGCAAATGAGATTAGGAGCTACACAATTTAGCGATTATGCAAGACAAGTAATTCCAAGCTTTGATTATAGAGAAATGATTTTAGATAGCGATGGTAAATTATATTTAGGCAAACGGATTGGATTTACTGGAGAGTGTGGAGGTTTATCAAATAAAGAAAAAGAAGAGCTTGATATGAGCCGTTTCCCAACAGATTTGCTCACTCTAAATCCAAGCACAATGCAATCAGAACCAGCAAAGATTGTTGAAATTGCAGTAAGTAGAATTGGTTATTACTTTAGATACAACAATGGTTATGCTTATCAAATGCCAAAATTTTCTCAATTGCTTTTAATTGGCACAAATATAGCAGGATTTAAACGAAATGATTGCATTAGTTATAATAAAAATGATGGAAAAGTTGAAACAATAACTTTTAATCCATCAGATTTAGAATATAACTTTTTAGAAATTAGCGAAACAGATTATCAAGAATGGTATAAAAAAGCAAATATCTATGATTTAAATAATGGATATGCAAATAATAGAATTAAGAAAAAGCTTTGTTGGGGAGGAACTGGAAACTTAGGCGAAGTAGTTGGAGTTGGTTTAGAAGCGATAAAGCCTTGCTTGAGATTAAATTGGTAGGAGAAAATTATGAATTTAGAAATTGAGCAAAACGAATGTTATGACAATATAACAATAAAAACAGCAAATATGGGAACTTTAGAAATAACAGATGTTGGAATAACATTTGATGGAAGTGTAGATTTAGTCAAAACTCCATTTAATAGCACAAATAGTTGGTATGAAGTAGCTCCAGTTAAATTTTATCCATTTTTACAACAGTTTGGAGAATATCACAAACATACAGAAAGCAACACTATATTTTTTAATGGAGTTACACCAACTTTATCAGATAATATTATGTTTAACGACTTCTCTTATCATATCATTTGGGGTAGCTTTTTTACACCAGTTGATAAAGATACAATAGGCACAATCTGATGTTTAGAGTGGATACAAGAGGGATTGAGGTAGATAAAAATATCTCAATTCACACAAATAAAAATATAGAGTTTGTGAAGTTTTATGAAATGCAAACAAAAGCAATACATGAGCTAAACTACAATCAAATATCAGAAAATAGATTTGAAATAGAGCTAATTGGCAAATATGGTTATTTAATCGCTAAAGTTGGAAATGTTGGAGTTGTTAGAAAAACTGTTGGGATATTAAATAGCTTTGTAATTTATGCAAAAAAAAGAGTTAAATATAAAGAGCATGACATAAATTTAAATCTATTAAATGAAACAGAAGCTACTGAAATATTCCCAAATTTTTATCTCATTCAGTACTCATCAAGTGCTTATCTTGTTAGCTTTTTAAATAAAAAAGTGATGGTAAAAGATAGAGAGCTATTTCAATTTGGAGTAGATTTAAAAGATGTGGTAATTCCACAAATGAGTTTAGAAACTATAAACTTTGATAATCTTGAAATACCAACAGTTTCTATTCCACAAATCACAATAGATTATCCAAACATTAGGAGATAAAAAAAATGGCAGATGAAAACTTAGAAGAAAAGATAAAAGAAGCTGTAAAAACCAAAAAAGAAGAGATTGATAAAAACTTTAGCTTATTAGATAAAGAGATTGAAACTTCAATTAGTAGAGGTTATGCAAATATCCAAAGGCTTAATTCAAGTTGGTTAGGATTTATTGCCAACTCATCAACTACAAATCTAAATGAAGCTCTATCAATTTTAAACTCAACTCACATAGAAAATCCCAACTTAGAATTTAAAAAAGGTAACTCAAATGCAAGAGTTATCACAAACATTACAGGAGTATAAAATGGCATATAATCAAGAATTTGTAAAAACAATTATTCGAGATATTTCAGCAGAAGTTGTAAATGGCGATGAAAGTCTATTTAATTTAGCAAACAACTCTATGAAAACATTTTTAGAAGAGAGTAGCTTGACAGATACAGAAAAAGCAAAAAACTACACAATGTTCTTAACAAATTTATCTACAACAGCAGTTCAGCAAATCGTGCAAATGGGAGGACAAATCGCACTTGATTATCAGCTAAAAGAAGCAGAAACAGCAAAAATATTAGCCGAAACTAAATATAATGTAGAGCATCTATTCCCAGCACAAAAAGATAAATTAGTTGCTGAAAAAGATTTGATAAATATTGAAAAAGATTTCAAAGATTATCAAACAAAAAGCATTTTACCAAATGAAAAAGATAAATTAATCGCAGAAAAAGAGTTATTAAGTTCTCAAAAAGATAAATTAGTTGCTGAAAAAGATTTGATAAATATTGAAAAAGATTTCAAAGATTATCAAACAAAAAGCATTTTACCAAATGAAAAAGATAAATTAATCGCAGAAAAAGAGTTATTAAGTTCTCAAAAGAGTTTCATAAGCACTCAAATAGAATATTATGAAGACAAAATAGAAGCTGAAATTTCAGTTTTAAATGCTGAATTTTGGTCAAAAAAGGCTCAAATTCAAGGAGCAATTGCTGAAATATCAATCAAAAAAGCTCAAATTGATGAAATAGGAGCAAATATATTTAAGCTAAATAAAGAAGCTGAAAAACTTGTAGCAGAAAAAGTTAGCCTTGGTCAAGATGGAGAGTTTAAACTAAGACAAGCTGATGGAGTTGAGCGAGGAATAAAAGCAAATTTAGAAATAGAAAAATTAAAAGCACAAAATCAGCTTGAAATAGCAGGTATTCAAGCAATGGCAAGTGTCTAATGCAAACAGCAGAAGTATTAACTCTTTGGAATAGATTTAAAGATTTCTTTTTAGCAGATTACAAAAACTCTTATCCAAATGCAACACATCAAATAGAAGTTGCAACACAAAGCAATATTCTATTTTCACTTTATAAATCCATAATGAGTGTAGCAAGAATAACTAATGCTACAAAGCTACAAGAAGATTTACCAAGTGCAAAAATACCTTTAAAAAAAATAGCTCAAAATAGAATTCTAAGATTTCCAAATGAGCCAACAGCTGATAATAATTTTGATATAGATGATGATTTGGTTTTGGCTTGTATATATTTATCACTTAGCGATTTTGGGATTACAATTTATATGGGTGAATACAATCAAATTATTGCAGATTATATCAAGTTAGAAACAGTGATAAATAGTAGCAATAGTGAAGTGATAGAAGAGACTATTTATTTTAAATATAGTAGTGATGGTGAAAGTTGGCATAGTGAATTCCAAGCTGATGATATATATTTATCAATTTATCAAAACGATAGCTGGAGCAGTGCAATAAGATTTGTAGGTAGAGATGGAGTAAATACAAATAGTGAGCCAAATCAATCAAATGAGCCAACTAATACAGGATTTAATATTGATAACTTTGATGAGTTTGGAAATGTAATGGGTGAAGTTAATTACTCTTTTTTTCAAACTCAAACATCAGCAGGTTTCGCATTTAGTGGTGATACTACATTTAATTTTGATTTTACAAATGCACTAATTGGACATATTTATACAGTTCTATTTTATACTGATGGAGTAAATACAGTTACAATTAATGGTGTTTTGGGTGATGTGAGTGTAGATATTTCATCTTATACAGTTATTCATCAATACATTTATGATGGACTTGAAGCATTTGCAATAAATAATAAATCTATTCCAAACTAATGCAAATAAAAGTCCCATATTCAAATCCAAATAGCAAAAATTTATTAACCAAAGAGTTAATGCACGGAGTATTTCATCAAGCTTTGATAAATGATTTAAATAGAGGTGTTAGCTCTTTTCTTAGTAGATATAGAGATAATATATTTGATGTAGATAGATTTAATCATAAAAGTGCGATGGAACAAACAATGCTTGATGCAGATATTCCAACAGTTGAAAAAATTAGAGAAAACTCATATTTACCAAACTATATTGAAGTAGATAATAGAGTTCCAACTATCATATCAAAAACGAAGCCAATCAAAAATCCAACATATCTATGGGAAAAAGAGCTTATATTTACAAAAGATAACAAAATCGGAGTTTTTATTCCAATAGGTTATCCACCAATAGTTGGATATAGCTATAAAGATGATAAAGAAGATGAGCATATATATCGAGTTACTTCAAGCTCAACTTTGGCTAAATATGAAAATGGTGTAATGATAGAAAATTATAAACAGCAAATTAAAATATTTAAACTTGCTCTTGCAGATATAGAAAATGGAGATTTTCAAGAAGCTAAAACATTAGAGTTTGAATTTAGCAATACAAATCTCTACTTTTCAAAATTTATGTTTGTAAATAGCTATATCGATGGCAAAAGCTATCTAATTCTTAAATGTTATAAATTTATAAAAATATATGATATTGAAGATTTTAGTATCAAATATGAATATGAATTTAAAGATGATAGTGATAGATTAGCTTTTGATAAAGCCGATAGAGCAAGAGTTCATTACACAACCAAAAACGATAAAGATACAGCAACTATTTTAATATATAATAGTAGTGGCACTAAATTTGATTGTTATATTATAAATAGTGATGAAACAAAAAGAGTTAGTTTTGATTTAGAAACTACATATATTGAGTGTGATATATCGCAAATAACAAATAATATTTACTTCATCAAATCAAACATTCCAAAATCAAAAGCAAAATATTTTAAAGTAATAAATGGCAAAACTTTTGAGCAACAAATTGCTAAGAAATCCGATTTGATGGGATTTAAATCAAGATATGACTACTGTAATAATATGCGATTTACAGATACCCAAAGTTCTTATGATGGATATTTTTATAACTACAACTTTATCCATAATGGAATATTCACGACAAAACCCAAAATACCAGACGGATTTAATATCATAGACAACAGCACAAAAGATAGCGACCTAATCCAAAGTAGTAATGCAATATTTTATAGCTCAAATTACATTAAATTTAAACCAATGGGAATTCAAGTTAGCAACTCCAAATCTTTCGCAATCAAAACAAAAAAATCAATCATAATAATAAATGGAAACAAGGTTTATGGAGTGAAAACCAACTAATCTAAAATATTTTGTTTTATTTTTTGAAAAATTAACTCTATTTCACTTTTATTTAATGAAATCTCTTCTTTTGTGAAATGGAGTAAGAATTAATTAACTCTTTTTAATAGCGATATTGTTAAAATAATTTAATAAATTAAAAAAAGGGAATGGAAATGCAAAAAAATGAGAAAATTTTTAATCTATTTGATGAAAAAGAGTCTATTGAAATAACAAATAGTGGAATAAGTAAGGGAATAGAGTTATTAGCAGATAATAATATAGTTTTAAATAAACTTTTTGAGCAAAAAAATGGAGATAATGAAAATATAAACTCATTTTTAAAGAGATATTCAAAAAGTGAGCTAAATAGTAATGATAAATTAATTATAAATAAATATAAAGCTGTAAAATGAATACAGTAGCAATTAGATTTAGATTAATAGATGCTATGAAAATCATATCAATATTTTTAGAAAATGAGTATGAAGAGAGAGAAAAAGATATAGTAAGAGTTCAATTAGAAGGAGCTATACAAAAAGCTATATTGAAAATAGGCATATATCAAAGAAATTTTGGAATAGATATGCAAAATCCAGAATTATTAAGAGATGTGTGTTTTTTGGGTAGTTGTTTTTTAGAGCAAAGCACAAATAATTTTAGATTTTATAAAGCTGTTGTAAAAGCTTGTTTTGCAATAGTAGAAATAGGCACTGGTAAAAGTGTTGATGAAAATTTTGTAAAAAAAATAATGAAAGCAATGAGTAGCTATCAATGCAATAGTGGTGTATTATTTCAAACAGAAGCTTTTTATTTCACATTTAAAGCTCATTTTAGAACTTAAAGCAATTTAGCCCAAGTTACCCTTAATTCGTCCATCTTTTTATCTTAAAATATAAGAAAAAAAGGATAAAAAGATGGGTTTCATATCTTCATACGAACAAGGCAATCCAAATAGTGCGAAAAAATTTGCAGAGTGGGAAACTCCAAAGCAAGTTGTATATCCCAAACAAGGCACTCACACATTTCAAACTCCAGAGCTAAGAGCTTTATTTAATCAACCAAAAATTGATGTTAAACCTATTCAAGGTTTTAGCACTCAAGCAAATCAACTAATCTCAAATATAGCAAACATCAAACAGCAGAGATTAAATTTAGACCACCAAAAAACATTATCGAATATGTATAACCAAACAACACACAATCAAACTCAACTCCAAGCAACAAAACTCAATGAAGCTGGTGCTACAAATAGAATTGCTATGCAAAATCAAAACAATTTAGACATAGCAAAACTTAGAACAAATACAACAACTCAAATGACACCTTATGAGCAATCTATGAGTGAATTAAAAGAGCAACAACAAAGAGATTTTAGAGCAAAAAATGTTGATAATCTATTTGTAGAGTATAAAAATCTAAATGATAATGAAAAGAATATTGCAAAAAATATGTATATTCAATATGGAGCGATGCCACAATTTAAAAAAGGTGCGAAAGATGGTTGGTTTGGAGAATATGAAGATGATGTGCTTGATATGGACTACTACAATCAGTTTTTGCAACCCAAACAGCCACAGCCACAACAACAAATAGGAGTGCCTCAACAATCACAACAACCTCAAACCAAACAACAGCCAACACAAAACTATGATTTAAATAGTTCAATTTGGTTAAAATATTAAGGACAAGAGATGAATAATTCAGAAATATTAAACTCTAAAGAGATTAATGGAGTTAGATACGAAAAGATAAATGTTAGTGATTTAGAAAAACTAAGAATATTAAAAGATAAAGGTTATAGACCTGTAACGGATTTAGAAACTCTAAAAGAGTTAGAAGGTTTTAAAGATAGTAGCAGTATGTCCGAAGGGCTTAAATCCTTTGGTTATGGAATGTTAAAACCAATTAGTGCTGATTATCCTGCATCTATTGGAAAACTAATTGGTAGCAAAAGTCTTGAAAATTTTGGAAACGAAGCAAGACGAAATATTGAAGATAACTACTCAAATAGTTATAGTGGAATGCTTGGTGAAATAGCTGGAGACCCAATGACATATACACCAATGGGACTTTATAACAAAGGCAAAAGAGCTGTTGATTTTATAAAATCACTTGCAACTGGTGGAGCAATTGGTGCAAGTAGTCAATTCGCAAGAGATTATGGAAATCAAGATTTAACAAATAGTGAAAAGTTACAAAATAGCTTAATCGCTGGTGGAATTACTGGTGGTTTAGCTGGAGGATTAAGTCAAGTTTTTAGAAAAGTTCCAACTCCTCAATCTACATTATCACCCCAAAATCTTCAAAATGGATTGGCACAAAATGGAGAAGAATTTGGATTAAATAGCTCTAATTTCAAACAAACTACATCACAAAATCCACAACCTCAAGCAATTCAGCAACCACAAGGAGTTATAAATGATAATAGACTTAATGATACTACTAATATCACTAATCGCGATAGTGTTATTTATGGAGATAACAATGAAATAAATAAAGTTGAATTCAAACAAATTCCAAAACCACTTGAAACACCACAAGAAGCACTTGACTATATTCTTTATGGTAAAAAACCTATGCAAACTATTCAAGTGGTGAATGATAATGTGAAAAATCATAGATTAGAAAATCAGCTTTTTGCTTCACCTCATATTGGTAGTGGTGTTGTTGGTGGAACTGCAAATGCGACTGAAATTGATGAAAATGGTAATATGAATATTGACCCTGAAAAGTTTGTAACTGGATTTTTAGCTGGAATGGGTGCAAGTAAAGTAGGAGCTATGACATTAAGACAAACTAATCCAAATCTATATAACAATCTTTTAGGAATTGGTAAAAAACATCCAAATATGGCAAAATCAAATCCTACTCTTTTAGCAAAAATTTATAATAGCTCAAAAGATAGCTCAACTAATATGTTTGCTGGAGAAAAGGCTTTGAGTGCAAATATATCAAATTTACAAATGGCTAAAGAGCTTGAAAAAAGTGGAGCTAATGAGGTTGATATTTGGAAAAATACAAGTTGGTTTAAAGGTGATGATGGAGAGTGGAGATTTGAAATTAATGATAGTGATGTAACTTTTAATGATAATTTGAAAGTTGGAAAATATAAATTAAGTGAAATATTTAATCATGATAAGCTTTTTGAAAACTACCCAGAATTAAAAGATTTTGAAGTTAAAGTCGAAAACAACAAAGGGGCTTATTATAGAGGATATTACACAAATAAATCAATCACTCTAAACAAAGCTACTGAAGGAGTGAATAAATCTACACTACTTCACGAAATTCAACATGGCATTCAAGGATTTGAAAATTTTGGACAAGGAGCAGACCCAAGACTCATATTTGATTTAAAAATCGACCCTATTTTAAAAACTCCAGCAGCTAAAAAGTTGGCAAATATAATTAATCCGAAAGTTATGGGATTAGAAGATAAAAGTAAGATTAAAAAAATTGTTGATAATGTTTTGCAAAAACCAAAATATTATGGATTAAAAGAGATGCCAACAGAAGATGATATAAGATTAATTTATGAAATGGTAGATAAAGGCTGGAGTAGTGTATTTAAAGATTATGTGAATGGCACAAAAAGGTCGCCTCTTTGGCAAAGTGAGCGAGTGCATGGTGAAGCAGAAGCAAGACTTACACAAAATAGAGCTAACAAAGGCTATGATAATTTTCCATATGATGATTTAGATGTGCCACGAAATGAGATAAAAGACGATGCTATTGATTTTATGATGGATAATATGCAAATGTCTCCTGTTAAATCTAAAAAGCAAAAAGAACAGAGAGCAACTTTTAATGTTCAGTTTAATGGTAAAAAATCTGCAAATATTTATAGAGATAAAGATTTTAGAGATGTTGAAAATGCTATCAAGTTTGAGAGAGGTAAAGAAAATATTCATACTGGCAAAGGTTTTGGAGCTTTGCATATTGAAAAACATATCGGTGATGACAAGGATGGGTGGATAACTGTTAAAGAGTTTTTGAATATGGGGAATGCTATTAGAAATGTTGAGCCGTATCTAAAAAATGGTAAAAGAGTCTATGAATATAGAAATAATTTTGGAGATAGATTTAGAATTATTATTGGAGATGATAATAAGAGAGAAAGAGTTATAACATTTTACTCAAATAGAAAGGCTGGGTTCGGCAACGATAGCCAAAATTACATTTACAACCAGCCTTCTAACGAAACTCTATCACCACAAAACTTAGAAGATAATAAACTCAATCCAAATATGCGAGGTGGTTTTGTTGATAATCAGTTAATATCAGATGGTGCAGAAACTATAAAAGATAGTTGGGATAAGCTAAAAATTCTATTTTCAAATACTTTGCCACGAGATTATATGGGATTGCGAGAAGAGACTATCACAAATATGAGTAAAGCATCTCACCAAATGGAAACTCTACATAAAGCATTAAAAAGACTTGATGAAAATGATAGAGTTGCACTTCATGAATATATGGTTGGAGACAAAGTTGATATAAAATCTGAACTGAAAACTATTGGTGATAGCTTTAGAGCAGAAGTCAAAGACTTAGAAAAAGAGTTGGTAACAAATGGTGTTTTAAGTCAAGAAGCTTTTGATGAGTGGAGTGAAAAATATCTACATAGGATTTATAAAGGTAGCTTTAAAAACTCTATGAATAACCTATTTAGTCGAGGTTTTACAGTTGATAAAATCAGACAAAGAGGATTGAAACTCAAAACAAGAGACAATAAAAGAGTTATCGAATTTGTAAATGATTTTCTAAAATCCAAAAATTTAGAACCTCTAAATATTAGCTCAAACTCAATTCCACTCACTATAAAACATTTAGAAAATATGGGATTAATTGGCAAAGTTGGAGATGGCAAGATTAATTATAGCTTTGGGAAAAATGGAAAAATAACTCTAAATAGAGATTATACATACAATGAGCGAACAGAAATGGGTGAAATTAGAGATATAGCAGTAACTCTACCAGAGACAATTCTAAGATTAAAAAAGTTAAAAGAGCATAGCAATTTATTAAAAGAGGTGCAACAAAAGAGTGATATTATAAGCGATGCAGAAACTGATGGCTTTAAACAGTTAAAAGTTTCATCTATGTATGGAGTTTTGAGTGGAAAATATGTGAGAGAAGATGTATATTATGATTTAGTCAAAATGGGTGATGATATACACGGAACTATATTTGGAAATAATAGCCTAATTGCTAAATTATGGCTTGGCTATTTAAGAATTTGGAAAAAAGCCAAAACTGTTTGGCATGCACCAGCCCACTTAAACAATCTAATATCAAATATCTTTCTTATGAATGTAGCAGGTGTTCCAGCTAAAAATATAGTTAGTGGTTATGGAAAAGCTATCCAAATGATGAAAAATGCTAAAAAACTTGATGAGTTAGAGCAGTTAAAACTCTTAAATATAGCAACAAAAGAGCAGTTAGATGAGTTAGATGATTTAATTAAAAATCAAAATATGGGCTTATACAAAGAAGCAAAAGAGCTTGGCATTCTTGGTAGAAGTCAAATAAATGAGATGTTGCGAAGTGATAGCGAAATATTTGGAAATAAAAATATATTTAGCAAAGCAGATGATTTTATGAGTAAGCTTTATCAAAATGAAGATGCAGTTAATCGACTAATCGCTTATAAGTTTTTCAGAGAAAAGAACTTTAGCAAAGAAAAAGCCAAAGAAATTGTTACAGATATTATGCCAGATTATACCAAACCACTACCACAAGGTTATCGACTGCTAAAAGATAGTGGAGTAAGTCCATTTATTAGTTGGAGCTATTATGTTTTGCCAAAGCTAATTCGGCGAATAGCTACAACCAAAGCAGGAGCTACAAGTGTCATTACTGTATTAAGCACTTTAGGAGCATTAGAATATATCTTATCAGATATATCACCTTTAGACCATATGCCTTTTATGGATACAGATTTACCAGACGATTTCAAAGGTAGAAAAGTTGCAATTGGCAAAAGTGGAGACACTATTCACACTTTAAATGCTGACAAAATGGTACCTTATTTAGGGCTTTTAAATCCTCAAAACTTTGCATCAGGATTGCTTAGTGGAGTTTCAACAAGTATGGCATTTAATGCAATTGAAGGCTTAAACCCAAATATGGATTTGAGGAGAATTTATGATGGTAGAGCAATAAGCTCCAAAACAAAAAGCACAAGTGATAGAGCAATAGACTACATAAAATATTTAGCACAACAATATGTGCCACTTCCTCAACAAGCTTATAGCACTTATAATTATGTAGAAGCTATGAATAAACCAGAACATAGACGAAAAGTTAGTGATGTTGTATTACCAAAAACCACAGCTCAAGGACTTTTGCAACTACTTGGTATAAATCTTAGAGACTATTCAGCAAATGGATTAAAAAGAGAGCAGTATAAAAAAGAATAAGAATTAAGTTGAGATAGAAGAAAATGCCTTTAAAGCATTTTTTTTGAAGTCTTTAATATACTCTTTTTCATCTATCTGCTCTATATCATTTTTTAAAAGCCATTTTATATCTTGATATTTATTTTGATTAATCTCTTCTTTTTTTGTGCATCCAATCAATATAATACCAGGGATAACATTATTAGTATCACTAGCTTTAAATGAATACACTGCTATTGGCTGACTATCATTTAATATTTCTATATCAATTCCAAAATCTTCTTTATATGTTCTTTTCGCAGTATCTTCAAAAGTTTCATTAAATTTAATTTGACCACAACCAAATTCCCATATATTTGGAAATCTTTTTTTATTACTTGGTCTTAAAGCTGTTAAAATTTTTGTTTTGTCGCTATTAAAGCATATTAAAGCAACATGAACTTCTGATATTTTATCAAGTTGAACTTCATTATCTTGTTCTGGTTTAGATTCAGTGATTTTTTTAATAATTGCATCAATATCATCAATTTGATTTATATCTTCAAATATTTTTTCAAGTTTTTCAATATTATCTAATTTGTTTTTTTTAATTTTATACTTCAATGTTTCTATCAACTCATTATCAAAATGTTCATCATAAAAAAACATAGTTTCACTATTCCAATTCTCACTATACCAAATGATTGGATATTTATGAGTTCTCCAAATTCCTTTTAGTTTTTCATAAGAAACTATTTTTAAATTTTTATCAATATTTCCAGTTTGCCCATTGAGTTTATGTTTATCTTTTAATATTTGTCTATTTTTAAATAACAAATATGCTAACTTAGCTCCAACTGCTATTACTCCATGATGTGAATATTTAGATATTCTAAAGCCCAAATCAATCTCAAAACCTAAAAAATCAGGTTTTAACATTGTTTGAATATTATTATTTTCAAAAGGTGGAGAAAAAATTATATTAGTTGCTTTTTCAGAATTATCTTTAGTATCTATTGCTTTTACTTGTTCATCTACAACATCTGCTATCCAAGCCGTAGTTTTGATATATAATTTATCAAAAAAATGTGATTTTTTATTAAGTTCTTTTTCAACATCTTTTATAACCTTATAAATATAAGGTAATGATTTAAATAGCTCCTCTTCTTTTGTAACTTTCAAATAAAATAGGACTTCGTCACCAATAAATTTCCAAATTTTTAAATTTTGAAGAGGACTATTCTCTTTTTTTATCAATTCTTTACTGATACGATAATAAAAATCATTAAATGTAATATACCACTCTTGATTTCTAATTTTATATTCAGTAGCATTAGCTAAATCAAAAGATAAAAGAAGATATATCCCATCTCGATTATTTTTTGCTTCTTGATAGATACTATTATCTACTTGATTAGTTATTTTATCTTTTAAACTCATTTATTACCACTTAAATATTCCTAACCATTTTCCACGATTTTTAGCAGCCTCAACAGATACTGCAAAATGATTAGCTACTTCCTGAATATTGCAAATTCCATTATTAGTGTTATTAATTACAACTTTTTTATATTCATCTTCTGGCATAAGTAAAGCAGCTGAAAATTCATGTGCATCATACTCTTCTTCAGAATATCCTCTTCTTGCATAAACAGTATCTTCATAATCAACTGATTTTTCCCACTCATCTTTGTTTAAATATTTCATATGCAAAAATAGATGTCCTATTTCATGACATAATGTAAATTTTTTTCTCTCATCACTTGAGTAGTTTGCACTATTTAATATAATTTTAAAACTATTTACATTTCTTTTAATAATTCCATCTATATCTATATCCAATATGGCAGTTTCAACTTTACCTTCGAGTTCTTCTACGAAGCTTACTAAATCTTTAAATGTTAAAGGAGTTTTCAAATTAGCTTCTTTTCTAATAATTTCAGCCAATTCATTTATTTGTCTTCGTCTTATTGTTGTCATTTTATTTCCTAATAAAATAAAATATATTATGTGTCAATATAACATATAAGTTATAAATAAGCTATAAAATTAGGTAGCCTTAGCTACCTTTATTAGCTACCTTTATTTATTCATATCCAAAATATATTGACCTAATTCAAACTTATTGGCTTTACCACCTTTGACTTTTGATGTTAAATCTTCATCACCTTTTGAGCCATTTACACCACTATCAAGAATTGGGTCAGGTTTAGTTTTTGGCGACATTTCAGCTTTTACAGCCTTATAAATCATATCAAGTCCAGCAGGGTCAAGTCTTGCTTGTTTAGCTAAATCAGGACTTAGTTTTGCTAACTCTTTTTCTATGAACTCTTTTGGCACATCAGGATACCGTTTAGAAACTTCAGCTTCAACCTCCTTTGCTTTTAGATTGTTCTCTAAGACATCTAAACCTAAAATCGCTTTAGCTTTTGCTAACTCTTCCATATCTATATCATTTTGCTGAATTGGTTGCTGAATTTGTGTTGGCTGTTGTTGAATTGGTGGTTGCATTGGTTGAGGTTGTGGCTCTTGAATTGGCTCTTGAATGATTGGTGGTTGAATTGGTTGCATATTATTCTCCTAAATTTTTATTTTTATTTTTTTTCATTTAACTCTTCTTCTAACTCTTTTATTAAACTCTCTCTTAATCCTATGGCATATCCTACTCCTTTCATCTGTTCTAATTTATGAGTTCGCACACTATCGCTTAAATCACTTCTCATAGCCTCACTAAATAAGCTGTTGTATCGCTCCATCATCTGCTCTTGTAGAGCTTTGTATATTTTGTTCTCCCCCAACTCCTTCAACTCCGTTATCGTCTCTATTATCATCTGCATCTCCTATTATTTTTTTTATATCTCTAAATCCCAAAAGTGTCATTTTTTGTTTCACCATCATATCAAGAGCTTTACCATATCTTGCAACTCTATCCATATCACCAAGACTTCCCAAAGTCGCCATTGTTTGTGTTAGAGTTAGCATTCCACTATCAATATTTCTAATTTGCATATCTTTATTTACTGCACCAACTCCAGCATTTATGACAACTCTCAAAGGCATATAATTTTCTCTATTCACTCCATAAAATCTATAACTCTGACTATATTTAAATAGCAACTTCACCATTCTTGCAATCAAAGGTTCAAAAAAGCTTTCATTCAATGCTCTAATAATATCTTCTATCACTTCGTTTCCACTTTGAGTTAATAAACTCATACCTGTTGCTGTTTGATTTAGTGAGCCTTTATCTGTTAAGCCTTGATTATATTTGGTAATTCCACTCATCTCTTGCATCTCACTATCTAATCTATCTGTATTAAAAATTGATTGATTGATATTTGGAGCTGGTAGCTGTTGCACTCCATCGATACTATTTACAACTATCTTTTTGATATTCCCATTTAAATCTTCATCTTTCAGCCCACTACCTCTTGTAGTTAGCCATCGTGGATTTAGCTGTAAATCTATTGCATCAAGCTGTTGGTTTCTTGTGATGATATATTCTTGTTGGATTGATAACATAGGCTTTATAAAGCTATCTCCATAAGCTCTCACTGCAAAGTTTTCAGAAAACGGAATAAATTGAGGATAAACAAAGCCTATTATAAATGGTAATCCATCGTTTAATTCGGTATCTATTCGCAAAAACTCATCACCAATTAGTGTGGATACAAACCAAACACCATTTTGTTTGCGATAAACCTCAACAACTTCAACCCTTGCATAATCTCCAATCTCTTTTGAAGTATCACTCTTGACATCACCAAAAGCACTTGAGCCAATATATTTAGTAAAATCTATCTTCTTTCCAAAAGCTTTGGTTAAATCTTCAATAGTCATATCTGTTTTATGAACTAAATATCTCACATCATAACTATTGGAGCAATCAGGGTCAAAATATACATCTTTAGGTGATACTCTTTGCAGTTTGATAGTTTCATTCCAATAAATTTTTAAAACCGTGATGCCATAAACAAGCACATCAACTAAATTTGGTGAAATAAGAGTGTAGAGATTTGCTTTTGTATTTACATATTCATCCAACTCATCTTGCAAAATCTTCGCAACTCTTATATCTTCTTCATAATCTGTAAGTGGATAAAGTTTGGCAAACTCATCATTTGCAAAATATGTCTTTTTTATATCTTGCACAACTTTTCTAACTTTATTTTGAATGAGATAATAGGTAATTAAAGATTTTCTTCGCTTCATCAGTGATAATTTTTGCTCACTTGAAATAGTGCTTAAATATCCATTTTCTAAAGCTTGAAACTGCTCTTTATATTTATCAAATCCTCTTCTTGCTTCATCTCTTAGAGTTATTATTTTTTGCTTAACATCATCTTGCATTTCTGTTTCTCCTTTTTGCTCTTTCAAACCGTTTTCTATGAATTCGCAAAGCATTTTGTATAGATTTTTGGCTCATTCCAGCACTCACAAAGTTATCAATTATCAAGTTTTCAACATATCTAAGTGAAATATATAAATGGATTTTGTCATATTTTGTCGCCATTCGATAAAGCTTAAATATATTTCCATCGCATATATCCATAAGTATTGCAATATTTAAATCAACTCCATCTTTTTTAAACATTACCAAACACCACCATAAGTTGAATACAAATGATGCTCACTTTCTCTAAGTCTCTCTTCTTCCATTTCAAACTCTTTATCAACCACAATATCAAAAAATGTTAATGCAACTGCTTCAGCTCTATCTGGACTTCTACCAAGCTCTTTTTTTATATCAGCTTTTGGAATTATCATAAGCTTTCCTTTTTCACTATACATAAACCTCGTCGCATTCAAATCACCAAGCAACATATCATCATTTGGAAGTTTCATAGATTTAAGGTTATTGCTAAATTCATAATATATTTCAGCCCTCTTATTTACATAAATATCTTTTGAAGGTCGATTTGATACATTCGCACTTATTACAGGAAGTCCGAGCTGAATACATCTATCATACACACCAGCACCAATTCCAATACTATCTATAAATATCGCTTTTGGCTTTTCTTTTGCACTTTGATACTCATAAGCAACAAAACTTGCCAACTCCATCGTGGATAAATTTTCTTTTGTGATTAGTTGGCTCAAATAATAACCTTTTCGCTTAGCCAAAACAGAGCTATCATCTCCAAACCTTGCTACATCTAATCCCCAAACCATAGCACCACTCTTATCAACTGCTTCTCTTGCAACTGCATCTTCTAAATCTGCAACAGCAAATAAACTATCGCTACTACTTCGTGGAAACTCACCCAATACTCGAACTCTATATACATCACTATCAGTTCCATACTCTTTTTGTCGTCGCTCAATTACTGCTTTTGATACATTTGGGCTATCTTCTGCATTGAATGTAAATAGCTTAAATAAATCTCTATTTTTATGAAATGAGTTATAAAAATATCCACTTGTTCTCGTTGGATTTCCCGTCATAATCAAGATATTATGCACACCAGTTAATGCACCATCTATAACTTCAAATATATTTTCAGGCACACCACTCGCTTCATCAACAATGAATAGAAGATTTGTAGCATGAAAACCTTGCATAGCTTCTGGATTTTCTTTCCTTGCTGTTCTTGCAACTGCGAAGTTGTTATTAGAAAAGCTCACCTTATCCACTTTTACATCTACACTTGTTTGCATAAATTCAGGTAGCTTTGATTTCCATTTTCTAATTTCAGGTATCATTATGTTTAATAATTGTGGAGCTGATGGAGCTGTCATTGGAATTTTGCAATCATATTTTGCCAATCCAGCCCATAAAGTTATCCAAGATAAGAGACCAGTTTTACCAGTATTATGAAGAACTATAAAATCTGCTCCTAAAAATTTATGATTTCCATCTAACTCAAATCCATAATAATCTCCTTCACCTAAAAATTCAACGGATTTAATACCAAAATGCAAATTATTTCTTTGCCTTTTAACTTCTATCCTATTAAATCTTTTTGTTGGTATTTCGTCTATATCTAAAGCTTTTGATACTATATTTTTTTTATCACCTAAATATATTTTATCACCCCTACTTGCACCATCACCTAACCAAGCTCCTAACTTATAAGGTTCTACTTCTAAATTAACTTCATCTTTGACTAAAGACTTTCTATAAAAAGCATGAGTTCGTTTTTTTCTATTGCTCCACTTTAGCCAATCTCTAATTGTAACTGTAATTTTATCTCCAGCTATTTGACTACCATGAGTTTGTGTTGAAACTAAACATAATATATGGCTTTCATTAAATTCATACACTGTTCCATCATTTAAAGTAAATCGATACATATTTTCTCTACCGCGATATAGCTCTAATACATTTCTTGGAGTGCTATCATCACCCATTAGAATATCTCCAACTTTTACATCTTCAACTACCTTTGTATCGCAATTATGGAGCATAACTTTTGTCCCTTTTGCAAAACATCCATGACCTGATTTAATGCTAATTCTCTTTTCGCCATTATCTATTGCTTTTATCACTTCTAACTGTTGAGTTGTTGGGTTTGCTTTTAAAGCATACAGCACAAAATATTCAAGCTTTTGACACATTTTCACAAAATCCAAAAGTTTATTAGTGGTTGCCACTTGAGCCATCTTTTACTCCATTATTTATGATAGTTTGATTGAAATTTGCCATAATTACAGCTATATCATTATGATTTTCTCCAATAGTTACGGTCGTTCTTAACTCTCTTAAATATTTATAAGCTTGCACTAATGCTATCAAATTTCCACTTGTTGGCTTTTTGAAATAAACCTCTTCAAGTGCTTCTATAAGCTCTGTAATCTTTTCATAATCTCTATCATCAAGCTTATCTTTCATCTCTTTTAAATTGATACTCTTTTTTTTTACTTCATCACTTTTTAGCTTTTCAATCTTTTTCATTTTCCACTTATAAGTGCTTTCCCAACCTTGCAAAGTGTGAAGTGGAATATCTTTTTTTAGTTTTGATTTTAGAAGTGTTTGAATTTCTTGAAGTTGAAAATCATCAAGATACAATTGAAGTGCATAATCCAAAACCACATCGTGAGTTAGCTTTTTTTTCTTAGCTTCTTTTTTTTCTGCTATATTCAAATTTGCACCCTCTTGACTAATTTTGAAAGCTCATTATTTACAGCAACTGGTAAATTTGTTTTTTGCTTAGATTTAATGACTATATAGCTATTAAAATCTTCATAGAGTTTGTGATATTGATAAGCTCGATACATTGCCAATTTATCACCAAAAGCTTGATTTATAATATTTAACTCAACATCATTCAAAAGTGGCTCATTTTGGCTTTTAAACTCTTTTAAATCTATATTTTGCAGTAGCTCTTCGATATTTATATTTTTTGATACGACTATCTTTTCTAAATATTCACAAAGCTTAATAACTTTTGGAACTAAAGTGAAATATTTAGATTTAAACTCTACTCTTATTTGCGCTTCTTTTTCTATTTTATATTTTTTTGCTAATTTGCTAAGCAGTGAAATAGATTTAAACTCTTCACTTCTCACAAAATCCACATACAGAGCCTTATAATCTCGCTCACTAATTTCGCTCAAAATCTCTTCTACAACAAAGCTATCTTCATAATCAAAGCCGACAATATGTCTTGCGATTTTATTAATTAACTCCAAGTTTTGTTACCTCACTTTCATCAATTTTGCTTGTGTAGAAGAAAACATACTCATATCCACCTCCATATCTTCGTGGCATCTTTTTCCAAGCTACTCCATCAACTACTACTGACCCACTTACAACTTCCATATAGTCAATCCCTTTTTGTTTCAACTTGTCTTTAATTTCCATATCCATCACTCTTAGCATATACATTCGCTCTTTCACATCCCCATAGTTGCTATTATTGGCTTTTTGTTTAGTATTTCCTTTTTGCCAAGTTACCAGAGCCATTTTCCAATTCTGCATCGGATTTCTTCCAACTCTCCATCCATTCGCTTCATAATATGCAAAAAATCGCTCTGCATCTACTTGATAGCTTTTTTCTTCAATTACACTTGCAATCTCTTCCATCGTAGGCTTTACAAATTTAGCTTTAGAGACACTTTTTTTACTTTTTTGATTAGTTGGTAGGGTTTCTATTATTTCAGCTTCTACAAGCTCTGTGGTAATCTCTTGTTCTTTTGATGTGGTAGTCTCTTTTGGTTTTTCTTCTTCTTTGGTTGTAGGACAAGTTAGCTTGTCCGAATTGTCTGTTGCACCATAATAACTGTCTGTTAATTGACTGTTATATATATATTCTCTTCTATTTATATCTTGGTATCGCTCGTTTATCGGTTGGTTATCAGTTTGGATATTTTCTGTTATCGGTGTTTGTTTTTGAGTGTCGTTATTTGCAGAGTTTGAAAGCTCTTTTTCATATCGGTTATCGTTTTCTTTTTTATCTGTTTCGTATCGGTCTTTTATCGGTGCATTTTTGGGCATAGCTATATTATGTAGCTCCAAAGCACTTTTAAAAAGTGTGATTTTTTCTTTAAATTCTTTTATCCAATCACCTGCTGTATTTTTTCTAACCTCCCAACCTATTGCATAAAAAGAGTTTGTATTGACTTCACCAATCTCTACATCTCTGAAATACTCCATAAATGCTCTCATCTTTTTTCTATTCATACAATAATCAATAAGAGGTTGAGTTGGAAATTTCATATAAACTGCATTCCTTGTCATTTTATTTCCTAAAATCAAATTTAGGAGTAGTGTTCAGTCCCTAACCAAACACTAAAAAACTCCTATATTCAATCCCCTAAAAGGGGAAATGTTCAGTTAGGGACTGAATATAAGAGTAAAGCCCATTTAGAGCTTTATCGTTTTTTATACTCCTTTTAATATTTGAGGTTCTAAAGAGTTAGCTTCCTCCTGCTCTAACTTTTGAAATATCTTTTTCGCCTCATCAGTTTGTAGCCACGACTTTATGTCCAGCCAAGCCTCAACGGGAATGCCAAAATTCTCTTTTAGTTTCAATAAATCAGCAACTTTAAAATACTTTACTTTAGAAGAAAGCCAATGAGAAGCCAATCTATTACTAATATTCAATGCTTTAGAAATATCTTTTGGTTTAATCATAGTAAAATAGTAATTAAATTGCCTTTAAAATCAACTTAAATTTAGTAATATTTTTTCTTGACGATATGGTAATATAATTTCCGATATTAATTGAAGGATTGTTATGTTTGGAGAAAATCTAAAAAAAATAAGAGAAAATAGAAAGTTATCGCAAACAGAATTGGTTGATAGAGTGAATAATATTCTTGGAACAAATTACACATATGAAAACATAAAGTCGTGGGAAAAAGGCACAAATCCAAAAGTTGAAGTAATATCAGCATTAGCCGAAGCTTTGGGAGTTTTAGAACAAGATTTTTTTAATGGAAATGAAAAACAGAGGATTAATTCAATTAAAAATTTATTGTCTAATTTAAATGAACATGAACTTAACTATGTTAAAAATATTCTTGGAATTTCTGGTGATATACAAGTTCATCATTCACCAAATACATATATAGCTAATGGTAATATTAGTATAAATACACAAAATTTAGCTGAAGATAAAGAAGAAATAAAAGAAATATTAGAACTAATGGAATATGCTCCAAAAATATTTTTTAGAAAGCTCAAAGCTGATTTAGTAAAGTTAAAAAAATCTACTTATGAAGTAATTGGTGCATCTACTATGGAAGCTGTGCGATAGGGAGTGGAATAAAATATGGGCGAAACTGTTGTTATATTTATTGTTATTTTATGTGTGCTATATTTGATAATTAGTTATTTTAGTGATAAAAAAAATTTACAGGAAGTTGAAAAAAAACTCATAAAAGAGGTAGAAGAACTTACAATAAAAGAAAATGAGCTAAAAATAAAATTTGAAAATTTCAAAAAAAATCATCCTGATATTTTAAAGTTTAGAAATATACGACCATGAATTTATATAGTTTAAGAAAATTAGTAGTTAGTTTAAATGATAGGGTTCAAGTTTTAAAAACATCAATTGAAAATTTAAAATCAAAAACTGATTTAGCTCAAAAGTGTGAGCATAATGTGGCTGGTGCCTATTTATATCCTTTGCTATGCACTAAATGCACAGAAGCTTTTTATGAATTTTGTAAGTTAAATAATGTGTCATTTTATCATTATAAAGAGTTGGTAGATTTTGAAGAACAAAAATTAAAAAAAGAAGCAATTAAAAGAAAATTAGAAGAAGAACAAAAAAGAATAGAAGAAGAACAAAAAATATTAAGAGATAAAAAAGAAGCTGAATATATTAAAGGTATAAAAAAATATGGAAAAGATTTATATGACTATATGACTAAAAGTCATTTATCAAATGAGGAATTAGGGCTTAGATATGAGAGATATATAGGCTATTTATTTGAAAAAATTGGATATAAAGTTGAATACCATGGTGCTATAAATAAAAAACAAGATAGAGGTATTGATTTAATTGTTCATTATAATAAAGCTATTATGCTGATACAATGTAAAAGATATGGCAAAGATAATGTAATTCGTGAGAATACTATCACTCAATTAGTAGGAACTCTTTCTGTTTATAAAAATAAATATAATAAAAATTTTCTTGTAGGAGCATATCTATATACTCAAAATGATAATTTAGATAATAATGCAAAAGAAGCTCTAAAATATTTAAAAAAAGATTATCAAATAGAACATGTAGTTGAAAAATATGACCCTAATTATCCAATGATAAAATGTAATATTGGACAAAAAGGCGATAAAATATATCATTTGCCAATAGATGCTTTATATGATAAAATCAAAATAGAGGTTAATAAGGGTGAGTGTTATGTTCATACTGAAACAGAGGCTCAAAAATTGGGTTTTAGAAGGACAAAGATATAATTATTTAATAGCTCTTTTTTTCGCTCTCTTCCTGCTGTAATACTCAACTATCATTTGTAACTTGAATGGGGTGATATTATACTCCAATTCCAAATCTACCAAAGCCTTGAAATTCGCACTTCTACTTCCGTTTAAAATCTTATACACATATGTTTTTATGTAGTGCTTTTCAAGGACTATTTTAGCTTGTTTTCTAAGTAACCTTATCTCTTGTATATTTATGTTTCTCATATGCTATTTTATTAAAAATCTCTTAAAAATTCAATGTTTAGCTTTGAAATAGCTTAATCAGCCAAAATTGATATATTTTTTGGGAATGGGGGTCATGATAATCTCGGCTCGTATTTTAGGGACTACGGTGGGGTTTTAGAAATGAATTTCACTCGCTCGAAAATACACAAAAAACAAGCGAATTTATGCACAAATTTAGCACAATTTTGACACAAAAACAACTCAAAAGCCCTTGCCATCGGAGTTTGAATTTAATGATTATTTAATGCAAATATGCAAAAATAAAAACTAAAACAAAAATTAAACCACAAACACTTCACAACTCTTCACCACTCTTCACCACCATTTTGAGCAATTATTAAGAATGTAATAAGTAATTTTATTACCTTTTAGCAATTAAGTTTTATTTAATAGAAATAATATTACCATTACACCATCAGAACAAATTAAAAGTTTTGAGTTCAATCAAAAACCCAAGTGAGAGGCTCTAACACTCACAAGCGAAAATCAGTAACGAGTTAGCCTATAAGTGCTGAAATAGCTCACTAAAGCTATTAAATATAATAGTTTTAGTCAGTTATTACAAAAAAAGGAGCTTTATGAATAGAAAAGGGCTATGTATAGTTGGTAGGTTTAGATGGATAAGAGTTGTAGATATTGGAAAATATGGCTTTTGTTATCAAAAGATTATCAAAAGTCTAATATGAAAAAGTGGCTTAATAGATGGCTTGGAATATCACTTATAGATATAAAAATAAGTGTTATAAGTGAGCAAATAGCAGGACTAAAAGAAAGAGAAAGACTACTTGAAGTTGAGGTGAGCAAATTAAGAAACGAACTAAACATAAAAGAAGTAAAAGATAAAGTTCAACAAAAAAATATAAGAATAGGAGAATAAATAATGGCTAAATTGAATGAAAAAGGCTGGTGGATAAATGGTCGAGGAGAAGCTGTTAATAAAGATATGGTAAGAGTAAATGAACAGCTAAAAGATGAAATGGTAGAAGAGATTATAAAAGATGCTGTTGAATTGCAATATGATATAAAAATATTTCGAGATAATGCTATGAAAAATGTTGAAAATTATTTTGGTTTGCTTTTGCAAAATTATGGAATAGATGAGAAGCAAAAAAGCAAAAAAGGCAATGTAACTTTAGAAAATTTTTCAGCCACTGCCAAAATAGAGATACGAATAAGCGAAACATTGAAATTTGATGAAAAGATACAAGTTGCAAAAATGAAAGTAGATGAATACTTAAATGATGTAACAAAAGACTCCATTCCAGAAATAAAAGTGCTGATTACAAAAGCTTTTGAAGTGGATAAAGAGGGAAATATTGATAATAAAAAGATTTTTGCACTAAAAAGTTATGACATAAAAGACCAGCGATGGCTGGAAGCTATGGAGATAATAGACGAGAGTAAAAAAGTTGCACACACAAAAAGCTACATAAGATTTTATACTCGTCCAAATATCAATGAACCATATAAGTTGGTTAATTTAGATATTGCAAACTGCTAAAAAAAATGAAAACGATAAATGAAGTGATAGAGATGACAATGAACTTCAATGGCTACACGAAAGAAGATTTGGTTGAGTTGATAACAAAAAGCTCAAATTGGCTGTTTAAAGAAGAACTGCTGACAATGGATTTAAAATGGATAAAATATAAACGATTAATGAGAGAGCATGATAATGTAAAAATTCCAGAGCTGACAAAACATAATATTGATGAACACATAAAAGCTACACAGAAACAAGATTTATTATGGAGAAAAGCTCAAGAAGCTCTCAAATAATCGTGCAAACAAATTAAACAGGAGAGACAAAATGATAAAAGTTGAGATGGTAAAAAAATTAAAATGGAGAGTTGATGTAGAAGGCACAAAAAAAGAATTAATAGCCGACTTGGCGATGGCTACAAAAGCTGTTATGAATATAATAAAAGAAGAAGATGTTGCGAAATTTATGGATTTGGTTAAGCAAGGTGTTTTAGAAAAACCTAATATTTAACCCCAAATTAATACAATCTTCATTCAAACATCAAAATAAGTTAAAAAGGGCTATCTATTCCACTTTTTAACTCTATTTCTACGAATATATTTAAATCTCTTTGCACAAATTTAACACACTCGATATAATACAATCAAAAAAATTCATACCAAAAAGGCACATCATGACAGATGAAAACATAGTTAAAAAAGTTTGTAAAGAGTTGGGTTTGACTTATAAGCAACTTGGTGAAGCGATAGGAGTAAGCGAACAAGGTTTAAGAAATGCAGTATCAACCGACAAAATTAGCTTACAGATACAAAAATCTATTGAATTATTATATGAAATCGATAAATTGAAAAAACAAAATAAGAATTTTCAAGCACTAAAAGAAACCATTAAAAACATAATAAAAGAGTAAGTCGATTTTAAATCGGCATACTTATTTATTATTAACTTATATTCCTATTCTAATATTTTATTATTAAATGCCTTGACTTAATTACTAATTTAGTATATAATGCTTTCACGAATATAATAAAGGAGTATTTAAGATGAATAGTTTAGTAACAGTATTAGAAAATGTGCCTGTAATTTCTCATGAAGTTGTTGCTCATAATATAAATCTACAAACAGAGAGTATTAGAGACCTCATTTCAAAATATAAAACTGATATGTTAGAATTTGGAGATTTAAAAATAGACAATCTCAAAACAGATAATAATTTATTTGGTGGTAAGCCTAAAATAATCTACTATCTAAATGAACAACAAGCTACTTTATTAATGACATATTTAAGAAATAATGAAGTAGTAAGAAATTTCAAAAAACAACTTGTAAAAGAGTTTTACGAACTTAGAACAAGACAAGAAAAGCTACAAAACGAACTACCAATTCACATAAAACAATTACAGCACGAATGTAGAAAACTCCAAAAAGAAAATATGAGGTTATACAGGTGTTTGGAAATAAAAGTAGAAAAAGAGGTAATCAAATTTAAACCATACACTTTAGAGAATTTTAGAACACTTGAAAATCAATTCATAGCAATAATAATACAGTTCAAGAAGTTCAGAACAGAATATAATGCAATGACAGCAGAACTCACAGAAGCCAAAAAAGAGATAGAAAGGCTAAAAAAATTAAATAATGAATGTATAAAAAATAGTTCAAAATATATAACAGAGCTTGGAGTTTGGGCAGAGTTTTTAGTTGGCGAAAAGCTTGATAATCTCAAAAAAAACTTAAGTGAAGAACTAATCCAAACTACAAAAGATTGTCTCCAAATAATGAAAGAAGAACAAAGACCACGAAAAATTAGGATTTAAAATGGATGAACTAATAAAAAATCTCACAAAAGAGCTAACAAAAGAGGTGCTAAAAGAAGTAGAAGCAAAACTACTTCTTGAAGTCAAAAGAGCATTATATCCACGACAAATCAAAGGACACGAAAAAGCTGGAGAGTTGATTGGCATATCATCATCAGCTATGGTGTATAGACTAAATAGTGGATATTATGTAGAAAATCATCACTATTCCAAAAAATCTGATAAAATATATGTGTGGAATAGAGAAGCCCTTTTAGAAAGTGAAACTAAAAGGGGAGTTCAATGAAAAACTATAATGTAAAATGGAAAGATAGAGATGGGAAAATCCAAATCCACTACTATCAAGATGGAAAGTTAATAAGAAAATCAACAGGTTTAGCCACTACAAAGGCTAATATCGCTTATGTTCAGAAGCAAATTATACCACAAATTCAAAGCGATTTGATACTTGGAACAAAAGCTGAAACCGAAAAACAAGAAGTAAAAATTTCAACTCATCTATACAAAACTTTAGAAGCAGTTGAGAATAAAGCAAATAGCTACGGTGTGTATAAAATTGCTATAAAATGGTTTTTAAACTATTTTGGTGATAGAGATGTTAAGAATTTCAAAACTCTTGAAATTGATAGTTATGTAGAACATCTAATAAAAAGTGGCAAAAGTCCAGCAACGATAAGAGCTTATTTAGCACCAATAAATATAGCATTTAGAGAATGTGTAAGACTTGATTTGATTGTAAAAAACCCTTGTATGTATATCAAAAAACCAAAAGTAGTGAGAGAAGAAAAAGAAGCTTTAAACATATTGCAAGTAAAAGCAATTTTAGAAAGCAATCTACCAAAAGATTTAGAAACATTCCTAAATATTGCTCTCTTTACAGGTGCAAGAGCTGGAGAAATATTAGCTCTAAAATGGGATTGTATCGACTTTACTAATGGTAAATTGCACATAAAAGGAGCTATTGTAAAAGGCATTTATGGCACAACCAAAAGTGGTAAAAGTAGAACTATACCTCTACTAAATAACCTAAGAGATTATCTATCAAATTTACCAAAAACAGATGGATATATAATCAAAGGCAAATATCACCCCATAAAAAAACAGTTTTCTGCACTTTTAGCTGATATGTTTGATATTCAAGCAGGTCTTCATATCACAAGACACACTTTTGCAAGTCTGATGCTCCAAAGTAAAGAAAGCCCACTACTGGTTAAAAACTTTTTGGGTCATTCAGATTTAAGTATGATAAATAAAGTCTATGCACATTACATAGAAGATGAACAAGATTGTAGTAGGTTTAACACATTTTTAACACAAGGTGCTTAGAAAATACCTCATCAATGGTTTAGAGATTTATTATATTATTAAATGTTTTGAAATAGCTTATATGTCAAAACATTTACTTATCTTTATAATTTTTTAAAATATCTAAAATTTTTTCTCTTATTTTTGGAAAGTTGTATCTTAAAACATCTTCTATAATCTCATCATCAACACTATCATAATCATGAGCTATAAAAAATCAATTTAATTACAATAAACTGTTTAAAAAGTTTTATTAAAATGTTATTGTTAATTTTTACTTATATCCCGATTTAAGGGGATTAAAACTGTAAATCTGTTAAACTTATTGTTAAATAGTTTATGTGAAGTTTGCAAAATAGATTTTAAGGCTTATTATGAAAATAGCAATAGTTGAAGATGATATTAATATGCGAAAATCATTAGAAATTGCTTTGGCAGAGTATAATGAGTTTCAAATAAAGAGTTTTAAAAGTGCAAAAGATGCGATTGATAAGTTAGATGATAGTTTTGATTTGATAATTACAGATATAAATATGCCTCAAATGGATGGAATTGAATTTTTAAAAAAGTTAGATGGAAGATTTGAAGCAATTATAATAACAGGAAATGCGACTCTAAATCGTGCAGTTGAAGCTTTGCGACTTGGTGTAAAAGATTTTTTAACAAAACCATTTGATACAGAAACTTTAATAGAAGCAATAAACAGAGCAAAAAAAGTTAGAGAGAGTTCTAAAAAGTTAGATACAAAAGTAAATATAGATACAAAAGAGTTTATTGGAAGCTCAAAAGCTTTAGAAGATATTTTAAAAATTGCAAAAAAGGCATCTCAAACAGATGTGTCAATTATGCTTTTGGGTGAAAGTGGAGTTGGTAAAGAGGTTTTTGCAAAATTTATTCACAATAGTTCTAAACGAAAAGATAAACCATTTATTGCAATAAACATGTCAGCAATTCCAGAAAATTTATTAGAGAGTGAGCTATTTGGATTTGAAAAGGGTGCATTTACAGATGCAATTGAAGCGAAAGTTGGAAAATTTGAAGCAAGTGATGGTGGAACACTATTTTTAGATGAGATTGGTGAAATGCCATACAATTTACAAGCTAAACTTTTAAGACTTTTACAAGAAAAAGAGGTTGTAAGACTTGGGAGTAATAAACCTAAAAAGATTGATATAAGAGTTGTTAGTGCTACAAATGCAAATTTAAAAGATAAAATTGAAAGGGGTGAATTTAGAGAAGATTTATACTTTAGATTAAATACAATTCCAATAAATATTCCACCTTTGCGAGAAAGAAAAGATGAGATTTTAGAAATTGCAAATTGGGCATTGGAAAGGTGTGTAAATAGTTACCATTTAGGTGAAAAAAGATTTTCAAAAGAAGCAATTGAGCGACTTATAAGTTATAATTGGCCTGGAAATATTAGAGAGCTTATTTCAGTGGTTGAGAGAGCTGTAATTTTGAGTGAAAATATTGAAATTAGTAAAGATGATTTGTTTCTTGATAGTCGAGAAGGTAAGCGAAATATTAGTAACTTAGAAAAAGAGCTTCTTGTGGAAGTTTTGAACTCTTGTGATTTTGATATTGAAAAGGCAAGTGAAACTTTAGGTATGGATATTGCCATTTTGAGTAAAAAAATTCAAAAATATAATTTAATAAAAGGATAGTAAATGCGAAAGTATGTTGTTGCTGTTGTTGGTGCGAGTGGTGCTGTTGGTGAAGAGATGATGGCTGTTTTAGAAGAGCTTAATTTTCCAATTCAAAAATTGGTTCCATTAGCAAGTGCAAGAAGTGCTGGAAATTTTGTAACTTTTAGAGGTGATGATGTTAAAATTTTAGAGCTTACAGAGACTGTATTTGAAGAACAAGGAGTTGAGATTGCTCTATTTAGTGCAGGTGGTTCAATATCTGCTAAATTTGCAGAGTTTGCAGTAAAAGCTGGAGCTGTTGTAATTGATAATACAAGCCATTTTAGAATGGATAGTGATATACCTTTGGTTGTGCCAGAAGTAAATCCACAAGATATTAGCAAATATAGAAAAAAAGGGATTATTGCAAATCCAAACTGCTCAACAATTCAAATGGTGCAAGTTTTAAAAGCTCTTGATAATATTAATCCTATTGAGCGAGTAGATGTATCTACATATCAAGCTGTAAGTGGAGCTGGAAAATTAGCAATGGAAGAGTTAGTTATGCAACTTCAAAGCTTTTTTGCATTTAAACTTGATGA
This sequence comes from Helicobacter cetorum, assembly GCA_022729735.1. Taxonomy (GTDB): domain Bacteria; phylum Campylobacterota; class Campylobacteria; order Campylobacterales; family DZAY01; genus DZAY01. Next base: position 70,580 of record DZAY01000002.1, read on the forward strand.
AGCTGAAATTAATAAACTACCTCATCGAATTGCACTAAATTTAATTCCTCAAATTGATAGCTTTTTGGATAATGGCTATACAAAAGAAGAGATGAAAATGGTGAATGAGACTAAAAAAATTATGGGTAAAGATATAGAAGTGAGTGCAACTTGTGTAAGAGTTCCTGTATTAAAAGGGCATAGCGAAGCTGTTACAATTACTTTTAAAAATCCAATAGATTTAGCAAAAGCTAATTTAGCTTTAGAAAAAGGTGAAAATTTAGTTTTAGCAGATAATCCAAAAGAGAAAATTTACCCAATGCCAATGATTGCTGAAAATAGAAATGAGACATTTGTTGGAAGAGTTAGAAAAGATATTTATCGTGATAATATTCTTCATCTATTTATAGTTGCAGATAATTTAAGAGTTGGTGCTGCTACAAATGCTGTTAGAATTGCTCAAAAATGGATAGAGTTGGAGGGTGGAAAATGATGAAGATTATAGAGTCTGTATTTGAAAATATACTTTGGAAAAGTCGGTTATTTGTTTTATTTGCAATAATTTTTGCACTACTTGGTTCAATTACTCTATTTATTGTATCAAGTATTGATATTTATAGCACAGCTGCATATGTTTATACAAATTTAGTTCAAGGCTTACACCCAGAAGATTTTCACAAAAAAATTGTTAGTGGGATTATTGGAGCAGTGGATTTATATCTAATTGCAATAGTTATGCTAATTTTTGCATTTGGACTTTATGAGCTATTTATTTCAGAAATTGATGTCGCAAAAAATAGTGGTGGTTCAAAACTTTTGGAAGTTACTTCGCTTGACCAGTTAAAAGATAAATTAGCAAAAGTTATTGTCATGGTTTTAATAGTTTCATTTTTTCAAAGAATTTTATATACAGAGTTTCATAATGCAATGGATATGATGTATTTTGCACTATCAATTTTAGGCTTATGTTTGGGATTATATTTCTTACATAAAGGTGGAGAACATGCTCCTACTAATAAACATACAAAAGAGGTGCATTAATGGTTTTTATTGATGCATGTTTAAATAAAAAAACTCCTTATACTCCTATTTGGCTTATGCGACAAGCTGGTAGATATCTGCCAGAGTATAGAGCAGTTAGAGCAAAAGCTGGAAACTTTTTGTCAATGTGTAGAAATTCAGATTTTGCCACAGAAGTTACACTTCAGCCAATAGATATTTTAGATGTTGATGCTGCTATTTTGTTTTCAGATATTTTAGTTACTCCATTAGAAATGGGAATGGATTTAAGATTTGTAGAAAATGAAGGACCACTTTTTGACAATCCGATTAAATCAATTGATGATTTAGCTAAACTAAAAGAGGGTGGATACAAAAATTTAACTTATGTTTATGATGCTATTTCAAAAATTAGAGAGAAGTTAAACGAGCAAAAAGCTTTGATTGGCTTTTGTGGTTCTCCTTGGACTTTAGCTACATATATGGTTGAAGGAAAGGGTAGCAAAACTTATTCAAAAATAAAAAAAGAGATTTACTCAAATCCAGAGTTTATTCATCTACTTTTACGAATGATAACAGAAGATTTAAAAGGCTATTTAGAAACTCAAATAAATTCAGGTGTAAATGCTGTAATGGTATTTGATTCTTGGGCAAGTGCATTAGATGAAGAGAGCTATTTTGAGTTTAGTTGGAGTTATATGAAAGAGCTTAGTTCATATATTAAATCAAAATTTCCAAATATTCCAGTTATGCTATTTCCAAAAGGTATCGCAGGATATTTAGATAGAATTGATGGTGATTTTGATGTATTTGGGGTTGATTGGGGAACTCCTATGCAGTTAGCTAAAGATAAACTTGGAGCAAAATATATTCTTCAAGGAAATTTAGAGCCAACAAGACTGTACTCAAAAAATAGTATGGAAGATGAAGTTAGAAAAATTATTGATATTATGCAAAACAGAAGACATATTTTTAATTTAGGTCATGGAATGGTTCCAGATTTACCAGTTGAAAATGCTAAATATTTAGTCAAATTGGTAAGAGAGTTAAGCTCTAAATGTTAATCTTTGGTCCTGTTTCATCACGAAGATTTGGCTTATCATTGGGGATAGATTTGTCCCCAAATGAGAAGTGTTGCAATTTTGATTGCTTGTATTGCGAGTTAGAAAAAGCCAAAGTGATAGATTTTATAATAAATCCTCCAAAAGTTGAAGATGTAATTTTAGAATTGAAACAACATTTAAATCCCAAATTAGATGTAATTACAATCACAGCAAATGGCGAACCAACACTTTATCCAAACTTAAAAGAGCTAATTTTAGAAGTTAATAAATTAAAAGGAAGTTCTAAAACTCTAATATTAACAAACGGTTCAACTATTTTTAACTCAAATATTCAAGAAGCACTTTTAGAATTTGATATTGTAAAAGTTTCGCTTGATTCGGCACATGAGCAGAGTTTTAAGAAAATTGATAGACCAATTGCAACTATAAAGCTTGAAGATATTATAAACGGCTTAATTCAATTTAGAAAACTATACAAAAAAGAGTTGATAATTGAGGTTTTGTTTGTAAAAAATGTAAATGATAGCATTGATGATATTTTAGCTTTACGAGATGTTTTAAAAGCTATAAATCCAAATAGAGTTGATATTGGCACAATTGATAGACCTCCAGCTTATAAAGTTTCCAAAATTTCAGATATGGCACTTTTAGAAATTAGAAAACTTTTAGAAGATTTACCTATTAATTTAGCAATTAGAAATATTCCAAAAGAGTTGAAAAAATTTATCTCAAAAGAAGAGTTATTTAATACTATTGCAAATCGTCCTCTTACAAAAAGTGATATAGAGATGTTATATAATGGAGTGGATAAATTTTTAGATGAGTTAATTAGTGAAAAACGAGTTATTATAAAAAATGTAGCAAATATTTCGTTTTTTGCAAAAAACTCTTGACAAAAAACAGTTATTTATATATAATTCCACCCACAAAACGACTTAAATATTCCGGATTAGCTCAGCGGTAGAGTAGGTGACTGTTAATCACTTGGTCGCAGGTTCGAATCCTGCATCCGGAGCCACTTTTTTAACTTCAAAATACAAAAAATCAAAAAAACTTATAATTTTTCAACTTTAAAATTAAATCAAACATTCAGAGACTAAAATATGTCAATTATTAAAAGGAAAACTATGCGATTAGATAAATATTTAGTTGAAAATGGTTATATCGATAGTCGCAACAAAGGGCTTGAAGCAATCAAAGATGGAAAAGTTAGTGTAAATAGTATTACAATTTTTAAACCATCTTTTATTGTTGAAGATGGAGCAGAAGTTGTTTTGAAAGAAAGCCTTTATGTAAGTCGAGCAGGACTTAAACTAAAAAACTTTTTAGCAGAAATTAATTTAAATTTAGAAAATTTAGTTGGATTAGATATTGGCTCAAGCACTGGTGGATTTATAGAAGTTTTATTAGAAAATGGTATTAAAAATGTTGTTGGAGTCGATGTTGGCACAGGACAATTGCATAATAAATTGAGGGAAGATGGCAGAGTTTTAATTTATGAAGAGTGTGATGTTAGAGAATTTTTTAGAGATGAAAAGTTTGATATAGTAACTGTTGATGTCTCATTTATAAGTATAAAAAATATAATTTCTGATATTGATAGGTTAGCAAAAGATAATATAATTATTTTATTTAAACCTCAATTTGAAGTTGGTATCAGAGCAAAAAGGGATAAAAATGGTGTTGTGGTTGATGAGCGAGAAATAGAAAGGGCAAAAGACTCATTTTTATTGGAGACAAAAAAATTAAATTGGAAACTTATATACACAAGCGAATCAAAAATCAAAGGAAAAGAGGGAAATATTGAGCAGTTTTATCAATTCAAAAAATAATATAAAATCTTTAGCTATTGGAAGATTTGATGGAGTCCATTTAGCACATCAAAAATTGATTGAGTTGATAAAAGACGATGGTGGTGTATTGGTAATTGAAAATAATCGTGCTGTTTTGACACCAAAAGAGTATAAATGTAAATTTATAAAATTGGCATGTTTTAAATATTTTTTAGATGATATTAAACATTTAAGTGGAAAAGAGTTTATAAATAAGATAAAAAATGATTTTGTAAATATTCAAAAAATTGTAGTTGGTTATGATTTTGAGTTTGGATATGAGCGAAGTTGTAAAATAGCAGAGCTAAAAGAGCTATTTTATGGAGAAGTTATTGTAGTAGATGAGATAAAATATAATGGAATATCTGTCCATTCAAGATTTATAAAAGAGTTTTTAAGAGATGGGAAATTGGAGTTAGCAAATAGATTATTAAATCGAAACTATATGATTGCTGGGGAAGTTCAAATTGGTCAAGGACTTGGACAAAAAGAGCTATTTCCAACAATTAATTTATCCATTTCTGATTTTATATTACCAAAAGATGGAGTATATGCAACTATAACTTATGTTAATAATAGAGCTTATAAATCTGTAACATTTATTGGAGTTAGAAATACAGATATGAAATTTGCTATTGAGAGTCATCTTTTGGATATTAAAAATATTGTTATTGAAACCCAATGTATTGAAATTGAGTTTATAAAATTAATTAGAGAAAATAGAAAATTTAGTAATTTAATTGAGTTAAAAGAGCAAATTATTGATGATTTAGAGAAAGCAAAAGAGATTTTTATCGCTTTAACTCTATAAAATCTTTTTCTTCACTCTCACCACTACTCTCTTTTTTATTAGCTCTCATTGATAATTTTAATTTTAAATCTGTCGGTTTTGTAGCATTCCTAAGAGCTTCTTCAATTGTAATTCTTCCTTCTTCAACCAAATCAAATAGTGCTTGGTCAAATGTTTGAGTTTTGTGTATCTCTTTGCCTTCTGCCAAAGCATCCAATATCTCACTATCACGATTTTCTTTAATCAATGCTTCAACTCTTGGAGTTTTAAGTAAAATTTCTAAAGCTGCTGCTCTTTTTTTATCTACTGTTTTTACAAGTCTTTGAGAAATAATTGCACCAATAGATGAAGCCAAAGCCACTCTAATTCTATTTTGTTCATCTGGTGGAAACATTGAGATAATTCTATTAATTGTCTCTTTTGTATCGGTTGTATGAAGTGTTCCAAATACTAAATGTCCTGTTTCTGAAGCATGAAGAGCAATTTCAATCGTTTCTAAATCTCTCATTTCACCAACTAATATTACATCTGGGTCTTCTCTAAGTGCTGCTCTTAAAGCATTTTTAAAATTCAGTGTATCATCTCCAACACCTCTTTGATTAATTAAAGATTGCTTATCTGGATGAATAAACTCGATTGGGTCTTCAATAGTTATAATGTGTTTCTTCTCTGTCTCATTTATCTCATTAATAATTGATGCCATAGTTGTACTTTTTCCACTTCCTGTAACTCCCGTTACAAGTATCAATCCTCTTTCCAATTTTGAAATCTTATACATAGCATCTGGCATATTCAAATCTTTGAGAGATAAAATCTTAGTTGGAATTTTTCTAAATACAAATGATATTCCATCAAGTTGAAAAAAAGCATTTCCTCTAAATCTATAATTATCATCATATTTAAAAACAAAATCTATCTCTTTTTTGGTTTCAAAATCTTTATATCTTTCACCAAAAATCTCTTTTGCCCAAGCAAAAGCCAACTCTTTTTTTAAAACATCTTTTGTAAGTGGAACAATCTCACCTTGCACTCTTGCTCTAATATTTGAATTACTTTTGAGATGTAAATCACTTCCATCTAACTCTATCAACTTTCCCAAAAACATCTTTAACTTTTTTATATTTTGCGACTCTTCCAAAGCTAACCTTTATTATGAAATTACAAACAAATTATAGCACCATTAATTGATATTTTTTAAAAAATTTTATTTATAAAGTTATTAATAATCACTTCTGCAATCTCTTCAAATTCGCTTTTTTGTGAAATAAATTTTGATAACTCACTATTTTTATCTAACTTTTTAAGCTCACTATTATTAGCAAACCAAACATTTAATTTATCAATTTCAACTTCAACATGACATTGAATTCCATAAAATCTATCTCTATATTTTATAAATTGAGTTTGATAACTGTTTCCTTTTGCAATTAGTTTAACTTCATCATTTAATGTAACACAATCACCATGAAGTTGAAATACAGGAAAATTTGATTTATTAAAACCACTAAATATTAAATCATCAGCAACTATTTCACAAGCAAAATTCTTAAATCCATACTCTCCAACTTCACATCTCTTAACATCACAACCAAGAGCATAAGCTAACAGTTGCATTCCCAAACATACTCCAAAAATTGGAATATTTTTATCAATTGCTTTTTTGATAAATTCCAACTCATTCAAAATTTTATCACTTTTATCATATGCACTATCTTCACCACCCATAATAATTATATGGCTAAAGTTGAACTCTTTTGGTAACTCTTCATTTTTTTCTAAATCTATTACAAAAAAGCTAACATTAATTTTATTTAAAATTGTTTCAAAATATCCAGCAGTCTCATCACTGTTATTTAATATTATCAAAACATTTTTCATCTTAAACTCCTTCACTTAAATATTTTTTTGCCTCTTTTTCTACCTCTTCTAAAAATCGCTCAACCAATTTTTCTTCGCTTAACTTCTCAATAACTTCACCTTTTTTAATAATCAATCCAACACCACTTCCAAATGCAATTGCAACATCAGCACTTTTAGCTTCACCCAAAGCATTTACAACACAACCCATAACAGAAAGATTTAGTGGAGCTTTGATTGATTTTGTTTTTTCAGTCACAATTTCAACAGCTTTTGTTAAATCTGCTTCAAGTCTTCCACAAGTTGGACAAGAGATTATATTTACACCATCTTTTATTAGCCCTAATGATTTAAGAATAGATTTACCAACTTCTATCTCTTTTTCTAACTCTCCCGTAATAGATACTCTCATAGTATCACCAATTCCATCTAAAAGTAGTGAGCCAAGAGCAATTGAAGATTTTATAGTTGAGCTAAATAGTGTTCCAGCTTCTGTAACTCCTAAATGAAATGGATATTCACAAAGTGGTCGTAAAGCTCTATAAGCTTCAACAGTTCTAATAACATCACTCGCTTTTAAAGAAATTTTTATATTAGTAAAGTCTAAATCTTCCAAAAATTTTATATTATATAGAGCAGATTCCACCATTCCTTTTGCACTTTGTCCATATTTAAGCTCAAATTGCTCTTCTAATGAACCACAATTTACACCAATTCTAATAGGAATTTTTCGCTCAAGACAAGCTTTTACAACTTCTCTAACTCTCTCTTTTGCTCCAATATTTCCAGGATTAATTCTAATACAATCTACAAACTCTGAAGCAATTAGAGCCAATTTATGGTTAAAGTGAATATCTGCAATAATAGGAATTTTTGATTGAGTTACAATATCTTTCAAAGCCATTGCATCTTCTTTATCAGTTACAGCAACTCTTACAATATCACAACCTGCAAAATATAGCCTATTTATCTGTTCCAAAGTTGCTTTTATATCTTTTGTTTTGGTGAAAGTCATAGATTGCACACTAATTGGAGCATCTCCACCAATTGCTATATCTCTTACACAAATTTTTTTTGTTTCATATCTCATAACTACTCTTTTGAAATTTTTATTAAATTATCTGATACTAAATCCAAAACACTATTGCTTTCATACTCAAATCTTATAGGACAAACTTTGCAATCAAGTTGGCCTAATAAATCACCATTAGAAGTTCTATTTCTTAAATTTGTAGCTTTGCTTGAGTGCCAAATATTATAAAGGCTATCTTGTTTGAAATTACCAATACTTAAATCTTTTGTAAATGCACTACAACAACCATAAACTTCGCAATCTGATTTTATTAACATCTCATAATTTGGTAAAAAACAGTTAATATTTTTAAGCTCTTTTGGTCTATCTAAATTTGTAATACTCCAAATATCACTTCTATTAAATGCTTTATCAATATGCTCAAAATGTGTAGTTCCCGTAATTTGCACCTCATCGCTAAACTCTAAATGCTCTTTTATAAAATTATCTTTTAAATTCAAATCATCTCTTTTTGTAGTTGTAGTTGTAATTTTGATATACGGTTTTTTCCTATTTCCACGAAGTTTAAAAAGATTTTTTATATTTGAAATAACTTTTTGATATGTTTTTTCATTTAAATCTCTCATGAACATATATTCATGTTTGCTTAAACCTTGATATGAAAATATTATACTATCAACCCCATTTTGGATTATAAATTGTGCTAAATCTTCATCTAAAAGCGAACCATTTGAAGTTATATGCAAAAGCAAGCCTTTAGATTTTACATAACTAATCGAATCTTTTATATGTGGATATAAAAGTGGCTCTTCATAACCAATAAATCTAATTAAACTTCCAAAATTGCTAATTTCATCAATCATATTTTTAAAATCATCAAAATTCATATAACTTTTTGGCTCATCTAAATATCTGCATGCACACATTATACATTTAAAGTTGCATTTATTGCTTAACTCAAATGTAACATATGGTGGAAATTTTGCAACTCTATCTTTTCGCAAAAACTCTCTTGAAGCTTTATAAACATCTTTTATATCTTTATACATTTTCGCTACTTATTATCTTTTTTTCAGCTTCAAATATTAGTTCTGAAAAATCTATTTTTTCTAAATTTATTCTATTTTCACACTCTTTTATGGCTTTTATCGTTTCATCATTTGGTATTTTTACCTGCTCATTAATATCTATAATTATAATTCTTACTTCTCTATCTTTGAATTTTTGAAATTCTGGAATAAGTAGATAAGGCTCTTTTATAACTGTTTTAAACTCTGTTGCATACATTTTTATCCTTCAACTATTAAAAATATTTATACTGATTTTCATAAACTTTTCCAAATAGGCTTTTTAAGTTCCCATTTTCCAAATCTATTTTCCCAAAGATGAGGTGTTCTAAACTCTTCGATTGTATCCATAAACTTCTGTTCACTTATTTGCATATATTCGCAACAATCATTTAAATACTCACTTGGAAACTCTCCATCAAATCGTTTAATAAGTGCAACTCCTTCATCTCTTGTTATATCTCCATTTCTAATTTCTTGAGCAGAATCATAAGTAGCCCTCCCTATTCCAAATTTTGTATAAGTTGTATAGTAGTGCAACCAATCGATTTTATCATCAATGGAGCTATATTTACTATAACTTCCTTCAGTTTTGTAATCATTTGGCAAAAAATCTGAATTTTCGACTGAAAAGTAGTAAGTTTCTTGAGGATGCCATTTTATATAATAGCCCAAATAATGAACTTCAGTTTTGGTTTGTGCTAATTTATATGGGTCTGCTGGCAAATAGCTTTCTAAATCTGCTAAAGAAAATTTAAACTCTTTCATTAAATCCTTTGCATTTACTCCACCTAAATATATATCTTCCAATCTATTTTCAGCTGAATAATATTTTGCATCTCTTGTTGGTTTCTCATTTTCAGAAACTGCATTCCCATATTCTGCTTCATTTTCTCCATAAATTACAAGTGGAATATCAAATAAAAGTGACATTTTTGGAGCTAAATTCTTTTGTCCCAAAATAAATGGTTGAAATGGATGACAAAGATTTAAAAATGCAAGTTTAGTTAAAATTCGATGAACTTTTTTGTTTTGATTGTATGTATAGTTTGCAAATCCTCCATTTATCCAAGCTTCAAAATTTCTTCTTCCAACTCTTGTGTAAATTGCTGGTGGCCAAGTAACCAAAATTGGATTCATATTATATTTATATTTCATAATATGTGCTGCCATAACAGAATCTTTTCCTCCACTCCCTGGAACTATACAATCATATCTTCCATCACTTCTTCTATGACGATTGCATAACTCAATTAACTCTCTCTCTCGCTCTTCCCAATTTATTAACTTTTTTCGCTCGGCATATTTACAAGCTTCACAAACTCCATCATCTCCAAAATTAATTGCTCTTTTTTTTTCATCTACCCTGTTTTTAAACTCTATTGTAGATGAAGGTCGTTGATTATTCATTGTGCATTTTTTACAATATTTAACCTCTAAAGGTAGTCCATATCTCCCAAACTCTTGCACTAAAACTCCTTTTTTTGATTTAGTTTATTATAAATAACCAAAAATTCTACTTTAGAATATTTTGTTTAAAATTTATACTAATTTTAATAAGATACAACTTATATTTGTTTTAGTATAATAGTTAATCTACAAAAAAGTTAGGAGTTGCAAAAGTGAAGTATGTAAAATTTTTTAAAGAGTTAAACAATAGAGATGTTGGATTAGTTGGTGGTAAAAATGCCTCATTAGGTGAGATGTATCAGCAGTTAGTTCCAATGGGAATTAAAGTTCCAAATGGTTTTGCAGTTACAAGTCAAGCATATTGGGATTTGTTAGATTCTGCAAATTTAAGAGATACAATAAAAGAGCTTTTACAAGGTGTTGATGTAACTGATTTAGATGTTTTAAAAGTTAGAGCATCAAAAATTAGAGAGCTTATTTTTGGCACACCTCTCCCAGAGCAGTTAAAAAGTGATATTTTAGAAGCTTATAAAACTTTAAGTAATGAATACAATATGGAAGAAGCAGATGTAGCTGTAAGAAGTTCAGCAACAGCTGAAGATTTACCAGATGCTTCTTTTGCAGGTCAGCAAGATACATATTTAAATATCCAAGGACCACAAAATCTAATTCACTATATCAAACTATGTTTTGCTTCGCTATTTACAGATAGAGCTATTAGTTATAGAGCAAGTAGAGGATTTGACCATTTCCAAGTAGCACTTTCAGTTGGTATCCAAAAAATGGTTAGAAGTGATAAAGCAAGTAGTGGTGTTATGTTTTCAATTGATACAGAAACAGGATTTGATAAAGTTGTATTAATTACTTCAAGTTTTGGTTTAGGCGAAAATATCGTTGGCGGAAATGTAAATCCAGATGAGTTTTATGTATTTAAACCTACTCTAAAAGAAGGAAAAGATGCTATTTTAAAACGACAATTGGGGCATAAACATATAAAAATGGTTTATACTGCTCAACACTCATTTGAAAAAAGCAAACATCCAACACACAATATTCCAACAACAGAAGAAGAGTTTAATACATTTTCTCTAAATGATGAAGAGGTTTTAGAACTTGCAAAATATGCGGTAATTATTGAAGAGCACTATTCACAAGAAGCAGGTGAATACAGACCAATGGATATGGAGTGGGCAAAAGATGGTATTAGTGGAGATTTGTTTGTAGTTCAAGCAAGACCAGAAACAGTTCAAAGCCAAAAAATGAAAAACAGTGCAAATACTTTAGAAAAATATATTTTAAAAGCACAAAAAGATGAGAAAAAAGTTTTAGTTCAAGGTAAAGCTGTTGGTGGAAGAATTGGAGTTGGTAAAGTTAGAATAATTGAGACACTTGATAGAATTAATGAATTCCAAGCAGGAGAAGTGTTAGTTACAGATAATACAGACCCAGATTGGGAACCAGCTATGAAAAAAGCGGCAGCAGTTGTTACAAATAGAGGTGGTAGAACTTGCCATGCTGCAATTGTTGCAAGAGAAATTGGAGTTCCAGCAATTGTTGGAGCAGTTGGAGCGACAGAAGTTTTAGAAGATGGCATGTTAGTAACAGCAAGTTGTGCAGAAGGTGATGAAGGTTATGTTTATGATGGTTCTTTGAATTTTGAAGTAGAAAAAATTAATCTTGATAATTTAGAAAAAACAAAAACAAAAATTTACATGAATGTTGGAAATCCAGAAAAAGCATTTGTATTCTCTCAAACTCCAAATGATGGTGTTGGATTGGCGAGAATGGAGTTTATTATAAATAACTATATAAAAGCTCACCCTTTGGCACTTGTAGATATGTATAATGGTGTAAAAGATGTAGTTGATGAAGATGAAATTAAAAAAATTGCAAGAGGCTACAAAGATACAAAAGATTTCTTTATCAAAAAAATTGCTGAAGGTGTTGGCACAATAGCAGCTGCTTTCTACCCAAAACCTGTAATTGTTAGAACAAGTGATTTTAAATCTAATGAATATAAAAGAATGGTTGGTGGAGCTCCATTTGAGCCACACGAGGAAAATCCAATGATTGGATATAGAGGTGCAAGTAGATACTACTCAACATCATATAGACCAGCATTTGATTGGGAGTGTGAAGCTCTGAAAATGGTTAGAGATGAAATGGGCTTAACGAATATAAAACTGATGTTGCCATTTGTTAGAACTCCAGAAGAAGGTAGAAAAGTTTTAGATATTATGAAAGAAAATGGATTAGTTCAAGGCGAAAATGGACTTGAAGTTTATGTAATGTGCGAACTTCCATCAAATGTAATTTTGGCAGATGAGTTTTTGAAACATTTTGATGGTTTCTCAATTGGCTCAAACGATATGACACAATTAACTCTTGGTGTGGATAGAGATGGCGAGCTTGTATCTCACATTTTTGATGAGCGAAATGAAGCAGTTAAGCGAATGCTAAAACTTGCAATTGAAGCTTGTAAAAAAGCTGATAAATATGTTGGAATTTGTGGTCAAGGACCTTCAGACTATCCAGAAATTGCTGAGTTTTTAGTGGAGAATGGGATAGTATCTATATCTTTAAATCCTGATTCAGTACTTTCAACTTGGCAAAATATTTTAAAAATTGAGAAAAAGGGGTAATTTATGGGTTTATTTGATATGTTCAAAGGGGATTCAGGCGATAAGATGACTCCTCATTTAGCATTTGCAACATCACTTATTTATATGATGGGTTCAGATGGTGAGATGGATAATGAAGAGGTTGGACATCTTTTATCAATTCTTGGTGGTTCAAAAGAGGGCGATACAATAGGAGTTGGTGCAAATAATAAGGCTCTGCTTGATAGTGCTTTGAAATATGTTAGAAAAAACTCAATTGATACATTTTTAAATGAGGCTACACCAATTTTAAGTGATGCTCAAAAAGTTTGTATTTTAATGAATTTAGTAGCTTCATCTCTATCTGATGGAGAAGCAGAGCGAGAAGAGCAAGAACTTTTTGCAAAATTTATAAAAGCATTTGGAATTGAAGAGAGTAGATTTAAACCTTTCTTTGAAGCTACAATGTTGCTTTATGATAGAAGTATATTTTTAAATCCAAGTAATCCAAAGAATTCACCAGATTATAAAGTTAAACTATAAGGAGTAATTTATGGGTCTATTTGATATGTTTAAAAGTGATAGTGGAGATAAAATGACTCCACATTTGGCATTTGCTACATCACTAATTTATATGATGGGGTCAGATGGCGAGATGGATAATGAAGAGGTAGGACAACTCCTATCTGTCATTGGTGGTGCGAGTGATGGCAATACGATTGGGGTTGGTGCAAATAATAAGGCTCTACTTGATAGTGCTTTAAAATATGTTAGAAAAAATTCTATCGATACATTTTTAGCAGAAGCATCTCCGATATTAAGTGATGCTCAAAAGATGTGCATTATGGTTAATTTAGTGGATTCTTCACTATCAGATGGGCAACCAGAGAGAGAAGAACAAGAGCTTTTTGCTAAATTTATGAAAGCATTTGGAATTGAAGAGAATAGATTTAAACCTTTCTTTGAAGTTATAATGTTAAAACACGATAGAAGTGTATTTTTAAATCAAGATAGTCCGAAAAACTCTCCAAACTATAAAGTTCAACTTTCTGTTTAAATTAGATAGGAGATGTTGTCATCTCCTATTTTTAAGATAGATATTTATTTAATAAAAATGTTAGGTTTGATTCTAAGTGTGGATTGAATGTAGATAAATCTTCTCTCAAAGACCTTATTAAATTATTTTTTTTAGCTTCTGCCCTTTCTAAACCAAGTAAATTTACAAATGAGTTTTTATGTGTATCAGCTTTTATATTTTTTCCAGCCACTTTTTCGCTTGAAGTTGTATCAATAATGTCATCATTTACTTGAAATAGTAATCCCAATTTTAGCCCAAAATCAAATATTTTTTGTTGGAATGATTTATCTAAATCTGTAATAATTGCTCCCATTTTTAAAGATGTAGCTATAAGTTTTCCTGTTTTATTCTTATGTAAAAACTCCAAATCAGTAATACTTAGCTTTTGTTTTTCAAAAAAGCAATCAATAGCTTGTCCTAAAACCATACCTTCCATTCCACCATTAATAGATAACTCTTTAATAAGCTCTATTTTAGTATCAGAACTAAGTGGAGCATTTGCAATCAAATTAAACGAATGTGTATTTAGTGCATCCCCAACCAAAATAGCCGTCGTTTCATCAAACTTTTTATGCAATGTTTCAGAACCTCTTCTAAGAGTTGCATTATCCATAGCTGGTAAATCATCGTGAATTAATGAGTATGTATGTAAATACTCCAATGCCAAAGCTATTGGCATACTATTATGAATTAAAAGCTTATTAAAAGCATCAATTACAGATAGTAATAGTTTTGGTCTAAATCTTTTCCCACCAGCTAACAGTGTATGAGCTATTGCATCATTGTAGTGTGGATGGATACTTTCATTTTTTGGAAGAGTATCTTTTAGATACCCTTCAAACTCCATAAATGTAAGTAAAAGTCCATTTTTATTCTTGTAAGAGTTTGTAGTTTCCATTTTTATCCCCATTAAAATTCATATTTATAAAAAATTGAAAATCATTCCTATCAATCAAAATTTTCATAGCTTCATTACTATCAATTTTATTAGCAAGTTTCTCAATATCTTTTGGAGTGTGAATTTTTACATCATTAATAGCAAGTATTTTATCACCTTTTCTAAGTCCTGCTTTATAAAATTTGCTATTGCTATCTATGTTTGATAATTTATTACTATTTCCAGCAAAATAAAGTCCAAATCGCTCCATAAATGTATCACTTACATAACCTCCACCATGTCTCTTAGCAATTTTAGTTTTAAATTTAACACTTTTTCCATTTCTTAAAACTTCAATTTCAATCTCTTCACCAATTTTCCCAAATAAAACTCTATTGCTAAAATCACTTTTAGAATTAATAGCATTACCAGCAATTTTTACTATTTTATCACCTTTTTTAAATCCAACATTTTTAAAAAATGGGTCAATTCGTTCAACAATTAAAGAGCTATTAACTCTTATTCCAATATCTCCATAAATTGGTTTATCTTTTGAATTTAAAAAATGTAATATATATTTACTCTCAATAAAATTTCCACTACCAACACCAAGTCCATAAGAGTGATAGCAAATTGCTGCTATTATTGAGTTTTTTGATGTATTTGTATCCAATTTTGCATACTCTCGTAAATCTGATTGTCGTTTCGTGAAATTACCAGATGTGTGCATTTTTTTAGTAATAGATGCCATTGGATAATCCAAACTAAATTGGTCGCTGTCTCTATATTCAAGTGGAGTTGATTCTGCATTAAACTTCACCAAATAAAGACCTGTAAAAGGGTCAGATTTTATAACTGGAAAAGGTGGATTGGTATCAGAAAACAGTAAAAATTTATTTGTTTCAATTGCGATAAGCGAATATTTTCCAGATTCTACAATACTTTTGGATAACAGTTTTTGGCACTCTGAAAAATCAAATTTTTCAACAGCGAACATGAAACTAAACATACTAAAAATCAGAAAAATAACCCTTATCATTTGACTACCTTAGCTTTTAAAATTAGGTATATTAAAACCATTTAATAGTTGAAATGCACTCTGTTTTTTATTATTTTCAACTATTTTTATTGCATCATTAACTGCACTTATCAATAAAATTTGCAAAGAATCTTTATCACTCAAAAGTGAATCATCAATAGCTATGTCAATTACTTCTCCATTTCCATTTATACTTACATTGACCATTCCACCACCACTTTTAACACTAAACACTAAATCTTCATTTTTTTGTTCTAAATCTTTTGCTTTTTTTTGAATATCACCCAAAAGCTCTTGTAGGTTTAAATTATCAAACATATTAAATCTCTCTTAAAATTTCTGAAATAGAGTTATCTTCATTTACTAAAACCACGAGAGGTTTGTAATTTTCCAACTCTTTTTCATCATAAGTAGCATAAGCAACAACTATTATCTTATCACCTTTATGAACTTTTCTTGCGGCCGCACCATTTAAACATATATCTCTATCACCTCTTTTGCCCTCAATAACATATGTAGAAAATCGCTCACCATTATTTATATTTAATATTTCAACTTTCTGCCCAACACGAAGTTTGGCAGAATCGATTAAATCTCTATCAATTGTTATTGAGCCTACATAGTTTAAATTAGCATCAGTTACAGTTGCTCTATGAATTTTACTATATAGCATCTCTATTTGCATTCTTATAATCTCCCACTTGCTTTCATCATATCCATTGGCTTAATTGGTTCATCCCAAACCTCTACAGGAATTAAATACTCTTTTACAGGCTCACCATTTACAATATGACTCTCTACGATTTTATCAATCTTTTCTCTATTTAAACCAATATACATATGATGTCCTGGTTCAACTAACATAACTGGTCCCATATTACATCTATTTAAACAACCTGTTCGAACAGGTTGAGCTGTTCCTATGATTCCATACTCCATCAACTTTTGTGCCAAATAGTTAAATAAATCCCTGTTACTATCATTTACACAACTCGGTTTTGGAAAACCTGGAGGTGAAGACATTTCACACTTTAATAAATAAAAAGCTGGTTGTGGCATACCCATATTATTCTCCTTAATAAGACTAAATTTATCCTAATTTTAACAAAATAAAACTATTTTTACCATAATTTACTATTTTTATTCAGACTTTAAAAAATTTTTTACTACATCTGTGTCACTAAATGGAACTTTTGTATCAGCAAAAATTTGATACTCTTCATCGCCTTTTCCAAGAATTAATAATACTTCACTGTTTTTAAGAGATTTTATGGCTTCTTCTATTGCCAATTTTCTATCTATTACTATTTTTGCTTTTGAAATATCACTAATTCCTTGGACTATTTCATCTGCTATATTTATTGCATTTTCACTTCTTGGATTATCAGAAGTTACAAAAATTCTCTTTGCATATCTACTTGCAACTGCTCCCATTTTTGCTCTTTTTTCTTTATCTCTATCTCCACCAGCTCCAAAAACTACAACAATTTCTTGAGTTTTAAAAGCTTCAAAAATTTTGATAAATCCATCTTCTGTATGAGCAAAATCAACAATAATTAGTGGATTTTTATTTACTACTTCAACTCTTCCACTAACTCCCAAAAAATTTTCTAAAGCAACTGCTATCTCTTCTAAACTACATTCTGTTAATAACTTAACACTTCCTATAACTGCCATCAAATTATAAAGATTAAAAAGTCCAACTAATTCAGAGTGAAAAACGGCACTCTCATTTGCATAATTTACAACAGCACTAATTCCATCATTAAGTGAATAAGCTACAACTTTAAATGTTGCAGGAGATTCAACTCCATAAGAGTTCGCATTTTTATAGTTAAATACTATATTTTTATCATCTCTGTTTATAAGTTTCAGAGTTTCATCAGCAAAAAAACTATTTTTAATTTTAATATATTCATTTAAACTTTTATGAAAATCTAAATGGTCACTTGTTATATTTGTATGAACTTTAAGTGTAAAATTTAAACCTTCAACTCTTTTTTGAGCAATTGCATGAGAGCTAATTTCCATAATAAAAAATTCACAACCACTATTTTTTGCTAACTCAATATTTACATAATTTTCTAAAAGTGTTGGTGTTGTTAAACCTTTTTCTCTAATTTTTTCATCATTAATAAAAAAACCTCTTGTCCCACTAAGTGCAACTTTATAGCCTAAATCAAGCAGTGTAGAATATATTCCAGCGGATGTAGTAGTTTTACCATTTGTGCCACACACTCCAACTATTTTAATACTATTAAAATCAAAATATGAGTTTAAATCAGATGGATAAATGACAGTAGCACCATTCGATAATGCACTATCTATATATTTAGAGTTTAGAGAAGTTACTATAAATAAATCTCCACTTTGAATTTCATTAGAGTTATCACAAATTGTATAATTACTGATTTCTATCTTCAACTTTTTTTCTTTCACTAATTTTATCAAAAAGTGCTCTAACATCTTTATCAGCAGAAAGAACAATATTTGCATTTTCCAAATAAGAGAGAGCCATCTCTTGAAAACCATTTTCAATTAAAGAGTTTAAAAAATCCAAAAAATCTTCTTTACCCAAAATTATTACTTTTGTACTAAACATAATATCTTCAAATGCTCTCTTAAAGCTACCTCTTCTATTTACCAACTCTTTGAAATCACTATATTCAATTCCATCACCATATTGAGCTTTTAATTTAAGTGATTCACTAAAAATAGACCCAAGCTCGTCTAAACTACCATCAAATGTTTTTATCATATTTTCTAATATTTCATCTGATTCTAAACTATCTTTTTTAATAATCAAATAGTAGTCAAATAGAGCAATTGCTTCTTCTTCATTATCAAATGCTAAATCACATAACATAGCACCTATTTTTGCTTCTTTATTATTAAATTCTAACTCTAGTACGAGTGAATAGTAGTAAATTGCTTCTTTATACAAACGATTAGAAAATAGCATTTCTGCATTTTCTTTGTATCGATTTATTAATCTACTTTTTTTATTTAATCTCATTTAATCTATCTTCCATTCCAATAGGTACATTTACCACAACTATATCAGGATGAATATCTATTTTTAGTTGTCTTTCAATACCATATTTAAGTGTATTTGAACTTCCTATGCAACCCACACAAGCCCCTTGCAATTGAACATACACAGTAGCACCATTTACATCTATAAATTTCACACTTCCACCATCTAATGCCAACGATGGACGAATTTTATTAAGTACATTTTCAATAACTGGTTTTAAATCTTCATTACTAAATGGAAACATCTATCACCTTTTTAAAGAGTCAAAAATGATTAAAACATTGTAGATTATATCATAATTTAGAAAATATTGTAAATTTTTGTAGAAAAAAGAAGAAGGTGTATTAATTACACCATCTCTATATAAGCCATAGGAGCAGCATCGCCTCTTCTAAGTCGAGTTTTGATAATTCTTGTATATCCACCATTTCTATCACTATATTTTGGAGCAACTTCATTTATAAGTTTTTTAACTGCTTCTTTATCTTGTAGCTCTGCAAACACTGCTCTATGAGCATTAAAATCTTGAACCTTTGCTTTTGTAATCAACTTCTCAATATAACTTCTAAGCTCTTTTGTTTTTGGTAATGTAGTTTCTATTTTACCAGCATTAATAATAGCTATTGCTAAATTTTTCAAAAGGGCTTTTCTATGAGATGATGTTCTACCAAGCTTTCTATAGCCATGTTTATGTCTCATCATTCTATCCTTTAAGTAAGTCTAATTTTTTTCTTAATTGAGATGCTAAACTCTCAGTTAAATTTTCATGAGCTGGATAACCAATCTCTTCTAATTTTTCTTTAATTTCTTCTAAAGATTTTTTGCCTAAATTTTTAATTCCAGCTAACTCATCTTCATTCATTAATACAAGCTCACCAACATAAAAAATTGATGCTCTATCAAGACAATTAAAACTTCTTGCACTTAAATTGAGTGTATCAATTTTTTGTAAAAGTTTTTTCATCTCTGGATTTTCTTCGTCTCTCTTTGTTCCACCATTTATAGAAATATTAAATTCAGCATCAAATACAGACAGTTGTTTATACATTACAGAAAGAGCTTTTTTAAAGGCATCAATCGCATCAACCTGGCCATCTGTTAAGATATCAAATACAACTCTTTCAAAATTTGGATTATCTTCGACTAACATCTGTTCTATTTCATACACCACTTTTTTTACGGGTGTAAAATATGCATCCATCGGAATAAAGCCATCATCTATAATATCTCTAATATCTTCACTTGGCACATATCCCATACCTTTTTTTATGATAATAGTAAAGTTTAGATGGGCATCTTCATTTAAGACTGCTAAATGTATATCAGAGTTAATTACATCAACTTGATTATTACTTAAATCTATGCCTTTTAACTCTTTAGAACCATTAAAAGAGTAATCAAGGATTGCTGTATCTGCACCATCTTTAATCTTAAAAATAGCTCTTTTTAAGTTAATAATAAAAGTAGAAACATCTTCTAACATTCCTCGAACACTATCAAATTCATGATTTACACCATCTATTTTTATAGCAATAGGTGCAAATCCAACAGAGCTACTCAAAAGTAGTCTCTTAAGAGGATGAGCTAAAGTAATTCCATATCCACTCTCAAAAGGATAAGCAGATATTTTAACTCTATTTGTTCCTACCGACTCTATTTCTACATTGGTAGGTGTAAATGGTGATGTAGTTATTTTTTTCATTTATATCTCACCTCTAATTTCATTTATTATTTAGAATATAGCTCAACAATTAATCTTTCTTCGATTGGAACTATAATTTCACTTCTTTCTGGGACTCTTGTAAAGATACCAAATTTTTTATCTAAATCAACATCAACCCAAACAACTATACCCGTTTGTTTTGTAAGTTCTAAAGCTCTAACTATTTGAGGATTATTTTTAGAAGACTCTTTAATCTCTATTTTTTGTCCAGCTTTTACTCTATATGAAGGAATATCAACCTTCTTTCCATCAACTAAAATATGTCCGTGAGTTACTAATTGTCTTGCAAATCTTCTTGTAGTAGCAAATCCCATTCTATAAACTACATTATCTAATCTTCTTTCCAATAAGAAAATAAGATTTTCTCCTGTATTGCCAACCATTCTTGCCGCTTCTGCAAAAATATTACCAAACTGTTTTTCAGCAATACCATACATAAATCTTGCTTTTTGCTTTTCTCTTAACTGCAAGCCATATTCGCTGATTTTACCTTTTCTCTGTCCATGCTGTCCTGGTGCATATGGTCTTTTATCAAGAGCACTTTTACCAGCAAGTCTTCTCTCACCCTTTAAATTTAGACTAACACCAAGTCTTCTCTCTATTTTTTCAACAGGTCCTGTATATCTTGCCATAACTTATCCTTATACTCTTCTTCTTTTTGGAGGTCTGCAACCATTATGTGGTAACGGAGTTATATCTTTAAACCATAACACTTTAATACCATCAATTGTTCCTACACTTTTAACGGCAGTCTCTCTACCACTACCAGGTCCTTGGATTTTAATTCCTACCTCTTTAATTCCATGCTCTTTAGCTTTTGCCATTGCACTTTCTACTGCTTGTTGTGCTGCAAATGGTGTTGATTTCTTGCTTCCTTTAAATCCTAATCCACCAGCACTACTCCAACATAATACATTTCCCATTTCATCAGTAACTGTTACAATAGTGTTATTAAAAGTTGCAGCTATATATACCATACCTCGAGCTATATTTTTTTTGACAACTTTTTTTCTTACATTTTTTCTTTTTGCCATTTCACTTCCCCTTATTTACTTTTCGAACCGACAGTTTTTCTTTTGCCTTTTCTTGTTCTGGCATTTGTTTTAGTTCTTTGACCTCTTGCAGGGAGTCCTTTTCTATGTCTTAAGCCTCTAAAACTTCCTAAATCCATTAAAGCTTTAATATCCATAGCAACTTGTTTTCTTAAATCACCTTCTACTGTATATTTTTCTCTAATCTCTTTAGTAATTGATGCTACTTCATCTTCACTCAACTCATGTACTCTTTTATCAAAAGAGATTCCTGCACTTGTTAAAATTTGTTGAGATGTATATAAACCAATTCCATACACATATGTTAAAGCATACTCAACTCTTTTTTTACTTGGTAAATCAACACCAGCAATCCTCGCCATATCTTATCCTTGTCTCTGTTTATGTTTTGGATTAGAGCAAATAACTCTCACTATCCCTTTTCTTTTAATAACTTTACAATTCTCACACATCTTCTTAACAGATGGTCTAACTTTCATGGTAAACTCCTACATATAATTGGCACAAAAAAATAGGTTTAATGACTACTTAAACCAACCCTCTAAAAAATTGCCTATTTTTTACTTTTTAAAGGATTCTTCGTGCAGTTTAAAAAAGGATGAAATTATATCAGATTTAATGTAAATATTTACTTATATCTGAATGTAATTCTTCCTTTATCTAAACTATAAGGTGTAAGTTCTACCTTTACTTTATCATTTGGCATAATTTTAATATAGTGCATTCTCATTTTACCAGCTATATGACATAACACTATATGCTTATTATCTAATTCAACTCTAAAAGTTGCATTTGGTAATGCCTCTATAACTTTTCCATCTACCTCAATTACATCATTTTTTGCCATATATTTACCCCTCTGAAATAATTTCTGCTTTTTTATTTACTATTGCTACTGTATGCTCCCAATGAGCCCCTCTTAAACCATCTTCTGAAACCACTGACCATTTATCAGTTAATATTTTAGATTTTCCAATTTTTTGACAAATCATAGGTTCTATACAAAAAATCATTCCATCTTTAATTTTTGGTCCTTGATTTGGATTTTTACCTTCTAAATAGTTTGGAATTTCTGGTTCTTCATGTGGTTTTCTACCTATTCCATGACCACAAAAACTCTCCAAAGGAACAAAACCTTTATCTCTTATAAAATTTTCAATTAAAAAACTCAACTCTTTAAATCTCATACCATCATGAATTGCACTAATAGCATACATTAAAGTATCTTTAGAACAATTAATTAACTCTTTATCTTTAGTAGATATTTCTCCAACTCCAACCGTAATAGCACCATCTCCATACCATCCATTTAACTCTACACCTATATCAAGACCAATAATATCACCATTTTTCAATATATAATCTGTTGGAATTCCATGAATAATTACCTCATTTACAGATGTACATACAGAAGATGGAAATCCATAAAGTCCTTTAAATGATGGTCTTCCACCAAGTGATTTAATAAAAGCTTCTCCAGCTCTATCTATTTCAATTAAAGATATGCCTTCATGAACTAAAGTTTCTAAATATTTTAAAGTTTTTGAAACTATTAAATTTGCAGAACGGAGAGCTTCTATCTCTTTTGGTTTTCTTAAAGCGATGGCCATTAAAGACCCACCGCTCCAAGAGTGTTGTATTTATTCATATACACTTGAGCTTCTATTTTTCTCATTGTATCAATTGCAACTTGAACAACAATTAAAACAGCTGTTCCACCAAAGAAAAAAGGAACACCCATAGCTTTTACTAAAATCCAAGGAAGTGTAGAGATAATTGCTAAATATAAAGCACCAGATAGAGTTAATCTACTTGCCACCTCATTTAAAAAGTCTGCTGTAGAAACTCCTGGTCTAATTCCCGGAATAAATCCACCCTGTCTTTTTAAATTTTCTGATATATCTTTTGCACTAAATACTATTGAAGCATAAAAATATGCAAAAAACATAACAAATATAAATGTAAGTACATTATAAAAATATCCATTAGGATTTAAAAAATCACTAATTGCAACTAAATAAGGATTTGTTGTTGCTTGAAGAATTGTAGCTGGAAACATTAAAATTGCTGATGCAAAAATAGGAGGAATAACACCACTTAAATTCATTTTTATAGGAATATAATTCATAATTCTCTTACTCTTATTTTCCATAATAGTTTTTCTTGAATAAGATATAGGTATTCTTCGCTCACCAAGTTCTACATATATTATGAAACCAACTGTTGCTAAAATTATGGCTAATATCGCAATAACTACTAAAAAGTTCATTTCACCTGTATTTACAAGATTTATTGTCCCACCAATTGCTGAAGGAATAGCCGATACAATTCCTGCAAAAATGATTAAACTAATTCCATTTCCTATGCCTCTTTGAGTAATTTGCTCACCTATCCACATAAGTAACATAGTTCCTGTAAGCATTGAAATCGCAGATATTGCAATAAATGTTGGCATATCAATCATAACTGCACTCTCTCCAGCTCTACCTGTTAAACTTTGAAGTCCCATTGAAACACCAACAGCTTGAACAAGTGTAATAGCGACAGTTGCATATCTTATAATTTGCATATATTTAACCATTCCATCTCGCTCTTTTTTCATTTTAGCAAGAGTTGGAAATGTAGCAGCAAGTAGTTCCATAATAATAGAAGCAGTAATATAGGGCATAATACCAAGCGAGATAATACTTAATCTCTCAATAGCATTTCCACTAAACATATTGAATAGCCCCAAAGCATTGTTTGAGTTACTATCAAAAAACTCTTTAACAATATCGATATTTACACCTGGAACTGGAACATAAGCTAAAAGCCTATAAACCAGTAAAAAACCAAATGTAATTAATATCTTATTAAGAAGGCTTTTACTCATTAGTTCTTAGTTCTTCCCGCTAAAGCTTACATTTTCATCTTTAATTTTAGATGCCAAATCTTTAGCACTTGAACCAATAAGTTTAATTCTCGAATATGTATTTTTAATTTTAAATAGTTGTGATAAAACTTCAAAAGTAATCTCTTCTAGTTCAGCAACATGTTTTGCTTTATCTACATTAATTACAAATGGCTTTACTACTTTTGATTTAAAACCAATTTTTGGAAGTCTTCTTTGAAGAGGTGTTTGACCACCTTCAAATCCTCTTTTTTGTTTTGAACCAGTTCTCGCAGTTTGACCTTTTCCACCTCTTGTAGCAGTCTTACCCATACCACTACCTTGACCTCGACCAACTCTTTTTATTTTTTTTACACTGTTTTTAGCAGGTGTTAAATTATGTAATCCCATTTAATTCTCCTTATCCCTTAATATCGCTCAAAGCACTAATTGTAGCTCTTACAACATTTGATGGATTACTTGAACCAAGTGATTTTGTCAAAATGTCTTTAATTCCAGCAAGCTCAATTACAGGTCTTGTTGCTCCACCAGCAATAACACCAGTTCCCTCACTTGCAGGTTTTAATATAACTTTACTTGCATTATATTTACTCTCTACATCATGAGCAATTGTTGAACCCTTTACATTTACATGTACTAAATTTTTAAAAGCATCATCAACAGCTTTTTTAATCGCATCAGGAACCTCTTTAGCTTTTCCAGTTCCAAAACCTACGATTCCTTTTTTATTCCCAACAACTACTAAAGCATTAAATCTGAATCTTCTACCACCTTTAACGACTTTAGTTACTCTTCCAATATTAACAATAGACTCTTCGAACTCTTCTCTGTTAATTTTTGAATACTCTATTCTCATGTTTAATAACCTTAAAAATTAATTCCGTTTTCTCGCAAAGCATCAGCAAAAGATGCTATAACTCCATGATAAAGATACCCGTTTCTATCAAAAACAATATTTGTAATATTTTTAGCTTTTAAACCATTAGCAAACTCTAAAGCTAATTTTTTTACATCATCTCTATTAGGTTTTAGCTCTGTTTTTACAGTTGTAACATATACTAATGTATGTCCAGCAACATCATCAATTGCTTGAGCCAAAAAGTTTTTATTTGACTTAAATACTGTAACTCTTGGTGAGTCAGAAGTTCCAAAAACTTTAGCTCTAATTCTTGCTTTTCTTTTAGCTCTAAGTGCTAATTTTCTACTTAATTCATTTGCTTTCATTTTTCAACCCCTATTTCTTAGACGACTTACCAGCTTTTCTAATGATTGTTTCATTAGAATATTTGATACCTTTTCCTTTGTATGGCTCTGGTGCTCTAAAACTTCTAATTTCAGCAGCTACTTGTCCAACTTGTTGCTTATCGGCCCCTTTAATTGCAATACTATTTTTTTCAACACTAATATCTATTCCTTCTGGAATATCATATTTTATAGGGTGTGAATATCCAAGTTGCAACTCTAACACTCTTCCATTTACAGCAGCTCTATATCCAACACCATTTATTTCTAATGTTTTAGCAAAACCTGATGTTAAGCCAGTAATTATATTACTTGCCAAAGCTCTATATGTTCCCCAAAAAGCTTTAGAAGCTTTATCTTCACCTTTTAAAGCAAAACTTAATTTTCCATCTTCAATAGATATACCAACTCTATTGCAAGTATCAAGCTCTTTTGATAGATTTCCTTTTTTGATAATCAATTTAGAATCATCCATCACTGTTACATCTACACCACTAGGTATAGCTATTGGTTTTTTACCTATTCTTGACATCTCTCTATCCTCTTACCATATACTACAAAGAATTTCGCCACCTACACTTTGCTTGTAAGCTTCATCATTTGCCATTACACCTTTTGATGTACTAACTACAACTGTTCCATAACCATTTTTAAATCTTTTAAGTTCTCCAAAACCTTTATAAACCCTTCTACCAGGTTTTGAAATTCTTTTTATTTCATGAATTACAGATTTACCAGAATCATTATATTTTAAGACCACATTAATAGATTTTTTAACACCATCTTCAACAACCTTAAAACTCTCTACATAACCCTTTTCTACAAAAACATTTAACATTGACTCTACAATTTTAGAGTGAATAAGTGTTGTTACCTCTTGTCTTCTCATAGAGGCATTTCTAATTCTTGTTAAGCCATCAGCAATAATATCATTAATCATTTCTCTACCTTTTACCAGCTAGCTTTTCTAACACCAGGGAGTAACCCTTCGTTTGCCATTTTTCTTAGACATATTCTGCAAAGTCCAAAATCTTTATATACTGATTTAGGTCTTCCACAAATCTGACATCTTGTATATGCTCTTACTTTAAATTTAGGCTTTTTTTGAGCCTTTGCTATAAGCGATGTTTTAGCCATTAGCTTTTCCTTTTGCAAATGGGATTCCAATTTTCTCTAATAATCTAAATGCACTTTTGTCATCTTTTGAAGTAGTAACTATTGTAATATTCATACCATGAATTTTTATTACATTATCATATACAACTTCTGGAAATATCAACTGCTCATTAAGTCCAAAGTTATAACTTCCTCTACCATCAAATCCATTTCTTGGAAGACCTCTAAAATCTTTCACTCTCGGAAGAGCAATCGAAATTAACTTCTCTAAAAAGTTATACATTCTATTACCTCTTAGTGTAACTTTTACACCAACTGGCATTCCTTGTCTAATTTTAAAAGCTGCTTCACTTCTTTTAGCTTTTGTAACAACAGCTTTTTGTCCAGCAATCAACGAAATTGTATCTACAACATTTTGAAGTAGTTTATTATCTCTTGAGCCTTCCCCAGTTCCAACACTAATTACAATTTTTTCAATTTTTGGAGTGAGCATTACATTTGCTATTCCAAGTTCTTGTTGTAACTCTTGCTTAATTTTCTCATTATAAAGGTTTTTTAATTTCAACATACTACTCACCTTCTACTTTTTTCACATTAGATATATGAATTGGCATCTCTTTTGATACAAAACCACCTTTAGGATTTTGCTCACTTGGTTTAACTGCTTTTTTTACAACTTTGCAATCTTTTACCACAACAGAGTCTTTTTTTGGTAAAACTTGAATTACTTCACCTTTTTTACCTTTATCATCACCAGCAATTACTAATACAGTATCGCCTTTTTTAATTTTTAATTTTTTCATTATAAAACCTCCGGTGCAAGAGATACAATTTTCATAAAGTTAGCATATCTAACTTCCCTACTAACTGGTCCAAAAATCCTTGTTCCAATAGGTTCTCTTTTATTATCAAGAATAACTGCAGCATTATCATCAAATCTGATTAAAGAGCCATTTTCTCTTTGAATTTCTTTTTTAGTTCTAACAATTACAGCTTTTACAACCTGACCTTTTTTTATTTTTCCATTTGGGATAGCTTTTTTAACAGAAGCAACAATTACATCACCAACTGTTGCATATCTTCTTTTGCTACCACCCAAAACCTTAATACACATAATCTCTTTTGCACCACTATTATCAGCTACATTTAATCTTGTAAAACTTTGAATCATTATTCAACTCCTCTACTCACCACACTCTTTAGTCTAAAAGATTTTCTCTTAGAAAGAGGTCTGCATTCAACTGCTACTACTTTATCTCCAACATGTAGTTCATTTTTTTCATCATGAATTATATATTTTTTAAATCTTTTAACAGTCTTATGATATTTTGGGTGCAAAACTTTTCTTTCAACTAAAATAGTAGCACTTTTATCACCTGCTTTTGTAACTACTACTCCATTAATTTCTCTTTTGTGGCTATTCATCTTACTGCCCCTTCTTTGCACTAATTGCCGTATTAATTCTTGCAATATCTTTTTTTGTAACTCTTAACTCATTTGTATTTTTTAGTTGCATAGTTTTTTGTTTCATTTTTAATTCAAATAGCAACAACTTTTTACTCTTTAACTCTACCTCTAAATCTTGAAGGCTTTTATCTTTAATATCAATATACTTCATTTTCACTCTCTATAGTGACAATTTTTGTTTGAAACGGTAGCTTACTTGCTGCTAAGTTTAAAGCTTCTCTTGCTAAAACTTCATCAACTCCTGCCATTTCATAAATTATTCTTCCAGGTTGAATATTCATAACCCATTTTTCAACTGAACCTTTACCTTTACCCATCCTTGTCTCAAGTGGTTTAGAAGTTAAAGGTTTATCTGGAAATACTCTAATCCAAACTTTACCTTGTCTTTTGATATGTCTTGTCATAGCAATTCTCGCAGATTCTATCTGTCGTGAATCAATTCTACCAGCTTCAACAGCTTTTAGAGCTATATTTCCAAATGAAATAGAGTTTCCTGTATAAGCTTTACCTCTATTTCTGCCCTTCATCTGTTTTCTATATTTAGTTCTTTTTGGCATTAACATGGTTATTTTCCTTTTCTCGGCTTATTAGTTCGCTCTTTTTTTGGAGAGTTACTATTATTAGTTTCTGGTTGAATTCCCTTTGTTAAAACCTCACCCTTAAATATCCAAACTTTTACACCAATAATTCCGTATGTTGTTAAAGCTTCTGCAAAACCATAATCCAATTTTGCTCTTAAAGTATGAAGTGGAACTCTTCCTTCTAAATACCACTCAGTTCGAGCCATTTCTGCTCCACCAAGTCTTCCAGCAACAGCTACTTTAATACCTTTTGCTCCACTTTTCATAGCAGCTTGCATAACTTTTTTCATAGCTCTTCTAAATGCAACTCGTCTCTCTAATTGAAGTGCAACATTTTCAGCAGCTAATTGAGCTGATGCTTGAGGTTTTTTAATCTCTTTAATATTGATAGTTACTTCTTTATTTACAAGAGATTTTAATTTATCTTTTAATTTCTCAATATCAGCACCTTTTTTTCCAATAATAATTCCAGGTCTTGCCGCTACAACTGTAACTCTAACTTTTTTTGCTGTTCTTTCAATTATTATATCACTTACACCTGCATAGTAAAGCTCTTTTTTCAAAAACTTTCTAATCTCATAATCCTCTTTTATATTTAGAGGCATTCTATTAAAGTTAGGAAACCATCTTGATTCCCAATTTCTATTAATTCCTAATCTTAGTCCAATTGGATTAACTTTTTGTCCCATAGTTAATTATCCTTCTTTTCTTGTACTTCTACAAAAATGTGAGCTGTTGGTTTTCTAATAGGTGTAGCTCTTCCTCTTGCTCTTGGTGTAAATCTTTTTAATACAGGTCCATTATCTACTCTACAAGAACTAACTACTGCCTCATTAGGCTCAAATCCGCCATTTGCAACTGCCGATGCTATAACTTTTGATATAACTCGTGCTGCTTTGTTTGGTGTAAATTCCAAACTTGCAATTGCAAGTTCCGCATTCATACCTTGAACTTCTCTCGCAATCAGTCTTGCTTTTGTAGGAGAGAGTCTGCTAAATCTTAATAATGCTTTTGCCATCTCTAACCCTTACTTACCAATCTTTTTCTGAACAGAGCCTTTATGCCCTTTAAATGTTCTTGTTGGAGCAAATTCTCCCAATTTATATCCTACATGATTTTCTGATACATAAACAGGAACAAATTGTCTTCCATTATGCACAGTAAATGTCAATCCTATCATTTCAGGTAGAATTGTGCTTCTTCTTGACCATGTTTTAATAGGTTTATTATCACCACTTTCTTTTGCTTTTACTGATTTTTTAAATACATGCTCATCAATAAAAGGACCTTTTTTAACAGATCTAGCCATCTCTTTTACCTCTTATTTTTTTCTTTTTGAAATAATTAGTTTATCACTTGCTTTTTTCTTTCTTGTTTTATAACCTTTTGTTGGCATACCCCAAGGTGTTACTGGATGTCTTCCTGGACCAGTTTTTCCTTCACCACCACCATGTGGGTGATCAACTGGGTTCATTGCACTACCTCGTGTTTGAGGTCTTACACCCTTATGTCTATTTCTTCCAGCTTTACCAATTTTTATATTAGCAAAATCTTCATTTCCTAATACTCCAACAGTAGCCATACACTCACCTAAAATATATCTCATCTCACCACTTGGTAATCTTAAAATAATATACTTATCTTCTCTACCCATAATTTGAGCATAAGTACCAGCACTTCTTGCTAATTGCCCACCTTTACCAGGTTTCATCTCTATATTATGAACTATTGTTCCAACTGGTATATTTTTAAGCTTCATAGCATTTCCTGGTTTAATATCAAGTCCAGCTTCATTTGATGAAACTTTATCTCCAACAGTTAAACCAGATGGTTGCAAAATATATCTTTTATCGCCATCTATATAAGTAATAAGTGCTATTCTACAATTTCTATATGGGTCATATTCAATTGTAGATACTGTACCTTCAATTCCAAATTTATTTCTTTTAAAATCAATAATTCTATATAGTTTTTTAGCTCCACCCTCTTTATGTCTGCTTGTAATTCTTCCATTACTATTTCTTCCAGCATTTACAGGTAGCTTTACTAAAAGACCTCTAACAGTCGGTTTTGAAGTAATATCACTTGAATCCATAGAAGTCATAAATCTTCTACTTGGTGTGTATGGTTTATATGTTTTTATCGCCATTTTTTACTCCTTAAACTGCTAAACTCTCGATTTTAGCACCCTCTGGTAGGGTTACATAAAACTTTTTATAATCATCTCTTTTACCAATGACACCTCTAAATCTTTTTACTTTTCCATCTATTTTTAGAGAGTTTATCTTAACTGGAGTAAAACCAAAATAGTTTTTAAATATAGCTTTTAAACCTGTTTTTGTCATTTTTGGTGCAGTTTGGACAACAATTACACCACTCTCTTGCAATGCAATGCTTTTCTCTGTATAGAGAATTGCTTTTATATCTGTAATATCTGCCATTTTTTAGCCCTCTTGTACTATGTTTTCAAATACACTTTTTTCAATAATGATACTGCTATATGCTGATGCAACATAAGCATTTAACTCATTTTGTTCGATTAAATAACAGTTTGGAATATTTCTAAATGATATAAATGTTTTAAAATCATAATTAGAACATACAAATAGTGCATCTTTAACATTTAAACTATTTAATAAATTTGCTGCATCTTTTGTTTTACCAGAAGCAACTGCTATTTCATCAACAACAAATAGTCTATTTTGTTCTGCTTTTTCATTTAAAGCAAAATTAAGAGCTAATTTTTTCTGTTTTTTATTAACTTTTAAAGTATAGTTTTTATCATTGCTTGGACCATGAGCTTTACCACCACCTACAAACACAGGAGATGTAATACTTCCAGCTCTCGCTCTTCCGCCACCTTTTTGACTCCAAGGTTTTTTACCACCACCACTTACTTCGCCTCTTTTTCTTGCATCGGCACTATTTGCTCTTACAGATGCTCTATACGATTTCACATAAAGATATAAATTGTGAGCATTAATACCTTTAAAGTTTTCTGGAAGGGATGTCTCTCCATTTGAACTAAAGTCTTTATTTAAAAGAACAACTTTACTCATTGTGCTATCCTTAATCTACCTAAAGCTCCATTTGAACCTGGAACAGAGCCTTTTACTACTAAAATTTGATTTTCTACATCAAATGAAATTACACCATTAACAACTGTAACTTTCTCATTTCCATAATGTCCAGCCATTTTTTTACCTGGTTGAACCCTTCCTGGGTGTTCTCTGTTTCCAATAGAACCTGTTCTTCTGTGAAATCTTGAACCATGACCGCCTGGACCTCCACTGAAGTTCCATCTTTTTATAACACCACTAAATCCTCTACCTTTAGAGTCTAAGCTAACTTTAACCTCTTTAGCTTCTCCTAAAGGAGCTAAATCTAATTCTCCAGTTTCACTTTGAGCAACTTCAACGGTTGCAAATTTATTATACTCTTTTGATAAATTATATTTTTTTTGTTGTCCTTCAACTGATTTATTGAAGAATTTTCCTTGATTGTAAGCAATAATGGCTTTTCCATCTTTTAACTCACAAACTTTTGCTTTTTTTACTTTTAAAAGTGTAACGGCTACACTTGGAACTGATACTGTTCTACTCATTCCAACTTTTTCAACTAAAAATTCCATCTATTTCCCCTTATTTACCCATTTGCCTAACTTCGACATCAACCTCTGGTGCCAAATCAAGCTTCATTAAAGAATCTACTGTATCTGGTGTTGCAGAAACAATATCTATTAATCTTGAGTGAATTCTAATCTCAAATTGTTCTCTTGAATCTTTATTTACATGAGGTGATCTTAAAACTGTGTATCTTCTAACTTTTGTAGGGATTGGAATAGGACCTATAATCTCTGCTCCTGTTCTCTTAACAGCTTCTACTATTGAAGCAACTGACCTGTCTAATACTCTGTGATCATAAGCTCTAAGCTTTAATCTAATTTTTTCCATCTAAAACCTTTTATAGAACTCATCAGCAGTTGCTGACTTTTTATTAAGGGATGGAATTATATAACAAAGTTAATAAAATAGTCAATTAAAAGTGGGTTATTTAGGGAGTTTTTATTAAAATTGTTTCCTTTTGTAAAGTATAAAAATAAAGATTTTAAAAATTAAAAAGCAGTTGATTTTGTTAGTTATTTTGAATTTGTTGTAGAGCTTTTTGTTGATTTATTAGATTTTTTTCTACTCTCTTAATCGCAATTGATAATTCATCGATAATTTTTCCTCTTCTAATTGCTATATCTTCAGCTTTTTTATATAGTTCTATTGCTTTTTCTATATTTCCAATTGCTTCTTCTGTAACTGCTAAATTATATAGTGCTGTTATACTGTTACTTTTTGTATTATTTACAAGTTCATCTAAAATCTCATTTGCTCTATCTATTCGTTTTGTTTCAATTAAAGCTAATGCACTTTTTAGTAAGTTTTTATCAGTAGAGCTATAATCTGTGTCTATATCATCTAATAAGATAACTTCAAAACTTTCTTTACTTGGAGCAATTTTTTTAATTAAAATTGATGCTATTTCTTTTGCTAAATTAGAATACATTGACTCTTTTGGGAGAAGTGGAGTTGAACTATCACTACATTTAGATATACTTTTATTTTTATTGTAACTATCAGAAAATATATTATCTCCATTAGAAACTCTATTTATTGAGATAGATGCTTCTATTGAATATGTATGAGTTGCACAATCTACAAAATATTTTCTATATCTTACACAGTAACTATTTCCTTTTTTATCTCTTGCATACTCCACACAATAGTTATAATCTGTTCGCTCTTCTTGATAATAATTTCTATTATATTTAGTGTTTATAACTTTTCCACTCATAATTGATTTAACTTCACTTAATCCAACATTTTGAATATCACTTTTGCTATTTACAAATCCAGATTCAAGCAATTTTTGTTCATTTAATATATGTTTAATATCATCTCTATTTACAATAGAAAAATATTTTCCATTTTCAAAACTAATCTCACTCATTTTTGCTCTAATAGATGAAGCAAGTCCAATATCATCATCTTCAAAATTTAAAACCGTAATAGCTCTAATATCACTATCACCAACTTCAGCAGGTTTTATTGCAGAAATAGTAGTTTTTGAGCTACAACCAACAAAAAATATAATAGAAGTTAAAAAAATTGCGATTTTCAAAGTTGCTCCAACTAAAATCCACCTAAAAAAGGTGGATTAATATATTAAATTAGACTTTCAGCTTTTGTAATTAGCTCTTTTAACTCATCTTCATAAAGTTTTGCTAACTCTTGTGAAGTTGCTTCAAATCTTGTAACAAGCACAGGAGTTGTATTACTTGCTCTAACTAAACCCCAACCATTTTCAAAAATTACTCTAACACCATCTACATCAACTATATCTACAATTTTTGGCATTGAGCTTGGTGGATTTTTTAGTAACTCTTTCAATTTTAAAATAGTTGGAAACTTTTTA
Source organism: Helicobacter cetorum (assembly GCA_022729735.1). GTDB lineage: Bacteria > Campylobacterota > Campylobacteria > Campylobacterales > DZAY01 > DZAY01. The sequence goes on from DZAY01000002.1 coordinate 104,776, forward strand.
TCTTCAGTAGTTTTAACTTTTATCTCTTCTGTTGAGTATAGTTTTGGAAGTGAAGCTATCTCTTTATCTAAATCCATTCCATCTGCTATTAACTCTAATGTTCTAAGTGTTGCATATATTGCATCATCAAATCCAAAATATCTATCATTAAAGAATATATGACCACTCACTTCAGCAGCTAAAGAAGCATTTGTCTCTTTTAGTTTTACTTTTAAATTACTATGACCTGTTTTATACATAATTGATTTACCAATTTTATTAATCTCATCATACATAATAGATGAACATTTAACTTCACCAATTACAGTTGGATTTTCCATTTTTTTAGAGAATAAAATTGCTAAAACATCACCCTTGATATTATTAGTTTTTGTTAGAACTGCTATTCTATCAGCATCTCCATCATAAGCAAAACCTAATTCAAACTCTTTTGATAATTCTCTTTTTATATCTTCTAAATTATGCTCTTCTGTTGGGTCTGGATGATGATTTGGAAATGTTCCATCTGGCTCTTTGAATAGTATCTCACAATCTAACTCTAAACCTTTTACTATCTCTTCTAAAACAATTCCTGCAACTCCATTTCCACAATCAAATACAATCTTTTTATTTAAACCTTTTAAATGTTGAAAATTATCTATCATGTATTTAATATATCGCTCTTTTCCATTTACTTCAATTGAGTTAAAATTATCTTCAATTACTTCAACTTCAATTCGCTCCATTAACTCTCTACCAAGCTCATAAATTGTTTCGCCAAAAAATGGCTCTTTATTAATTGTGATTTTAAAACCATTATACTCTGGTGGATTGTGTGAGCCTGTGATCATAACGGCACCACTTGGTTTTATTCCATCAAAATCTTGATAATGCGAAAAATAATCTACTGGTGTTGGAACCATTCCAATATCTAATACCTTAACTCCTGCTCTGTTTAATCCACTTGCTAAATAGTTAAAAAGTGTTTTTGAGTGAGTTCTTGCATCATATCCCACAACTACATAATCACCAAACTTTTTTATTCGCTCTCCTAAAAGCAGTCCTAAGAGCTTAATAGTTTTTTCATTCAACTCTTTCTCAAAAATTCCTCTAATATCATACTCTCGAAAAATAGATTTCATACACAGACTCCTTTTTATTAAATTATATCACAAAGAAATTATAATTATCTAACCTCATCTTTAATAATTCTAAAACTTGTGCCTCCAAGTATTTCTGATTTTTGAATTTCATACAAAAATCCCAACTCTTCGCACAAAAGTTTAACAAATGTAAGACCTATTCCTGTCCCTTTTGCATCTCTTTTTATATCTATATTTTTATCAAATTCAAACATTTCAAACACTTTGACTTTATCTTCTATTCCATCACCATTATCATCAATTTTAACTGTCAATATATTATCTTTGCAACTTACATCAATCAATATTTGACCCTTGCCATATTTAATCGCATTTGAGTAAATATTTGATATTATCTGTTTAAATCTATACTCATCAGAATATATATAACAATCCATTCCTTTATTAAAAACCACATCTATTTTGTTTTGAACTATTAGCAGTTGAAAATGTTTATGCACCTCTTCAATAGCACTAATTATTGAAAATGTTGAGTAATTAAAGTTTAACTTTTTAGATTTTAGTTTTGCTAAATCTAAAATATTAGTAACATTGTCAAGCATTAAATAAGCTGTCTCTTTGAGAGCTTCTAATAGATTTAATATCTTATCTTTTTTATCAAATTCTGCTTTTTGTAAATACCTATTCACATAATCACTAAAATTAATTATTGCATTTAAAGGTGTTTTTAACTCATGAGTAAATATAACTAAAAAAGAATCTTTAGCTTTTGAAATTTCTTCTAAACTTCTATTTTGTAACTCTTCTAATTGAGCTTTTTGTTCTTCTTGAATAGCTTTATTTTTAAAAAATTCTAAATCTGTAACATCTTGTCTAATAGATATATACTCAACAATTTCTCCATAAACATCTAAAATTGGAACAACTATGGCATCTACAATATAAAAACCTCCATCTTTTTTAGAGTTTTTTATTCTTCCATTCCAAGTTTTTTTTGCTTTTATTGTTTGCCATAAATCTTTAAAAACTTCAATTGGTGTATCTACATGTCTTACAATATTGTGTGGCATTCCTATTAACTCTTCTTCGCTAAAACCAGATATTTTACAAAATAGCTCATTTACATAAGTAATTATACCTCTGGTATCGGTTTTAGAAATTATAAATGAGTTAAATAGAATATCATCATACTGTTTGCTTTCTAAATAGTTTTTATTTAATACTCTTATCTCTATAATATCTAATAAAGTTTGCTTTAATATATCAAAGCTATACGGCTTTAATAAAACTTTTGTAGCAATAGCTGAAATACTATTTATCTGTTTTAAATTAGAAGAGTTTATAAAAACTAATATAGATATATTTGGATTCAAAGATTTAATTAGATTTAAAATAGATAATTTATCATTATGAAGTGTTAAAACTATAATTCCTGTTTTTTTTACAACATTTGCATCAAGACTACTTTTTGGAATTATATTTAATACTAAATCACTACACAAAGTCTCACTATTTGAAATCTCTTTTAACATTCCAATCAACTCTTTATCATCATCTAATACTGTCAAATGACAACATCTATGTTGCAAATATTCCATTTTTACTCCATTAAGGAAATTATATAAATATCTCTTTTTTTATCTTTTAATCTTATTTCAATATTTCCAATCAATATCTTATCGCCACTTTTAACTCTTTTATTTTTATGTTGTTCAATAAAAATAGAGCCAATTGATTTAAAATCTGACTCATCAACTACTATTTTTTTATCAGCTTCTTTTATATGATAAATTGTAGAATCGCCCAAAACTTCATAAACTCCAACTCTTACTCTTCTTACAAATAACTTTTGAATATCTTTTTCATCAAATATTTCACCAACAATCTCTTCTAACACATTTTCCAAACTTACAAGCCCACAAAACTTATCTTGTTCATTTTTTACAATAGCTAAATGTTGCCCTTTTTTTTGGAAAATTAGTAAAAGTTCGCTAATTAAACTACTATCTTTTACAATAATTGGCTCTTTTATATCTAAATCACTTATTGTATTTGCCATTTTTACACTACCCAAAAGTGATTTAAGTGTAACAATTCCTACAATATTATCATCACTATTTTTAAAAACAGGAATTCTACTTTTTTGACTCTCTATAAATAGTTCTCGTAACTCATCAACTGAAGAATTTATCGAAATTGTTATAACTTTATCTTTTATAGTCATAATCTCTTTTACTTTTATCTGACTAAAACTAAAAATATTAAATATCATATCTTCTAATCTGTCATCTAAATACCCTTTTTCTCCAGCCATCTTTATCATAACTTTTAATTCATTCATCATAATTTGAGATGGCTCATGAGTATTTGCATTTAATTTTTTTGTAACATAATTTAGCAAATACTCCAAGAAATATATTATTGGAAGGAGTAAATATTCTAAATATAGTAGTGGTTTTGCGATAACTTTTGCAAAATTTTCTGCATTGTGTTGAGCCAAACTTTTTGGTAATATTTCACCAAAAATTATTACAATAATTGTTAAAACTCCCGTAACAAATCCTAATGATGATGAACCAAATGTAATTGTTGCCCAAGCTGTTGCTATAACTGAAGCAAATATATTAACTAAATTATTTCCAATTAAAATTGTAATTAGTAAGCGATTTGGATTTGATTTGAGTTTATAAATATCTTGACTACCTTTAATATTATCTTCAACCATTCGTCTAACTCTATGAGAACTTAATGAGACCATAGCTATCTCACTTCCTGAAAAAAGTCCTGATAAAGTTATTAGAAAAAATAGTGTAATAAAAAGTGTTATATCGCTCTCTATTACAGAAACTCCAGCATAAAGTGTATAAACTATTGCAAATAGTGGCAATAAATATTTCATAAATTCACCTAATAAATTCCTTTAATAGCTCTCTATTTATAATGCCTTTATCACTCAATATTTGATTATTTTTAAACTTTTTTAAGACTCTTGAAACTGTTTCTGGAGTTAAATTTAGCTTATTTGCAATATCTTTGTGTTTTAACTCTTTAAAACTTTTTTCATTGTCATAAATAAATTTTGCAACTCTTTCTGTGGCACTTAAAACAATGGAGTTTTGAATGGTATATTCTAAATTTTGTATCTTTTTTATAAGTGAGCTAATAAATTTAAGAGCCAATCTATCTAAAAATTCAGCCTTAAATCTATTTGCATCTATTAAAATTAGTTTTGAATTTTGCAAAGCCAAAGCCGTTGCTGGAAAATTTATTTCACTAAAAATTGTTAATTCTGCAATCATGTTGATTGGTTTGAAAATATTTAAAACTATCTCTTTTGAATTTTGAGTTGTTTTATAAATTTTTACTTCTCCATCAATTAAAATATATAGATATTTTGGCTTTTCACCTTCATAAAAAATAGTTTCTCCACTATTGAAATTTTTAATTTTTGATATATTTTCTAACTCTTTTAACTCCAAATCATCTAAATCACTAAATAGATATAGCTCTTTTAAAATCAATTGTTACCTCTTTTTAAATTTTTAAATAAATTTTCTTAATTATAAGTCAAAATTAAGTATAATATGCAGAAAAAATCTTTTAGGATAATTTATGAAATTTGAAAAATACCCATTTGAAAAACTAAGCGAACTACTTTTTAATATAGAACCAAACAAAAACTATTCCCCAATTACTCTAACAATAGGTGAGCCACAGTTTGAGACTCCAAAATTTATACAAAATCGTCTAAAAGAGACAACAAATTTACTAAATAAATACCCAAAAAGTGCTGGAGAAGATATTTTAAGAGACTCTATGATTAAATTTGTAAAAAATAGATTTAAAATCAGCTTAGATAATACTCAAATAATTCCAACTCTTGGCACAAGAGAAGTGCTATTTAATTTTCCACAATTTCTACTTTTTGATAAAGAAAATCCAAAAATGGCTTATCCAAATCCATTTTATCAAATTTATGAAGGGAGTGCGATAGCAAGCAGGGCAGAAGTTATCCATCTAAATTTAGATAAAGAGAATGGATTTAAACCAAAAATAGAAAAAGAGAAATTAAAAGGTGTAAATTTAGTTATATTAAATTCACCAAATAATCCAACAGGCTCTTGTATGAGTTTAGAAGAGCTTTGTGAATGGGTAAATTTGAGTCTTGAAATGGGATTTGTTTTAATAAATGATGAGTGTTATAGTGAAATATATATGAATACTCCACCAAATTCACTGCTCGAAGCATCCATCAAAGTTGGAAATAGCAAATTTAAAAATATTTTAGTCTTAAACTCAATTTCTAAAAGAAGTTCAGCACCTGGTCTTAGAAGTGGATTTATTGCTGGAGATAGTGAAATTTTATTTGATTATATGAGATATAGAACTTATATTGGGTGTGCCATTCCTTTGCCAATTCAAATGGCTTCAGAAATTGCTTGGAGTGATGAAGAGCATGTTAGAGAAATTAGAGCAAAATATGTGAGAAATTTTGAAATTGCAAAAGAGATTTTAAATATTGATATTTTAGATACAACATTTTATATTTGGTTAAAAGTAGATGATGATTTGAAATTTACAAAAGAGTTATATAGAGATTTTAATTTGAAAGTTTTAGCTGGTTCGTTTTTGGGAAGAGATGGAGCTGGTGCAAATTATGTAAGAATTGCATTGGTTGAGAGTGAAGATAAAACAAGAGAAGCAATGGAGAGATTAAAAAGTTTTTTACAAAGTGGCAATAGATGAATCAAATAATTATAAATAGATTAAAAGAGCTTAAGCCAATTCTAAAAGAGAGATATGGAATAGAAGAGTTTGCTATTTTTGGAAGTGTAGCTAAAGGCTTGGATACAGATAAAAGTGATGTTGATATTGCTGTCTTGAAATTAGACTTAAAAGATGGTTTTGCACTGATACATGCAAAAGAGTTTTTAAGTGATGCTTTGCAAAGAGATGTAGATATTGGCACTTTTCGCTCCATGAAGACATTTATAAAACATAGAATAGAAAAAGATTTTATTTATGTTTGATATAAGCAAAGTAGATAGAAGAGTTGAACTTTTTATATTCGATATATTTATAGCTATAAAAAAGATAAAAAAAGTTGCAAGTGGATTTCCTAATGTGCAAGAGCTTTTGCACAATTTCACTTCATGGGATAGTGTAATACGAGAGTTTGAGATAATTGGCGAAGCTTCCAAATATTTACTTAGAGATGAATTAATAGAAAAGAGTTATAAAAGAATTGTAGATTTTAGAAATCAGATAACACATGAATATTTTGGAATAGACCAAGAGATAGTTTGGAGTATTATATATCAAAAGCTTGAACCATTTGAAAATGATATTATTGAATTAATATCAAATATTGAAAACAACTTAAAGCAAGAGCTTATAAACTCTTTTATAGAAGATAACAGTTATTTAGATTTCATAGTCGAAGATTTAAAAAAATTAAGATAAAAAGCATTTAAACAAAGGAGTGGAAAATGAGAATACATTTTATAGGAATTGGTGGGATTGGCATATCTGGTTTGGCAAAATATTTACATTTAGAAGGGCATACAATAAGTGGTTCGGATATAAAAGAGAGTGCTATTACAAAAAATTTAAAATCATTAGGAATTGAGATAACTGTTCCTCATTCAAAAAATGCAATTAATAATCAAGATATAGTTGTCCATTCAGCAATAATAAAATCAACTAATGAAGAGTTAATCGAAGCCCAAAATAGAGGGATAAAAGTTTATAGTAGAAAAGAGTTTTTGCCATTTGTATTGAATGATAAAAAAGTATTTTCAGTTTGTGGAGCTCATGGTAAAAGCACTACAACAGCAATTTTATCAGCAATTTTCACAGATAGTTCTGCTTTAATTGGAGCTGAAAGTAAAGCTATATCTTCAAATGTGAAATATTCAAATAGCTCAAATATTATGGTATTTGAAGCTGATGAAAGTGATAGTAGTTTTTTAAATAGCAATCCATATTGTGCAATTGTTACAAATGCAGAACCAGAACACATGGAGTTTTATAATTATGATTTGGATAAATTTTACGATGCTTATAGAGAGTTTTTGAATTTAGCAAAAGTTAGAGTAATAAATGCAGAAGATGAGTTTTTGGAAAATTTAGAAATTGAAGCAATTAGACTATATCCATCAAAAGATATAAAAAATATTGAGTATGTTTTAATTGATGATGAGCCATATACAAGATTTGAGTTAAAAGATTTAGGTAGTTTTGATGTTTGGGGATTTGGAAATCACATTGCAATTGATGCATCTTTAGCTATTCTTTCTGCAAATTTAGAAATTGATATTGAGATAATTAGAGAGCGAATTAGAGATTTTAAAGGAATTAAAAAACGGTTTGATATTGTTGAAAAATCTATTTCAAAAGTTGTAATAGATGATTATGCACACCATCCAACAGAAATCGAAGTAACTCTTAGCTCACTCCTATATTATGCAAACTTAAAAGGCTTTGATGAGGTTGTAACAATTTGGCAACCACATAAATATTCAAGAACAATAGATAATTTAAAACGGTTTATTGAGTGTTTTAAGGGAACCAAAAAATTAATTATTCTTCCTGTTTGGAGTGCTGGAGAAGAAGAGAGATATATAGATTTTGAAAATCTATTTAAGAGTTATAATCTAATTTTAGCCGATAAAATTTCAAAAGATGATAACTATTTAAGAGTTTTAAAAGATAATAAAGTTATAGATTTAATCGAAAATGGATTGATTATAGGATTTGGAGCAGGAGATATAACATATCAGCTTAGGGGACTTTGTTAAGTGTTTAATTTTATTATAGCTCTTTTAGCTTTTCTATTTTTAATAGCTCTTTTTTTGAGATTTTTTACAAATTTATCAAAAATAGCACAACGAAAAATTATATTTATAGTGGTATCTATTATGATTTTGGTATCGCTTTATGAGTTTTTAATAGTTTCAAAAGAGCATGAAGATTTTACATTAATAAATAGTTTTTATCAAAACAAATCGCTTATTTGTCATGGTGTAGAAATTAACTCTACAAATTTTAATTTTGTAACAGGCACCATGACATTTGTTGCAAAAAAAGAGAATTCACAATATAAAAATATTATATTTAAACTTTCAGAATGTAAAGCAAAAGAGTGAGTTCTATTACTTTTTTGCTTGAATCTATTTTTTGAGTTTAGAAAAAGATACAAATTCACAACACTCATTATCGTAATACTCTATATCACCAGCTTCAATAATATAATACCAACCATGTAAGAATAGTTCATCGTTTTCAACTCTTTTCTTAATTGCAGGATATGTGAGTAAATTTCCGAGTTGATTAAGAATAGAAATTCTTTCTGTAAGAATTAAAAGCTCTTTTTTATCAACAAACTTATGTTTTTCTGCTATCTCTTTTGCTTTTTGACCAAGTTCAAGCCACTTTTTTACATGAATTAAATCTGGCGAATTTATCTCTTTATATAAACTCTCAATGGCTCCACAATTTGAGTGTCCGCAAACTATAATATCTGAAACATTTAAAACTGAAACAGCATACTCAATTGCGGCAGCTGTGCCGTGAAAATCATTATCAGGCGAATACGGAGGCACCATATTACCAATATTTCTAACAACAAATAAATCTCCAGGCTTTGTGCTTGTAATCACATCTGGTAAAACTCTCGAATCAGAACAACCAATAAATAGTGCCTTTGGATTTTGTCCATTTTCAACTAAAGAGATATATCTGTCTCTATTTTTTTTAAAATATTTTTTAAAAGCTTCTACTCCATCAACAAATATCAAATTTGACTCCTTTAAAAAAATATTTCTATTGTATCAAAAAATAGTGTCAATTTTGAAAATTTTTAAGAGTATTTGCTTTAAATTTGGCAAAATTTTTATTTATAATAGCTTCTCTTGCATTTTTGACTAAATCTAAATAGTAATATAAATTATGAATAGATGCAAGTCTATAAAAGGTAAGTTCTTTTGCTCTAAATAGATGATTTAAATAACTTTTTGAGTAGTTTTTGCAAGTGTGGCAATTACATTTTTCGTCAATTGGAGTTTCATCAAATTTATATTTTGCACTTTTGATATTAACTCTTCCGAAACTTGTAAATAGTGTGCCATTTCTTGCATTTCGTGTCGGCATAACACAATCAAACATATCAACTCCTCGCTCAATGGCTTCTAATATGTCTTGTGGTGTGCCAACTCCCATTAAATATCTTGGTTTATCTTTTGGCATAAATTCAGTTGTAAAATCTATCGTATCATACATCGCATTGCTCTCTTCACCAACACTAAGCCCACCAATTGCAAAACCATCAAAATTATTGATACATAGCGACTCTGCTGATATTTTTCTAAATTCAAAATCAATACCACCTTGAATTATTGCAAATATATTTTGATTTGATGCCTTACCATTTAATTGATTTTCTCTATGATATTCCAAAGATTCAACAGCCCATTTTGTAGTGCGATAAACAGACTCTTTTATTCGCTCTTTTGTAGCAGGAAGAGCTATTAAATCATCTAAAACCATCATAATATCACTATTTAAATTATATTGAATATCAATAACTTTTTTAGGTGTGAATAGATGTTTAGAGCCATCAATATGACTTTTAAACTCCACTCCATTATCTAATGTTTTTGAACTCTCACTTAGTGAAAATGCTTGAAACCCCCCACTATCAGTTAAAAAGCTACCACTATAACCCATAAATTTATGCAATCCACCCATTTTAGCAATCAATGTATCAGTTGGTCTTAAGTATGTGTGATATGTATTTGCTAAAATTATTTTGGCTTTTAGTAAATTTTCTATATCTTGAGTATCTAATGCTTTTACACTTGCAACCGTACCAACAGGCATAAATATTGGAGTTTCTATTATGCTATTAGTAGTTTTTATAGTTGTTGCTCTTGCTCTATTGTCTATTGAATCTATTGTGAAATTCATAAAATTACCTTGAATTAAAGATTTAAATTTATAAAAAGTAGATTGATTTGCTTTGAAGTTTTTAAATTTAGTGGCCGGGAGAGAGGGATTCGAACCCCCGGATAGCTCGTCACCATCAACGGTTTTCAAGACCGCCGCGTTCAACCACTCTGCCATCTCCCGATGTATTGTATAAATAGAGAATTTTCAAAAAGCATTGGAGGCGACACTCGGATTTGAACCGAGGAATGGGAGCTTTGCAGGCTCCTGCCTTACCACTTGGCTATGTCGCCAAAAACTCTAATAAGATAACTTATATCAGTTAAACTTATGAAAGTTTTTGGTGGTGCCCGGAGCCGGAATCGAACCGGCACTCCAAAAACTGGAACAGGATTTTAAGTCCTGCGCGTCTACCAGTTCCGCCATCCGGGCAAAATGGAGCGGGAGACGGGATTCGAACCCGCGACATCAACCTTGGCAAGGTTGCACTCTACCACTGAGCTACTCCCGCACTTTGCTTTTGAGGATGGAATTATAGCAAATAATTTTTTATTTGTAAAGGGGTTTTAGTAAAAATTTCAAAAATTGATTAAAATGAAAATCTTTTAGCTATAATTTAATTAAAAATTTGAGGGGAATTTCTATGAGTAAAGAGTGTTCTATTATAGTATTAGATTTTGGAAGTCAATACACACAACTTATTGCAAGAAGATTGAGAGAAGAAAAAATCTATTGTGAAATAGTGCCATTTTATGAAAAAATCGAAGTTATAAAAGCTAAAAATCCAAAAGGTATTATTTTATCAGGTAGCCCATCTTCTGTTTATGAGAGTGAAGCACCTATGATAAATAGAGAAATTTTTGATTTAGGTTTGCCAATTTTAGGAATATGTTATGGTATGCAACTAATATCTCATTTAAATAGTGGCAAAGTATGCTATTCTGAACATAGAGAATATGGCAAAGCTGAATTAGAATTTATAGATAACTCTCCACTATTTAAAGATACACCAAATAATCAAATAGTTTGGATGAGTCATGGTGATAAAGTTGAAGAGTTACCATTTGGTTTTATAGCTATTGCAAAAACAAAAAATTCACCATTTGCAGGAGTTGCAAATTTTGAAAAAAATATATATGCTGTGCAGTTTCACCCAGAAGTTAGCCACTCTGAATATGGTTCAAAAATTTTGAAAAACTTTGCAAGGGAAATTTGCAATATAAAAGAAAAGTGGGATATAGCACACTTTGCAAAAGAGCAGATAGAACAAATTAGAGAAAAAGTTGGCATTCATAGAGTTATATGTGCATTAAGTGGTGGTGTTGATAGCTCTGTAACAGCAGCTTTAATTAATGAAGCAATAGGAAAACAGTTAATTCCAATCTTTGTTGATAATGGACTTTTACGAAGTGGAGAAAAAGAGAAAGTTGAGTATATTTTTAAAAATATGTTATCAACAGAGTTAGTTGTAGTAGATGCAAAAGATAAATTTTTAAAAGCTTTAGAAGGTATCACAGAGCCAGAGCAGAAACGAAAAATTATTGGTAAAGTTTTTATAGAGGTTTTTGAAGAAGAAGCTAATAAATATGCAGATGCAAAATATTTAGCACAAGGAACACTATATCCAGATGTAATAGAATCGGTTTCAGTAAAAGGACCAAGTAAAACTATTAAATCTCATCATAATGTTGGTGGTTTGCCAGAAAATATGAAATTTGAATTGATTGAGCCACTACGAGAACTATTTAAAGATGAAGTTAGAGTTTTAGGATTAGAGTTAGGGTTGCCAAGTGATTTAGTATATAGACAGCCATTCCCAGGACCTGGACTTGCTATTAGAATTATGGGAGAAGTAAAGAGTGACTCTTTAAATCTACTCAAAAAAGCAGATAGCATACTTTTAGAAGAGATAAAAGCAAATGGCTATTATAATAAAGTTTGGCAAAGTTTCGCAGTATTACTAAATGTAAATAGTGTAGGTGTTATGGGTGATAATCGAACTTATGAAAATGCAATAGCTCTAAGAATTGTTGAGAGTAGAGATGGAATGACAGCAAACTTCGCACATATTTCATTTGATATTTTGGAGCATATTTCAAGGCGAATTATAAATGAAGTTGATGGAATTAATAGAGTAGTTTATGATATATCTTCAAAACCACCAGCAACGATAGAGTGGGAATGATTTATCTAACAGGCTCAAAAAAAGAGTTTGATGGAGTCATAAATTTAGAGCTTTTAGAAATTAACTATTTAGATAAAGATGTAAATTTAAGAGGTTTTGATACTCTTATCTTTACATCTCAAAATAGTGTAAAAGCGATAAATCGATTAAATAGTGAATGGAAAAATTTAGATACCGTTGTAATTGGAGAAGCCACCTCAAAAAAAGTAAAAGAGCTTGGTGGAAAAGTTTTTTATATTTCAGAAAGTGGTTATGGAATAAATTTTTTAAATGAGTTAAAATCTATTTTAAATGGTAGAAATCCTCTATTTATTAGAGCAAAAGAGGTAATTTGTGAGCTACCTTATAAATCCATAATAGTTTATGAAACTAAATGTGCAAAAGCAAAAATCGAAAATTTAGAAGAAAACTCTATTATAATATTTTCATCTCCATCTACTATTAAATGTTTTTTTGAAAATTATAGTTGGCATAAAAGTTTTATTGCTGTTGTGATAGGAGAAAGTAGTGCAAAAGCCCTTCCAAAAAACATAAACTACTATGTCTCACCAACTAAAAGTATAGAAAGTGCTATTTTATTTGCTAAAAGTTTCTATTCTACTTTATAAATAAATCCAAAGCTTTTAAAACTACAAGCACAATTCCAGCTCCTCCAATATACCACTTCATTGTTGTTATGATTGTCTGTTGCATTTTTACTTGAGATTGCTCAAATTTTGTTTCTAAACTTGCAAATTTTATTTCTAAATCACCAAATCTTTTTTCAAATTTTAACTCCAAATCACCAAATCTTTTTTCAAATTTCAACTCTAAATCACCAAATCTTTTTTCAAATTTTCCATCTAACTCTTTGATTTTATTATCTACATCTCGTTTGATAGACTCCATTTTATTATCAACATCTCGCTTGATAGACTCCATTTTATTATCAACATCTCGCTTGATAGACTCCATTTTATTATCAACATCTCGTTTTTGTGCTTCAAATTTATTCTCTAAACTTTTTACACTATCTGTAACTTCATTTAATTTTTGGTCTAAATGATTTATATGATTGTATTGACTTTTTAATAGAAGTGTATTAATGTCTTCTTGAGTTAGTCCTTGCCCTTTTCCAAATTTTTCTTCTATCTCTTTAACTTTTGGAGTTATCATTTCCAATAGCATATCATCTACTTTTGTTTTATTCATTTTTTTCTCCTTATTCAATTTTGAAATTATATAATTCATATAGATTTAAATCAACTTATTAACACTATCTAAAATATCTTTTAAATCGCTTTTTAGCTTATAAATTAAGTTTAAAATATTTATTACTATTTCGTCGTTATCTTCATAATTGTGTGCTATCTCGTTTCTAAGGTCTCTTAATTCAAACCAATCATCTACATTAATAATATCTATTGTTTCAAGCTGATTTAAAATATCTAAAAAAGGTTTATTTATATTTTCACCTTGATATAAGAGAACTGATTTAAAAAGTTTTGCTCCCATACAATCTTGAAGTTTTGAAAATCTGTAAATTATTTGGTCGCTATAAGCTAAATGTTCTATACTTTCTAATATCATTTTAAAATCATTCATGTTTATTGGAAAATTATAATATTTTTTTAAAGCTTCAAAACCATTTTCAAGTCTTAAAAAATGTTTATAACTCTCATTTAAATTATCTATAACTTTCTGTCTATAAACTAAAGTTTTATTCCCCATTTTATTGCTTCCTTTTCTATAAGTCTTGAATTATCACTATTAAAAACTATATCTATTTTTTGCTCACCTAACTCTCTTTTTACTCTTGATAAAAATTTTATCTTTTTTTCAAAAAGATTTGAATGTTCTTGCACTACAAAATACAAATTTATATCTCCTCCTTTTTTATTATCATCTACACGACTTCCAAAAAGATAAACTTCTCCATTTTCAAAAAACTCTTTGAAATATTTTTTATAACTTCAATATATCTTTTTGATAATCTCATCTTCATTGCCCCTTTTTATTTTCTAAAGTATACAAACTTTTTTGATATAATTTTAGATAATTAGAATTTTCACGATAGGAGAGTTTAATCTCTCCTTCCTACTAAATTTAAAATTACTACTTTTTAATATTAAATATAGTATATTATATATATCAAGAGATTATTTGTAAATGGAAGTTATGGGCTTATGCAAGGCAATTATGATTTAGCTAATACAACATTGGTTTTTGCTACATCATTATCTATGTATATATTTAAAAGGAGATATGATGGAAGGTAATGAAATTTTAGCGATAGCTTCAGTTGTTATATTGGTTTTTATAACATATCTAAATATCAAATTAGATAAAGAAGGAAAACACTCTCACTAAACTAAAATTATTCTCTTAGTATAAATTTTATCAATAAGCTTTTAAGAGATTACAAAATTGAGAGTTGATGTTTTAATAAAAACTAAAAAAAATCCAATCTTTTCCCCCAAAAAAACCGATAGTTATGATAAATTTTTATTACTATTAGCTACATTTTAATTTTTTTTTGATATACTTATGCTCGAAAAGCTAAAAATTACATAGCTTGGCAGTAAGATTACTCTTATGTAAGTCCAGAATGTAAATTTTTGCAAAAATTTAAACAAGGTAAAGGAGTCTATATGACTAAAAAAATAGTTTCAGTGGTAGCAGCTTCTGCAATAGCTGCAAGTAGTGCGATGGCTGCTGGTCAGCATCTAATTTATCCTGCATTTTTTGCTGGTAGTGGTTGGGAAACAACAATCAAGGTTGTAAATAAAAATGATTCTAATGCTACAGTTGTAAAAGCAGTTATTTATGATGGTAAAGATTCTCATGAAATCAAAGACTTTAACATCTATTTATCAAAAAACGATGTTTCTGAATTCAAAATTTCTGAGGCTAATGGAGTTATCACTGTAAGTGGAACGGATGGTTCATTACCAACAATCGTAAATGGTGTAGAGTCTATGGCATCAACTACAACTCCAATGAGTACAACATTCTCTTCAGCTGATGCTAACTTTGGATACATTGTTCTTTATACAATGGCAACAGTAGATAACGGATACCACAGCCAACACGATGCATTGAGACAAGACTATGCAACAGTTGCAAAAATCCCAAGAAATATCACAACAACACCAATTTTTAGTAATGGTGTAATCGCAAATCATGCAAATGACCAAGTTCAAACTAATCAAGTAGTTACTGTTGGTTCAACTGGGAAACTTCCATCAACTTATGCAAAATCTAACACTGGTTCTTTTACATTTGGTTTAAATGCTGGAAGCGAACATGATAATTTATTTGGTTATGCAAGAATTACAGATACTGTAAATGGTAAAGATATGATTGTTGACCCAACTACAATTTCTGGTTTCTCAAAATTACCAATTTTTTGGTTAGAGGGTGAGGCAGCAACTGCTTTACAAGCTGGTTTAAGTAATATTGTTACATATTCAGCAACAACTGTAAATAATACAGATGTTAACTGGACTGGTAGTTTAACAGATACAAATGCGTCTTCAGCATATAATGCTCTAGATGTTGGTTTAGCAGATGTAAAAGGTTTCTATGCAACATATGGCGAATCTTCAAACTTTGCTAACTCTCAAGTATTAATTACTCAACCATTAAAAAGACATCTTATTGATATTAACGGTAGTATAAATGCTACAACTGCTACAACTGCTTCGGCATTAACTGTTGTAAATAATGGAAAAGATTATTATAGTGGTGTAACTTATACAGAGGCAGCTGCAGCTGCAAATAAAGCAGCTACAATTACAAATTACCTTGGATGTATGAGAGCTCAATTAGTTATTTATGATAACAATGAGAAGCCAGCAACAGCATCTCAATTCTCACCTGCTCAAACACCAGTTCTTACAATGTGTAATGAGCTTGCATCAACTGAAACAGTTCCAAGTGGTAACACTATGAGCCAATTCTTAACACAATCAGGATTTACAGCTGGTTATGTAGATGCAAATTTCTTAACAGGTGCAAATGCTTCGGGACAATCATATAATGCTATCATAACTCAGATGTTAGCTACAACTCCAAAAACTGGAACTGTAGTAACTAACTGGTTTGCTCCAGAAACAAAATAATTTCTCCCAAAGAGGCTTTCCTCGCCTCTTTCTCCTTCTAAAAACTACTTAAATAAACTTTTAAATAAATCTATAAATAATCTTTGATACAATCCATAAATTGATTAAAAGGATTGAAAGATGCAGTTAGTAATAGATTTAGATGACTCTCTCATTGAAAATTTGAAAAAAGACTTCTCAACAAATAATATAAAAGATGTAGTTTATAGATTGGTAAAAAACTATCAATATTCAAAAGAGTATATGATAGCTATGAAACTTCAACAATCAATAGATGATGTCAAGCAGAACAGAACAAATCCAATTTCAAAGCTTTTAGATGAACTTTGAAACTACGGAAACTTTTGATAAAGAGGTTAAAAGCCTATCAAAAAAATATAAAAATATTAAAAATGATTTAATTCATTTTATAGAAAGTTTTAATACAATTCATCAAAATGCTATTTCAATTAAAAATAGTATTTATAAAATAAGATTGAAAAACAGTGATAAATCAAAAGGTAAAAGTTCAGGATATCGTGTTTATTATTACATATATCATTTAGAAACTATCTATTTATTAATCATTTATGATAAATCTGAAATAGAAATGATTAATGAAGAAATTCTTTTTGATATTATAAAAAATGAGGTAAAAATTTAAGGAGTTAAAGATGGTTTATCAACTACCAAGAAATGTATATAATTTATTAGAAGAAGCTTTTAAAGATAAAACAAAAAGCGAAATCTTTGCAAAAGCAATAGAAGAGTCAATTCAAGCTATTGATGACAAAGCAAAAGAACAAATAAATGAAAAAAAACTACTAATAAAAACTGAACTCAAAGAAGAGTTAAAAAAAGAGCTTGTAACTAATGAGTTTCTAATAAATGTCAAACAAGAGTTAGAGTTTAATATAAATAGTGTCAAACAAGAGTTAGAATTTAAAATCGATAAAATTGGCTTACTTGTAAAAGTTTTGATTGGAATAAATGTTATAGCACTCACATTTCTAAACCCAACTTTTGTAGAGCTTATAAAAAGTTTGATTAAATAAAGGATTAAAGATGAATAAAACCAAAGTAGATGCTATTCTAATTGAAATGATTTCACCAAAAGTTAAAGAGATTGAAGAAAAATTTAGTCAAGGAAAAGGATTAACTCAAGAAGATATAAATACTTTACTATTAAAAAGTCAATATAATCACATAAACCATTTAGACCAAAAGTTAGATGAAACTGTTGAAAGTGTAAAAGCTTTGGAAACAAAATTCACAGGATTAGAAGGCAAATTTGAACTTTCACAATTAGAAATGAAAGCTGATTTTGAAAAAAGAATAGGAGACCTCGAAATAAAATTTGAAAAAAGAATGGGACAACTTGAAACAAGGTTTGCAAATCTTGAAACAAAATTTGAACAGTCTCAAGTCAAAATGCAACAAACTATCATAACAACTATGAAATGGTATATCGGTGGAGCTGGAGTTGTTTTAGTTTTACTCAAAACTTTGGATTTGTTTGTGAAATAAAAAATAATTTAAAAGAGCTTATAAAAAGTTTAACTAACTTCTAAACTTTTTAAAAAGCTTTTCAAAATCTAATTCAGGTTTGCATGTTGTATTTTCAAATAGATATTTTTGATTAAAAAAATCGCCCTCTTTATCATATTTGCCATCTTTTAATTTATAAATCTTTGCTATTAATTCATCTGGATATACTATAACATAGTAATTTACTTTTTCTTGTTCATATATTTCAAACTTATATTTTTCATCTTTTTTGGCAGTTGATTTGCTAATAATTTCAACTATAATCTCTGGTGCTTTTGTAATATATGCTTCATTTGGTTCATCGCAAATCAATACTACATCAGGTCTTAAAACTGTATCATCTGATATTTTATAATCAATTTCTGAAGTTACTATACATCTTTCACAATCTTCTATTTGATTTGATAAAAGTGTTATAATCCTACTTCCAATAGTTTGATGTTTTATTATAGGTGCTGGTGACATAGCACACGGATAACCTTTTATTAACTCCCAATCTCCATCCCACGATTTATAATCAGCATAACTATAATGTATTAATTCTCTTAATGCACTCATGATTAAATCCTTCGTTTTCAAATATTATAACATAATTTTTAATAATTTTATAAGCTAAAAATATCTCTAAAATAGTTTTGGATACAATATAAAAAAAATTAGGAGTTTCTAATGGTTTATCAATTACCACGAAATGTATATAATCTCTTAGAAGAAGTTTTTAGAGATAGAGCAAAAAGTGAAATTTTTGCAAAAGCGATAGAAGAGTCAATTCAAGCTATTGATGACAAAGTAAAAGAGCAAATAAATGAAAAAAAACTACTGATAAAAACTGAACTCAAAGAAGAGTTAAAAAAAGAGCTTGTAACTAATGAGTTTCTAATAAATGTCAAACAAGAGTTAGAGCATAAAATTGAAGAGTTAAACTTTAAAATTGACAATGTTAAACAAGAATTAGAGTTTAAAATAGGATTAGTAGAACATAAAATTGATAAACAAACTCTACTTATAAAAGTTTTAATAGGTTTAAATATTATCGCTTTGACATTCCTAAACCCAACTTTTGTAGAGCTTATAAAGAGTTTGATTAAATGATAGAACAGCATTCAATAGAGCATTTAAAAAATATAGTAAATATTGTAGATATTGTTTCTGATTATGTGGAGTTAAAAAAAAGTGGAGCAAATTATAAAGGGTGTTGTCCATTTCACTCTGAAAACACTCCAAGCTTTGTAGCAAGTCCATCAAAAAATATTTATCACTGTTTTGGTTGTGGAGTTGGTGGAGATGGTATAAATTTTGTCAAAGAGATAGAAAAAATTAGTTATCCAGAAGCTATTGAAAAAGTGGCTACAAAATATAATTTTCAGTTAGAATATAGCAATAAAGAGTTTAAAAAAGTAAATACAAAGCTACTTGAAGTTGTAAATCAATTTTTTAAATCTAAATTAGAAAAAAATGAGATAGCAAAAGAGTATCTCAAAAATCGTGGGCTTTTTACTTCTACAATAGAAAAATTTGAGCTTGGTTATGCTGGAAGTAGTAAAGAGTTATTAGATTTTTTGACTATTTCTAATCTTTCAACTGATGAAGCTATCGAACTTGGAGTTATTGGAAATGATGAATTTGGTAGATTATATTCAAGATTTATTGAGCGAATAATCTTTCCAATTAAATCATCAAATGGTAATATAATTGGTTTTGGAGGAAGGACAATTTCAAATCATCCAGCTAAATATTTAAACTCACCTCAAACAAAACTATTTAATAAATCAAAAATATTTTATGCTTTTAATTTAGCAAAAGATGAAATTTTTAAAAAGAAAGAGATAATAGTAACAGAAGGATATTTAGATGTGATAATGCTTCATCAAGCTGGATTTAAAAATGTTGTGGCAACTCTTGGAACAGCTCTAACAACAGAACATCTACCACAACTTTCAAAATCAGATTTAAAAGTTATATTGGCTTATGATGGTGATAATGCTGGATTAAATGCAGGAATTAGAGCATCAAAACTTTTATTAAATCACTCTTTTAATGGAGGTGTTGTAATATTTAGAGATGGTCTTGACCCAGCTGATATGGTTTTAAATAATAAAACAAAAGAGTTAGAAGAGCTACTTTTTTCACCAACACCTTTTGCAAAATTTATATTGGATTTTATTTTAAATCAATACAATATCAAAATACCAGAACAAAAAGAGTTAGCATTCAAAGAAGCTTTAACTTTTTTAAACAGTTTATCTCCAATATTACAAGAAGAGTATCAAACTTATCTCTCAAACAAACTCATGATAAATAGTAAAATTATTAAATTTAGTAATAAACCTAAACAAAATATAACAAACTATAATAAAAATCTAGATTTAGCAGAGCTTAGAGTTATAAAAACGATAATAGAATACCCTAAATATTTTGATTTTGTCTTAGAATTTATAGATAGTGAAGCTTTTATAAAACACTCTCATGAGTTTGAACTACTAAAAATTGAAGATTTAAACTCAAAAGCCATTAGAGAAATTATACTTAATGAGAATATCATTCCACTTTCTGAAAATGAACTAAAAGAGCAAATTAAAATATTAAAAATCATAAATCACAATAGAAATATTGAAAAGTTAAAAAGAGACAGCTCTTTAAATATGAATGAAAAACTATTTCTTATAAAAAAAGAGCATAATTCAATCTACTCTTTACAAAAACATGGATTAATATAAATTTAAAAGTTAGCAACTCTTTGCTCTTTTATCACTTCATTAACTACAAATTGCACCCAAATTTCCCATTTAATATTAGGTTTTGAACTGCTGTGTTGTTTGAAAATATCAACCCACCAATCCGAATCTTTTATTGTGCAGTGTGCATTTTCACCGTTTGGAAGATGTTTTTTAGCTGGATAACAAGCAATATTTGCATACACAAATTTATCTGAAAATTTAAAAAGCTCTCCAACAAACCAAAAAATATCAAACTCTGGAATATGCTCTAAAACATCTATACAAATCACACCATCATAACTTTGTGTTGGATACTCACTAAATGGCTTAAATGCTGGGTCATAACATTTCACCTCATCAAGTTTTAAAAACTCTTTTGTAGTAAGTGAGCCAACATTTTTCACATCTAATCTAATATTTTCTTGCCACAAAAGCCCTTTACCACTACCATAATCAAGCAAACTTTTAGCATTTGTTCTAACTCTTAAACCATTTATTCGCTCCAATTGAGGAAAAAGCGATTGCCCATTAAATGTATCTTCAGCTTTGATATTTAAATTTTTTTCGCCATCAATGTGCATCTGTTTATACATTTCCAAATTTTCTAAATATTTTGGACTTGGATTATCTTTTGAATACATTTTAACTCCTTTGTGCTACATTTAGCATTTTCTCTTTTTCGATAAACCACTCCAAAGCATATTCACAATCTCTATACTCTTTGAAATATGGACCACCAATTGTGTAATGGACTAATGAAGCATCTTTTCTCGGCTCATCATATCCTACTAAATGGTTCCACTTGTTTGGAATTTCTCCAATTAAATTATCATCATCTAACCATTTAAATTGATGAAGTTCTAAACCTGTTGCACTATTTACATAGTCTGGAGTTAAAGCCTTACATTTTGCATTATTAAATAGCATAACACTTGACCAATTTTTTTTCTCATATTTTGTTTGAGGAGCATTTAAAAATTTTATATCTTCTTTTGGAACATGGTTATGTTTTATACACATTAGGGCATATTTATCATCTCTTAAATTCCACAGATTTACAATATCATCTAAAACTATCATATCACAATCCATAAAAATTGACCAACCTTCATAATCACTAAGATATGGAGTCAAAAACCTACTAAACGAGAAATCAGTTGATTGAAGTGAATTTTTTTCTCTACTAAAAACTTTTTTGAGTTGTGATAACATAAGTGGAGTAATGCTAACTGGCTCACTACTTCTAATATTTATACTGTGTGCTAACACATTAAAAGCAACTGCTTCTCTCTCATCATATCCTATAAAAATTTTAATCATTAAAAAGCCTTTAATCTATCTTTTAATTCTAAAACAGCTTTATCAAAACCTTTTTTTTCATCTTCTCTATATATATTAAAGTTTGGAAACCATTTAGAACTCTCTTGTAGTTGCCATCTCCACTCTGGAAAAAATGGAACTAAAACTTCTGCTTTTCTATTTTCTAAACCTGCTAACAGATGTAAATTTGTATTACTCACAGATATATAATTATCTATAGCAAAAAGTAGTCCAACCATCTCTTCTAAATTATTATTTAAATGTGAATAGTTATACACCTTTTTATTTGATATTTTTTGAATAATTTCTATTTCACTTTGTGTAGGTTCTCGCTGTATTAATATAAGTTCAACATCCAAATCCTTAAATAGTTTAGCAAAAATTTTTAAATCAATATTTTTGTAAAGTTTGCCAAATGCTAATCTGCCAGCTCTATATGTAATAGCTATTTTTGGTTTATTACTAATATTATTTAACTCCAATTTATATTTATTATAAATTTCAATATTTGGCTCAATTTTAAATGGTTCTAATTCTTTATCAATCCCTAAAAATAGTGGCAAATCTCCAATAAATAGCTCATAATCATAAATGCCTTTGGGTTCTAAATCTATCTCTTTTGAGTATTCCAAAACAGGTTTTAAATTTTCAGAACTAATATAAGTTACAAAAGCTCCTCTTAATTTTAACTCTTTTACAAATCTTAAAAAAAATAGCTCATCACCAATTCCTTGTTCTACTTTTAATAACACTCTTTTGTTTGATAAATCAGCTGGAAATTTGAAATCAATATCATATCTTGGAGCTTGAATATCTCTATAATAGTAATATTTCCAACCATTTTTATAATCTCTCAATGTTAAATATAAGATAGCAAGAGATAAAATATTTTTGAAACAACTAAAATCTGCATCCATGCCATTTATATGAGATTTTATAGCTTCATCAAATTCACCAATATCTCGTTGTGCTAAAGCTAAATTATTATGAGCTTCAGCAAAATTTGGATTTATAGAAATTGCTTTTTTGAGATGTTTAATAGACTCTTTTGGCTCTTTTAACTCTCTTAATATAAAACCTAAATTATTCAAAGACTCAACAGAATTTGAATTTAATTTAATAGCTTCTAAATAGTATCTCTTTGCAAGATTTAAATCCAACTTATAAGCTTGAGCTATCATTCCTAATTGATTATATGCCACATAATTATACTCTTTATCGCTATATTTTATAACTTGTAAATATGTATTATATGCTTTATCAAACTCTTTTAAACCTTCATAACCATGAGCTAAATTTATTAAAGCATGAATATTTTTTTTATGTATCTTTAATGATTGCTCAAGTAATACAACTCCATTGACATAATCAGCTTTAGCAACTTGTAAAGCACCAAGCAGATACAAAGCATCTACATTAAATTTATCAATAGCCAAAACTTCTAAATATAACTTTTTAGCTTCTTCTAATTTAGCACTATTATGTAAATTTATAGCTATTTGCAAAACTTCATTAATATTCATTTAACTTCACTTCTCTAATGAATTTCTAAAAAACCAAGTATATAATTTTCTAATAACAATCATAAGTAATAATCCATCAATCATACTTGCAATAATAAATGCAAAATATTCTCGCTCCGAAATCATTTCACTATTATATGCAACTATCGCTATAGCTACAATAAATGTAAGAGGCATAGAATCGCTTAATGCAAAAAGAATTGTCTTTTTAACTCTTAAATATTTATAAAATGCCACAAAAGAGCTAACCAATCTAATTGTAATAATTGCTAAAATAATTAACATAGCATGTTCTAATATTTCTAAATCTATCATATCTATTTTTACAGTTGAACCAGTATAAATGAAAAATATTGGAGCAAAAAATCCAAATCCAAAAGATGCTAACTTTTCTATTAACTCTTCTTTTTGATGAAAATAGAGTTTCAAAAACACACCAGCCAAAAATGCACCCAAAGCTAAATCTATTTTTAGATACATCATAGTTGCAACTAATATAAAAAATAGCGAAATTGAAAATCTAATATCTTGGTCTAATCTGTCAATATCTGGAATTATATATTTTTTAAACTCTGGATACCACCAAAATATAAGCTGAAAAATCTTTAAAACTAAAATTCCAATTGCTAATACAATAAAGATTGTAAATATAGATTTATAAAGTCCAGAGCTAAAGCCAAACTCAATCCAACCACTAAGCATAGTTAAAGCTAAAATACTAATTATTTCACCTACAACACCAATTGAAAGTGCTAAATTTAACCACTTTTCATCTTTTCCATACTCTTTAATAAGCATCACAAGCATTCCAAGTGAAAATATTGGAAGTGCCACAAAATAGACTATATTTAAATTAAATATATGGCAAATAATAAAAGCTACTACATAAAGAGAAAAGAAGTATAAGGCCACATTAAATGATAACTCTTTTTTAATAGTTTGCACAAGTTTAAGATTTATTTCCAATCCAGCCAAAAACATAAGATATAAAAAACCAAACTTTGCAATAACTTTTAGTATTGGGTCATAATATAAAAAACCAAAAAAACCAGCTAACATTCCCAAAAAAATTTCAATTACAACAACAGGAGTATTAAAAATCTTTGATAAAATTGGAGAAAACATAATAATAGAAGCAATTGTTAAAATTAGTATAAAACCTTCCATTTCCACTCGCTATATTAATTTGTTATGTTTTTATTGTAGCAAAATATAGCTATCTTTTAAGTTAGAGTATAATCATTAAGTAACTTTTAAAACTTAAAAACTTTTTTAAAACCATTTTTAACTTATATTTAACATAATATTAGTTAATATCAAAAATATCAAAAAATTAAGCTATGCTTAAATAATGGAGGTGAGATATGTTAAATGGTAAATCTATATTTGCTGGGTTATTGGTATCTGTTGCACTATTGAATGCACAAACAATAGATGTAACAAATAATTGGAAATTAGTTGGTGCAAAGTGTGATATTGATGTAAAAAGTGAGTTAAATTCTACATTAGTTAAACAAGTTTATCTATATGATAATTTTAATGGCAAAGCATCTTGGAAGGTTTTTAATAATATTACAGATTTAAATGGTGATATTGGAGACCTTGTAACTATTAAAGCTGGACAAGGTTTTTGGATTTTAGGTAGTGAAGATGGAACTGTAAAAATTGATAAATCAGATGTTAATGAGCTTTTATCAATTTCAAATGGTTGGAATTTGCTTGGTGCAATTGGTGATATTAAACTATCTTCTATATTTAATACAGATGATAAAATAGGAGCTGTTTGGAAATATGATAACAAAAGTGGTTGGCTTTTTTCTAAAAAAGATAATCAAACTTTTGATGATATAAAAGCTGGTGAAGGTTTTTGGCTATATTCAGGAACAGAAGATATTAATATTCAGAACTTAAAAGATATTGAAAATAATTTTATTCCAAAAGGAATGTCATTAGTTACAACAGAACCTTTAATAGATATGGATTTTGAAACAGAGTTAGTAATTGATGCCAAAAATGAAGCAAGAGGAGTTGGAGTTAGTCTTGTTTTTGTAGAAAAAAAAGATGGTGATGATAAAGTTGAACTTCAATCAATTTTAGATGATAAAAATAGATTAAAATATAGTGTTCAAACTAATAAAATTGATATAGAAGCTGGTGAGCATAAATATAATTTAAAAGCAAAAATACCTTCTAATGTATCAGCATTAACTGATTATATTGTATATGCGATTATAGACCCAAGTGAGAGTTATAAAGAGAGTAATGAAAATGATAATAATAACTTTGATATTGTAAAAACAGATTCAAATTTGGTTGTAGCATTTGATTACAATTACGATAAAGCCATTATTACTAATGCTTTAAATATTTCAGATTATATTTTAGAAAAATCTCACAACTCTATATTAATTACAGATGAAAATTACACTTTTAGTGAATATTTAATTGGTGGAACATTTAGTGTAGAAATTAAAGATAGAGAAAAATTAACAGATACATATTTATCAGCTTGTCTTGAAATTGGTGATGAGTGTCATAAAATAGATATTTGGGATAGCACTCAAAATAGTTTCCAAAAAAACTATTTAGTTAAAATTCCAGAAAGAGCAGAATTAAAAGATAATGAGATTTATGAAGAGAGCAAACACTACTTATATGCTGAATTTGTAGTTTCTGAAGATATTTTGGCTAAATTAAAAGAGAGTGTAATTAAGAGTGAAAATGTTATAAATGGTTATAAACATTTAGATAGTAAGCTTAGAATTACTTTAAGTGAAGATGAGGTTGTAGAATATACAGATACAAATTCAATTACAAAAGATATTACACTCTACTATAATGATACTCTTCAAACAAGGGGAATTATTTCAACTATTGCAAACTTTAATAAAAACTATGACAAATCAGTTATTAATGATTGGGTTGGTTCAACAACAAATGTAATGATAGATAACTTTAATAATCAAAAAGAGAGTTATCAATCAATTCAAATAGGTTTAAAAGCAACTAAAATTGCAAATTGGGAAGGTGGAGTTTTATCAAATCATAGCTACTCAAAACTTGATAAAACTACAAAAGCTATAAAAAATGAGACAACTACACAACTAACAGGTTATACAGTCCATCATCTTGATGGAACAAGCTCAACTATGGAGTTACAAAAAGTTTTATTTAAAAAAACATTTGTAGATAGAGAGTTTCAATTTATGGTTTCAATTGTTCCAGTTGGAGTTGGTATTGCTTCTGAAGGTAGTGTAAGTATGGGATTAAAATCTACAATAATTCCAACAGCTCAAGTTGAATTTATGGCAACTCCTGAAATTGATAGCTCTGTAAGTGCAAGAGCTTATATTGGTAGAGAAATAAATATTGGTGTTGGTAAGCTTCAAGCAAGTGCTGGAATTAGTGGTTCTTTAGAGCCATTTGTAAATTATAAAACACCTTCATCATTTACAAATATTTTTGATAGTAGCAAAGCTGGAAGTGGTTATACATATTACAAATCATCTATTAAACTTGACCAAGAGATAGAAACAGTCAAAGGTTCTATTAGTGCTTATGTTTCTGGTGGAGTATGTGCTAAATGGCTTGGTTGTGCAGATTGGAGTGCTTCAGCTGGAATTACTTCGTGGTCTGGATATAGCTCAAATTCTAATCTATTTAATAAAGTTTTGGGAGAAGGAGATATTAAAAACTAATACTCATGAAGAGATATTTATACTTTTTTGTAACTCTTATACTTTTAATTGGTGGTTATTTTATTTATAACCACCAACAAAATCAAAATAGTTTATATAGCTGGAATAGAGAGAAAAATCAAATTTATGAGTTTTCTCTCAAAACTAAATTTATAAAAAATAGTGAAATTAGTTATCTATTAGAGCTTGATGGAAATTTACTTTTTAGAGTTTTTGATATAAATAGCACAAATGTAAAAGTTGGTTTTGAATTAAGCTCTTTAGATTATGTTTCAAATGGTTTCAAAGATAGTGATTATGCAAAACTTTTATCAAAACCATTTTTAGCAATTTTAAATAAAAATGGAAACATGTTGGAGTTTATTTTTCCAAACTCTTTATCAAACGAAGATACTATATTATTAGAAAAAGTTATTAGGAATTTTGAAACAACTGTGCAAATGGATAACTTATATAAAGTAAAAGAAAAAGATTATGTGGGTGAATATATTGCTGAATATTTGAGAGATTTTAATACTATTTCACGAAAAAAATTGGATTATACAAAAGATAATAGTAAAAACTTTTTATTTAATACAAAACTTAAAATATCTAAATCTTTAACAACTATTAAAATAGATGAGAATAAAAATTGGATTTCTGAATTTAAATTGGAAGAGAATGGAAAAATAGATGGAGCTTTTTTAAACTCAAATTTTGAAAATTTTGCATATTTAAAAATAACTAAACATGATAGTAATTTTAATAGTTTTGAAATATTTAAAAATATAACTTTTGAAGAGTTTGTAAAAGAGTTTCAAAATGAAAAAAAAGCAGATATTTCATATCATAAACAGAGAGAGTTAGATATTAAAAAAGTTAATATTAAAAATAGTAAAGTAGATATTTTTGATTTAATTTCAAAATTAAAATATGCTTTAGATAATAATAAAAATTTAATGGCAATTGAAGCTGAAATAGCTGAATTTTTGACACTTTTTCCAGAATATTTAGAAGAGATAGAAAAATTAATATCTAATAGAGAAAGTGATAATTTAAATTTAACTCTCATTCATATTTTGGAATTGAGTGGTTCTGACAAAGCTCAAAAATCGCTTTTAAAAATTTTAGATGGAACTAACTTTAATCATATTGATAGTGTTAGGTCTGCAATAGCTTTGGGTGGGATTAAAAATCCAACAAAAGAGACTATAAATAAAATGTTTGCAATTTATAATAACACATCAAAAGCAGATACAAATGGAGTTGAAAAATCTGGAAGCACAATTATGGCTTTGGGAATTATGAGTAAAAATATTGAACATAAAGATAATATTTATAAGTTTTTAGATGAAAAATTAACTTCAACTTCAAATCAATCTGAATTAGTAAATACAATTTATGCTATTTCAAATACAAGAAATAGTCAATTTGTAGAAAGTTTATCAAAATTTGTAAAGAGCGATAGTGAAGATATAAAAAAAGTTTCATATGAAGCATTGGGTGAGTTAAAAAGTGTAGAAAGTCAAAATTTATTAAATAGTGGTTTGCAAAATGAGAGTTCAACTATTATAAAAAGTGCTATTTTAAACTCTGTATCTAAATATAATAATAGTAGTGAAAGTTATGAAATTATAAAATCAAAAGTTTTGACAGAAGAGTCAAATACGATAAAAAATAAGATGATAGATTATATGTCAAAAAATATAGAAAATAGAGATGAAACTATAAAAGTGTTTAATGAGTTACTAAAACAAGAAAATTCAAAAGATAATATAAAATTGATGTTACAAACTATTAAAGAGAGTAAATGAGATATTTATCAATTTTTTTTATATTTATTAATTTTTTATTTGGGTTTGATTTAAATGAGTTTGCAAAAGATGTTGCAGATAAAAGTTATATAGAAATAGATATAAATAATACAAAAAAGCGAGTAAATATTCAACTTAAAAAAGGTTGGAATTTAGTAAATTTACCACTATATGAGATTATTAGAGATAAGAAAAGATTTGGTGATTATAAAGCTATTTGGATATATAAAAATGGAGAGTATATAACTCCTAAATATCCAAAAGCTGGTGAGCCTTTTTGGATTTATTCAAATAGTGATATAGAAATAGAAAATATTGGTAGAAGTTATAATATAGATTTATCAGCTCTTCCAATTGGTTGGAATATAGTTGGAAATGGAAGTGAAATAAGTAGTATAGAAATAGAAAACTACTCAAATATTTATTGGGTTTATAGAGATAATGGATATATAAAAAATCCATCAATAATTTATCCTAACGAAGGTTTTTATATAAAAATAGATGAAGAGTTAAAAGCTCTCAATTCATCAAAAAAAGATGAGATTGTAGATTTTAAAAGTGCTTTTAATTACAATTTTTCTGATATAAAAAAAGATAAAAATAAAAAATTAATAATCTTATATATGGTTGGAAGTGACCTTGAGAGTTCATATAAATCTGCAACAAAAGATTTAATTGAACTTAGCGATGGATATAAAAGTTTAACAGAAGCTCAAAAAAAAACAGTAGAAATAATAGTTGTTTTTGGTGGTTCAAAAGCTACAAATTGGAATGGACTACACATTGCTTCAATTGAAGATATATTAAGAGATAGTGAAAATAAAAAATTTGGTGATGATAAATATCTATTTAGTGATGAAAAACTAAATATGGGAGAAATAAATACACTTACAACTTTACTAAAAGAGTTAAAAAATTTTGATGATTATAAAAGCAAAACTATCATATTTTGGAATCATGGTGGAGCATATTTTGGATATGGAGATGATAATAATTTTAAAGATAAATTGACAATTGAAGAAATTGAAATTGCTTTTAAAAGAGCTGATATGAGTTTTGATATGATAGGTTTTGATGCATGTTTAATGGCAAATTATGAAGTTGCAACTATTTTAAAACCATATACAAAATATTTAATTGCTTCAGAAGAGACAGAACCAGGACATGGTTGGAATTGGGAATTTTTAATTCAACAATTTTCAAAAGATATTGATTTAGAAAGTTTTGGAAAAAGTGTAATTGATAATTATGTAGATGATAAAAATTATAAAACTGTAAAAAAAGGCAAAACTCTTTCAATGATGGATTTAAGCCATTATGATGAGTTGGATAAATCCATAAATAGTGCTACATCTCTTATATTGGATAAATTAAAAAGTTCTCAAGATGAGTTAAATAATTTAGCTTTTGCTGTTGAAAATGGACAAAAATTTGGAGCAGTTAAAGGTAATGAAGATGGTGTTAGTGTTGATTTAAAAGATACAATTCAAATACTTAATACAAAAACAGCTAATAGTCAATTAAAAGATGAATTAAAAAAGATAAATAGTAATTTTGAAAAAATGGTTATTTACTCTAAAACAGATGGCACAAGAAGTGGCTCTTATGGTATTTCTATATCTCCATTAAATAAGTTAATATCAATTGCTAAAAATATAGATATATCTACAAGTGATGGTTGGTTAGAGTTATCTCATGAATATACAAAAAATATTATAAATTCAAGAAGTATAGATATAGCAGATAACTCCATTGTAGCTACTAAAACATCTTTTGGAGCAATATTGGAAGAAATATTTATTTTACTTGGTGAAGAAGAGAAAAATTTAAATGAATTTTCTAAATGGAATGGAAAATGGTTTTATATTGTAAATTTGTCAAATGGCACTGGAATTCCACTTCCACTTTTTGAGTATGACACAATTGGAGATATAAAAATATATCGTTCTCCAATAGATTTAAATGATGAAGCGCATGTTTTAGATTTGATATATGATGAAAAAAATAAAAAAGTTATATCTTATAGTTTTATACAAGTTTGGTTTGATGATGGTTGGCAATTAAGAATGGATAAAGAGTATAAAAATATAAATGATGGTGATAAAATCTCAATTACAGCACCAATTATAGAACCTAAAACATATAAAACTTTGGATTCTATGTGGCTTGGAGATATAAATGTAGAAGCAGAAGGCATATATATTGATAAATTTAGTGTAGATTACTTTGGTGATATTGCTACATTAGGAGAGTTGATATATTCAAAAGATAGTAAAGGCAATATAAATATTATTGAGTTTAAAAAAGTTAATGAATAATTTATTTTGATTGTTTGGAGTTTTGTTTTGAAAAATTTATTATATATATCTATTTTTATCGCTATTTCACTGTTTGCAGATATTAATTCTGGAATTGTTAGTTATTATAATTTTAATTCTAATGCAAATGATAGTAGTGGAAATCTTTATCATGGAGTTTATAACAATTTTACAAATGGTAAATATGATAACTGTGCAACTTTTAATGGCACTAATAATAGTATAGAAGTTTCATCAATTTCTGGTGAAAGTAATCAAACATTAACTATTACTGCTTGGATTTATTTAACTGGCACAACAACAAGAACAGTTTTAATGAAAGGCTCTTATGGTTATGGAGTAGCTATTAATGATAGTGGAAAGCTAATATATTGGATTGATGGAACTCAAGTAAATGCAAAACAATCAAGTGCAACTATTCCCACAAATCAGTGGGTTCATATCGGTGTTGTTGTAGATGATACCAAAGATATATTAACATTTTATATAAATGGACTCAAAGATAGCACTCATAGTGGAGTTGCTATTGATACCAAAAATGGAGAAAGTCTTTATATTGGAAAGCAAGGTAGTTGTGATTGTAACTACTTTAGTGGAAATATAGATGAGCTTAGAATTTATAATAGTGCTTTAAGCTCTTTAGATATTAGAGAACTTGCTCTTTATTATCCAAATATTACACACTATAAAGATATAAGTTTAAATAGTTTAAGAAAATTTAAAAATATATCTTTAGGAGATAATCATACAGTTGCCATTGGCGAAGATGGGACTTTATGGAGTTGGGGAATAAATAGTAGTGGGCAATTAGGTGATGAAACTACCATTTCTAAAAACTATCCAGTTAGAATTGGAAGTGATAGTGATTGGAATAAAACATCTTCAAGAAACCATCATACATTAGCTATAAAAAACGATGGAACTCTTTGGGCTTGGGGAATTAATAGTAATGGTCAGCTTGGAGATGGAACTAATACAAACAAAACTTCACCAACAAAAATTGGAACAGATAGTGATTGGATAGATATATCAGCTGGAGAAAATTTTACACTTGCATTAAAAAGTAATGGAACTCTTTGGGCTTGGGGAATTAATAGTGGCAATCAATTGGGTGATGGAACTACAACTTCAAAAAATGTTCCAACTCAAATAGGAGTTGATACAAATTGGCGATATATTTCGGCTGGTGCTACACACTCTTTTGCTATCAAAAATGATAATACACTTTGGGGTTGGGGAGCAAATGGAGCTTATCAACTTGGTGGTGATGGCACAAATGTATCCAAAACAGTTCCAACTCAAATAGGTGTAGCTAGTGATTGGAAGATGATTTCTGCTGGTGGTGAATACTCAATGGCAGTCAAAACTAATGGCGAACTATTTGGATGGGGAACAAACTATTATGGAAGACTTGGATTTGGTGATGAAAATGCAAGAAATAGCCCAACCAAAAGAGGAACTGCAACAAATTGGAAAAGTGTTTCTACTCATACATATCATATTTTTGCAATTAGAGAAGATGGAACAATTTGGGCATCTGGTTCAAATACAAGTGGTCAGTTAGGAAATGGTGAAGATGTAGAAAAAAATACCACAACTATTCAAGTTGGAAATGAAAATAATTGGAGTGAAATCAAAGTCAGCTCTGGACATACAGCTGGTCTTAAAAGTGATGGAACTCTTTGGCTTTGGGGACATAATAGTAATGGAAAGTTGGGTGATGGAACATCTACAAAAAGCAATTTACCAATATTAATAGGTGCAATTAGTACTATAAATGGAACAAACTCAAATGATAATTTAGTTGGGAGTGAGTTTTCAGAAATTATAAATGGTAGTTTAGGAGATGATATTATAAATGGATTGGAAGGAAATGATACAGCAATATTTAGTGGAAATAAATCAAACTATATTCTTACAAAAAATTCAAATGGAACTTATACAATTACAGGCAGTGATGGTGTAGATACACTTCAAAATATTGAATATATTAGTTTTGATGATATTAAAAATATAGATATTAATAGTAATGATAAGCACTTAAAATATAAATTTGGTTCAAAATGGACTATTTCTGATAATGGAGAGTATATTTCAATAAATGATTGGAATATCTCTAATGCTCAAGTAGAAGATATTGAAAGCAATGTAACTATTCCAACTAATGCAACAATACAAGTATATGATAGTAGTAACAGTTTAAAATTAAGTGGAAATTTAGCTGATGGCGATTATGTAAGAGTTGTGGCTGAAAATAGTGAAATAAGAGATTATAAATTTTATGGAGTTATTCCACAAGTAAAAGGTGGTGATAACTTTAGTTTGATATTAAAAAATGGAAAACTTTATAGTGTCGGAGCAAATAGCTACGGACAGTTAGGACACGGGAATAGCTTAAATCAAAACAGTCCAAAACATATTGAAGTAACTGGTGAAAATAATATTACAGCTATTGCAACTGGATGTTATTTCTCTTTAATTCTTGATAAAGATGGCAAAGTTTATGGATTTGGAAATAATCAATATGGACAGTTAGGACAAGGAAATACAACAAGTTTAAATATTCCTACTCAAATTATGATAGAAAATAATATTACAGCAATAGAAGCTGGATGTTACAATAGTTTATTATTAGCAAAAGATGGTAAAGTTTATAGTATAGGTGATGGAAGTGTTGGACAATTAGGAATTGGCATTGAAGAAAACAGAACAGTTCCAACTCAAATATTAGAAGCTGGAGAAGGAAATATCACAGCTATTTCAACAGCAAGACAACACTCATTAATGTTGGACAAAGATAATAAAGTTTATGTTTTTGGTAATGGTGGTTATGGAAAGCTTGGGCTTGGTGGAGACTATTCAAATAGATTAAGTCCAACACAAATTTTAAGTGCTGGAGAAAATAATATAACTGCTATTGGAGTTGGCGAGTTGCACTCTTTTTTGATAGATAAACAAGAGAGAGTTTATAGTTTTGGTTATAACTTATCAGGAGAGCTAGGACTTGGAGATACAACTTTAAAAAATATTCCGACACAAATTACAACAATTGGCGAAAATAATATCTCTTCTATCTCAAATGGTGGTGGAAGTTTTTTACTTATTCTTGATAAAGATAAAAAGTTATATGGCACAGGATTAAATAGTTATGGGCAGTTAGGTTTAGGAGATTATGCAAATAGAAATAGTTTTTCACAAATTTCAGAAGCTAAAGAAAATAATATAACAATTTTGGGAAAAGGTAGAGAACATAGTTTAATAATTGATAAAAATGGAAGTGTTTATAGTTTTGGAAAAGGATTAAATTCGCAACTTGGACATTGTGATGATTTAAATAGAACCGTTCCAACTCAAATTGGTTATCAAGATGGTTGTTTTGTTAGAGATTTTAGTCCGTATCTTACAAATTTCAATCTTTCAAATACAAATTTAAATGAGTTAAATATTACAAATATTCAGTTAGTTGGTTTAGATTTAAATAGTTCAAACTTCTCACTTAGTCAAACTTTTATAAATGGTGATAATAATATTAGCTCATATAGTCCAAACTTGGATAAGAGTTTTGCACTAAAATTTGATATAAATGGCTCAAAATATTGGTATAACTTTGATGATTTTAAATTATATTCAGATAGAACACCAACATCAGATTTTTTGGTTTCAAACTTAATAAATCAAACATTAACAATATATTTTGCAAATTTGCAAATAGTAAATATAAATCCAAAAGTTTGGAATATTGGAAGTTTAAAAACAGGACAAACTACGAGCTATATAAATTATGATGATGGATATTATAAAAAAGGGCTTGATAGAAATTTTAGTAGAGCTAATGAGATAGTAATTGACAATATTACAGGGCTTATGTGGCGAGATGATATAAACTCTTCAACTACTACAACCAATTGGAGTGATGCAAATTTAACTTGTGAAAATATGTTTTTTTATGGATATGATGATTGGCGATTACCAAGTGTTGAAGAGCTTTTTACAATTATAGATTTAAATTCAAGTCATGTAAATAGTAATCCAATATTTGAAAATAAAACATCTAACTATTGGTCAATTACCTCATATTTACCAAATACAGATAGAGCTTGGTATATGTCAAATGGTTTTATAATATCTGCTGATAGTTATAAAACTGATAATAAGTCATTTAGATGTGTAAGAGGAGATAGTAATCAAACTATACTTTTAAGTCGTGATAATATAAAAGGGACTATTTTAGATGATATTACTAAATTGATGTGGCAAGATAGTAGTGATGTTAACGAGAGTAAAAGAGATTTTAATAGTTCTATTAATTATTGTGAAAATTTAGTTTATGCAGAATATAGTGATTGGCGATTGCCAAATAGATTTGAGTTACAAACTATTGTTAATTATAATAATGCTATGCCATCTATTGATGAAACAAAGTTTAACTATACAAAATCTGATATATATTGGACATCTACATATTATGATTTAAATCAATCACAAACTATTGGTATTAAGTTTGATGCAGGTAAAAGTGTTAATGAAGATAAAAATCTCCAATATTATACAAGATGTGTAAGAGATGATACTCCAACTATTTTTTTTAATTTTGTTGATTTTAATATATCAGAATTAAATGTTACAAATGTGATAATTTTTGGAGTTGATAAAAACTATACAATTCATAATTTAGATTTAGCAAATAACTTAAATTACACGATAGAAATTGATAAATTTGATGAGAATTTTAGTTTTAAAATAGAAACAAAAAAGGCTGAAATTTTGAACAGTTGGTTTTATAATTTTAGTGATAATAAACTATATCCAGAAATTAATAGTTCTATAAATTTTCAAAGTGAAATCAACTCAACTAATAGAGTATTTAATATTAATTTAAATTATAATGATTTTGTTTATTATAAATTTGGTGGAAATGTAGTTGAAAATGATAACAATATAACAACTCTAATACTTAGCACAACCATAAATAGTGTTATTATTGATTATGAATTAAATCTAAACTCAACAAATTTTGAATTCAATTTAAGCTCATTTGGAAATTATAGTTTAAAACTTATAAAAGATAATAACTTAACATTTTATTATGATTTTGTAAGTGGTGATATTTATGAAACGGCAATAACAAGTTATACAAATATAACTGAATCAAATTTAAGTGCAGATTTCAATTTATCAAATCTAAAATTTATAACATTATCTTCTTCAAGTAACTCTTCAATTGGTGAAAGTTCATCAAGCTCTTTTAGTAGTGAATTTATTAGTAGTCAATCAAGTTCATCATCAAGTTTAAGTAGCTCTTCTTTTAGCAATGAAAGCTCATCTTCTACATCAATAAATAGCTCTTCTAATAGTTCAAGCTCTATAAATACTGCTCCGATTTTAGAGCAAAATTTTACAAATATAATTAAAGATATAAATTTTGATGAGTTTAATATAAGCTTACATGGCATTAATGATTTTAATTATGATGAGTTAAATATAACAGTTGAAACAGATATTAATTCAATAGTTACAATTACTCCAAATTGGTCAAATCCATTAAACCATGATAGCTATTATAATAAAGATTTAAATTTTACAGTTTCACCAATTTTTAATAGTTTTGGAAATGTTAAAATAAATATTTTTATAAGTGATGGAGAGTTTATAATTTCAAAAGAGTTTAATATAACTATAAATCAATTAATAAGTTCATCATCAAGTAGCAGTTATTCAAGCTCTTCTACTATAACTTCTTCAAGTTCATCAAGCATATTTAGCAGTAGTTCAAGTAGCAGTTACTATTATGAGCCAATTTATCAAGAACCAATTTATCCAATGACTGATACAAATATAATTACAGAAGATACATCAGTTGTCATTGTTCCAATAAATGGTATCGTAAGCACAGAAATTGATGGAAGTAAAAAAGTTACAACAACTACAAGGGTTAATAATTTAGTAATAGATATTATTACAAATATAAATTTAGCTGGTAATATAAATACAGATATTTTGATAAAAAGCGATGATGGAAATAGTTATAAAACCACTATTGAGATACCAAAAGGTTCTAAAACAGAATATCAAAATGATAGTATCATACAGAGTTTTAAAAATTCAACTATAAAAACATCATCTCTAAATGGAGAATCTAATATAGAATATAAAGAGATTGGTAGTAGTGTCAAGATAACTACACCAATTGGAACAAAAGTATCATTAAATAGTGATGGAGATATAGTTACAAAAACAGAATTTAAAGATTTTTCACCTGAAAGTTTAGTTGAATTATCAATAAACAGTGATGATAATATAAAAAAGGTGCTTATTAACTCTAAAAATATAAATTACAGTGTCAGTTATAGTGATATAAAAGATTTAGAAATTTCATATACAAAAGATAGTGATGGTGAGTATAGATATGTCAATGCAAAGTTTCAGACTGATAAAAAATATACTCTATTTCAAAAAGTTAATAATAATAGAGATACTTGGTTTGGAAACAGAATTGAAATTCTACCACGAGGTATATATGCGAAGTTTGAAGAGATACAAGAGTTGAATGGAAAACGAGTTGTAAAATTAATAGATGGTAGTGCATCAATAGATTATTATGATAATCTATTAGAAATGGAAATTGGAAAAGAGTATCTATTGCCACCATCAATGGAGTTTGATGATAATAATCAAACAAATAATATTAATATGGAGCCTATTTTTAAAGATAATATTTTAAATTTAAAAGATGGTTGGAATTTAGTAGCAGTTCCTCTAAATCAAGAAATTTTTAAAAGAGAAAATATAGATGAATTGGAGATATCGTGGTTATATAAAGATGATGAATGGATTAGAAATCCTCTTGTTTTGGTAAAAGGCTACGGTTTTTGGTTAAAAATGGCTAATAATTTTAATATAAAATTTGAAGGTAAAAAATATCTTCCAAATTTTGAGAAATTAAAATCTGGTTGGAGTATGATAGGCACAGGGGATACATTAGTAAATATTCAAAAAAAAGAGAATTTAGAAGTAGTTTGGCTATATGTGAATGGTGATTGGATTAAAAATCCAGCATATATTTATGAAGGTCAAGGTTTTTGGATATTAAAAAGATAAACAAAGAGCTTTTGTGATTAAATTGGCTACTTCAAAATTTGACGATTTTTTAGGTAGCCAATAGTTATTAAATAATATTACCAAATATATCTATATCTTCATTTTTTCCAATAAATGCTATCATGTCTCCTTCACTTAAAATATAATCTTCTTTTAAGTTTAATATCCACTCTCTATTACTTTTATATCCTATTACTTTTATATTAGAATTTATTTCTTCTATATTTTTGATAGTTTTACCAATCAAAGTTTTTGTAGCTAATAGTTTTAAAATTTTTATAGAGTTACTAAACTCAATTTTATCAAATGTTAAATTGCCTATAATATCTTTAACCAATGTTCTCCCAGCTAATTTTTCAGGATAAATAACCTTAAAAGCACCTATTTTAGATAATATTTCACCATGTATTTGATTTATTGCTTTGGCTATTATTGTTTTATTTCCTAAATCTTTTAGTGCCATAACTGTAAAAATACTAGCTTCAATATTTTCACCAATGCTAACTATAACTACATCTAAATTTACAATTCCAGCTTCTTTTAATGCACTAATATTTGTACTATCAAGTATTAGTGTGTTATTTGTAAATTCACTAATAGTCTGAATTTTATCTTCTTCATTATCTATTGCTATAATATCTATTCCTTCATCAATTAGCTTTTTGGCAACATGAAATCCAAATTTTCCAAGTCCAATTACTGCATAAGTTTTCAAAGTAAAATCCTCCCTTGTGGATATTTAATAAATTTGGTTTTTGATTTACCAATTATTACAATAAAAAAAGCTAAAATACCAACTCTTCCTGCCAACATCAAAAATATAACTACAACTTTTCCAAACTCATTAAATAGTGCTGAAAAGCTAAGAATATTTCCATCTCCTGTTGAAACTCCAACAGTTCCAAAAGCTGAAACAACTTCAAAAAATATTTTAAGAAAATCTAAGTGTTGTGTTTCTGTTAAAATCATTGTGCAAATCATTATATAAAGCAATGCTGTAAAAAATATTGCTAATGCTTTATTTATAGTTTTTGCTGGTATTGTTCGTTTATACACATTAGGTTCTTGATTGCTCTCTTTTATAGTGTAAATAATAGCTATTACTAAAACAGCAAAAGTTGTAACTTTTATTCCTCCAGCTGTTCCACCAACACCACCTCCTATAAACATAAAAATTGTTCCAAAAAATAGTGAAGCATCACTTAATGCACCAATATCTATACTATTAAATCCACTTGTTCTAAAATTTACTGATAAAAATAGAGAATTTAAAAACTTTTCATATAAATTAAATTCACCAAATGTTTTAAGACCATTCCACTCTAAAGATAAGAAAAAAAACATTCCAAAGATTGTTAAAAAACCATAACCTATCAAACTAATTTTAGAATGTAGCGACAATTGGTAACTTCGTCTATTATATTTATAATATAAATCAGTAATTACAAGATATCCAATACCCCCAAAAGTTACTAAAGAACTAATAGTTAAAATTACTATAAAATCACTTTTATAACTCATTATACTATCTGTAAAAAGAGAAAACCCTGCATTATTAAAAGCTGAAACAGAGTGAAAAACTCCAAACCAAATAGCCTCAAGTGGAGGAAAATCAAACATAAATCTAATGCTAAGAATTATTACACCTACTCCTTCAATTGCCAAAACTATCTTAAAAACTCTTTTTAGAAATTTTGTAATTTCAGCCATATCAGGATAAGCAAGAGACTCTTTTATAATCTGCTTTTCTTCTATATTTAACTCTTTTTTCATAAGCAAAAAGATTAAAGTAACCATACTCATATACCCAATACCACCAATTTGAATTAATAATAAAATTATTAACTCTCCAATAAAAGTAAAATCTTCCGAAGTGCTTTTTACAATTAATCCTGTTACACAAGTAGCTGATGCTGAAGTAAATAAAGCATCAATAAAACTTAACTCTCCAATATGTGAAAAAGGTGCCAACAAAAGTAATGTACCTACTGTTATCACAATAAGATAACTGAAAAATATAATCTTAATACTTTTATAACTCATAATTCTCCTTTACTGTTTTTTGAACAACAAAATCTATAACCAACACCTGATTCTGTTTTAATATAAGCTGGTCTAGTTGAATTTATCTCTATCTTTTTGCGAAGTGTATTTATGTAGCTTCTTAAATATTGCATCTCATTTTGATAACCAACTCCCCAAATATCTTTTAATATTTGATGATGAGTTAAAGTTTTATTTGCATTTAAAATTAAATAACTTAAAAGCTTATATTCAGTTGGAGTTAATTTTAATGCAACTTCTTTAAATAAAATATCTTTATTAATTAAATCCAAAATTAAGTCATCACATATAATTTTTGTATCTTTAACTTTATATAAACTATCCCTTCTAATAAGTGACTTGACTCGAGCTATCAACTCACCTATGGAAAATGGTTTTGTAACATAATCATCTGCTCCAAAATTCAAAGCTTTAATAATTTCACTTTCATTACTTCTAGCTGAAAGAATAATAATTGGAACTTGAGAAGATTTTCTAACTTCCAAAACTAACTCTTTTCCATCACCATCAGGTAATCCAATATCTATTAAAACTATATTTGGATTATAAGATAAAATATTTTTGAGTGCTAACTTTTTTGTATTACAAAGAATAGTTCTAAAATTCTCTTTTGTAAATGAGACATCAAGTAGTTTTTTAATAGCTTCATCATCTTCTACTATCACTATTAAATCTAAATTTTTCATATATCTTCTTTTAATTCAATTGGTTTTTTTATTTTTGGTAAAGCTATTTCAAAACATATTCCATTTAAAATATTGTAAGCTTTTATCTCTCCAAAATGAGCTTTTACAATACTTTTACAAATTGATAATCCTATTCCACTACCACTTATATCACCACAATTATCAAGTCTATGGAATTTATCAAAAATAATTTTTAACTCATCATTCTTGATTGCTTTACCATCATTACAAATTTTTATTTTTATTTTATCTTCACTATTAATTACATCTATTTTTAACTCTTTTTTTATTGAGTATTTAATCGCATTATCTATAAGATTTACAATTAAACGACTTAAAAGCACATTATCACCCCAAAAAAGTTCTAAAGTTTTATCTATATCAATTTTTAAATATTTTAAATCATCTTCATTAAATTCATTTAATGCAACTCCCAAAATATCTTCAATATCACACCAATCCATTTTTAAATTTGAATTTTTATCTTCAAGTCTAGCTGAATCTAATAAATTAGAAATTAATAAATTCATTCTTTTTGTGGCATTTTCAATATCAAATAGTAAGTTATTTTGAGTTTTAATATCTAATATTTTATTTTGTAACAAATTAACAGAACCTAAAATAGAGGATAGTGGTGTTTTTAAATCGTGAGATAGTGTATTTAATATAACTTCTTTTATTTCATTAAATCGTTCTTTGTCATGTATTATATTTGTTTTATCAATTAACATTTTAGATTGCCAACTAATTATATACCCAACTATAAAGAAAATTATAAAACTCCACAAATAAACAATATCATGCACAGTAAAACTATAAACTGGTGGAACATATAATACATCAAACAAAATAACACTAATAAAAGTTATAGCTAAACTATATTTCATATCACCTTTCATTGATACAATAATTATGGGTATTAAATGAAGCAAAGCAATATTAATTAATTCTAAATAATCTTGAAATAAATAACTAATTATAGTTACTGATATTAGTGTTAATATCCCTATTAAAATTGAAAATTTTAAAATAAACTTCAATTTTTTACTTTTTATCTATATTTTTTATATATTTAGACCCCATATCTTTTTTATATGCTATTATTAGTTTGTATATCACAAGAGCCATCAACAATAATAATACAAAAGATGCAATAACATCAAAAAAAATCATATAATCCACCTTTTTAGATATATAAAAAGAATTATATATCTAAAAATATCAAAAAATT
This sequence comes from Helicobacter cetorum, assembly GCA_022729735.1. Classification (GTDB taxonomy): domain Bacteria; phylum Campylobacterota; class Campylobacteria; order Campylobacterales; family DZAY01; genus DZAY01. The sequence continues at coordinate 147,067 of DZAY01000002.1, forward strand.
GTCAAAATTTTGAGATTATGTTTTAACTATTCTACTAGACTGAAAATATTTTAATTGATACTAATAAGTAATAAAATATTCAAATAAATAGTTTTAAAAGTTAATTAGATTAAATTTATAGAATAAAAAAAGATTAATATATGCTAATTTTTTAATTAAATTAGATGAAATATTTACAAAATAAATGAGTTTTGATTTATAATTAAAAGAAGTAAAAGGAAGTTCTTACCTTGGCAGCGTCTTACTTTCCCACTCTTGAAGAAGAGCAGTATC
>DZAY01000018.1 GCA_022729735.1 Helicobacter cetorum
AGCGAAAATGGAGTTACAACTACTGCAGAAACTCAAGATAATGCAAATAATCAAAAAATTATCACAGTTGTAGAAACTGATAGCAGTGGTGAAAATTTTAGCTACTTTAAGCGAATTGATGAAAATGGAGCTGAAATTAATAAACAAGACACCACAAAATCAAAAATTTCTAAAGGTGCAATTTATGATGTTTCACTTGAAAATGGCATTCCAAAAATTGAAACTACAACAACCATGAAAGATATAAGTGAGATTAAGTTTTAGAGCTTTTGCTCTAACTTTTCTCATTTTTTAATATTTTTCTCTAATCTGTCAAATAGATAATAAAGAGTTTCTAAAGTTTTTGTAAAATTTTTATATGTTAGAATTTTACAAAATTTTAATCAAAAGAAGGAAAAATGAGAGCAAAAGTTGTTAATCTAATTGAAAACAGCTATTTTCAAAAGTTTATTATCTACTTAATTATTGCAAATGGAATATCACTTGGACTTGAAACATCAAAAGAGATTATGCGACAATATGGAACGGTTCTATATTGGTTTGATGTTTTTGCACTCTCTGTATTTACTATTGAAATTATTTTGAAAATATATGCTTATGGTAAAAATTTTTTTAAAGACCCTTGGAATTTATTTGATTTTACGATTGTAGCAATATCATTAATGCCAACAAGTGGTGCATTTTCTGTTTTGAGAGCATTTAGAATTTTAAGACTTTTTAGATTACTTGTTGTTATTCCACAAATGCGAAAAGTTGTCAGTGCTTTAATTTCAGTTATTCCTGGTATGAGTTCGGTTATTATGATTATGATACTGTTTTTTTATGTATTTGCTGTAATTTGTGTCAAACTATTTGGAGAGGCATTTCCACAATGGTTTGGCACAATAGGAGAATCATTTTATACACTATTTCAAATCATGACATTAGAATCGTGGTCAATGGGTATTGCAAGACCTATTATGGAGACTTATCCTTATGCTTATTTAGTTTTTGTTCCATTTATTTTGATTATGACATTTGTTGTTATAAATTTAGTTGTAGCAATTATAGTTGATGCTATGAATTCTCTGAAAGATGATGATGGTAAAAATAGTGAAAAGGTTTTATTAGAAGAGATTAAAAATTTAAGAAAAGAGATTAAATCATTACATGAAAGAATTGATAAACAGATTTAAAATTCATATGTGAGAAGTTAGAGCAAAAGCTCTAAAATCCACTTCGAGATGCAAGTGCTGCTGCAATTGCTGCAACTAAATCTTCTGGATTTTTTTCAGTTTCTGGCATAAGCAGTTTTAATTTTGTTTCTAAATATGAAGTATCAAAATTTCCTGCTTTAAAATCTTTATCTCTTGTAATATTTATTAAAAATGGTATAGTTGTTTTTACACCTTTTACTTTAAACTCTTTTAATGCCCTTCTAAGTTTTTTAACAGCCCAATCATAACTCGCTCCTCTAATAATAAGTTTTGCTATCATTGAGTCATAATATGGTGGAATTACATAATCTTTATAAACACAACTATCAACTCTAACTCCAGGCCCTAATGCTGGATAATATCCTGTAATTTTTCCAGGATTTGGAGCAAAATCTTTGGTTACATCTTCAGCATTAATTCTTGCTTCTATTGCAAAACCTCTAATAACTACATCGCTTTGTTGAATTTCTAAAAGCTCACCAGATGCTATTCTAATTTGTCTTGCTACTAAATCAAAACCTGTAATCTCTTCTGTTACACAATGCTCAACTTGAATTCTTGTATTCATCTCCATAAAATAGAAATTATTATCTTCATCTACTAAAAATTCAACAGTCCCAGCATTTGTATATCCAGCAGCTTTTGCACTTGCAACAGCTACAGCACCCATTCTTCTTCTTAAATCTTCGCTAATTGATGGACTTGGAGCAATTTCTATTAATTTCTGATGTCGTCTTTGAATTGAGCAATCTCGCTCACCTAAATGGATTATATGTCCATAGTTATCTGCTAAAATTTGAAACTCAATATGTCTTGGATTTTCAACATATTTTTCAATAAATACACTATCATTTTTAAAAAATGCTAAAGCTTCTCTTTTACAAGCTAAAAATCCACTCTCTAAATCTTCATAATTTCTTGCAACTCGAAGTCCTCTTCCTCCACCTCCACTTGTGGCTTTGATAATTACAGGAAATCCGACTCTATTTGCAAACTCTTTTGCTTCTTTTATAGATGATAAATTTTCCGTCCCTGGAACAACAGGAATTCCATTTGCAATCATAAGCTTTCTTGCTTCATTTTTATCACCCATTTTTAGAACAACTTCACTTTTGGGTCCAATCCATACAATTCCAGCATCTTCTACCATTTTTGCAAAATCTGCATTTTCACTCAAAAAACCATACCCAGGGTGAATAGCATCAACTTTTCTTGCTAAGGCTATATCTATGATTTTTTGTGGATTTAAATAACCTTGCAAAGGGTCATCACTAACTTGATAAGCTTCAGTTGCCATTTTCACATGTAGAGAATATCTATCTGCTGCTGAAAATATTGCAACAGAATTTATTCCTAAATCATTACATGCTCTAATAACTCTTACAGCTATTTCACCTCGATTTGCAATCAAAACCTTTTTAAACATTTATATTCCTCTTATCTAACTTGTTAAAGAATTTTAACAAAAAAAGCTAAAATTAAAGAACTTTTGCAACTATTTCACCATTTATATCAATAAATTCTATCTCACTTCCTTCTTTTATTTTTTCTTGTAAAATAAGCTCTGCTAATCTATCTTCAATCTCTTCATATAAAGCTCTCTTAAGAGGTCTTGCTCCATAAACTGGGTCAAATCCAACTTTTGAAATTAACTCTTTTGCACTTTGTGTTAAAGAAATTTTTATATTTTTTTCAACCAATTTTTTATTAATTCCAAGAAACATGACATCTACAATTTTTATAATTTCACTCATGCCCAAAGGATTAAAAATTATAATATCATCTAATCTATTTAAAAATTCTGGTTTAAAGTGTCGTTTTAGCTCACTTAAAACAGCTTCTTCTCTTGCTTCTTTATTATTAATTGTCATGATTTTGTCTGATGCAATATTAGAAGTTAAAATTATAATTGTATTTTTAAAATCAACTGTAACACCTTTATTATCTGTCAATCTTCCATCATCTAAAACTTGAAGTAACATATTAAATACATCAGGATGAGCCTTTTCTATCTCATCAAATAGAATTACACTATAAGGTTTTCTTCTAACTGCTTCAGTTAATTGTCCTCCCTCATCATATCCAACATACCCTGGAGGAGCTCCCACTAATCTACTAATAGAATGTTTTTCCATATACTCACTCATATCAAGTCTAATTAGAGATTTTTCACTATCAAATAAAAATTTTGCTAATGTTTTTGTTGTTTGTGTTTTTCCAACTCCAGTTGGACCTAAAAATAGAAAACTTCCAATTGGTCTATTTAATTCACTTAATCCCGCCTTATTTCGCTTTATTGCTCTTGCAACAGCTTTTATCGCTTCTTCTTGTCCAACTACATCTTTTTTTAGCTCATTTTCTACATTTAAGATTTTATCTTTTTCACTTTGGAGCATTTTTGAAATTGGAATTTGAGTCCATTTGCTAATAATTTTTGCAATTGCTTCTTCATCTACAAAATTTCGCAGAAGTGTCCCAATTTCTTGCATTTTTTTCCATTGATTATTTAAATCTTCTTCTTTTTTGAGTAGTTCTGGAATTTTGCCATACTGAATTTCAGCTACTTTTTGTAACTCCCCAGCTCTTATAAGATTATCAGCTTCTCTTCTTAAATTATCAATATCAACTTTAACTTTTGCAATCGAGTTAAAAATAGACTTTTCATGTTCAAATTTTCCCTCCAATGTTCTCTTTTCTTCTTCTTTATCTGCTAAATCTTTTTCTATCTCTTTTAATCTCTGTTCATTTTTTGAATTTTTTTCCATCAAAAGTGCCTCTTTTTCAACTTTTAGAGTTGAAATTGCTCTTTTTACTTTACTTAATTCCATAGGTTCAGACTCAATTTGCATTTTTAACTCTGCAGCTGCTTCATCAATCAAATCTATCGCTTTATCTGGCAAAAATCTATCAGTGATATATCTACTACTAAGTTTTGTGGCACTGACTAATGCACTATCCAAAATTGTTACATTATGGTGAGCTTCTAATCGCTCTTTTAATCCTCTTAAAATTTGTAAAGCTTCATTAATTGATGGCTCATTTACACTCACAGGCTGAAATCGTCTTTGCAAAGCTGCATCTTTTTCAAAATATTTTCTATACTCTTTTAGAGTTGTAGCTCCGATTGTGTGAAGTTCTCCTCTTGCTAATGCAGGTTTTAAAATATTTGCAGCATCCATTCCTCCTTCACTTGCACCAGCTCCAACGATTGTGTGAATTTCATCAATAAACAAAATCACATCTCCACTCTCTTTAACTTCATTTACCACAGCTTTTAATCTATCTTCAAATTCACCTCTATATTTAGCACCAGCCACAAGAGAGCTAAGCTCTAATGATATAACTCTTTTATTTTGAAGTGAAAGTGGAACATCTTTTGTAACAATTAGTTGTGCTAATCCTTCAACTATTGCTGTTTTTCCAACTCCTGGTTCGCCCAATAGAATTGGATTATTTTTTGTTTTTCTAATTAAAATTTGCATAACTCTTTGTATCTCTTCATCTCTTCCAATTACAGGGTCTAACTTGTTTTCTAAAGCTTTTTTAGTTAAATCCACACCAAATTTATTCAAAGTTTCTAAATTATCATCACTACTTTGAGACTCTATCTTTTTAGTTCCTCTAATTGCTTCTAAATTTTTCTTAAGCTCGGTTAGATTGATATATTTTCCTAACACATTTTTGATTTGCGAACTATCCAAATTTGCAATAATCCAACTATCAACTGCTAAATATTTATCTCCAATTTTACTCATCAAACCTTCGGCTTTATTCAAACTATCAACTAAATTTCTCCCAATTTTTATACTCTCTTTTGTGATATTTGAAACTTGAGGAAGTCTATTTGCTTCACTTTGTGCTTCCAATTTAATAGCACTATTATCGATATTTACTCTGTTTAGTGCTTGATTTAAAATTGAGTTCGAGTTTGTTAGCATTGCCCAAAGCAGATGTATTGGCTCAACTTCTGGATTTTTATTATGAAGTGCTAAATTTATACTACTATCTAAACTTTCTCTCAACTGATTTGTAAGTTTTTCAAAAAGTTCCATAAATCCCCCTTTTAAAAATGTATGGTATTGATTATATAATAAATTCGATTTTTTTATAATTAGTTGTGCTTAAGGCAATATCTACTATAATTTTAACAATTTTACCCTAAAGTGGAGTCTTCTAATGAACAAAAAAACCAAACTGATTGCTCTTGGTTTTTTGGCAACTGTTGGTGCAACATTTACAATAAGTTCAGCATTTGCTAAAAATCCAGACCAAAACCTAACAAGGCTTGAAGCCCTTACAAAACTTACAAAAATAATTCAAACTGTTGAAAATTATTATGTAGATGATATTTCAATTGATGAAATTATAAATAAGTCAATCGATGGATTACTATCAAATTTAGATGCTCACTCATCATTTTTAAATGATAAAAAGTATCAAGAGCTAAAAATCCAAACAGATGGAGAATTTGGTGGGCTTGGAATTACAGTTGGAATGAAAGATGGAGCTTTAACTGTAATTGCTCCAATTGAAGGAACTCCAGCAGATAAAGCAGGACTAAAAGCAGGAGATATAATTTTAAAAATTGAAGATACTTCTACTCTAAATATGACGATTGATGAAGCTGTAAATCTTATGCGAGGAAAGCCAAAAACTAAAATAAAACTTACAATCGTTAGAAAAAATGAGTCCAAACCTTTAGAGTTTGTAATAGTTAGAGATATTATAAAAGTTCAATCAGTATATTCAAAAACTATAAATGATGATATTTTATATATTAGAGTAACAAGCTTTGATAGAAATGTGGCAAGTGCTGTAAGAGAAGCGATTACAAAAAATAGAACTCCAACAAAAGGTATTATATTAGATTTACGAAATAATCCAGGTGGATTACTTGACCAAGCAGTTGAACTTACAGATATATTTGTAAGCGATGGTGTTATCGTATCTCAAAAAGGTAGAGTTGAAAGTGAAAATATCGAGTATAAAGCAACAAGTGAAGGAACAATCAAAGATATTCCTCTTGTGGTGCTTGTAAATAGTGGAAGTGCAAGTGCCAGTGAGATTGTAAGTGGTGCATTACAAGATAAAAAAAGAGCAATTGTTGTTGGTGAGAAGACATTTGGAAAAGGTAGTGTGCAAGTAATTTTACCAGTTAATCAAACAGAAGCATTGAGATTGACAATTGCAAGATACTATCTTCCAAGTGGAAGAACAATTCAAGCTTCAGGATTGGAGCCAGATGTAGTTGTATATCCTGGAGAAGTTCCAAGAGAAGTTAATGAATTTAAAATAAAAGAGTCTGAATTAAAAATGCACTTAGAATCTGAATTAGGTAAGATTGAAGAGAAAAAAGTTGAAGAAAAAAAAGAGAAAAAAGATGAAAATAAAAATATCATAACTGAAGATGATGTTTTTAAAGATATTCAGCTTAAAAGTGCAATTGATATTTTGAAATCTATGATGATATTAAATAGTAGGAGTTAAAATGGAAAAGAGAAGACTTGTTTATGAGGGTAAAGGTAAAAGGATTTATGATACAGTAGAAAACGAACTATATGTAGCAGAATTTAAAGATGATTTAACAGCATTTAATGCACTAAAAAAGAGTAGTGAGAGTGGAAAAGGTGAGCTAAATTGCAAAATCTCAACAGAAATTTTTAAACTATTAGAAGATAATGGAATAAAAACTCACTATGTTGAGACTTTATCATCAAATGAGATGCTAATTAAAAAAGTAAATATTATAAAAATAGAAGTTGTTGTTAGAAATGTAGCGACAGGTTCGCTTAGTAAAAGATTAAATATCAAAGATGGTGAAAAATTACCATTTACTTTAGTTGAATTTTATTATAAAGATGATTCATTAGGAGACCCTATTATAAATGATGAACATGCTTTAATTCTTAATCTTGTAAATTCATATAGTGAGTTAGATGAGTTAAGAAGACTTGGAAGAGCTGTAAATGATATTTTACTTCCATTTTTTGCATCTAAAAATTTAAGATTAATCGATTTTAAATTGGAGTTTGGAAAAGATTTAGATGGTGAAATTATTTTAGCTGATGAAATTAGTCCAGATAGTTGTAGATTTTGGGATGCAACAACTAATGAAAAGTTAGATAAAGATAGATTTAGACAAGATTTAGGAAATGTAAAAGTGGCTTACGAAGAGGTTTTAAAAAGAATTTTAGGAGAATAAAATGAGAGCCATAGTAAATGTATATTTAAAAGATGGTGTTTTAGACCCTCAAGGTAAAGCTATAATGCACGGATTAGCAACTCTTGGATTTAGTGATGTTGGTAGTGTCAGAGTTGGAAAACAGATTATTTTAGATTTAAATGAAACTGATGAGAGCAAAGCTATGATGGAAGTTGCTAAAATGGCTGAAACACTCCTTGCAAATACAGTTATTGAAGATTTTGACATAAAGATAGAAAAATGAAAGTAGCTGTTTTAGTTTTTCCAGGGACAAATTGTGAGTTTGATACAGAGTATGCTTACAAAAAACTTGGAGCTGAAGTTAGCTTAGTTTGGCACAAAGATACAACTCTTCCAAAATGTGATTTAGTTGTGGTTGCTGGTGGATTTAGCTATGGCGATTATCTTAGAAGTGGAGCGATTGCAAGATTTGCTCCAATTATGAGTGAAGTTAGTAAATTTGCAAAAAGTGGTGGATATGTGCTTGGAATTTGTAACGGTTTTCAAATATTATTAGAAAGCCATCTCTTAGATGGTGCTATGAGAAGAAATGAAAATTTGCACTTTATTTCAAAATCTCAAAATCTTAAAGTTATAAATAGCAATAACACATTTTTAAAAAATTTAAATGTTGGTGATATTGTAAATATGCCAATAGCACATGCAGAAGGTAACTATTTTATTGATAATAATGGACTTAAATCATTATACGATAATGAGCAAGTCATTTTGAAATATTGTGATGAGAGTGGTGAATTATCGAATATAAATGGTTCAATAGACTCTATTGCTGGAATTTGCAATAAATCTAAAAATGTATTTGGACTTATGCCTCATCCTGAACGAGCAATTGAGCAAATTTTGGGTAGTAGTGATGGAGTTAAAATGTTAAGTGGATTTATTAGTTGATAAAAAATTTTTTTCTTTTTCTACTTTTTACTACATTTTTGAATGCTTTAGATGAAGATATAAAGGCAAAAAATCTCTATATCTCATCTCAAGAATTAACAAAACAGATATACAAAAATCAGATATTAAAAGTTGATTATAATGCTTTAATTTTGAGTGGTTCAGTTACAAATATTAAAACAGAATTTTCAAATTATGCAAACATTGAAATATTAAATAAAAGCTCATCATGGAGAATAGAAAATGGAGATAATTATAAAAATAGTTTCTATTTTTTAATCAAAGATTTAAATGTTAAACTCCCAGATATAAAAGTTATTGTTGAGAGTAATAGTGTTGATAGTTTAAAGCAAATTGATAGTGAAAAACTTGATGGGAATAGTTATAAAGCAATAAATTTAGATTCTAAAAGTGCTAAATTTTCAAAAGTTTTGGCAGAAGAGTTAATTCTTAAAAGTTATAAAATTGATAGATATGATAATTTAACAAATATTGTGGTGATTGAATTGGGAGGAGTTGTTGCTAATTTAGATAAATTTTCTCTAAAGTTTGCTCAAAAAGAGGGAATTGAATCTAAAAAAATTGGATTTCCAAATAGTGAGATTATCTATTTTGCAGTTATTCCAAACAATTTAGAAGCTTTTGAGTTTGAATATTTTTCACTTAAAAATAGCAGTTTTGAAAAAATATCTATTCCAAATATTCCTCAAACAGAGCTTGTTAGCACACAAAGTGATATAAAACCAAAAGATAGTGGAATTGTAGTTTATAAAATAGTAATTATTTCAATCATTACAGTGCTATTTTTACTCTTTTATTTATATCAGAAAAAAATTATATATTTAATATTAGCTCTTGCGACAATATTTTCAATCTCATTTATTTCAATCAAACATTCAACAGTAACTATAAAAAGTGGAAGCGAAATATATCTACTTCCAACACCAAACTCAACAATTTTAGAAATTACAGCTGAAAATATTGATGTTGAAGAGTTGATAATTAAAGATAGTTATACAAAAATTATTTTAAAAGATGAGCGAATAGGGTGGGTTAAAAATGAAAATATTATTAAAAATTAGGTCAATTTATGTTATTTTTATGACTCTTTTTTTACTATTTTTTACTATTTCAGCTCTCCATTTCACAAGAAATCCACAAAAAATAAAGAAAATTAGACAATTTTTTTCTAAAATAATATTGAAAATCGTAAATCCAAATTTAGAAATTATTGGTCATGAAAGCTTAGAAGCTAAACTATTTTTAATAAATCATCAAAGCATGTTAGATATTATAATTTTAGAAGCTATTTCAAATATAGATTTTGCTTGGATTGCAAAAGAAGAGCTTGGAAGAGGCTTTTTTGTTGGAGAATTGCTTAAGCGACCAAATATGATTTTAGTTGATAGAGAAGATAAAAAAGGACTTTTGAAGCTTTTGAAAGATGTGAAAGATAGATTGGAAAAAAATAGAGTTATAGCAATTTTTCCAGAAGGCACAAGAAGTAAAAATGGTGATATGTTAGAGTTTAAACAAGGAGCAAAGGTAATAGCAGAAAAGTTTGCTCTAAAAGTTCAACCAATTGTATTAACAAATACTAAAGATGCTCTTGATAGCCAAAATATATTGGCAAAAAAAACTAATATAAAAATGGTATATCTGCCAACAATAGATAGTTTTGAAGATGGTTGGTATGAAAAATTAAGAGAAGAGATGAAAAAAACTTATGACACTTACAACTTTACTTGCAATCGGTAGTGGTGGTTTTATTGGTGCTGTATGTCGAGCATATATAAATGGTTTGGCAAATAGTGCTTTTAGTAGCTCATTAATTCCAATTGGCACACTAAGTGTAAATATAATTGGTAGTTTTTTTATAGGAATACTTTTTTTTCACTTTTCAAATAGTGATTTTTTTTCTCCACATACTAAGTCTTTTCTCTCAACTGGTATTCTTGGTGGTTTAACAACATTTTCTACATTTTCACTTGAAACTTTTATACTATTTCAATCAACACCGTTAGTTGCTTTTTTAAATATTGGCTTAAATTTATCTATTTCACTTATTGCAACTTTCGTAGGATTTAAATTAGCTACTCTATTACACTCAATTTTTTAAACTTTTACCACTTAAATAAATGCTTAAATAAGCACAAAAATGTTATATTTTGATTACATTTTGATTTCAAAAGGGTTACTTATGGAGATTAAGACTATCAAAAAAATGGAAAGAAAGGCAATTAAAACATCAAGTTTTGATTTTTTAAGACTTGGAATTGCTCTATTTTTCTTAGTTGCTGTTTTACTTTTTAGTTATGGATTTCATGGAAATGTTCCAAATAATACATTTTTAGCAATAGCTGCTCTATTTGGTGCATATATGGCTATGAATATTGGTGCAAATGATGTTGCAAACAATGTTGGACCAGCTGTCGGCTCAAAAGCTATGAGTCTTGGTGTGGCAATTATTATTGCTGCTATTTTTGAAGCAATGGGTGCCATTTTGGCTGGTGGAGAAGTTGTAAAAACTATCAAAAACGGTATTATTGACCCTGCATATATAAGTGAGCCACAAATATTTATGTGGGCTATGACAGCAGCTCTTTTGGCTGGTGCTATATGGTTAAATATTGCTACATTTATAAAAGCTCCTGTATCTACTACACACTCCATTGTAGGTGGTGTAATGGGTGCTGGAATTGCTGCCGCTGGATTTGGTGTTGTTGATTGGGGGCAAGTTGGAGTTATTGTTTCAAGTTGGATTGTATCTCCTATTTTGGGTGGATTTGTAGCTGCTCTATTTTTATATATCATAAAAAAAAGTGTGATGTTCAAAGAAGATAAAATAGAAGCTGCAAAAAAATTTGTTCCAATATTGGTAGCTATTATGGCTTGGACATTTGGGACATATATAATATTAAAAGGTTTAAATCAAGTTATAAAAGTGGATTTTATTTCAGCATCAATAATTGGTTTAATAATCGCAATTGCTGTATATTTTTTTGTAAAGATAAAAATAATACAAACTGCTTCAAAGCTTGAAAACACAAGAGACACCATCAATAAACTTTTTACAATTCCTCTAATTTTTGCAGCTGCTTTGCTTAGTTTTGCACACGGAGCAAATGATGTTGCAAATGCTATTGGACCATTAGCTGCAATAAATGATGTAATATTAAATCAAACAGTTTCAGCAAAATCACATATTCCAATGTGGGTTATGCTTGTTGGTGCAATTGGTATTAGTTTAGGACTTGCTCTTTATGGACCACGACTTATAAAAATGGTTGGAAGTGAAATCACAGAATTAGACCAAACAAGAGCATACTCAATCGCAGTTTCAGCAGCATTAACAGTTGTAATTGCAAGTCAATTAGGACTCCCAGTCAGTTCAACTCATATTGCAATTGGTGGAGTTTTTGGAGTTGGTTTTTTGCGAGAATGGTTGAGCAGTAATAATATGTCAGAGCGAATTTATGAAGAGCAAAAGGTTTTATCTAATCAGACAAAAATATTAAAATCACTCCATAAAGATTTAGAAACTTTGGATAAAAAAGTGGATAAAGATAAAGATGATTATATGAAAATAGCAGAAATTTATAGATTGATAGATGAAGAAGAAGATAAAATCAAAGCTGTTAAGAAAAATATTAAAAGTGCAGAAAAAATTAAATATGTAAGACGAGATGCTATTAATAAAATAATTGCTGCTTGGGTTATTACTGTTCCAGCAACAGCATGTTTAGGTGCAGGACTATTTTTTATGATTAGAGGAATTATGATTTAAACCGACTTATGTTAAAATTTTTTAAAGAAATTTTAACAAAGGGGTTTTATGCAAACTAAAATTACAGAAGCATTAGAAGAGATAAAGCGAGGTAGTAGCGAAATTATAGATTTTGAAAGGATTGAAAAACTTATAACTAACTATTATGAAAATGGGGTCAATTACTATGTAAAAGCAGGATTTGACCCAACTGCTCCAGACTTGCATTTAGGGCATACAGTTTTATTAAATAAACTTGCAACTTTTCAAAAACATGGTGGAATTACTCAATTTTTAATTGGTGATTTTACAGCAATGATTGGCGACCCAACAGGCAAAAATGAGACCAGAAAAAAGTTATCAAAAGAGTTGGTTTTAGAAAATGCAAAAAGTTATCAAACACAAGTTTTTAAAATATTAGAAAAAGATAAAACTATAACTGTTTTTAATGCTGATTGGCTTGGAAAAATGAGTAGTTATGAAATGATAGAGCTAACAGCAAAGCGAACTGTTGCAAGAATGTTAGAGCGAGATGATTTTTCTAAACGGTTTGCAAATGGTATTGATATATCTATTTATGAATTTTTATATCCACTATTTCAAGGTTATGATAGTGTTTATCTCAAAAGTGATATAGAAATTGGTGGAACTGACCAAAAGTTTAATCTATTAATGGGAAGACATCTTCAAAGAGCTTACAATATCGAAAAAGAACAAGCAGTATTGATGATGCCAATTTTAGAAGGACTTGATGGAGTTAATAAAATGAGCAAATCGCTCAATAACTACATTGGTGTAACCGATAATCCAAATGATATGTTTGCAAAAGTTTTAAGTATTTCAGATGAGTTGATGTGGCGATATTTTGAGCTTTTGAGTTTTAAATCTTTAAAAGATATAGAAGAGTTAAAAGAGCAAATAAGCAATGGATTAAATCCAAAGTTAGCAAAAGAGATGTTGGCTTTAGAAATTGTTGAGAGATTTTATTCTCTAAATGAAGCAAATGGTGCTAAAGATGAGTTTGATAGAGTTCATAAACAGGGACTTATCCCAGAAGATATTGCAGAGTTTAATTTCAATTCTCCAATTTGGATAGCAAAAGTTTTAGTAGATACTAAATTAGAAGATTCCACTTCTCAAGCAAGAAGAGATATAAAGCAAGGTGGAGTTAAACTAAATGGTGAAAAAGTTAGTGAAGAAAATTTACAACTTGAAGTTGGTGAGTATATTTTGCAAGTTGGAAAACGAAAATTTGCTAAAGTTATCGTGAAATAAAAAGGATATATTTTGAAAAAAATTTTAATTACAAATGATGATGGATATGAATCAGTAGGACTTAGAGCTTTAATTGATGCAGTTTCAGATTTAGCAGAAGTAATAGTAGTTGCACCATCAAGTGAAAAATCAGCTTGTGGGCATAGTTTAACACTTACAAGACCTTTAAGATTTATTGAAGTTGATGATGACTTTTATAAGCTTGATGATGGAACTCCAAGTGATTGTATCTATTTAGCACTAAACTCTTTATACAAAGATGGAGTAAAACCAGATTTAATTCTTAGTGGAATAAATAAAGGTGCAAATATGGGTGAAGATATCACATATTCAGGCACAGCAAGTGGAGCAATGGAAGGAGTTTTGCAAAATATCCCATCAATTGCAATTTCTCAAGTTTATAAAGGTTGCAAAGTTTTTAATACAGGTGGAGATTTTAGTTTAGCACAAAGTGCAATAAGAGAGCTTGTTATAAAAATTTTCACAGGAGCTTTTCCTTTGAGTGAGCGAAGATTTTTGAATGTAAATATTCCACCAATCAAAAAAGATGAGTGCAAAGGTTTTCAAATTACAAGAGCTGGTTATAGATTATATGGTAATGATGCACATCTCCACAGAAACCCACGAGGTGAAGAGTATTATTGGTTAGGACTTCACCCTTTAGAGTGGAGAAGAGATGATAATCCAATTATGAGCGATTTTGATGCAATTAATCAAAACTTCATATCAATTTCTCCAATAAAACTTGATATGACATCTTACGAAGATATTCACCATTTACAAAAATGGATATAAATTCTAAATTTGATAGAGTAAAACTTATATTTCAAGACAATTTTACTAAACTCCAAAATGGCAAAGTTATCATTTTTGGAGTTGGTGGAGTTGGAAGTTTTGCACTTGATTGTTTATATAGAAGTGGAGTTACTAATATTACAATTGTAGATTTTGATAAGTTTGATATAACTAATCAAAATAGACAAATTGGAAGTGAATCGTTGGGTGAAAGTAAAGTTTTTGCACTTGCAAAACTCTATCCAAATATCACTCCAATTGAACTCAAACTATCAGTTGAAAATATTGATAGTTTTAATTTCGATGAATATGATGTTGTAATTGATGCAATAGATGATATTAAAGCAAAAGTTGCACTCGCAAAAAAGGCTTACAAAAAATTAATCTGCTCTCTTGGAAGTGCAAAACGAATAGACCCATTAAAAATTAAAAGTAGCTCAATTTGGAACTGTTATGGTGATAAATTTGCGAAAAAATTTAAAGATGAGCTTAAAAAAGCAAATTTTAATAAAAATTTTGTAGTTATATTTTCTGATGAAGAGATTAAATGTAGAGATAAAGGAAGTTTTGTCGGAGTTACAGGAGCTTTTGGACTTACTATCTGCTCCAAAACTATTCAAAAGATTTTGGAGTAAGTTGATAAAATAAATTGTAAAATGACTCATTTATTTAATATTCAAATACATAATGAATTTGGTTAAAATTTGTTTACTTTATTTTGAATAGAATAAAATTTTTAATAAAAAAGAGTATAAAATATATAACTTGAATTATCAAACTCAAGTTATATAGTAAAAATAATAAATAACAAAAAAGGAAAATCGTAATGAATTTTATATTAGATGAAGAAATTGGCTTAACTGAAGATAATGATATTCTTGAAACTAAACGATATGCCGAATCATTAAAAGATACAATTTTAAATGCACCAACACCTTTTAATATTGGACTGTATGGAGAATGGGGAAGTGGTAAATCGTCTATTATTAAAACTGCTCAAACACAATTAGAAATAAATCAAGACCAAAAAATAAAATTTGTAATTTACGATGCTTGGAAATATGCAAATGACTCTTTTAGAAGAATGTTTTTAAAAACTTTACAAGAGCAATTGAAATTTGATGGTACAGAATTATTTGAATCTTTTTATAGAAATAAAACAGAAGATACAGAAATAAATCCTACATTAAATCTTAAAAGTTTAGGTATTACAGTCACTCTATTGATTTTAACATTTACAATGATAAGTTCTTTACAGTTAGAGACAAAATGGGAACTGACATTACAATCTATAGTCGCATTTGGCTCAATGATTATCGCATTTTATAAAAATATATTTACAGATTACAAAGTCACAATACAAAAACCTATTATGTTTGCTCCAGAACAGTTTGAAGATGCTTTTAAAGATATGATGTCTAAATCTTTAAAAAAATATAACATCTTTAGTTTGGCGACTGAATATGTAAAAGGTAATCATTATGAAAAAAATATTGATAAATTAGTCATAGTTATTGATAATATTGATAGATGTGACAAAAAAACAGCATATGAACTTTTGACAAATATAAAAAATTTTATTGGCAAAAAAGAAGGAATAATATTTTTAGTTCCAGTTGATGATGAAGCATTAAAGAGACATATGCAAGAACATAATAAAGAAAATAGCAAAGAGGCAGATGAATTTTTAAGAAAGTTTTTTAATACGACAATTAAAATAAAACATTTTCAGCCTAGAGATTTATTTGAATTTGCAAATAAACTAAATTTTAAAAATAAATTAGGTTTTACTCCTGATACTATAAATATTGTTGCAAAAGAATATGCTTCAAATCCAAGACGGATAATCCAACTATTTAATAACTTAACATCTGAATTAAAGACTATTGAAGCTAAATACGAAAAGAAGTTTATAGAAGAACATCAAAGTTTGATAGCGAAATTATTAATAGTTCGTGAAGAATGGGCAGATGTATTTAAAGAAATAACTAAATATCCACATCTATTTAATAATTTTATTGGCATAAAAATTGTTCGTGATGAAAAAGAGATAAATCTTGATAATTTCAGAAAATTTATGGAAATGACAAAAGCTATTACATCCAATGTTAAAACGGTTGAAAAAATCATTTTAAATATAACCAATGAAAGCACTTTATCAAACAATATTATTGAATTTATTGAGTCAAATAATTTTGAAGATTTGAAACAAGAATTTGAAAAAGACTCAACACTATTTGACAAAGTTGTCATATTTGCTATTGAAGAAGTAAGAAAAGGACTTAATCGAAAAACATACTCCACAGATGCCATCAACGGTGTTAAATTATTATCAAAACTAAATGATTATAAAGGTTTAGAAAAAGCTCCTTTGAGTGAATTATTTGGATTTTTCGACAAAGACGATGAAACTTTAAAAGTGATTGAATATCTTCAAAAAGATGATTTAGATAGTTTTTTTAAATTTGTAGAACAAAATAGAATATATGGACTAAAGTATCTACAAAATAAACTAACAAATAAATTTAAATTAATATGGCAAGAACATTCCAAAGATAGCATTGTAAGTTTATATGAGGACGGTGTTGATAAATTTATAAATTTTAGTACAGATGAAGATGCAATAAAAGACTTACAAAAAATATTTGTAAATTATTATGAATATTTTTCAAACTCACCTTTATATAAAACTAAATGGATAAATGAAAATAAATTGTTTTTAATTGTTTCAAGTGAATTAATTACCCACATAATCAATAAAATAGTACCGCCAATCATTGATATAAAAAGTGATGCTTATTTGGAACTACAATATTTTGCAAATCGTAAAATTATAGATACTAAAGATTTAGAAAAAATTATTGAAAAAATTAAACCAAATTTTTCACAACCAATCCAAACTCAAACAGATGCTAATGTAGAAAAGCAAAAACAATTAGATAATTTATTTATTAATATTCAAGCAATTACTAACTTATTAAAAAATGTTGAAAGAGTTAAACATAAAAGTGAAATTATTGCAAACTATATTCAAGAATTTTTAAAAAATGTAGAAATTAGAAGAAACACTAATTACAATAATGTTCATTTCAATTTATTAAATGAAATCTCTTCAAATACAGAGTATCAAGAACAATTACTAAATTTCTATCTTGAGATATATAGAATTACTTATAATAATACAGATGTAACACAATATATACAAACATTAGTAAACCAATACCCACAATTAAAAAATGTTTTCTATGAAAAATTACTTGAATTAAGAGACACATATCAAATGTCTCTAATACATTTAATTGATTATTTATTATTGCAAAAAGATGAAGATGAAAATTTGTTTAACCTATATGAGAAACTTTTTAATAGAGATGATATAAGTTCTGAACAGACTCAAAAAATTAAAACCAAATTGGATGGATATATTGTTCAGCTTATTTCAAATAAAAATGAAAAGGTAAAAAATTTTATTGATAAACTTATGTTGCAAAGCAAAACTAAAGAGTTATTAACAGATATTATCATCTCTAAAGATACACATGACATTGTAAAGCTTCCACAAAATATTAAAAAAGTTGCATACACAAATCTTTGTTTAGCAGATAAAATTTTTGCTATTGAAAATAATATAGAAGCAATTAAGGATATAGTTAAATCAAGCGATGAGTTTAATGATTGTATTCTTAAAATAATTAAAAGTAAATTATTGAAATCTTCAGAAGTTGATGATGCTTTATCAATAATTAATGAAATGCAAAAGATGAGTGATAAAATCAAAAAAGAAATTTTAGTCGAATTAAAAAAACATAATAACCATGAAACTTTGTCAAAAGAAGTTAAAGCGATGATTGAAAAACTTGCTCCACAAAATAGTGGAAAGCTATATAGAAATCAATAAAGAAAGAATTTTAATAGTAGTAGAAATATAGTTTTTCGATATATGCTATGTGTTAAATAAATAAATTTACCAACGAAAACAAAGGAAACTAATTTGGAAAGCAAAATAAATTTTATAATAGAAATACAATAACAATAAAAAGGTAAATTTAATACAGTTATATTTCTTATAATAAATTTAATAATTATTTAATAATAATTAGATTAAGATAATGGTTATAATTTTATCTAAAGGATTAAAAATGAGCTTAAAAAAATCAATAGTACTTTTTGGAATAGTGGTTGCACCATTTTTATTTGCATCTGAACCACAACATAATGAGCATAAAGCTGAACATAAAGTTCATTGGGGATATGAAGGAGAAGCTACAAAATGGGATAAGTTAGATGCAGAGAATTTTATATGTTCAATGGGAAAAAGACAATCACCAGTAGATATAGAGAGTTCAAAAACAAAAAAATTATCTCTTCAATCAATATTTTTTGATTATAAACCAACCAATTTAGAAATAGTAAATAATGGGCATACAATTCAAATAAATGTGTCAAATGGAAGTATGGCTTTAATCGGTGGAAAAGAGTATAAATTACTACAATTTCATTTTCATGCACCAAGTGAGCATACAGTTGATAGTAAATCATATCCGATGGAAGCACATTTAGTGCATAAAGCAGAAGATGGAGAGTTGGCTGTAATTGGTGTTTTTATGGATTTAAAAGAGCATAGTGAGTTTTTTGAAACAATATTTGCTAATATGCCAAAAGAAGCTAATAAAACTTTTAAAAGTGATAGTTTAAAAATTGATGTAACAGATATTCTACCAAATGATAGAAAATTTTATCACTACATAGGCTCACTTACAACACCTCCTTGCACACAGATTGTAGAGTGGTATGTGATGAAAACTCCTGTATATATGTCGCAAAAACAGTTTAAATCATTTGAAGCAATATACAAAAATAATGCAAGACCTATTCAACCACTATTTGAGAGAGCTGTAATAGAACAACAATAAGAGATAAATCTCTTGTTGTTTTTGAATAAATTTTAACCTTTATAAAGTTATAATAACTTTTTAAAAACTCCAATTAGGTTTATTACAATGAAAGGCATTATTTTAGCTGGTGGAAGTGGAACGAGGCTTTATCCAGTTACAAAAAATATAAGCAAACAGTTACTTCCAATTTATGATAAACCAATGATATATTATCCTTTGTCTATTTTGATGTTGGCTGGAATTAGAGATATTTTAATTATTTCAACACCTAAAGATTTGAGTAAATTTATAGAACTTTTTGGTGATGGAAAACAGTTTGGAATTAATTTAAGCTATAAAGAGCAATCAAATCCAAATGGTATAGCAGAAGCTTTTATAATAGGTGAAGATTTTATAAAGAGTGATAATGTAGCTCTTATCTTGGGTGATAATATATTTTATGGCCATGGACTTGTGCCAAAATTAAAAAACTGTATCAATAAAAAAACAGGTGCAACAATTTTTGGTTATCAAGTAAAAGACCCGCATAGGTTTGGTGTTGTAGAATTTGATAAAAACTTAAATGTAATATCAATTGAAGAAAAACCAATCAAACCAAAATCAAATTTTGCTGTAACTGGACTATATTTTTATGATAACAGTGTAGTAAAGTTTGCAAAAACTCTTAAGCCATCAAATAGAGGCGAGTTGGAAATTACAGACATAAATAACTTATATTTAAAAGATAATAATTTAACCGTGGAATTGCTTGGTCGTGGATTTGCTTGGCTTGATACAGGAACACATGATAGTTTATTGGAAGCAAGTCAATTTGTTCAAACAATTGAACATCGTCAAGGATATAAGGTAGCTTGTATTGAAGAGATAGCTTATAATAATAAATGGATTGATGAAAATATGTTAATTGAACTTGCAAAACCGTTATTAAAAACAGACTATGGCAAATATTTAATGGATTTATTAAATAATGATATTTAACTCTTATGAATTTATATTTGTATTTTTACCACTAATATAAATCGAAAAAAACTTGAAAAATTAAATCAATTAATTCAAGACAAAACTCAATTTTTTGATTTTAGAGAAGATAATATAATAAAAGATTACCATAACTTTTATGATGGTTCTCATGCAAATCCAAAAATTTCAAAGTATATTTTGGATACAATTTTAAAAAATAAATAGTTATTATTAGGTAGTTTTATGAAGATAGCTGTATTAATTCCATGTTATAACGAAGAGATAACAATAAAAAAAGTTATAAATGATTTTCAAAGAGAGTTACCTGAAGCAAAAATTTATGTTTATGATAATAATTCCACTGATAATACATATTTAATTGCAAAATCTGAAGGTGCAATTGTAATTAAAGAGTATAATCAAGGCAAAGGTAATGTTGTTAGAAGTCAGTTTAGAGATATTGATGCTGATGTTTATGTAATGATAGATGGTGATGATACATATCCAAGTGAGCATATAAAAGATTTGATAAAGCCAATTATTAGTGGTGAAGCTGATATGGTTGTGGGTGATAGGCATAGTAATGGTAGATATGAGAGTGAAAATAAAAGACCTCTTCATAATTTTGGAAATCAGCTTGTAAAAAATTTGATTAATAGATTATTTAATTCTAATCTTAAAGATATTATGAGTGGTTACAGAGTTTTTAATAAAAAATTTGTAAAAAATTTTCCAGTTTTAAGTAGTGGTTTTAGTATAGAGACAGAAATGACTCTATTTGCACTTGATAAAAAATTTTTAATCAAAGAGATACCTATCAATTATAGAGATAGACCAGAAGGAAGTTTTTCAAAATTAAATACATTTAGTGATGGTATGAGAGTTTTAAAAACTATTCTTTGGGTATTTAAAGATTATAAACCACTATCTTTTTTCTCACTATTTTCATTACTATTTTTTATATTAGGACTGTTAGTTGGATTACCAGTTATATTTGAATTTATGGAAACAGGTTTGGTTAGCAAAGTTCCATCAGCAATACTTTCAAGTGGTTTAATGATAATATCTATTACTTCACTATTTAGTGGTTTTATACTCGATACAATCGTAAAACATCACAAAGAGAGCTATGAAATACTTTTGAGTCGTTGGGTAGAACAAAATCGAGATAAAAAATGATTTTAGAAAATAGATATAAAATAGTTGCAATTATTGCATTTATAGCATATACACTATTTAACTTTTTTTATTTAAGACTTGAGACATATTTTGGTGGTGATGATGAGCGATTTATAAGAGAAGCTATTACTTTAGTTGAAATAGGTCAATTTAAAGTTGGAGAAGATAGAGCTTGGGAAATGCCATTAACTGCTCTAATTTATGCTTTTTTTTACTCTATTTTTGAAACTAAAGAGAGTTTAATAGTTTTAGTTAGATTATTTCAATCGATACTTTTAATATTGAGTGCTTTTTTAATTTCAAAAATTTCAATTAAAATTTTCAAGAATGAATTAAGTGCATTTTTAGCATTTTTAGTAACTCTATTTTATCCATATTTAGTTTTTTATCAAGGTATGCTTTTAAGTGAAATGATATTTATATTCTTATTAATTGGCTCTTTTTACTTTTTATACTCTTGGTTTAAAGATGATTTCAAGTTCAATAAAAACTTTTTTTTAACAATGCTATTTTTAACTCTTTCAATATATACCAAAGGAACATTATCACTTTTACCTCCATTTTTAGTTGCTGGGTTTTGTTTTATTAACAGATTTAACTTTATAGATGCGATTAAAATTTTTATATTTTCTACTCTTTTATATTCACTTTTTTTATCTCCTTGGTGGATTAGAAACTACATAATTTTTGAAAAATTTGTCCCTTTTACTACAAGTAGTGGTGTTGTTTTATATGTTGGTAATAATAGTGGAAATTTAAATGGTGGTTGTGATGTTACTAAAGATGTTGAATTTGAAATATATAATAAAATTGCTAAAACAGACGATGAATTAGAGAGAAGTAATTTATATAAATTAGAAGCTATTAAATTTATAAAAGATGATTTTAATAGGTTTTTAGAATTAGCACTATTAAAATTTCAAAGATTTTATGCAATTATTCCAAATGCTGATGGATTTAATCAAGGTCTTTATAAATGGGCTTCAATTTTTAGTTATGGATTAATATTTCCACTATTTTTAGTATCAATTATATATTTTTACAAAATATATAAATCTTTAAGTGCTATCTTAATTCTATTTGCATATTTTACACTTCTACATATGGTTTTTATATCTTCTCTTAGATATAGACTTCCATTAGAGCCTTTTATGATACTTTTATCAACTGCATTTATTGGAGATTTAAAAAATAGATTAGATAGGAGAAAAAATGGAAACTATTAAAATTGATAGAGATATTTTAATAAATATTACTGATATAAATAATGAGAGAAATATATATGTCCATCCAAATTTTTTAGCAAGAGATATTTTTTGGCAAAGATTAATTTATGCTTTTAAATATGTGAAAAAATATACGACTTCTGATATGAGTGTTTTAGATTTTGGTGGTGGAAGTGGAGTTTTTGCTAAATCACTAAGTAATTATTTTAAAGAGTTATCAATTATAGATTTAGATTTAGAAGATGCAAAAAGTATTGCAAAATATTTTAATATTTCAAATATAAATTTTATAACTGAAGACATTAATAAATTTAGCTCAAACAATCAGTTTGATTTTATTATTGCAACAGATGTATTAGAACATTTTGAAAATTTAGATATACCATTAAACTTTTTTAATAAATTTCTTAAAAAAAATGGTTTATTACTTGTAACTTTACCCACTGAAAACTGGATATATGAACTTGGCAGAAAAATAGTAAATAAAGATAAACCAAAAGACCATTATCATACATCTAAACATGTTGTTAATTTTTTATTAAAAAATGGTTTTACAATTTTAGAAAAATGTTTTGTTCCTAAATATATTTTAGAAATACCACTCTTTGAAGTTGTTATATTAGAAAAAAAAGCTTAATATATGTCTTTATTAAAACTAATAATTAAAATAGTAATTGTTGCAATAGCATTTTATTATATATTACATGGATTAGATTTTGCAACTCTTATAGACTCTTTTTTAAACTACTCATTTCTTTCAATTATACTCTCAACAATAGT
The DNA here is from genome assembly GCA_022729735.1 of Helicobacter cetorum. Taxonomy (GTDB): domain Bacteria; phylum Campylobacterota; class Campylobacteria; order Campylobacterales; family DZAY01; genus DZAY01. Next base: position 23,184 of record DZAY01000018.1, read on the forward strand.
TGTTATTATATCAGTCTTTTTAGCATCATATAGACTTAAGTTTATATCAAAACATATTTTAAGTTTTAAAGCTTCAAATGAAGCTACATGGTTATGTCTTGGAATAAATAATATAACTCCTGCAAAACTTGGAGAGATAGCAAAAACTTTTTATCTCAAAAAATTTTATAACTATCCAATAAGTAAATCTATGCCTTTAATGATTATTGAAAGACTGTTTGATGTATTTATTTTGGCAATCTTAATTTTAATTCTCTCATACTATATTAAACTTTCAAATATTGAAATACTATTTGTTATTTCTTTTATTTTATTTACAATTTTTATATCAATTTTATTGAAACCTAAAATATTTTTGAAACTTATTTTAAACTATTCTCCAACAAAAAGTAAAAAATTTTTATCGAATTCTTTAAAAACAGTTGCAAGAGTTACGAAATTTGAGTGGTTTTTTATGCTAATTTTTACAATTATTATGTGGTTTTCATACTATATGACTGTTGTTATATTTGAAAAATTTGGAACAAATTTTAATTTAACATATTTTCAACTATTGGTTGTTTTAGCAATGAGTTCAATTGGTATGGCAATTCCTTCTACTCCTGGTGGAGTTGGAGTATATGAAGCTGGAGTTGTATTTGCACTAACATATTTTGGTATTAATAAAGAAGATGCTCTTAGTTTTGCTATAATTTCCCACTCAATTCAGTATATTTCTACAACTATTGTTGCAGTTATTATTATTTTAAAAAGAGATTTCAACTTTAAAAGGATAAATTTTGGAAAAGCTTAGGTCATATCTCAATTTAGAAAAAGAGCAGTTATCTATTACCAAATTTTTGGTTTTAGTATTAATTGCTTACTCTTTTTCGGTTGCTATTAGGTTTATTTGGATATACCAATTTAGTGGTGAAGCAGAGTTTTATTGGAATAATCAAATAATGATTAATACTAATGATGGATACTTTTTTGCCGAAGGTGCAAGAGATATAATTAGAGGAGAAAAGCACTATATATCTTCACCAACAGAAGAGCCAATTTCTGTATTGAGTGCATTTTTATATAAAATTTTACCAATTAGTTTTGAAAGTTTAATTTTATATATGCCAACATTTTTAGGCTCACTACTTGTTATTCCTATTATGCTTTTAGGAAGAGTTTTAAAGTTAGAGTTAGCTGGATTTATTGGAGCGATGCTTGGTGGTATTGCTTGGAGTTATTATAATAGAACAATGACTGGCTATTATGATACAGATATATTTGTTGTTACACTCCCTGCTATGTTTGTAGTTCTAACAATTATTGGAATTATTAAAAAAGATATAAAATATCTACTATTAGCTCCACTTTTTGCCACTTTATCAATTAATTGGCATAATGGTGGTTATCAAATAGCAAATGGTGTTTTAGTGGCTACACTTATTTATACGATAATTTTTGAGAGAAAAAGCATATTTAACTATCTATTAATTGCATTTTTTACAATTGGTCTTTTAAATCTTGCACTTTTACCAAAGCTTGGAATTTTGATTGTTGCATTTGCCATATATTTTGTAATTAAAGATAAAATTCCACAAAAAGCATTGATAGCTTTTATTGCTATTTTATTTGCTATTTATCTATTTTTTGGTGGTTTTGCTTGGATTATGTCTATATTAAGTAATGCTTATATTATTCGGGCTTTAAATGCTGATGAATTAAATATGAGTTTAAGATTTTATGATGTAGTTGGCACAGTTAGAGAAGCTGGAAATATACCATTTGATATGTTTGCAAATAGAATTAGTGGCTCAATTTGGGTATTTATTATATCAGTAGTTGGATATGGAATGCTTTTAGTAAGATATCCTGTGTTAATTATTACATTGCCAATGGTTGGACTTGGATTTTTTGCACTCAAAGGTGGGCTTAGATTTACTGTATTTGCAGTTCCATTTATAGCTTTAGGAACTGGATTTTTCATATTTTTTATTGCTAAATATATACAAAATATTTTTAGTGAAAAAGTTAGAGAGTATGGAAATTATGGTATTGGTTTTGTTGGTATGGTTTTAGTTTTATATCCAAATGTAGCTCATGTTGTGGATTATAAAGTTCCTGTTGTATTTACAAAAAGTGAAGTAGCAGTTTTGGATAAATTAAAAAGTGTTGCGAAAAGAGATGATTATGTTGTTACTTGGTGGGATTACGGGTATCCAATTAGATACTATTCTGATGTAAATACACTAATTGATGGTGGAAAACATGATGGTGGTTCAAACTTTGCTCCAAGTTTTGTATTAACAAATAATCAAATTGCTGGTGCAAATTTAGCAAGACTTGATGTGGAGTATGAACAAAAATTTAAAAAAGAGAATATTCTTCCTCAAGATAAATTATTAAAAATGGTAAAAGAGCATGGATTTAATGATATAAATAGTTTTTTTAATGATATAAATTCTAAAGATTTTCAACCAAAATTGGATAAAACAGTAGATGTTTTTCTATTTTTACCATTTAAAATGTTAGAAATTTTCCCAACAGTAGCACTATTTAGTAATATAGATTTAACAACTGGTGCTCAAAAATTCAATCCATTTTTCTATTTATCTCAAGGTTTTGCAGATAGAGGAGAGTATATAGATTTAGGTGGTGGTATTGCTATATTTAAGCAAGGTGGAACTATTCAATTAGGTCAGCAAAAACTTCAATTAAATAGTTTTATAACAACAGCATATAATCCAAAAACTGGGGAACTTCAAAAAAATGTGCAAACAATAAATCCACAATCTCCAATTAGTGTGATTTATATGCAAAGTTATAATAAATTTTTAGTTGTAGATAACTATTTTCTAAATTCAACATTTATTCAACTATTTGTATTAGAAAATTTTGACAAAGATTTATATGAACCTGTAATTTTTAGCCCTCTTATTAAGGTTTATAAATTAAAAAGATAAGTTTGTTTAAAAATTCCGATTTTATTGCAACAAAGCAAGGATTAAATAATGAAATTAAGTAAAATAGCTTCTATTTTAAATATAGAGTATAGTGGTGTTGATTTAGAGGTAGAATCTTTAAATACTATAAAAAATGCTTCTTCTAAAGAGATGACATTTTTAGATAATCCAAAATATATATATGATTTGCAATATTGCAAAGCTTGTGCAATTTTGATTAAAAAAGAGTTTGTTCATCTATTGCCAAATGGTGTAATTGCATTAATAACTGATGAGCCATACTTGATGTTGGCTCAAATTAGTGAATATTTTGCAAAAAATCTATTTGAAAGATTTGGAGCAGAGCCAGAAGTTGGTGATAACTGCTCTATTATGCCTAACTCATATTTAGGAAGAGATGTTGTAATTAGTGATAATGTAACAATTTTTGCAGGAAGTTATATTGGTGATAGTGTAAAAATTGGTAAAAATACAATAATATATCCAAATGTAACAATTTATAGAGATTGTATAATTGGTGAGAATTGTATAATTCATGCTGGTGCTGTAATTGGTAGTGATGGTTTTGGTTTTGCACATACAAGAGATGGAAAACATCTTAAAATTCACCATTTTGGAAATGTAATTATTGAAAATAGTGTTGAAATTGGTGCAAACACCACAATTGATAAAGCTGTTTTTGGTAGCACAATTATAAAAAGTGGTACGAAAATAGATAACTTAGTTCAAATTGGACATAATACTGTAATGGGTGAAAATTGCATTATAGTTTCTCAAACAGGCATATCTGGCTCAACAGTGCTTGGTCGTAATGTGATAATGGGAGGGCAAAGTGCAACTGCTGGACATCTTAAAATAGGTGATTTTGCGATTGTTGCTGCAAGAGGTGGGGTTAGTAAATCAATTGATGGAAAAAAGACATACTCTGGTTTTCCTTTGATTGAACATAAACAGTGGTTAAGACTTCAAGCAAAAGTTGCAAGATTATTAAAAGAAAATTGATAAAATTTTAAAATCTTTGGAATTTTTTATGCAATATAGTTAAAAAAAGCATTAAAGGTTCCAACTATGTTTTTAATTGTCATTCTACTTTTTGCATTACCTCTATTTGCAACTGAAACAAGTCAAGAGAATTTGAATTTCGTATGGATACTACTATCTGCTGCTTTAGTTTTTTTTATGCAAGCTGGATTTGCAACACTTGAATCAGGTTTGGTTAGAGCAAAAAACTCAATAAATGTATCTATTAAAAACTTTACAGATACAATTTTTGCCATGATAAGCTTTTTTGTGGTTGGTTTTGCTGTAATGTTTGGAGATAGTATATCTGGATTTATTGGAATAAATGGTTTTTGCTTGAATGGAAAAGATACTCCATTTGATTATGCTTTTTTTATATTTCAAGCAGTTTTTGCAGGCACGGCTGCTACTATTGTATCAGGTGCAGTTGCAGAGCGAATGAAGTTTGAAGCATATTTAGTTGCAACAATTTTAATTACAAGTTTAATATATCCAATTTATGGGCATTGGGTTTGGAATAGTGGTGGATGGCTATATAATATGAGTTTTGTTGATTTTGCTGGTTCATCTGTGGTGCATTCTATTGGTGGATGGTTGGGATTAGCAGGTGCTATGGTTTTGGGTGCAAGAATTGGAAGATATGATAAAGATGGTAATGTAATTGATATTCCAGCTAATAACATTCCTATGGTAACTTTGGGTGTATTTATATTATGGTTTGGTTGGTTTGGATTTAATGGTGGAAGCACACTAATTGCAGATGGTAGTGTTTCAAAAATTATTTTAAATACTTCATTAGCTGCTGCTATGGGTGGAATTGCTACATTTTTAATGTCTAAAATATTGACTGGAAAACCAAGAGTTGAAAAAATGTTAAATGGTACATTGGGAGGACTTGTCGCAGTTACTGCTGGATGTGCCGTATTAGAGCCTATGGGTGCATTAGCTGTTGGTATTGGGGGTGGAGTTGTTGCATATCTGTTTGAGCTATTCTTAATTTATAAAGTAAAAGTTGATGACCCTGTTGGAGCAATTAGTGTTCATGGTGCTGCTGGAGCTTTTGGAACAATTGCTTTAGCAATATTTGCACCAGCTGAAGCACTTCCATTAAAAGATAATTTAGAGCAGTTATATGTCCAACTTATTGGAGCTGTAAGTGCTTTTGTTTGGGCATTTCTGATGGGATTAATGCTGTTTTTTATTATGAAAAAATTAAATATTTTAAGAGTTCCACCAGATTATGAAATAAGAGGTTTAAATGAAGCAGAACATGGAGCAAAGCAATCACTATTAGAAACTTATGATGCAATTAATTATATGATAAAAACAGGAGACTTTAATAAAAAAGTTGATGTTGAATTAGGCACAGAAGCTGGTGATTTAGCAAGGGTTTTTAATGAGCTTGTTGATGAAATCCAACTTGCATCTAAAACTGCCGAAAATATTGCAAGTGGAGATTTAGGGACTTGTGTAGTTCCAAAAAGTGAAAAAGATAAATTGGGTAGTGCTATAAATGGAATGGTGGTAAAACTTAGAGATTTTGTATTAGAACTGCACAAAATTGTAGAAAATATTGAAACATCTTCGACAGATTTGTCTCAATCAAATCTTAAACTATTTGAGATAAGCAACTCTTTAATTAGTGGTTTAGATATTATAAATTCAAACTTAGAAAATGCTAACGAGTCGTCAAATTATGTTCAAAACATAAGTCAAGATGGTGTAATGTTTATAAATCAAACAGTAGATAGTGTAAAAAGTATTCAACAAACTATGGATATTTTTAAGAGTGATATTACAACATTAAGTAATAGTGTATCTGATATTCAAAATATTGTTGCCCTAATTGAAGATATTGCAGAGCAGACAAATTTATTGGCACTAAATGCAGCAATAGAAGCAGCAAGAGCTGGAGAACACGGAAGAGGATTTGCCGTAGTTGCTGATGAAGTTAGAGTATTAGCAGAAAAAACTCAAGAAGCAACTACAAGTATTCACTCTAAAATTAAAAATTTAAGAGATAATACAAAAAAATCTGTTGAAACTACAAACAGTGGATTGACTTTTATTGATAAAGTATCTAAAAATATTCAAGAAAGTGAAAAGGTATTTCAAAATATAAATCACAGTATTACTATTTTGAGAGAAAAGGTTTTAGAAGTTACAAATATTGCACAAAAAGAGAATAAAAATACACTTCTTGCTAAAGAATCTACAAATAGTGTAAATAGTATTGTAGATATTTTAACTACTCAAGTTAATCTACTCAAAAAAATAACTGGCTTTTTTAAATATATTCCAAATTAATTGGATTTTGCAAATAGGGATTATTAAGTTCCTTATTTGCACTTTAAATATATAATTCCAAAAATAAAAATCCTAAACAAAGAGTTATTATGGTAAAAGTTTTAAGTTATTATTTAGTTATGTCTGTACTTATTTTCTCATTTTTTTATACTCTTGCTATTCCCAAAAAAATTGATGCTCCAGAAGTTGTGAATAAGGTTGATTGTGTTTCGTATGCACCTTTTGGCAAAGATGACTCACCATTTAATTTTGATAAAGGTTTTATAGTTTCTGAAGAGTTGATTGATAAAGATTTGGAACTGCTCTCTAAGAATTTTAACTGCATTAGAACATACTCTACAACTGGTTTAGAGTCAATTCCAAAATATGCAAGAAAATATAATTTGCAAATATATCTCGGTGCTTGGGTGAGTTCTGATGTGAATGCAACACAAAAAGAGATAAAAAAATTAATAGAAATAGCAAAAGATAATAGTGATGTAATTAAGGCTCTAATTGTTGGAAATGAAGCACTTTTAAGAAAAGATGTAAGTGGAGAACAGTTAATATCATATATAAAACAGGTTAGAGATAGTGTTTCAATCCCTATTACATATGCTGATGTGTGGGAATTTTGGTTAAAAAATAGAGAAGTTGCAACTGTAACTGACTTTGTAACAATTCATATTTTGCCATATTGGGAAGATATTCCAATTGAAGTGAAACATACAAAAGAGCATATTATGTCAATTGTATCTGAAGTTAAATCCATATTTCCCAATAAAGAGATTTTGATTGGTGAAACAGGTTGGCCATCTTTTGGAAGAATGAGAGAAGAAGCTACACCATCACTTCAAAATCAAGCAGAATATATTAGAGGATTTTTAGATTTGGCACAAAAAGAGGGATTAAAATATAATTTAATAGAAGCATTTGACCAACCTTGGAAAAGGATTAGTGAAGGAGCCGTTGGAGGATATTGGGGACTGTTTGATAAAAATAGATTGGATAAAAATATATTAAAAGGAGATGTATCAAACTATCCAAATTGGAAATTTTTATCTTTAATGGCAATTTTTATTTTACTATCAACTACAATTTTTATAAAAAATATTTTAAAATTAGATATTAAAAATTTAAATTTTTATATAGTTGTTGCTGGAATTGGTGCAATTTTATTTACACTTCAAATAAATGATTACTTTCAATCAACCAAAAATATATTTGAGTATATTTGGGCAACTGTCGTAATTGCAACACTCTATGCACTATATTTAATATCACTCAATTCAATGATAAACAGAGATGAAAAATTTTATGATTTAAAATCAAATTTATGGTTTATATTTATAACTCTTATGTTAATTAGTGGATTATCATTGATGTTTGATGGAAGGTATAGAGAATTCCAAAGTTTTGCATTTGGTTTTGGTGTGATTTTATATTTAATTTCAATTAAAAAAACTATTTATCCTCATATAGAAAAAGTAGCAGGTGTATTACTTTTGATAAGTTCGCTATTTATACTATTTAATGAGAAATATACAAATATTGAGGCAGATATTTGGGTAGCAATATCTATCATTTTTGGATATAAACTACTTGCACAAACTAAAGCTATCAATTTTAATTTTGAAATTTTTAAACCATATATATTAGCTTCGGTAATTACAATTCCATTGGTTTTAGCTATTAGATTTTATATTTTGAATGGAGTAGAGTTTGTAGCAATTTGTGAAAAAACTCCTATGGAATTTATATGTTTATTAAGGTCTATATTAGGATTTGTAATACATTTTCAAATATTTGGATATATTGCAGTAATTGGTGTTATATTAGCAATTTTTGCTAAAAGCAAAAATCAGTTTTTACACATTTCACTTATTTTTAGTATCGTATCAATTGGACTTTATAATGTATCACTTGGTGCAATTGCGACTATAGCATCTCTATATATGATAGCTTACAAAGCATCAAAATAGAGATGTTATTCTCTAAAATCTCCATATTGCATTAATTTCTGATACCTTCTACTTAATCGCTCTTTTGAGTTTAACTCTTTTAGTTCATCTACACTTTTACTAAAATATTCAGCTATGGCTAAACTTGCACTCTCTTTATCTCTATGAGCACCAATCAAAGGCTCATTTACAATATCATCAATTAAATTCAACTCTTTTAAATCATCTGCTGTAATTTTTAGAGCTTTTGTTGCTACTTCGACCTTTGTTGGGTCATTCCACAAAATTGCAGCACACCCTTCAGGAGATATAACACTAAATACAGAGTATCTCATCATAGCTAATCTATCAGCAACTCCTATTGCCAAAGCACCACCACTTCCACCTTCTCCAATTACAACTGATACAGTAATGGTATTTAGTTTTGAAAGTTCAAATAGATTTTTAGCTATTGCTTCACTTTGTCCTCTCTCTTCAGCTCCAAGTCCAGGATATGCTCCAGGAGTATCGATTAAAAATAGGATTGGAAGATTAAATTTTTCAGCCAACTTAGCAACTCTTAATGCTTTTCTATAACCTTCAGGATTTGGCATTCCAAAATTTCTTTTCAATTTATCTTTTGTGCCTCTCCCTTTTTGCTCACCAATAACCACACATTTAATATCATTAATATATCCAATATAGCACACCACTGCACCATCATCACTAAAATGCCTATCACCATGAATTTCATAAGCATCTTTCATTAATAGTTTAATATAATCCAGTGAATATGGTCTATCAGGATGTCTTGCAAGTTGCAATTTTTGATAATCGCTTAAATTTTTATAAACTTTTGAAACCTCTTTTTCTAAATCTTTTTTAAATATTTCAACAGCTCTTAAATCATTTCTTGCTTCTGCTCCAGCGATTTCATCTTGCACATTCTTGATACTCTTTTCAAAATCTAAATATGTACTCAAAATTAAACCTTTTTAAATATAACAACTCCATTTGTGCCACCAAAGCCAAATGAGTTACTCATTGCAATATCTATTTTTCCATCTCTTGCCACATTTGGAACATAATCTAAATCACATTCTGGGTCTTTTGTTGTGTAGTTAATTGTTGGTGGAAGTATTGATTTTTGCATAGCCAAAAGTGTAACTATTGCTTCAATTGCTCCAGCAGCTCCCAAACAGTGTCCAATTTGTCCTTTTATTGAGCTAATTGGAGGAGTTTCATTTCCAAAAATCTTTTTAACAGCCATAGTTTCATATAAATCATTATATTTTGTGCTTGTGCCATGAGCATTTATATAATCTATTTTTGGATTTCCTGCCATCTTTAGTGCTGCTTTCATAGCTCGATATGCACCTTCTCCTTCTGGTGCTGGAGTTGTTATATGATTAGCATCTCCACTTTCACCAAATCCAATTAACTCACCATAAATTTTCGCACCTCTTGCAATTGCTACTTCATAATCTTCTAAAACTAAAGCCCCAGCTCCTTCTCCCATTACAAAACCATCTCTATCTAAATCAAATGGTCGTGAAGCAAGTTCTGGCTCACTATTTCTAGTTGAGAGTGCTTTCATTGCAGCAAATCCACCAATTCCAATACCACAAATTGCTGTTTCAGCAGCCACAACAAGCATTCCTTTTGCTCCACCAAGCATAATTGTTTTAGCTGCTTCAGATATAGCATGTGTTCCAGCAGCACAAGCTGTAACACTTGATAAATTTGGTCCTTTTATTCCATGATTAATTGTTACAAAACCACCAATCATATTTACTAATGATGATGGAATAAAAAATGGTGATATTCTTTTTGGACCTTTTGTTTCACAAATAATTGAGTTTTTTTCGATGTTTGAGAGTCCTCCAATTCCAGAAGCAGAAGATATTCCAAACTCTTCATTTGGTATATAAGCTGACTCTAACATATTTGAACTATTAAGTAATCCTGCATCACTCATAGCCTCATATCCAGCCTTAATTCCAAATTGTATAAATCTGTCAGCTTTTTTTACCTCTTTGGCATCCATCACATCTTCAGGAACAAAATTTTTAACCTCTCCTGCAATTTGCACAGAGTGTTCGCTTGGGTCAAATAGGGAGATTCTTTTAATGCCACATTGTCCATTAATGATAGCCTCAAAAGAACTCTTAACATCATGTCCTAAAGAGTTGATTGTGCCAACCCCTGTAATTACTACTCTCTTCATCGGTTTCTCCTTGTTAATGGCAAAAAAGTTGTTACTTTTTTGCCGTTTCTATAAAGTTCATCGCATCTTGTACTGTTACAATTTTTTCTGCTTGGTCATCTGGAATTTCTACACCAAACTTCTCTTCTAATGCCATTACAAGCTCTACTACATCAAGTGAATCAGCACCCAAATCTTCAACAAATTTTGATTCCAATTTTACCTCATCTGGATTTACATTTAATTGTTCAACTACAACCTCTCTAATATCTTCAAAAAGTGCCACGACATCTCCTTAATAAATTAATGTTTGCAATTTTATCAAAAATATCTTTAAAAGTTACATACAACAACTTTCTGATTTAAATATAAAATTTGTTACAATTTGTAAATTCATCTTTAGGAATAAATTTTGCTTGTTTTTTATTTAGTATAAGAGATGAGGTAATATAAATGGGTTTTAATTTTTTAAATAATTTAATATTAATAAATATAGATGGCGACCAATTTGCTTTTAATAGTATTCAAAACTTTTCAAAAAAGAGTTTTGAGAGAGCTGTATATTTACAAAATACAATTATAATATTTCACTCTGAAAAAGAAAAAAGTAAAAAAAGATTTTTTCTTGATTGGGTTTATAACTACTTTAAGAGAAAAGGTATCTCATTTGGCTACAATGATACACAGTCGCTGAAAAATAGTTTCAACCATACATTAAAAATTAGATTGGTAAATAGAACTCAAATTATACAAAATTCAACTATTTATTTAAAACCTATTAATCAAAATATGGTTGGTATAAAATTGAATGGAGATAGTATTTCAATAGGCAACTTTTTTAAATCCATTTTTAAATCTGAAATAAAAGACACACATAAATATTACGATTTCTTAATTGATATTGGCTCAAATATAACACTGCATAATTTAAAAAAAATTGTAGAACGAAAGAGAATATTAAATATATCTGTTATTTTTATTATAGAACAAACTTTAAAAGAGAGGTTATTAAACTCTGTTGAAACTATTGAAAATAGTGTAGATAATAGTAAGTACTATCAAGTTTTATCTGTTAGTGATAGTGATGATATATCTATAATAAGGCGGAAATATATATCCTTAGTAAAAGAGTATCATCCTGATAAAGTTTTTAATAAAGATGAGGAAACAATTAGATTTTACACAGAAAAATTTCAAGAGATACAAGAAGCTTTTGAATTTTTTAAAAAAGAATTAAGAGAAATTTAAAATATATTTTTTTTATAAAATGGATAGAAACTACTCATTTAAATGCTATTTTTCTACACTTAAAAGCCTTAATAAAGAAATTTATCCTTTATTAAAAAATCTTATGTTAGTATCCATTTAGCAGAGAGTGTCTGCAAAAGAATAATTTTTAAGGAGACACAATGAGGCTTGGATTCCTTGTTGATTTAAGTCTTTGTATTGGTTGTAAGGGATGTGAAGTCGCTTGTAAAATAGAGAATAATGTCCCTTTAAGCACTTGGAGACTTAGGGTTAAGTATGTTGATGTTGGGACCTTCCCAGATACGAGAAGAACTTTTACACCACTTAGATGTAATCAGTGTGATAATGCTCCGTGTGAGCGAATTTGTCCAGTTAGTGCATTGCACTATATTGAAAATGGTGTTGTCAATATTGACAAAGAGAGATGTATTGGTTGCGCTGGTTGTATGTTGGCTTGTCCATATGGAGCTATTTATATTGACCCAATTACTCAAACAGCTGATAAATGCACATTTTGTGCTCACAGAGTTGCATCTGGACTTATGCCAGCTTGTGTAGTTACTTGTCCAACAGGTGCTAATATATTTGGTGATTTAGATGATAAAGATAGTGCAATTAGTAGGTATATTATGGACAAACAGGGTGATGTAAGAGTTAGAAAGCCAGAAAAAAATACATTCCCTAAACATTTTTATGTAAAAGCAGGAGATGTTCATTTAAATCCTTTAGCTTCTAAAAGAGAAGAAGGCTTTAGCTTATTTAATAATATCACTCATCTAAAAGTAGGAGGGCATTAATGGTAGAGCATGTATATGATGCCACAAGTGCAGTTGTAACTCTTGATGTTGGAATTCCATCAATCGTTTGGGGCTGGATAATCACTATGAATATGTGGGCAAAAAGTATTGCTACAGGTGTTATCTTTGTTGGTTTTTACCTACTAAAAAAATATCCTAAACAGGGTAGTTCATTAAAAATTTCTCTTCCAATAATAGCACTTGTTTTTATCCACATAACATTGCTATTTACAGTATTAGATTTGCATCAAATGTTTAGATTTTGGCACATATTTACAAATCCTCACTTCACATCGGCTATCACGGTTGGAGCTTGGGCAGTTACTGGTTTTGTAGGTGTTCTATTTTTGATGGCATTTGCTTCAATCATCAAAAAAGATGATGCTCTATTTAATAAAGGATTAACTTTAGCTTTAATTCTTGCAATTCCTTCAACGCTATATACAGCAGCAATTATGGGTGAATCAACAGCAAGAGAGCTTTGGCAAGCACCAACAGAAATGGCTCAAATGATTTTGGCTGCAACTTTAGCTGGTAGTGCTACACTTTTATTAATTAGTGCCAAATTTAGTGATGAAATGAAAAAAGATTTAGCAATTATTTTAGGTATGAGTGCATTTTTATCATTTACACTCTATTTAGGTGAGTATATATTTGGTCCAATGAAAGCAGAAGAGGTTGGAGCTACACTTGCATTTATTCAAAGTGGTGGTTCTTGGTCAGCATTTTTCTGGAGTGCAATGGCATTAGCATTTATTATGCCAATGGTTATTACATTTTTTAGTGTAAAAAACAAAACTACATCGATGCTCTATTTAGCAGGTGTTTTAGCATTAGCTGGACTTTGGATGAGCAAACATGTTTGGTTAATTATTCCACAACTATTACCTCTAAGTTAAGGAGATGTTAAATGTTTTTAGAGAGTAGAAGAAATTTTTTAAAAGGCACAGCTGCAACAATTGGTAGTGTAGCTGTTGCAAAAGGTGTATTTAGCACAATCGTAACAACTGAAGCAGTTGCAAGTAGTGAATTTAGCAATACACCAAAAAGTCTTGAATTTTATCCACCACTTTCACAATGGGATAACTTTAATGAGTTAGATGGCGAAGATTGGAAACGAGGTGGTATCAATAGACATCCAGTTGGAAGTAAAAATGGAACAAAAGTAAATAATTTTATGATAGTTCCAACAGCTTGTAATAACTGTGAAGCAAGTTGTGGTTTAACAGCTTGGATTGATAAAGAGACAATGGTTGTAAAAAAATATATGGGAAATCCTCTTCATGCAGGAAGTCGTGGTAGAAACTGTGCAAAAGGTTATGCAGCTCTATCACAAATGTATGACCCAGATAGAATTCCATTTCCACTAAAAAGAGCAACTGGTGCAAAAAGAGGCGAAGGTAAATGGGTTAGAACTACTTGGGATGAAGCATTAAGCACAATTGGTGCAAAAATTAGAAAAACTTTAGAAAATACATCGCCAACAGATATAAATAGAAAAATGGTTATGTATCATGTTGGAAGACCTAATGAGAATGGATTTACTCCACGAGTATGGCATACATTGGGAGTTGATTCCACAAATTCACATACTAATATTTGTAGCTCAAATGGTAGAACAGGAAATATTGCTTGGACTAATGATGATAGAACATCTCCAGATTGGGGTAAATCAAAACTTATGTTACTGATTTCTTCACATGCTGCAGATGCTGGACACTATTTCCAACAATCAGCAGGTTTTATTGCAGAAGCAAGACAAAAAGGTGGAAAGCTTGTTGTCTTAGACCCACGAATGTCAAACTCTGCTGGAATTTCTGACCTTTGGATTGCACCTTGGCCTGGAACAGAGGGAGCTCTGTTTTTATCACTAATTCATAAACTTTTAGTTGATAAAAAAGCTAACTTTAAATATATGAAAAAGTGGATGAACTGGGAAACACTTTTACATGATGAAGAGTATTTAGATTTCTTAGTCTCAAAAGGTTTTATAAAAGCTAAACCAGAAGAAAAAAGTTTTGAAGTTTTTGTAGAAATTTTAAAAGAGCTTTATAAAGATTTCACATTTGAGTATGCAAGTAAAGAGACAAAAGTTCCACTTGAGCGAATTCACAAACTATATGATATGGTTGTTGAAGCTGGCGATAAAATTTCAATGTTCTTCTGGAGAGCAACAGCTGCTGGTAATAGAGGTGGTTGGATGAGTTCTGGAAAAACTGGTTGGTTTTTATTAGCAGTTACAGGTTCTATTAATGCCGTTGGTGGAACTTTAACTCACCATGACCATGTTATCAGTATTGGTGGAAGAGGTGGAGATGCAACAGTTGCAAAAACTGCTCCAAAAGTTGATGTTTATAATGAAATTACTTGGCCACCAGAATGGCCACTATCTACTTATGAGTTGAGCTATCTACTTCCTCATCTATTAAGTGATACAGAATGGCAACAAAAATGGAATAAAAGAGGCTTACAAGTTCCACAAAAATTATCAGTTTGGATAGCAAAACAGTATAACCCTGTGTGGATTAATCCTGATGGATTTAGATGGTTAGAAGTTTTAAAAGATGAAAGTAAAATGGAACTTACAGTTCAAGTTACACCAACTTGGGCAGAAACGAGCTGGTATTTAGATTATCTACTTCCTGTGGGACTTGCTGGTGAGCGACATGACCAACACTCTGAAGCAACACTTCCAGGAGCTTGGACATCATTTAGACAACCAGTTTTAAGAGTTGCATTAGAAAAAATGGGTTGGAAACCAAAAGACCCATCAAGAGCAACATTAGAAGCACATATCAAAGCTGGACTTGGTGAAATTTGGGAAGAAAATGAGTTTTGGATAAATTTAGCTTTTGCTATTGACCCTGATGGTAAATTAGGTATTAGACAATATTGGGAATCAAAACGAAATCCAGCAAAACCTGTAACAATTGCAGAATATTATGATGCAGCATTCTCACTTTTACCAAAGCTAAAAGAAGCTGCATATAAAACTTATCCAAATGCAGAGTTCCCTGTATATGAGTTTATGAGAGATAGAGGAACTTGGCTTGAAGAAGATAATATTTATAATATGCAAGAAAAAGAGCTAAAATATAACGAAGAGAAACATACATACAAATCTCATGGCAAAGAATACCATGCAGATGAGGTAAAAAAAGATGATGTTTCTGGAGTTTTATATGTAGAACATGATGATGAAAAACACTCAATTGGTATTGAAATTGATGGTAAAAAATATGAAGGTTTTGCAACAGAAGATAAAAAACTTAACTTCTTTACACCATATTTTGTAGAGTATCATTGGCCAGAATATGCAATTCCAAATTATCCTAGAAATGAGAAAGAGCATGAAGAGATGATACATGTTGTAACACATGTTCATCACAAATATATGAAAGAAGAGAACTCATTTGCACTAAATACAATATATAGATTGCCATATAATATTCATACAAGAAGTGCAAACTCTAAACATTTGATGGAGATTTCACAAAATCATAACCCTATTTGGATTAGCACAGTTGATGCAAATAGACTTGGATTTAAAAAAGGTGATGCAATTAGAGTTAGAATTGTAGATACTGTAAGTGGATTAGATAGTGGTTATTTTGTAGCTATGGCAGTTCCAACTGAAGGAATTCTACCAGGAACTCTTGCTTGTAGTCATCATGCTGGAAGATGGAAACTAAAAAATAGTATTAAAGTTGAAGGCTTTGAGCATGAACTTGGTATTATTGGCTTTGGTGCTCCTTTGGCTCAACTTAGTATGGATGGCAAAAAAGGTGAATTAAAATATATAGCAGGTGCAAAACCAGATACTTCAAAAATTTGGCAGTTTAAAGAGTATAACCGAGATTTAGACCACACTTGGTGGGATGGACTTAGTGGAACTTGGCAAAATGCAGTAGCACCAGCACATCCAGACCCAATTTCAGGAATGCACTGTTGGCATCAAAAAGTGCTTTTAGAAAAAGCTCAAGCTGGTGATAAATTGGGAGATGTTTCTGTAAATTATGAAAATAATTATAAAACTTATCAGGCTTGGAGAGATAAGTTATCAAGACCACTAAATGCAACAAATAAAGTTAGAAGACCATTACATATGAAGAGACCTTGGGTTCCTATATCTAAAAAGGCTTATGACTTTAGTCATGTTAAATTTGATTAAAAATATAAGATTTGGGGTTTTCCCAAATCTCATAAATTAGAGGATTTTTATGAAAGAAATTGATATTTTAAGAGAACGAGAGAGTATATATTCGCTTTTATCAAGACTTTTAATGGTGGAAGTAGATGAAGATGTTATAAAGTTGATGAAGTCAAATAGTGCTATTTTAGAGTTGTTTCCTAACTTTAGAAATTGGGAACTTTTAAAAACTGTTTCAAATCAAAAGTTAATAGATGAGTATCTAAATGTAGATTTTACAAACATATCTTTATTGCATTTAATTCCTTATGAAAGTTTTTATAAGAGAGATGATGGAATGGTAAATTCTGGTGGAGATAATCCAACAGTTACATTTTATAATGATTACGATTTTAGAGTTGATTTGGATAAAGCAAGAACCATTAGTCCTGACCATATTGGAATTGAATTAGAGTTTATGAAACTTTTAATTGAAGCAGAAATAAAAGCTTTTGAAAGTGCTGATATTAATGGAGTTAATGAGATAAGAGAAGTTGAGTTAAAATTTTTAAAAGAACATATTTTAAGCTTTGCACCACTATATTTAATAAATTTGAAAAATGAAGCACAAACTCCACTCTATTATGATTTAGCAGAAGCTACAATGCAATTTATTTTGGATGATTATGAGTTTCTCAAAAATTCAAATTGATAGTGGTAAATGTTTAAGATTTTTTTCAAAAGAGTCACTTTGTAATATTTGTGAAGAGATTTGTCCAAAAAATGCAATCAAAATATCACAAACTCCAACTATTTCTTTAAATAGTTGCATAGAGTGTGGAGCTTGTCTTAATTGTCCAAATGAAGCAATTAGTTTAGATAGTTTTAGTGAAAGCAAACTCTTTTTTGATATGGTAAATAGTGAAGAAAATATACTTAGTTGCAAAAAAAATATACCATGTTTAGGAGCTTTATCTACTGAATTTTTAATATCATTACAAAGTGCAAAAAAAGAGTTAATCTTAGATATTGGGCATTGTAGTGAGTGTGAAATTGGAACTTTATTTACAAAAATTATTCAAAAAGTAGATGAAGCAAATATAGTTTTAGGTGGATTTAAACAAAATTTAATAACTACAAAAGATATTAAATTGAATCCAAAAGAGAGTAATAGAAGAGATTTTTTTAAAAATTTCAAACTAAATAGTGTAGCTAAAACAAGAAATGAGATAGATTTTGAAGTTTCAAAAGCATTAGATGAGAGTTTTGAGCCAAAAATTAGTTGTGAAAGTTCTCAAAAAATTAGAGCTAAAAATTTGACAAATAGAAGAAAACTGCTCTTTATAACTACAAAAGAGTTAAAAGATGTAGAAAATATAGAGTTTAATGAGTTATCTTTTATATCAAATAAAGCCATTTCTAATAGTTGTGATAATTGTGGAATATGTTATAGAATTTGTCCAACATCAGCACTTAGCTCGGATATGCGATACTCTAAAATTATGTTTAGTTTTATGTTGTGCATTAAGTGTCATTTGTGTCATGATGTTTGCAAAAGTAATTCAATTGAATTAAATAGCTTTAAAATAAGAGATTTTATAACTCAAAAAGAGCAAGAGTTGATAAAGTTTTCTATTAAAAGTTGTAATGAGTGTGGAAATGATTTTACATATTTAGGTGGTGAGATGATATGTCAAAGATGTAAAATCGAAGAGGATGAAGCTAATGAACTTTGGGATTTATAAGGAGAATTTATGAATATGAGAGATGAGTTTGAAAATTTCAATTTAGAGAGTTTCAAAAATGAGTTGAAATTAGAAAACAAAAATGAATCGATAACTTTAAGTGAGTTACAAAAACTGCTACTATCGCCAAAGCTTTCTGGTCTTTATGTTTCAAGAATAGATATTAAACATTTAGCTTCTGATTTTGGTGAAGGGGTTGCTATTGATGAACGAAAAAGAATGTGTGAAAAACTTTTTAAAGCAATTACAGAAGATAATGTAGTTAATTTCTTTGAAATTTTAATCAATTTTATTGATAGTAGATTAGAAATTTACAAAGAGTTATCAAATCTAAATTCAACATCAAAAGATGTTTTTGTGGATTTTATAAATAAAGCCGATGGTCTAAAATCAAAAATTGTTGAATTAAAATCTCTATTCTAAGATTAGTTTTTAATTAAGAGTAGCAGTGATAAATAAAATAGCAAAAATTTTTGACTTTGGTTTAGAATTTATAGCAATTTTTATAACTTCACTTCTATTTTATTTAAATCTTCCAATATATTTACAAAATAGCATTATAGAAGTAAAATCTGGAAGATTGTCTTCAATAGTTGATAATTTAAAATCCAAAAATATAGATTTAAACAGACTCGATAAACTATTAATAAACTCATTTGGATATGCTCAAGCTGGATTTTTAGATTTTAAAAGTGATAGTTTAAAAAGGGCTAAATTTTATCATATCTTAACTTCTGCAAAATCTGCGACAGTTGATATACAGTTAATCCCTGGTGAAACTCTATATTTCTTTTTTGAAGATATTTCAAAAGAGCTAAATTTAGATAAAGATAAGCTATCTTTTGAGTATTTAACCCAAACAAACAGTGTTTTAGATGGAATGATTATGCCAGAGAGTTATACTATTCCACTTGGAATTAATGAAAAAAATTTAATATCTTATTTACTAAATTTAACAAAAGAGAGCCATTCAAAAATTGCAAAAGAGTATAGTTTGGATATTAATTCACAAGAGTGGTTAGAAATTTTGGTTAAAGCTTCAATTATTCAAAAAGAGTCAGCTTCAATTTCTGAAATGCCATTGGTTTCATCAGTTATTAGAAATAGATTAAAACTAAATATGCCTTTGCAAATGGATGGAAGTTTAAATTATGGGAAATTTTCACACACTAAAGTAACAAAAGAGATGATAGAGAGCGATAATTCAACTTATAACACATATAAATTTACTAAATTACCTAAATATCCCGTAAGTAGTGTATCAAAAGAAGCAATAATTTCTGCGATAAAGCCTGCAAATAGTAACTATTTATATTTTGTAAAAGGGAGTGATGGGACTCATCTATTTACAAATAGTTACGACCAACATATTAAAAATATAAATAATGGGAAAAAATGAAACATTTATTTAAAAAAATGGTCGAAAAAATTTAAAAAAAAGTTTTTATCTTTTAATTTTTCAAAAAAAGTGTTACTATTATTCCTGAAATCAGTAATTAAAAGGAGAAAATAGTATGTCAGTAGAAACAAAAATCATTTGGACAGAAATAGATGAGGCACCAGCATTAGCAACATATTCGTTGTTACCAATCGTAAATGCTTTTACAAAAGCAGCTGGAGTAAGTGTTGAGACAAGAGATATATCTCTTAGTGGTAGAGTTATTGCAAATCTTAGCCCTTGGCTTCCAGAAGAGCAAAGAATTCCAGATTATTTAAGTGAGTTAGGTGAGCTAACACTTAAAAAAGAGGCAAATATTATAAAACTTCCAAATATTAGTGCATCAATTCCTCAATTAATTGCAACAATTAAAGAGTTACAAGCAAAAGGTTATAAATTACCAGATTTTCCAGAAAATCCATCTAATGATGAAGAAAAAGCGATAGCAGAGGCATATTCTAAATGTCTTGGAAGTGCTGTAAATCCAGTGTTAAGAGAAGGAAATAGTGATAGAAGATGTGCAGCGAGTGTAAAAAACTATGCAAGAAAAAATCCACATAAATTAAGAGATTTTAGTGAAAACTCAAAATCAAGAGTAGTTCATATGAATAGTGGAGATTTTTACGGAAATGAGAAATCTGTAACAATTTCAAAAGCTGGAACTATGAAAATCGAATTAGTTAAAAAAGATGGTTCAACTGTAACTTTAAAAGATGGCTTAAAAACATCTGATGGCGAAGTTGTAGATGGAACATTTATGTCAGTTTCTGCTTTAAGAAGCTTTATTGAAGACTCTATCGCTGAAACGGAAAAAGATGGACTTTTATACTCTGTTCATTTAAAAGCTACAATGATGAAGGTTTCAGACCCAATTATGTTTGGACATTTTGTAACAGTATTTTATAAAGATGTATTTGAAAAACATGCTGATACATTCAAAGAGATTGGTGTAAATGTAAAAAATGGTTTAGGTGATGTTTATGCAAGAATTGCAAAACTTCCAGAAGATAAGAGAAAAGAAATCGAAGCTGATATTCAAGCAGTTTATGAGAAAAGACCAAGCTTAGCAATGGTTGATAGTGATAAAGGTATCACAAATTTACATGTTCCAAATGATGTAATTATCGATGCTTCTATGCCTGTTGTTATCAGAGATGGTGGCAAAATGTGGAATAGAGAAGGTAAAGTTCAAGATTGTATAGCTGTAATTCCTGATAGATGTTATGCAACTATGTATGCTGAAATGATGGATGATGTAAGAGCAAATGGAAAATATGATGTAACTACAATGGGAACAGTTCCAAATGTTGGTTTGATGGCTCAAAAAGCTGAAGAGTATGGTAGTCATCCTACAACATTTGAAATTCCAGCAGATGGTGTTGTTAGAGTTGTAGATGGTGAAGGTAATGTTTTAATGAGTTTTGATGTTGAGTGTGGCGATATTTGGAGAATGAGTAGAACTAAAGATGTAGCTATTAGAGATTGGGTAAAACTTGCTGTTACAAGATGTAGATTATCAAATACTCCAGTTGTATTTTGGTTAGATAGTGGAAGAGCTCATGATACTCAAATCATTGCAAAAGTTATTAAGTATTTAGCAGAACATGATATTAATGGCTTAGAAATTCAAATTATGGCTCCAAGAAAAGCTATGAGATATTCAGTTGATAGAATTAGAAAAGGACTTGATACAATTTCAGCTACTGGAAATGTTTTAAGAGACTATTTAACTGACCTATTCCCAATTTTAGAGCTTGGAACATCTGCTAAAATGCTTTCAATCGTTCCATTACTAAATGGTGGTGGATTGTTTGAAACAGGTGCTGGTGGAAGTGCCCCTAAACATGTTCAACAGTTCCAACAAGAGGGATATTTAAGATGGGATAGTTTGGGTGAGTTTTTAGCCCTTCAAGTATCTTTAGAGCATTTA
Organism: Helicobacter cetorum; assembly: GCA_022729735.1. GTDB lineage: Bacteria > Campylobacterota > Campylobacteria > Campylobacterales > DZAY01 > DZAY01. Next base: position 44,862 of record DZAY01000018.1, read on the forward strand.
GCAAATACATTTAATAACAAAAAAGCTGAAGTTTTAGCTAAAACTTTAGATATTGCAAATGGAAAATTCCTTGATGAAAACAAATCTCCAGCAAGAGCAGTTGGACAAATCGATAATAGAGGAAGTCATTTCTATTTAGGTTTTTATTGGGCTGAAGCTTTATCAAATCAAAATGAAGATAGCGATTTAAAAGCAAGATTTGCAAAAGTTTATAATGATTTAAAAGCTAATGAAGAAAGAATTAATGCTGAATTAATTCAAGCTCAAGGCAAACCTCAAGATACAGGTGGATATTATAGACCAGATTTCAATAAAGCAACTGTCGCTATGAGACCAAGTGCTACATTAAATAGCATTATTGACTCAATTAACTAATATGTTAAAATTCAAAGAGCCGTTTTGGCTTTTTGAAATTCACAAAAAGGATTTTTATGAGTAAAGGTAAAAAAGTAGCAATTGTTGGAGCAGGTAATGTTGGTTCAACAGTAGCATTTATTTTGGCAAATAATGGTGTTTGTCATGAAATAGTTTTGAGAGATAATAAAATTGAGGTTGCAAAAGGTAAAGCACTTGATATGCAACAAGCAGCAGCAGTTGCAAGAAGTCATACGGTTATAACAGTTGCTGAAAAAATGGAAGATGTAAAAGATTGCGATGTAGTTGTAATTACTGCAGGAAGTCCAAGAAAACCGGGGATGAGTCGTGATGATTTACTTATGATTAATGCACAAATCACAAAAGAGGTAGTTTCTGATATAAAAAAATACTCACCTAATGCAATATTGGTTATGGTATCAAATCCACTTGATGCGATGACTTATGTTGCTTTGAAAGAGAGTGGATTTCCACGAAATAGAGTAATGGGAATGGCTGGAATATTAGATAGTGCAAGAATGGCAAGTTTCATTCACGAAAAGTTAGGATATGGAGCTGGACAAATTAGAGCTTCAGTTATGGGAGGACATGGAGATGATATGGTTCCACTTCCAAGATACTCAACTGTTGCTGGAGTTCCATTATCAGACCTAATGAGCGAAGAAGAGATTGAAGAGGTTGTTGAGCGAACGAGAAATGGCGGAGCTGAAATTGTTAAATATCTTCAAAGTGGTTCAGCTTATTATGCACCAGCAAAAGCTGTTGCTGTAATGGTTGAAGCAATTATTAAAGATACTAAACAAATTCATCCGTGTGCTGTGCTTTTAGATGGTGAGTATGGGTATTCTGATGTAGTGAGTGGTGTTCCTGTAAAAATTGGAGCATCTGGAATTGAACAAGTGATTGAAATAACTCTAAATACTTGTGAGAAAAAACAGTTTAAAAAATCTGTGGAGTCAGTCCAATCGCTACTTGATGTATTAAAAAATAATAATTTTTTTGGAGAAAACAAGTGAGAATAGAAAAAGATACAATGGGAGAAATTGAGGTAGAAGATAGCAGACTTTGGGCTGCTCAAACTCAAAGAAGTCTTCAAAATTTTAAAATTGGTAATGAAAAAATGCCTTTAGAAGTTGTGAGAGCATTTGCGATTTTAAAGCGAAGTTGTGCTGTTGTGAATTGTCATCTAAAAAAACTTCCAAATGATAAAAAAGATGTAATTGTTAGAGCATGTGATGAAATTTTGGATAAAAAACTTGATGACCATTTCCCACTTGTAGTGTGGCAAACAGGTAGTGGCACTCAATCAAATATGAATGTAAATGAAGTTGTAGCAAATAGAGCAACTCAAATGTTAGGATTTGATATTAGTGCAAAAAAAGTTCATGCAAATGATGATGTAAATATGTCACAAAGCTCAAATGATACATTTCCAACAGCTATGAGTATATCTGCTGTGATAGAAGTTGAAAATAGACTTTTACCAACTTTGAAAATTTTGAGAGATACTTTAAAATCTAAAAGTGATGAGTTTAAAGATATTGTAAAAATCGGTAGAACTCATCTTCAAGATGCAACACCTTTAACTTTAGGTCAAGAGATTAGTGGTTGGGTTGAAATGCTTGATAAGTGCGAAAATATGATAATTCAATCATTAGATGGAGTTAGAGAGTTAGCAATTGGTGGAACAGCAGTTGGCACAGGATTAAATGCTCATCCAAAATTTGGAGAAATGGTAGCAGAAGAGATTAGCCACTTTTTGGGTAAAAAATTTATATCAGCTCCAAATAAATTTCATGCTCTAACAAGTCATGATGCTTTGGTCTATTCTCATGGTGCAATAAAAGCTCTGGCTATGAATTTAAATAAAATTGCAAATGATGTTAGATGGCTCTCATCTGGTCCTAGATGTGGAATAGGAGAAATAACAATTCCAGAAAATGAGCCAGGGAGTTCAATTATGCCAGGTAAAGTAAATCCAACTCAAAGCGAAGCTATGACTATGGTTGCAGGACAAGTTTTGGGTAATGATGTAACAATAGCTTTTGGTGCAAGTAATGGAAATTTTGAGTTAAATGTGTATAAACCTATGATAATTTATAACTATTTGCAATCTGTAAGACTTCTTTCAGATGCGATGTTGTCATTTAATAATAACTGTGCAGTTGGAATAGAGCCAAATAGAGAGCAGATAGATTTTTATCTCAAAAACTCTTTAATGTTAGTTACTGCTTTAAATCCACACATTGGTTATGAAAATGCAGCAAAAATTGCAAAAAAAGCTCATAAAGAGAATAAAACTTTAAAAGCTGTAACTTTAGAATTAGGGCTTTTAAGCGAAGAAGATTTTGATAAAATAGTTAATCCAAGCAATATGATTGCTCCAAAAGAATAAAAAAAGGGGATTTTTATGAATATTCATGAGTATCAAGCAAAAGAGATTTTTAGAAAATATGGAGTTCCAACTCCAAGAGGACATGTAGCTTTTAGTGGAGATGAAGCAGTAAAAGCTGCTCAAGAGTTAGGTGGTAGTTTATGGGTTGTAAAAGCTCAAATTCATGCTGGTGGTAGAGGAAAAGCTGGTGGTGTTAAACTTGCTAAATCAACAAATGAAGTTAGAGAAATAGCAAATAGCTTAATTGGTACAACTTTAGTTACTCATCAAACTGGTGCAGAAGGTAAAGAGGTTCAAAAAGTTTATATCGAAGAGGGTGCTGATATTAAAAAAGAGTACTACCTTGGAATGGTTTTGGATAGAGCATTAGAGATGCCTGTAATGATGGCTTCAACTGAAGGTGGTGTCGAAATCGAAGAGGTAGCAGAACATAATCCAGAAAAAATTATAAAAGTAGCAATTGACCCAGCAATCGGTTTTCAAGGGTTTCACGGTAGAAAACTTGCTTTTGGTTTAGGCTTAGCAAATGAAGAGGTAACACCATTTATAAAATTTGCAACGGCTCTATATAAAGTTTATATGGATAATGATGCTGAAATGATTGAAATTAATCCACTTATAAAAACTGGTGATGGAAAATTTATAGCACTTGATGCAAAAATGGGCTTTGATGATAATGCACTTTACAGACAAGACAGTATAGCTTCTATGAGAGATTTAAGTGAAGAAGAGCCAACAGAAGTTGAAGCCAAAAAATATAATTTGAGCTATGTAAAACTTGATGGAAATGTAGGTTGTATGGTAAATGGTGCTGGACTTGCTATGGCAACTATGGATATTATTAAATATGAAGGTGGCGAACCTGCAAACTTTTTAGATGTTGGTGGTGGAGCTAATCCTCAAACAGTTGCAAAAGGTTTTGAAATAATTTTAAAAGATAAAAATGTAAAAGCAATATTTGTAAATATTTTTGGTGGAATTGTTAGATGTGACAGAGTTGCAAATGGTATTTTAGAAGCTACAAAACTTGTAGAAGTAACTGTGCCAGTAGTTGTAAGACTTGATGGAACAAATGCAGAAGAAGCAAAAGAGATACTAAGAAATAGTGGAATTAAAAATATTATAGCAGCTGAAAATTTAGTTGATGGTGCTAAAAAAGCTGTTGAGGCTACAAGAGGAGAGAATTAATGTCTATTTTAGTAAATAAAGATACAAAAGTAATAGTTCAAGGTTTTACAGGTAAAGAAGGAACATTTCATGCAGAGCAATGTATTGCTTATGGAACTCAAATAGTAGGTGGTGTAACTCCTGGAAAAGGTGGAACTACTCATCTTGATAAACCAGTATTTAATACTGTAAAAGATGCTGTTGTTAGCACTGGGGCTACAGTTAGTATGATTTTTGTTCCACCAGCTTTTGTAAGTGATGCTGTAATGGAAGCAGCTGATGCTGGGATTGAGTTAGCAGTTATTATTACTGAAGGGGCTCCTGTTAAAGATATGATGATAGCAAAAGCTTATGCAGTGAAAAAAAATATGAAAACAATTGGACCAAACTGCCCAGGAATTATAACTTCTGAAGAGTGTAAAATTGGAATTATGCCTGGGATGATTTTTAAGAAAGGAAGAGTTGGACTTATTTCTAAGTCTGGAACTTTAACTTATGAAGCAAGTAACCAAGTTGTGCAAGAAGGTTTTGGAATTTCAACAGCAGTTGGAATTGGAGGCGACCCAATTATTGGACTTAGTTACAAACAGTTACTACCTATGTTTGAAGCTGACCCAGAAACAGATGCAATTGTTATGATTGGTGAAATTGGTGGAACATTAGAAATTGAAGCAGCTAAACTTATAAAAGAGCAGATAAAAAAACCAGTAGTTGCATTTATTGCAGGACAAACTGCACCTAAAGGTAAAAGAATGGGACATGCTGGAGCTATTATTAGTGGTGGAAGTGGAACAGCAAGTGAAAAAATGGAAGCATTAAAAGAAGCAGGAGTTACAGTTGTAGTAAGCCCAGCTGATATTGGTTCTGCTGTTTCAAAAATACTCAAAAAATAGTGAAAGAGAGTTTTGCTATCCACAATATCAGATGTGGAGGGTGTGAAAATAGTATAAAAAAAGCACTTATTGAGAGATTTCCAGATATAGAAGTCTCTTCAGTGAGTAAAAATGTAATAACTGATATAAAAAATAGTGAAGATAGAGACTATTTGATTAACACATTAAGAAGTTTAGGTTATCCTTTGATTGGTGATGAGTTAGGAAGTTTTAAAAACTTAGAGTTAAAAGCAAAGAGCTTTGTCTCTTGTGCAGTTGGAAAATTTGGTAATTAATTTAAAAGGAGAGAGTATGTCAATATTTAAAGCACCAGAAAATACTCCAGTGTGGGTTGATGAGAAGAGATGTAAAGCTTGTGATATATGTGTTTCAGTTTGTCCTGCTGGAGTTTTGGCTATGAGACTTGAGCCTACTTCAACTTTAGGAGCGATGATTGAGATTATTGCACCAGAATCTTGTATTGGTTGTAATGATTGCGAATTAAATTGTCCAGATTTTGCTATTTATGTAGCTGATAAATCTGAATATAAATTTGCAAAATTAACTGATGATGCAAAAGCAAGAGCTGAAGCTATTAAAAACAATAAATATATGAAGCTTAGTGCTTAATTTAAGGAGAGGTGATGCAAACAAGAGAGGTAATTTCAAGCGGTAATGAACTATCAGCTTTAGCTGCTGTTGATGCTGGTTGTAGGTTTTTTGGTGGGTATCCTATTACTCCTTCAAGTGAAGTAATGCACGAAATTTCTGACCTTTTACCTGAAAGAGGCGGAGTTTGCATTCAAATGGAAGACGAGATAGCTGGAATAGCAGCTACAATTGGTGCTGCTATGAGTGGTGTTAGAGCTATGACGGCAACTTCAGGTCCTGGTATGAGCTTAAAAGCTGAAAATATGGGATTAGCTCAAATGGCTGAAGTTCCATTAGTAATAGTTGATGTTATGAGAGGTGGTCCTTCAACTGGTCTTCCAACAAGGGTATCTCAAGGTGATGTTAGACAAGCAAGAAATCCATCGCATGGTGATTATAGGTCAATTACTTTATGTGCTGGAAATTTAGCAGAGTGTTATACAGAAGTTGTAAGAGCTTTTAATTTAGCTGATAGATTTATGCAACCTGTAATAGTTTTAACAGATGAAACAATCGGTCATATGCATGGAAAAGCAATTCTTCCAACTGAAGAAGAGGTAAAAAAAGGGATAGTTCCAAGAAAAAAATTTGATGGAAAACCAGAAGATTATAGACCTTATGGAGTTGGAGCTGATGAAGCTGCTGTATTAAATCCAATGTTTCAAGGTTATAGATACCATTTCACAGGTCTTCATCATGATGCAAAAGGTTTCCCAACAGAAGAGATTGAAACTTGTAGAAAACTAATCCAAAGATTAGAAGATAAAGTTATGATGCACACAGATGAACTTGAACTAAATGAAGAGTTTATGTGTGATGATTTAGGCGAAAATGATATTTTAATTATCGCTTATGGTTCGGTATCGTTAGCTGCAAAAGAGGCTATTAGACATTTAAGAAAAGATGGTATTAAAGCAGGACTTTTTAGACCAATTACACTTTGGCCAAGCCCAGCAAAAAGAATAAGAGAATTAACAGATAAAATTAAAAATGTTTTAGTTGTTGAATTAAATATTAGACAATATACAGAAGAAGTTGAAAGAGTTTCTTCAAGATTAGACATTCAAGGGCTTTATAAAGTTAATGGTAGAGCTATTTCTCCATATGAGATTGTTACAAAAGTGAAGGAGGTATTCTAAGATGGCTTATAATTATGATAAATACTTAAGACTAGAAAAAATGCCAACACTTTGGTGTTGGGGTTGTGGTGATGGAGTTATTTTAAAAGCCGTCATTAGAGCAATTGAAGCTTGTGGTTGGAATCAAGATGATGTTTGTGTGGTTTCTGGAATTGGATGTAGTGGTAGATTTTCATCATATGTTGATTTTAACACAGTTCATACAACACACGGTAGAACAGTAGCATGGGCAACTGGAATAAAATTAGCAAATCCAGATAAACATGTAATTTGTGTAGCTGGAGATGGTGATGCTATGGCAATTGGTGGAAATCATACAATTCATGCTGCAAGAAGAAATATAGATATTAACTTTATTATGATTAATAACTTTATTTATGGTTTGACAAACTCTCAAACAAGCCCAACAACTCCACAAGGTATGTGGACTGTGTCTCAAAAATCAGGTAATATTGACCCAACTTTTGATGCTTGTGAAGTTGTAAAAGCGAGTGGTGCAAGTTTTGTTGCAAGAGAAACAATGCTTGACCCTAAAAAATTAGAAAAAACTTTAATAAAAGGTTTCCAACATAAAGGTTTTAGTTTTTTTGATGTAATGTCAAACTGCCATGTAAATTTAGGTAGAAAAAATAAAATGGATAGTGCTATGAAAAACTTAGAGTGGATTGATAGTATTACTACTCCAGTTAAAAAATGGGAAGCACTACCAGAAGAAGAGAAGAAAAATAAATTCCCAACAGGAATTTTAAAACATGATACAGAAGCAAAAGAGTATTGTGATATGTATCAAGAGGTAATCGCTTATCATCAAGGTAAAAGAAAAGTGATTACTCAAGATGATTTTGCTAAGAAAATATAAGGAGAAACACAATGGCTAGAACATTAATGAGATTTACAGGTGTTGGCGGACAGGGTGTTCTTCTTG
>DZAY01000039.1 GCA_022729735.1 Helicobacter cetorum
AATATGGCTATTTCTCATAAATTTATTAATTTAACTTATCGTAACATCAGTTATTAATCTTCTTTTCATTTTGCTCCTTTCTTGTGTTTAATGTTTTTTTGTAAAGTAGATATTTGCAAGTTTTTTAATTATCTAACACTTGAATAGCTAAATCAAACTCATACTCATCTACCATTTTTTTAATTCTTTGAAATAACTCTTTAGATTCTTGATTTAGTGATAAGTTTTCAAATTTTGTAATTATTGGATTGATTCTTTTTGGTCTTTTTGTGATTAATGCTTTTTTTAACTCTATAAATAATTTTTGTACATCTTCTTGTGAAGTTTTTATATTTTTATTTGTTTCATTGTGTTTTTGAAAATTTTCTTCGATTTCATTACAAACTAATTCAAGCTCTTTAAGAAATTTACTTAATAACTCTTTATTTGGATTTATCTCTAACTCTTGTGATAATAAATATAATTTTTCTGCACCGATAGTTCCACTTAAACCTTTTAAAGTATGCACTATATCTTTAAATTCTAAAGAATCTATCTCTAATTTTAAATCTTTATATTCTGCTACAAATTTTAATACTAAATTTGTATAAATAGATAAATTACTCAATGTAAAAGGTATAATTTTTTTTACATTTAAATATTTTAAAGTTGGTAAATTTTCTAAATTAGAATCCTCTATTTTTGTTATATCAACTTTTTTAGAGATATATTTTAATAATACTCCAAAAAGTTCTTCTCTATCAATTGGTTTATTTAAATGTGCATTCATTCCTGCTAATTTTGATTTTTTTTCATCTTCTTTCATTGCATTTGCACTTAGTGCAACAATAGGTATCTCTCTATCAAAATCTCTTATAGCTTTAGTAGCTTCATAACCGTCCATTAATGGCATTTGTATATCCATTAAAATCATTTCATAAAAATTGCTTTTTGCTTTAAATTTTTCAACAGCTTCTACTCCATTTGATGCAATATCAACTATAATACCACTTGGTCTTAACATTCCTGTTAAAACTTCCTGATTTAAAATATTATCTTCTACAACCAATATAGCACTACTTTTAAGAGATGTAAGTTCAGTTTTTAATGATGGTTTTTCTAAATTACAACTCAATTTTGCTATATCCTCACCAAATATACCTACGATGATATTATATAATAGCGATGGATTTATGGGTTTTTTTAAAAAGACATCTATTCCTATCTCTTTTGCTTTTTGAAAAATATCAACTGCACTATATGCACTTATCATAATAATAGTTGGTGTTATATTACTTTGACATTTCTCTTTAATAATCTTTGCTGTTTCAATTCCATCAAGTTTTGGCATTTTCCAATCCATTAGCACCATATCAAAATGTTGATATTTCATACAAATTAAATCAATAGCTTCTTCTCCACTATTTGCAACAGTTATATTGATATTAAAATTTTTAAGTAATTTTGAGATAATTATTTGCCACGAGGGTGTATCATCTACAATTAAAACATTTTTATTTTCAAAGTTTTGATAATATCTCTGTTTTGGTCTATTTTCTGCTAAATTTACCTCAAAAATAAATTCACTTCCTTTACCAAGCTCACTCTCAACCCAAATGCTTCCCCCCATCATTTCAACAAATTTTTGACTTATTGCTAGACCTAAACCTGTTCCTCCAAATTTTCTTGTTGTAGTATTATCAGCTTGTGTAAATGATTTGAAAAGTTTTTTTATCTGCTCTTTTGATATACCAATTCCACTATCTTTTACACTAAATCTAAATCTATTTTGTTTAATTTTTTTTATATAAATTGCAACTTCGCCCTCGTTTGTAAATTTAACTGCATTTGTTGCAAGATTAATCAAAATTTGTCCCAGCCTTAAAGGGTCTCCAAATAGATTCATATTCATATTATGGTCATATCCGACTATGAATTCAAGCTCTTTTTCTTGTATTTTTAACTCTATTATATTCACAACATTTTCTATCACACTATGCAAATCAAACTCTATATTTTCAAGTTCAAGCTTTCCAGCTTCAATTTTACTAAAGTCTAAAATATCATTAATTACACCTAAAAGTGAGTTTGCAGCACTCTCTATTTTTTTAATATAATCAAGTTGAATATTATCTAAATTTGTATCTTTCATTAAATATGTCATACCGATAATTGCATTCATAGGAGTTCTTATTTCATGGCTCATATTTGCTAAAAATTCAGATTTTGCTTTTGTTGCCTCTTCAGCTTTGATTTTTGCTTCTTCCAACTCTTTTTCTACATTTTTCCTATGAGTAATATCTCTAGCTGCACAAAAAAGTGTAGGTTTTTTCCCTATATAAACTCCAACAGCATTAATCTCTACATTGATTATTTTTCCATCTTTTCTTTTATGAAGTGTCTCAAAAGTAGTGCAAGTTCCAATAAGTTTTGGAATATGTTCAACTGCATCTTTAGGAGAGTATTTTATATCCCAATCAGTAACATTTAATTTTATCACTTCTTTATATGAATATCCAAGCATATTACAAAAAGCTTCATTTACTTCTATTAAATTACCATCAACATCAAGTATATGAATCCCATCGCCTGAAGCTTGCATTAGAGTTTCATATTTTTTCAACTCCTCTTGTGCTTTTTTCCTGTGGGTAATATCTCTTGATGCACATAAAAGCATAGATTTTCCATCAATATCAACTTTAACAGCATTTATTTCAACAAAAATAATAGTTCCATCTTTACATCTATTTAATGATTCAAATGTTGGTTTTGCTTCTAAGTTTTTTGGTAAATCATCAATAAATTTGATAGGTTTCCATTTTAAATCCCAATCTTTTACATTTAAACTTTTCATCTCATCATAACTGTAACCTAACATTTTGCAAAATGATTCATTATATTCTATTAAGTTACCGTTATTATCGATAATATGTATCCCATCGCCTGAAGCTTTAAGTAATAACTCATATTTTTGATTCACTGTTTTTACCTGAAAATCACTCTATTTCTACCACTATGTTTAGCTTCATAAAGTGCTAAATCTGCCTCTTTTAGTAAATCATCTATAACTTTAGAAGTTTGATTTTTTTGAGTTAAACCAGTGCTTATGGTAAATCCTATATTGTGTCCATTATATGTGGTTTTAAGTGATTCAATTTTTTTTCTTATCTCTTCAAATAAATTTATTATTTCCTCTTTTGAATCTTCTATACACAAAGCCACAAACTCTTCTCCACCTATTCTTGCAAAAATTGAACTTTTTGGTAACATTTCAAAAATTGTTTTTGAGATAACTTTTATAACTAAATCCCCTGCATCGTGTCCATAAGTATCATTAACTTTTTTAAAGAAATCAATATCTATCATAGATAAAAATAGTCCATCGCTAGACTCTTTGAATATAGGTTTTGCTAACTCAAAAAATTTTCTTCTATTATACACACCTGTCATTGAATCTCTTGAAGCTAAAAACTCTAAATCTTCAATATACTTTTTTAATCTCAATTGAGTTTTCACTCTCTCTATTACTTCACTTCTTTTTAATGGCTTACTCACATAATCACTCGCCCCTACTTTGTAAGCTTTAGAGATACTCTCTTCATCTGTTTTTGCAGTTATGAAAATGATTGGTATATTTTTTGTATCTGGTTGTGATTTTAATATTTTGCATACTTCAAAACCATCTATTTCAGGCATAACTATATCAAGTAAAATAAGAGAAATTTTTTCTTTAGTAACTATGTTTAATGCTTTATTACCACTTGTAACAGGTATTACATCAAAATCTTGTAATATATCCAATATTACATCTAAATTCTCTTTTTTATCATCAACTGCTAATATAGTTTGATTTTCAAACATCACAACCTCCAATATTTAAATCTTATATTCATTATAGTTTAAAATATTTAAAACCTTTTTGAATATGGATAATTAATTTAAGTTGAATTCTTATAAAAGAGCTTTATGAAAAATGTTTAATCATCATTCGTAAAGTCAAATTCATTTGACGAGAGATGTCGGCTAAAGCCGACTTTACAATATGAGTAGTAAACTTTTACTAAGTTAAATAAATTACTCTGATACACATCTTATACCAAATCTTCCTAAGATTTAGGTATAGTATTATATTATTTTGTTTTAATTTATATAAATGGGGAAGTTAATGAAAAGTAAAGTTTTAAAATTAGCAACGAAATATAAAATAGATAGCTTGATTTTTAAAATTAACGATATTGAAAAGAATATTAATTTAAAAATAGGTTTTTTAGGTGAATTTAGTTCTGGTAAATCTACATTAATTAACGCACTATTAGATAAAAAGATTTTGCCATCTATGGAAAAACCAACAAGCAAAAATATTGTTGAAATAGCTCCAAAAGATAATTTAGAAAATATGGAGTATTTTAAATACAACCAAGACAATAATTTAGAATCTATTTCAGCTTTAAATTTTAGCGATATTGCATTAGGAAAAGAAGAAGGCAAAACATTAATAAAAGTTAAAAGCAGTGAAATTTTAAAAGATGGCTACTTAATAGTTGATACTCCTGGAACTTCTTCACTTGATAAAACAGATATTGATATAACTTATGGTTATTTGCAATTTTTAGATGGAGTTATTATTTGTCACGATGTAAATAGAGGTTCTCTTACAAATTCATTAGTTGAATTTTTGAAAAAAAAAGAGATAAAAAATATCGCTAATAATTTAATTTTTCTAATCACAAAAACAGATACAAAAGATGAAGAGGCGATTAGTAAAATAAAAAATAATATTATTGGACAATTAAATGATTTAGGTATTAATAATAGTGAAAATAGAGTTATCGCATTATCTCCAAAATCCATTTTAGAAAAAAATCAAAACTACTCTTTAGATGAATTTAAAAATTTATTTATAAATATGTTAATTTCAAGAAGAGAAGAGTTAGAAAAAGAGAGAGTAAATAGAGATTTAATTGAAATTACAAAAGAGATGATAGAGTTACTTCAATATAAATTAAATAATTTACAACTAAATGATAGTGAATTAAATTTAAAAGAGAAAGAGTTAAAAAACTCTCTTGATGAGTTAAAAGAGGCTAAAAAGAGTAATGAGAAAACTTTAAGAGAGTTTGAGCGAAATTTAAGAAGTGAATTGGAATTTATAGCAAATTCATATATTTCAAAATTAGATAATTCTTCATTAGATGATTTTAATAGATTTATGGATTCTCTTATAAATGAATTTAACTCAAAAATAGAATTTATGATAAAAAAGTATTTCAAAGATTTAATTTTAAATGCAAATCTAGGAAATGTATTTATAGAGTTTGAGAGAAAAATAAATAATATTATAAAAAATTCCGAAATTCTGAAAACTATCGCTACAAGTATTTTAGCTTCTATTTTAATACCAGTAGGAGGTGCAGTTGCTAGTGCAGGAGAAATAGCTGGAGGTGCTATGGTAAGAGGTGCTATTGAGGGCATTAAAACTGGTTCTAAAATGCTTTTACTTAAAAAAGCTTTGAAATATTTACCAACTGAAATGGTAATTGACTATTTTGCTAAAAAACATATATTAAGTAAAGCCAAAACAGATTTGATAGCTATCGCTTCAAAACTATCAAATGAGACTTATCTATTTGTAAAAAATGAACTTGAAGAGGATGTTTTTAAATCCATAGAAGATAACACAAAAGATAAAAAATTAATGATAGATAATTTATTAATTGATAAAGATAGATTAAAAAAAGATTTTAAAATTCAAAAAGATGAGATAGAAAATGATATTACAACCCTAAAAGCTTTAATTATCAAAGGTGAATAATGAAAAATTTAGTTATAGATAGTTTAAGTCAAATATTAATAGATGATATTTCATTTTTTAGGGGACTTTGTGAAGATTTAGTTGATTACAGAGAGTATCAAGAGTATATTACAAGATTAGAAGAGAAAGCTTTTTCAATTTTAGTAGAAAATATTAATATAAAGAGTGGAAATGCTAAAGTTGAAGTAGCAGTTATTGGGAATTTTAATTGTGGAAAATCAAGTTTTATAAATTCACTTTTAAATAAAAATATCTGTCCTGTAAAAGCAAATCCTACAACCTCATCAATTACAAAATTTATCTATTCAGATAAAGCTAAAATTATTTTAGAAAATAGAGAGATAAAAGAAGATGAGTATTTTAATTTAGTTCAACATCACACGGGAGAGACTGATAAAACAAAAGCTTATGAGATAGAGTATTACTATCCATTTGAAGGTTTTAGAGATATTTCTCTCTATGATACAGCAGGTTTTGACAATCCAAAAAATCAAAATGATGAAAAAATCACAATTCAAAAAGCTAAAAGTTCAGATGTAATTTTATTTGTTATAAATATAAATGATGGAGATATTAAAAACTCAACTTTGAATATTATAAAAGATTTAAAAAAAGATAATTCAAATTTAGAAATTTATCTAATAGTCAATTGGGCAGATACAAAAGACCCAGCAAGTGTAGATAAGATAGTAGAGAGTTTAAGAGGAAAATATTCAAATTATTTTAAAAATATAATTCTCTATTCAGCAAAAGAAGTGATAGAGCATAAAGAGAACTATTTTGAAGATATTTTTAATTTAATTTCAAAAAATATAAATTCTAAATTAGATGAAAACTTAGAAACTTTTGAACTTAATTTGAAAGCAGATAAAACTTCAAGACGAGCAAAAAAGTATGAGGTTAATATTAATGGCGAAATAGTAGAGTTTCAAATCTCAAAAAGTAATTATGCTAAACAAAAAGAGGAAATTTTAAAACTTTTAAATGCAATTGGAGAGAATAAAAATAGATTAATTATTGATGAATTTAGTAAAAAAATTGATTATTACATAATTGATAAGAAATATATAATTGATTTTTTGATAGGAGAATTTGATAAAAAGTCAAAAAACAAAAATATTTTAAATAATAATTTATCTAAAGAATTTGAAGAGTATATTGAAAAATTTGAAAGTGAAATGTGGGAGTTGCACAGTAAATTAAAAGGTGATTTTGAAGATGGATTGCAAGAGGTTGTATTAAGTTCATTTGAAGCAGTTGAATGTTCAAATGAGGAAAAATCTTTTACATTTACACCTTATGCTAAAATTGTATTTTTCCCAAATCATATAACATTAGATAAAATAAATAATGCTAGTATATATTATCTTAAAACTATTTTTCAAGAAAGTGTAAATTATTTATCTATAATTGGTAAAAAATTTGATATTCCAGAATTAATTGAATGGTTTTCAGAAGCTAGAATATTAGAAATAATAGAAACTATAAATAAAAATATACAAAAAAATTTTATAAACATTTGTAATGATTATTACAATGGAGGATTTAACGGAAAATATTTTGAAGATAAAGAGGAAGCACAAAAGACTTTAAATAATATAGACCCTATTAATTGGAATGTTATGGTTATATGGGATATGCAATATCATATGAAATTTTACATTGAAAAATTAAAAGAACACAAAGGAAAATTAGAAGCTCATAAAGATAGAGATGAGCAAGATGATATTAAATTTATAGAAAATATTTTGACTAAACTAAAAAGTTATAAAAATAAAATTGAAAATCAAGATATAGATAAAATTGTAACTGAAAAAATTTTAGTTGATAGATTTGAAAATAAAGAAGACGTACTACATCAAGTAACAGATCGTTTAAAAGATTTAGCAAGAAGTGTTGTAGATGGATTTAAAGATATAAAAATATTTAATAGAGGATAAAAAATGCTTGACTATATAAAAGATAAAGCAAAAAAAGCTGGACTTAGTATACTAAAAAGTGGATTGAATAGTTATTTAGAAACTGATGTTTTAAAAGTTTCAGATATAGAAATTAACGATGGCATTATAGAGATAGAGTTAAAAGCAAAAGGTGAAAATGAACCTATTTTTTTAACTATAAATGATTATGATTTAAAGATAGAAGATAGTAAATTTATAATTGAAAATGTAGAAATCACATCTTCTAAAGAGTGGGTTAGCTATTTACTAAAATTAGGTAAATTACAAGAACAAAAGTTTGAATTTGAAAAGAGTAATCAAATTATAAATAAATTTATTGAAATGTTGAAAAAGGATAAATAATGCTTGAAAACTATAAATTAGAAAAAGAGAATTTATTAAAAAGATTTGACAAAATAAAAGAACTTGGCTTAATTCCAATAGATAATATAAACTTAAAAGATTTGGAAAATAAAAAAATAAACTTACAAAATGAGAAGTTTTTAGTCAGTTTTAGTGGTCAAATAAAAGCTGGAAAATCTACATTAGTAAATGCAATTTTATTTGGTAAAGAAGTTTTACCATCAGATGACACTCCACATACTGCAAAGATAACGATAATAGAATATGGTGAAAAAGAGGAATTTGAAGCACAATTTTATAGTAAAAAAGAGTGGGAAGAGTTAAAAAATGCAAAATATCAAGATGAACAAAATATAAAAGATATTGCCAAAAATATATTATTAAATAAAGATGAACAAAATATAAAAGATATTGCTAAAAATATATTATTAAATAAAAATAATGAAAAAAGTTACTTTAAAGAGTTTTTAGAACAAGATGTAATTTATTCTCAAGAAAACGGAATTTACACAGATGAGATTATAGGAAAAAGTAAAAGAGAGAGTGATTTATCAAAACTCAATGAATATGTAGCAAATAAGGGAATTTATACACCTTTTGTAAAGAGTGTTACTATCTCTTATCCAAATGAACTTTTAAAAGAGGTCTCTTTTGTAGATACACCAGGGACAAATGACCCTAATGTTTTTCGCTCAAAAATGACGGAGGAGTGGATACACAACTCAAATGCAAATGTATATATAACTTATGCAGGTCAAGCTATGTCAAAAGAGGATAAAGAGTTTATTGATAAATTTTTAATTGGAGTGCCTACAAGTCAAAGAATTGTAGCTGTAAATAAGATAGATTTAGTTAATTTAGATGATGTGAAAAGTTGGATTGATGAACTTAAAAATTCAAAGGAGTTTAAAGTTACAGGAATTTTTAATAATAGTAATTCTATTGTTTATGTAAGTTCTTTAGGTGCATTAATAGATAAAATGGATAGTGCAAATTTAGAGTTAAGTAAAAAGTTAGAGTTTTATGCTGATAAATTAGATGAGAATGGATATTTAAATGATAAAAATCACAACTTATCAAAATTAATACATTTAATAGAAACAAAAATTATTGAAAATAAAGGTAAAGCTTTAATTGAATCTAATGCTAAATTTATAAATTCAATTTTCGATAAAAATATTAATAAATTAGAGTTAGATATAAAGTTAAAAGATGAAACTTTAAAAAATTTAGTTATGGACAAAGAAGAGTTAGAAAAAAAACAGAAAGATATAAAATTAGAAAAAAAGAGAATAGATAAGGAAATTTCAGAATTAGAAAAAAATTTAATTTCTTTATATCAAGCAAAATTAAATGAAATAGAAAAAGAGATAAAAAATATAAAAGATATAGCTTTTAAAAATATAGAACAAAAATTAAAAGAATTTATGGTTATAAAAGAATTCAAAAATAAAACAAATTGGGTTATTAAAGATGAATTAGAAGCTCAAGTATTGATTTTAAGAAATAGTATTCAAAACATTACATTAGAAATAAGTGAAAATATTAAAAAGGAAATAGATGAATTTGATGCAACTATTAATCATAATAACACTATTAATTTAACTTTTATATCGAAGATTATTCATATAAATACATTAGAATTAAGAGATTCTATTTTAAAAACGGTAGATATTGATTTTAATATTGAAAAAATGAATTTTATCATAAAAGATAATACTAATTTTATACAAAGATTGCTTCAAACTTCAGGAGGAAGGGACAATATTATAATCTCTTTAGAGCCTAAAATAAAAGAGTATTTAGAGAAAGTTTTTGATAAAGATGTCTCTAAATACTTAAATGAAGATATAAAAAAACAATTAAATATTGTAATAGAAAAAATTAAAAAAGAGATAATTGAAGTTTTTGAAAATATGGATAAAGAGATAAAAGAGATACTTCAAAACCTTGATAGTAGAAAAGAGAACATTATTAAAGTTGAAAATGAAAAAATAGAATTAGAAAAGAGAGTTAAAGAGATAGAACTTTTCAATTGGATGTAAGATTTTTTATTTTATCTGAAATTTTTAATTCAAGTTTTAAAATTGAGATAGGTAAATCAAATTTTTGCATTTTTACTAAATCTTTTTCTGTAACCAAAATCGAAGTGGCGGAGTGTTTTGAGAATAATCTTTTCAATTCATTTTCATCAAAATAGCTATGGTCAGGATAGTATATTTTTGCGATTACCTCTTTTGGTAAAAATTTATCTAATCTTTTTGGATTTGAAATAGCGGTAATTAAGAGCATTTTTGAGCTTTTATTAATTATTTTTACACTTCTTTTATAATCAATATCTTCAACAGCGCCAATGTCAGCCAAATTATAACTAGAAATTGGTTCGCGATAAGCTCCGCTTGGTAAGCAAAATGAGTTAGGTAAATCATAATTTGGCTTTAGTAAAATATTTAATTTTTTAATAGAGTGTTTTGAAAAGCCATCATCTAAAATAATTTCACTAGCTCCCATTTCTTTGGCTTTCAAAATCGCTTTTATCCTATCTTCGCTCACGATAACACTAGCATTATTTAAACTTTTTGCCAAAAGCATCGCTTCATCTCCACTACTTTTTACATCTACTAAAATTTTGCCTTTTTCACTTACAATTATCAATCCTTTTGAAGTTCGTCCATAACCTCGAAGAATTATAAAAGGATTTTTTAACTCTTTTGCAATCGCGATACAAAAGGGAGTTTTGCCACTTCCACCAACTGTAATATTTCCAACACTAATAATTTTTATATTAAAATCAATCTCTTTTGAAAATTTTCTTTTTAAAATTACGATTAAACAGTATAAAAAAGAGAGAGGAAGTAAAATAAAAGAGATGATTTTATCAAAAATACTCGGAGTAAAAAGATATTTTTCAACCCATAAAGTAATAAAATTTTTCATTAAATTTTAAACTTTAGCTTTTGCAATCTCTTTAATTTGTTTAACCACATATTCTGCATCTTCATTTGTCATTTTTGCATAAATTGGAATAGAGAGTATTTGATAGTAATTTCTTAGTGCATTTGGAAAATCGTTAACTTTTAGTGAGTATTTGCTTTTATAATAAGTCAATAAGTGAAGTGGAATGTAATGAAGTCCGACACCTACACCTTTTTCTTTTAATTTTCTTGCAAATTCATCTCTATTTGTATCTATTTTTAAAATATATAAATAATAGATATGTTCTTGTTTTTTGATGGGTATTGTGATGTGTTGAATATTTTTTAGGCTATTATTATAAATTTTTGCAATCTCTTCTCTTCTTTTAATATTAGCTTTTAATTTTTGAAATTGTGCTAGTGCAAATGCTGCGTTAAGTTCGTTCATATCGTATTTACAACCAATATCAATTACATCATAAATATAATCAACATTGCCGTATTTATCGTAACCATCTGTTACTATTGCGTGATTTCTTAATAACTTTGCACGAGTTGCTAACTCTTCATCATTTGTTACAAACATTCCACCACTTGAGATTGAATTAGTTAAATGTGGCGAAAAACTAAAAATAGTAATATCAGAGCTTAAAGCCCCAATATTCTTTTTGTTAAAAGTTAAACCTAATCCTTCTGAAGCATCTTCGATAATTCTTAAATTAAACTCTTTGGCTAATTTATAAACTCTAGCTAAATCTATCGATTGTCCTGCAATATGATTGATAATAACTGCTTTTAATTTTTTTGAACTATTTTTCACTAAATACTTTTCAAGTTCGTCTAAATTAATATTAAAATCATCCATATCAATATCCAAAAAAATTGGTTCAGCATCAAAATGTCTAACAACTTCAGGAATTGAAGGAAAAGCATTAACTGAACAAAGTATTTTATCACCCCTTTTTAAATCCAATGCACACATTGCTAAATGTAATGCACTTGTCCCACTTGAAGTTGCAATTGCATAAGTAGATGGTATAAACTTTTTAAAAGCTTCCTCTAACTTTTCAATTTTTGAGTCTGTTCCACTTAAAGTTTCTTCAATCTCTTTAAGTTCAGTTTTATCGATGTCTGGAATAAAAAAAGGTACATCTTTCATTTTTAACTATTCCTTTAAAAATTTATTTGAATAAATTATAGCAAAAAAATTTAATTTTGTAGCTGTTTAAAAGTAAAATTAATTGTAGACTTTAATAAGAATTGAAGAAAAAATTAATTTTTCTCCAAAATTTCAAATGCAGGTAAAACTTTTCCCTCTAGTAATTCTAAACTCGCTCCACCACCAGTTGAGATGAAACTCATATTATCTTTTTCGCCAGATTTATCAACAGCATCAGCAGTATCACCACCACCAACTAAACTATAAGCATAAGTATCAGCTATGTAGTGGGCTAATCTGAAAGTTCCTCTTGAGAATTTATCTATTTCATAAATTCCCATTGGTCCATTCCAAATAATAGTATCACAACTTGCTACAACTTCTTTAAATAAAAGTAGTGTTGCAGGCCCAATATCAGCAGTCATATAATTAGCAGGAATGTCTTGAACTGGCGAAATCTTAACGTGTTCTAGTGTTGGATTTGCAACATCATCAGTCACAACCACATCTACGGGAATGTAAATTTTTACACCTTTGTGTTTTGCTTTTTCTAAAATTTGAAGTGCTTCACTTAGTAAATCTTCTTCAACTAATGATTTTTGCATATTATGTCCAAGTGCTTTTAAGAAAGTGTTACTCATAGCTCCACCAATTACAATTTTATCTACGACATCTAAAATTTCATTAAGTAGTGTTAATTTTGATGAAACCTTTGCCCCACCAACAATTAATAAAACAGGTCTATTTGGATTTGCTAAAGCTTTTGCAAACGAGTCAATCTCTTTTTTAAGTAAAAGTCCTGCAACATTTGTAGGAGCAAATTCACAAATTCCATAAGTTGAAGCGTGTTTTCTATGAGATGTTCCAAAAGCATCATTTATATAAACATCACAAAAACTTGCTAATTCGCGAGATAACTCTTTATCATTTTTAGTTTCACCAGCATAAAATCTTGTGTTTTCAAAGATGATAACTTTAGAGTTGCTTTGCGATAAAACCTCATCTTTTTGAGTTTGAAAATCTTTAATAAATAAAATATCTCTACTTAAAAGTCTTTCAACTCTTTTTACGATATGTCTTAGTGAATATTTATCCTCTTTCTCTTTTGGACGACCTAAATGGCTCACTAAAATAACATATTTTGCACCATTATCGATACAGTAATTTATCGTAGGAAGTGCTTCTCTAATTCTCGTATCATCAGTAATATTAAGCTCACTATCCATTGGAACATTAAAATCAACTCTGATTAAAACTCTCTTACCGTGAAGTGTATCGACATCTTTTACACTTTTAACTTTTCTCATAACTTCAATATTGTTTAACATTAATCCTCCTTTTTTTTAATTAGCTAAACCTGATAAAAAAAAACCAGCAGTTGCCGCAGCTACAATAATTGCAGTCACAAGATAGCCTAAAATCCCGCCACCTTTACTAGAATTATTAATCTCTTTCATAGTTCTTATAACTTCTGTTTTTGTTGCAAGCATTCCACTTTCAATTGTAGAGATAACTTTATCTTTATTTGTATTTGAAATTTTTGCTAATTTTACTTCTAAATCTTCAATTTTTTGAGAAACATTAACTTTACTTGCACTCTCAATTTCATCAAGTTTTTTCGTAATTGCTGCTAATTTTTCTTCAATTGAATTTTTAAATGTATCTAAATGTGAGTCATCTTCGCCACCTGTTACTTTTAAATTATGAATAATCACATTTTTATTTGCTTTATCAAATAATTCTATCACAGCAGCTAAACTCTCATTTATGTACTCATTACCTTTATTGCTATAATCTTTCACTTCTTTAATCTCTTTAACTTCAGCATCTTTTACATCTTCTGTACCAAAAATACCCATTTTAACAACTCCTTTTTTAATTTAAAAATACCGTTTTTGATTATACAAAATTTTTACTTTTTATTACTTAATTCAAGCTTTTTAGTCAAATCTAATGCTATATTTTTATACAAAAATGCAAATGGATAAGAAAAAATATCGTTACATTTAGCTTCATCAATTTGAAATGAAATTATAACAGTTCCTTCACTATGAGCTAAAATTGTTGCACTTCTTGGCTTTTTTGTTAAAAATGCCATCTCTCCAAACATATTTCCAGCTTCAATTTTAGCTACTATTTTATTTTTAGCCACAACTACAACCGCTAAACCAGAAAGAATAAAATAGATATCCTCACCCTCATCTCCCTCTTGCATAATTACATCGCCTCGTTTACATCTTTTAAAATTCACATTTTTAGTCATTCTAATAATTGAATCTTTATCAATCCCATTAAAAAGATAAATTTTATCTCTGATTTCTAGTAGTTTTTCTTGAGATTTTGTAATTGTTTCAGTGTGTGCTGCTTGAATGATTTTATCAACTTCAGCTTTTGTGTAGTTTGTATTTCTAACAGCCATAATTTAATCCATTATCTTCATAACTTTTTGTAAATACTGATGCCATTCTAAATCCTTTGTATGAGCCATATCAATAGTTTTTAAATACCTATCTATAAATATTCTTGTAGACATTTCTTCTGAAACATTATTACTCATTTTAGATTTTTTAAAAAATTCAACTATTGGAACACTTTTTTTTGCTTCAGACCAAAGGAGTTTGTCGAAATAGTAAGTTTTTGTATTAATTATTTTTTTTAACTCATCAGAGTAATATTGTGTACTTTTAGTAAAATTTTTTAAAAATAACTCTTTTATAAAAAGTTCAATTTCAGCTAATTCGCCAACTTTGGGAGCTCTTGGTTTTTCTCCAGCTTTTCGCTCATCTTTTGTTATTTCAACAAAAAGTCCTTCAATACTTCCAACTGATTTTAAAAATTTATGTTTAAAAATACCTTCAGCATCTTTTGATTTAATTAAAAAATCTTTATAAAAATCATTTAAATAAACTATATCTTTATAAAATTTAACTATTAAACCATCAATTATATGAGGGTCATTTGATTTGATAGTATTTAATGCTGAAGCTATAAAACGATTTAATTTCATAAAATCTATTTTTGTTTGATATTGAAAGTTATTGTTTTCTAAAAAGTTTATGTTAAATCTTAAAATTTCATACTCATCACTAAAAAAATCATCTATAAAATTATCAATAATCGCCTCAAGTGTAGCTTTATAAAATGTTTCATTACCTGATTTTGACTCATAAATCACATTCTCTTGATTTTCCATTTTTTTACCTTTAAACTTAAAAAGGATAAGCAATAATGAATGATTATATTATAAAATTTATAATTATTTAGTAAAAGAAATAAAATTTATACTTTTTAAGTAAGCTTTCGGTATATTTTATGCTTTATTTTTTTTATGCAAAAACAGATAAGGATAATTGATGAGTTTTGTAAAAGTACTTGGTGCATATGGTGGAAAATCTATAAATAAATCCCTCACATCTTTTTTAATTGATAAAACTATTGTAATAGATGCGGGAAGTATTATAAATCCACTTGGAGATGAAGCCAAACATATTGACCATATATTTTTAACTCATTCTCATTTAGACCATATTATTGATATTTTCTTTTTAATTGATAATTTTTATGAGTATCGAAATACACCTATTAGAATTTATGGCTTAAAAGAGACACTCACTTCAATTAAAACTTATTTATTAAATTGGAATATTTGGCCTGATTTTAGTGAAATAGAATTAATGAATACTAATTTGAAAAGTGTTGAATTAATAGAAATAGAACTTGAAAAAACTTATAAAGTTAATGGATTTGAATTTAAACCTATCAAAACAAACCATACAAACGGTAGTTGTGGATATGTAGTTAAAAACAATTTAAATAATTCCATTTTTATAACCGCTGATACTTACACTTCACAAACTATAATAGATGAGTTAAATTTTAACAAAACAATAAAAAATTTGGTAATAGAAGTCTCTTTTCCTTCAAGACTTGCTAAATTAGCTAAAGATAGTAAACATTTAACTCCAGAGTTATTAAAAGAAGAGTTAGAAAAAGTGGATAGAAGTGATATTGAAGTTTATATAAATCACATTAAACCAAATTATGAAAATGAGATAAAAGATGAATTTTTAAATTACGAAAATATAGATAAAATCCACTTTTTATATGATAATTTTATAATAAATTATTAAAATAAAATAAAACAATGTCTGAAATATCAATTTTATTAGTTGAAGATGATAAAACAATAAATGAGTATCTTCAAAAAAATTTACAAAAAATAGTAGAAGTAGTTCATAGTGCTAAAGATGGAAAAGATGGATTTGAAAAATTTAAACACAATAAAATTGACATAGTTATTACGGATTTGAATATGCCAAAAATGAATGGTATTGAAATGTCAAAAGAGATAAGAAAATTTGATACTCAAGTGCCAATTATAATTTTAACTGCATATCACGAAGAAGAGTTAATAATGGAAGCGATTAATGATGGTGGAGTTAACAAATATCTTTTAAAGCCTATAAATATGAGAAGATTGAGAGAAATTGTAAACGATTTTGCAAAAAATATAAAAAAGAGTACAAGATTATCTGATATTTTATCTCCTGCTGAAAAAGAGAGTTTACTTGAAGGTTTTGACGAGTGAAAAAGTTACTTTTAGCAACTCTTTTAACGACAACTATTTTTGCAGAAGCAATAGAAGATGCAATAAAATCTATAAAATTAAAAGATGCTAAAAAATCAAAAGAGATTTTACAACCTGAAGCTAGAAAATTAAACTCAAAAGCTAGTTATTTGCTTGGATATATGTTTTATTATGGTGAGGGTGGAGAATTTATTAACTGACGTTACGATAAACTTAAATTGTTGATGTGTTACATTATGCAATTTTTA
>DZAY01000040.1 GCA_022729735.1 Helicobacter cetorum
TGCTTCACTTAAAACACTTCTCCAAAATTCAATTTTTTCAAAAGTTTTTTTTCTCTCTTTTAAATTATAAATTTCTTGAAGTTTTGCTATATCATAGCTCAAAAATTTATCTTTATTGAACTCTTCACCCTTATCCTCACCAATCAAACCAACAGCATCAGCTCGACATTGGCGACAATGTCGCATTAAATTCATATCCATTCCACAACTCTCTTGAGCTTTCATAACTTGCTCATCAGTTGCACTTGGAACTCCATCAAGCCCAAATTTTGTACCAAACTCTGGTGCTGAAATTAAAGGCATAATATTGTGCAAAAATACACCCATCTCTTTTAATTTTTTCGCTACATTTACTAAATCTTTATCATTAACATTTGGAATTAAAACTGAATTAGCTTTGATTAAAATCCCATTTTGAACTAAAAGCTTTATCCCTTCTAACTGTTTTTCAAGAAGTAATTTTGCACCCTCTTTACCTCTTAATTTTTTGTGATTATAATGAACCCAAGGATAAATTTTTGAGCCTATTTCACCGCTTTCATCAACCGTATTTATAGTAACTGTAACGTGGTCAATATTATATTTTTTTATCTCATTTATATATTCAGAAATCCTAAGCCCATTTGTAGAGAGACAAAGCTTCAAATCTGGTGCATATTGTTGAATTAATGCAAAAGTTTCAAAAGTATTCTTAGGATTTGCTAATGCATCTCCTGGTCCAGCAATCCCAACAACTGAAAGTTGCTTAATATTTCCCCCAACATAAAGCACTTTTTTTAGAGCTTCAAGTGGTTTTAACTTCGCACTTGTAACACCAGGTCGCGACTCGTTTGAGCAATCATACTTCCTATTGCAATAATTACACTGAATATTACAAGCACTAGCCACAGGAAGGTGAATTCTAGCGTAGTGTTGATGTGCATCTTGGCTATAACAGGGATGATTATTGATTTTTTCTAAAATATCATTTTGTAAAGCTTGTGTTAACTTAAAATCAGTGCAACAACTCATATTACACTCCTTTTTAGTGTATAAGTGCATATATTGTTCCATAAGAAAATATGATAGAATTTTTAAGAAATTTATATTTATAAAGGAAGTGGGAAAATATCTTGAGAAGTAAGACATTTTATAGACAGATGTTTTTTGTAGTTTTAATACATCTAATGTATAGGTTAAAATAAATGGTTTTTAAAATCAAAATACATATTTAAATAAATTTAATTTTATGGTTCAATTTTTTATTATATTATTTTTAATATTTCACTAAGTTGAATTTATATAAAATGTATTTTTTAAAGTCAAATTACATTGATGAAATAGAGGTTAAAAATGAAACTTTATGAATTGAAAATCACAATTTTACTAAAAACAGACATTGAGTTGGCAAATGCAAACCAAACTTTAGCAAAAGCAATTAATTTCATTTTAACTCAAAATGAATACACAAGAGAACTGCACGACAAAAATGGGCTTAAACCTTATGTTTTTTCACTTCCATATCCAATTGATATTCAAACAAAAATTTATCAAAAAGATAGAGTTTATTTATTTAGCATTAGAAGTATTGATGAAAAATTTATTAATATTTTTAAAGAAAGCTTAAAAAAAGTAAATTTAGATGAGTTTAGTATTTTAGCAACAGAGCTAAAAGAGATAAATAAATTTTTTATAAATAGTTTATATACTTTGACAAGTACAATTTCAACTATTACAAATGAAGATAAAAAGTCATATTTTTGGACAATTAATAACTCAAATTTAGAATTCATAAAAGAGAAAATCAAAAATAATTTGGAAAAAAAATATAAACAATTCTTCAATCAAGAGATAAAAGCACCTGATGATTTTATTTCAAATATAATTTTATTAAATCAAACTCCATTTGTTACAAATCATATTAAAAATAAAGATAATAAAAAGTTTAAACTTTTTGGAAATAAATTTAAAATTTTTATAAATAGTGATGAAAATTCTCAAAAATTGGCATTTTTAGCTTTAGGTGTTGGACTTTTAGAAAAAAATTCTTTTGGATATGGATTTGTAAGAGGTGAGAAGTGATTTATGATGTTTTAGAAGTTTTTTCAAAAGACTATGAGCAAAAAGGCGATAAGCTAATTTTGGATACTTATCATCTAAAAGATGGATTATATATAAAAATTAATAATAGTAATTTTGAGTATTTTCTAAAATCAAGTAAAAAAATTAAAAAAGATGATAAAAATGCGACAGAACACTATTTCAAAGATAGTGAAAATAGTATTAAAAATAGTGAGTATGAGTGGTTTAAAGAGAGGGATTATTATAGTAATGTTATTGACACAGCAAAATCTTATGATGCTCCTAAAAAAAGTATTCATAATAATAATTACCTAACACTTTTTATGAAAATAGAGGAATTTTTAACTTTGGATTTTTCACATATAGAGACAAAACTCTATAAAAAAGTTTTTAGTTTTAAAGATTTTAACTCAAAAAATGAGAAAAAAATTCTTGAAAATTTTTGTCCTATTATAAAATCATTTGAAAGAAAAAAAGATATAGTTAATAAAATGAGATTTATGAAAAAAAATCTTTTGACTTTTAAAGAGATTGCTAAAAATTACAATCCAAAAGAGTATATAAGGATATTTTTTGATAAAAGCCAAGATTTATATAAGAGTGAAAGCTCAATATATTTGGCATTAAAGATTTATAATAAAAATGAGTATTCGATTGATGTAGAAAATGTTATTTATGGTTTATCAAATGATAATATGGGACTTAATAGTAAAAAACCTTTTTTGGAAAATAAAACAAAAAAGCTTACAACTCCTTTTATGATTACTCCAACTATTGCTATGCAAAGCAAATTTTTTTTTGACTGGTTGGCTTTGCAACCTTATAACAAAACAGATGTTCTACAAAATATTTTTCTAAACAAATATTCAGATAATGGAAAATCAGTTATTAATGACTTTGATTATTTACCAATTACAATAGAAAAGCTGGATACACCAATAAAAATAAAGAATTATCTACAAATCAAAGATAAAGAAGATTATGAGATTGTAGAGCTTTCAAAACTTGAAGCTATTATAAATGAAATTATTTATAATAAGCAACTTACTAATAACTACTTTGGCGAAGTTTATAGAAAACTTAATAATAGTTTTGCAAATCTAATTTATATTACAAGAGATGCGATGATAAATTATTTCAAAAAATACGATGAGAGAGAGTTTTATCAAATTATAAAAAAATATGGCTCTCATTTTGTCATAGAACATTTACGGCAAAATAGAGAATACAAAGCAAAAGAAAGTTTGAATTTAAAATTTTCATTACTAAATCATAAAGGAGAAAAAATTATGGATATAAAAAGTATGCAAGAGAGGATGATACAAAAACTTGAAACTTCAGATTATACAAATCTAAACAGTGAAGAGTTTTTTTATTTATGTGGTCAGGTGGCAAGTTATTTATTGTCTAATAAAAACCAGCTTAAAATGCATGATTTAGTAGAACCCTTTTTAAGGGCTAATAATGCTCAAAAACTTAAAAAAGAGGTTGAATTTGTATTTTTTCAATATAAACATGCGATTCATTTTGGAGCAAAAAAAATAAATAATGCTATTGCATTAATAGAAGCCTATGAAGGTAAAGAAAAATTGTCTTATTTTATGGATAGTTTTTTAGTAGGGTATTTATCAAATACTTATATTTTTAAATTGAAAGAGGAAAAGTAAAATGAATAGAGTTTATGGAGTAATCGGAATTGGTGTCAAAATGGCAAATTGGAATGCGGATTTTACAGGTCGTCCAAAATCAACAAGTAATGGTGATATTTTTGGAAGCGATAAAGCACTTAAATATCCGATGAAAAAAATGTGGGAAAATGAAGGCAAAAAAGTTCTTTATATTAAAAGCTTTAAAAAAGATAAAGATGGAAATATTGGGGTAAATGATTTAAATGATAGATTAATAAAACTATTTCATGAAGATAAAAAAGAGGATAAAAAATCTTCAGCAGATATTGTTAAAAGTTTAAAAACTGATGAATTGTATAAAAATCTTTTTGATTGTGTAGATGTTAAAAATTTTGGTGCAACTTTTGCAGGTGGGCAAAATTTATCTATTACTGGTGCAGTTCAATTTGGGCAAGGGTTTAATAAATTTGATGATACAAATATTGAAATACAAGATATTCTATCTCCATTTGCCGACTCAAAAGCTAAAGAAAAAGATGATAAAAAAAATAAAAAAGTTGATAATGATGAAGAATTATTGGTAAAACAAAATACACTTGGTACAAAAATAACAGTTGATGAAGCTCACTATTTTTATGGATTTAGCATTAACCCAAAAAATTATGACGAATATAAAACTCTTTTAGGAGATGATTTTAAAGGTTATAGTGTAGATGATTTTGAAGAGTTTAAAAGAGTTGCTTTAATTTCGGCTACTGCATACAGCACAAATTCAAAATTTGGATGTTTTAATGAGTTTGCAATGTTTGTTTATTGCAAAGATAATTCAAATTTGTATTTACCAGATTTGAGTGATTATATAAAATTTGACTCTCAAAATAGAAGTGTTGATTTGAGTGAAGTTGAAGAGCTTATAAAAGATAGATTTTCAAAGGTAGAAGTTTTTTATAATCCTTTTAAACTAGATGTAAAAACTACACAAGAAAAATTTAATATCTTTACAAAAGAGAAAGTATTATGAAACTTAGTACATTGAGCTTACGACAAAAAGAGCAACTATTTCGTGAACTTCGTATCTCAATTACACATCATTCAAATGCTATTGAAGGAGTTAGCTTATCTTTTGGTGAAACTAAGGCACTTCTTGAAAATGGTACAACAGCAGGTGGAAAACCATTAAGCGAACAACTTATAGTTTTAGGTTTTGCTAAAGCTTATGATGTAATCATCCGTGAAGCAAATAATCCAAATTTTAAAATCACTGCAAGTTTTATAAAAGATTTACATTTTATTATGTTTGAAGATGCTTTGAAAGTCTCTAGTGAATTTATCGAAAAACCAATAGGAGCTTATAGAATAGATGAGCGATTTATCAAAGGTGTAGATATTAAACTCTCATCTCCAAATAAAATATCTCAAGATATAGAAAATTTGCTTTTTAGATTTAATACAACTATGAATATTGAAGAGATTGCACAGTTTCATATAGAGTTTGAACAAATTCACCCTTTTGCTGATGGAAATGGTAGAATTGGACGACTTTTGATGGCTTTTCAATTTATTCAAAATGATTTAGTTCCACCACTTATTTTAAATGAAAATAGAAAAGAGTATTTAGAAACTCTATCTGATTTTATAAAATTAGCAAATTTTTTGAAAATCTCACAAAAAGAGAGTATGAAGCTTATTGAGGTTTTAATATGAGAGCAATTAGCTTTAAACTAAGCGGAAAAACAGCCTTTTTTAAAAAACCAGATGTCAATGTTTATGTTTATTTTACTTATAACAATATTCATAAACCCGCACTTTTAGGATTACTTGGAGCAATTATTGGACTTGGTGGTTATACTCAACTATTTGATAAAAATAGAGGTTTAAAAAATACTCAATTAGGCTATGATGATGGTTATCCCAAATTTTATCAAAAACTCCAACATTTAAAAATTTCTATCACTCCACTTGCAGAATATGGATATTTCAGTAAAAAAATTCAAACTTTTAATAATAGTGTTGGATATGCAAGTTTTGAGCAAGGTGGAAATTTAGTAGTAAGAGAACAGTGGCTTGAAAATCCAGCTTGGCAAATTATGATACTTGATGATGAGAGTGAAGAATTTAAAAAAATTAGTGATTTTATTTTAAATAAAAAAGCTGTATTTATTCCATATTTAGGCAAAAATGAGCATTTTGCAAAGATTGAAAATGTAGAGATAGTTGAACTTGAAAGAGCCATACAAAATATAAAAATATCTTCACTCTTTGATGAGAAAACACTTAAAATATCTAAGACTAAAAGAGGTGAGTTGTCTTTTTATTTTAAAGAAATTTCACCTTTTCGTTTACAAGAACAGTATCATTTTTATGAATATGTATCTTTAGTATTTACTAACCATAAAATTGAAG
This sequence comes from Helicobacter cetorum, assembly GCA_022729735.1. Lineage (GTDB taxonomy): Bacteria > Campylobacterota > Campylobacteria > Campylobacterales > DZAY01 > DZAY01. The sequence goes on from DZAY01000040.1 coordinate 6,093, forward strand.
ATGGTGATTTTAGTAATTTATTCTCAAAAAAAGGTGAAAATTATGCTTTTATCTAAATTTAAAATTGATGAAAAATATTTAGCACATACTCCAAATGAAAGTTTGATAGCACATTTAAATTTGACTTTGGAGTATTTAAATAAAGTATTAAAAGTTAAAAATCTTGATGGATTAATAGATAATTTGATTTATCAAATTGATAATAAGAACTATTTATTAATAAAAGAGATGTTTATAAATGCTATTTTTTTGCACGACTTAGGCAAGAAAAATCCTTGTTTTCAGTCAAAAAAAATGAATAATCCTCTTTTTAAAGAGTATAAAGATTGTGGAAATAGTAAACATTCACATATAGGTGCTTTAGAGTTTATCGAATATTACAAAAAAAATATAAATATTATAGAAGATGATACTTTATATAATCGCTTGATATTTATACTCTATAATTTTGCCTATCATATTGACAAACATCACGGAGCTTTAGAAAATATTGAAAGTTATTTTTCCAAAACTAATCAGGAACTAAAGGAACATCCTGATTTTAATAATGTTAAAAAAGATATTAATTTATATCTTGATAAAGAATTTGAATTTTATATATTAAATAGAGTTCTTTTTTCTTTGCTTATCTCAAGTGATTATTATGCAACAACAGAATATATGACAAATTCTAAAATAGATGATTTTGGAGTTTTTGATTTAGATGATAAAAATGAGTTAATAGATAGTTTTCAAAAATATATTTCAAAATTTAAAAATCCAACAACTATAAATAGACTAAGAAATGAAATATTTATTGAAGCAGAAAAAAATTTACTTCAAAATCTTTCTAAAAATATATTTTATCTTGAAGCCCCAACAGGAAGTGGCAAAACTATAACATCTATAAATTTAGCATTAAAACTTTTAGAGAGTGATGATAATTTAAATAAGCTTTTATACATATTTCCATTTAATACATTAGTGGAGCAAACTAAAAATGTTTTTGATGAGATATTTGGTGATATATTAAAAGTTGAGGTTATAAACTCTATTACACCAATTAAAATAGATGAAAATGCACAAGAAGAAGAGGAAACAAAATATGAAAAAGCATATATAAATAGACTATTTTTTCACTCTAGTGCAATTTTGACAACTCATATAAGTTTGTTTAATATACTTTTTGGCACTTCAAAAGAGGATATTTTTCCACTTTGGCAACTTGCTAATAGTGTAATTATTATAGATGAGATACAAAGTTATGATAATAATTTATGGTGGTATATGGTTGAATTTTTTGATAAATATGCAAATTTACTCAATATAAAAGTTATTATAATGTCAGCAACACTACCAAAACTTGACTATTTTCTGGAACAAAAAGATAGTTTTGTAGAACTTATCTCTAATAGAGACTATTTCTTTAAAAATTCTCTATTTAAAGATAGAGTTAAAGTTGATTTTTCACTCTTAAATAAAAAGATGAATTATGAAAAATTATCTGAAATCTTAACAGAACAACCAAAAGATAAAAAAATTCTTTTTGAGTTTATAAAAAAACAGAGTGCAAGAGATTTTTATAATTTAATCAAAGATGAATTTGAAAATGTTTATGAGTTAAGTGGTGATGATAATAAAATTTATAGAGAGTTTATTATAAATAAAAGCAAAAATGAGAATTTAATTATCATAGCTACTCAAGTAATAGAAGCTGGAGTTGATATTGATATGGATATAGGCTTTAAAGATATTTCAACTATTGATGGTGAAGAGCAATTTATGGGTAGAATAAATCGAAATTGTTTAAGAGATGGAAAAGTCTATTTCTTTGATATGGATAGTGCAGAAAAAATTTACAAAAATGATAATCGTTTAGGAATGGATTTAAAACAACAAAAATATAGAGATATTTTGGAAAATAAAAATTTTGGTGAGTATTACAAAGATGTATTAGAAATTATCAAAAAAAATGGAGATAAATTTCAAAATGGACTTTTAACAAATTATGAAAATTTTACAGAACTTGTCAAAAAACTAAACTATGAAGAGATAGCAAAAACTATGACTTTAATAAACTCTCAAAATTTTACTCTCTATTTTCCATTTAAAATTGATATATCAAATTATAAAAATATAAAAGAGTTTAAAAATATAGACAATAAATTTTTAACTGATAATATGCTTGATGGTCAAAAAATTTGGGATAAGTTTGTCTTGTTAAATGATATTAAGAAATTTTCAAAAAGAGAGGTAGAAAAATCAAAAATTAACTCTTTAATGCAATTTTTCACATTTAATATTAAAAAATATGACTTTAAGGCGACTTTGCCATATTATAATTATGAATTTGGTGGATATTATTTTATTGAAAATTATAGTGATTTTATAATTGATGGAAAATTTGATAGAGCAAAATATTTAGCAAAAAAAGATGAGATGTTTGTATGATAGAATATAATTTATAGTAATTGATAATAAAACCACAAAAGGATTGAAATGAAACTTTATGAATTAAAAATCACAATTTTACTAAAAACAGATATTGAGTTAGCAAATGCAAATCAAACTTTAGCAAAAGCTATAAATTTTATTTTAACTCAAAATGAATATACAAGAGAACTACACTGCAAAAATGGGCTGAAATCTTATGTTTTTTCACTTCCATATCCAATTGATATCCAAACAAAAATTTATCAAAAAGATAGAGTTTATTTATTTAGCATTAGAAGTATTGATGAAAAATTTATTAATACTTTTAAAGAAAATTTAAAAAAAGTAAATTTAGATGAGTGTAGTATTTTAGCAAGTGAATTGAAAATTATAAATCAATTTAAAATTAAAAATATAGAAACAATAACTCCAACTATTTTAACTATTACCGAAGATGAGAAAACAAGAAATTGGACAAAGAAAGATAAAGATTTAAATTTTGTGATTGAAAGATTTCAAAATAATCTCGAAAAAAAATATAAACAATTTTTTGCTGAAGAGTTAAAAAGTAATAACTATTTTATTGATGGTTTTTCTATTTTAAATAAAAAACCGATTTTAGCCAAATATAAAAATAATTCTATTTTAGGTAATAAATTTAAGTTATATATTAGGGATGATGAAATTTCTCAAAAGTTAGCTTTTTTAGCTTTAGGAGTTGGTTTAGCTGAAAAAAATTCTTTAGGTTTTGGATATTGCAAAGCAAATGGAGGTGAATAGTGGAAAAAAAGTTTTTTGCTAAAAATGTCTTTTATAATAATGGAATTGTGAATTTAACAAATTTTTTAGAGCAAAATAGTATTGATGGATTAAATTATTTTTTTGAAAATAATAGTTTAACTCTAAACTTTGAAAATTCTGAAATTTATTATGAAATTCTGGCAAAGTTTTTAGAAAATAGTAAGATTGTATTTCAAACAAATAATGAGAGAATATATTTTGATGTAAATAGAAATGATTTTGTTTTAGATAAAAAATTTGATGTTGTTGGAAGAGCTAGTGGAAATGATGTTTTACACGGAGTGTATTCATATATTTCTGTTGCTGAACTTAAAGAAAGTGTCAGTGAAATTTATCAAAAATATAAAAACTTTTGTGAAAACAATAATCAAAAAATAGATGAAGATTTGTTTTTTGATAAAGAGACAAAAGAGTTTAAAAGTGAAAATAAAATTAGATTTACAAAAAATATTACAATTGCTGAAGCTTTAGAAAACTTTTCAAGATATTTTGTAAGTTCAGAAATTTTAACAATGGATTCAAAAATTCATCAATTTGAAGATGGTGGAAATAGCTTTAAAGATATGTTTCCAAAAAGTGATACGATTGATAAATGGGACGCTTTGATATATTGGTTTGGAGTTAGAATTCAGAGGTTTTTTAATAATAATTACTTTATCTATCCAAATTCGCAAAATTTAAATGCTTTGAAACTATTTAAACAAGAGTTAAAGATTTTAGAAAATAAAGCTGAAGTTAAAGTAAAAGATAGCCAAGAAGTTAAAACATTACCAACAAATATTGATTTATTTAAACAATTATCAATAGATGGATTAAAAAATGAACATTTTTATATTTCAAATTCAGGTGAGGAGTTTGAATTAAAACTTTTTATGTATATTTTTTCTTATATCAATCATATAGAGGAGCATTATGAAAAAGCTAATGAGAGAAGAAAAAAACAAAAAGAGGAACTTTACAACTCTTTAAATGAAATAACTTTTATAGTTTATACTCAAGATGGTGATATGAAATCATCATTAGATGAATATACAAAAGCTTATAAATTGGTAGAATTTTTTAAAAAGTTAAAGATAAGTGAAAAGAATGACAGTAATATGTTTCACTATTTATCAAACTTAATAACATCTATATCTCTTGCAAAAAGCTCTGGTGAGAAGATAAATTTAAATATTAAATCTTTTTGTGCTAATCTATTAAATTTTAAAAATCTTAGAAAAAACTACTATGAAGCTAGTTTTAAAATACTAAAAGAGGGTACAAATAGATTATCAAAAGAGCTTTTTGAGTTTGAAAATCTATATTTAAATTTTATTAAAAAGGAGCAAATAGTGAATTTACACGAAAAGTCAAAAAAATTGGGCGAAGAGATAGGCAGGTTTTGTGCAAACTTAGATGATAAAGATTTACTTTTTAAGCTTAGAAATGTAAAAAATCATAATCAACTTGTATCATATTTTGCATCACTAAAATTTGCAGTTTTAAAAAATGCAAAAGAGGCTTATTTTAGTAAAGCTTTTATTGATACACTTGATGAAATTTTAACGATTTTAAATGAGAAAAAAGATAATTGGGAAATAATAAAAGATTATATTGCAATTTATGCAATTGATAAATTTAAAGAAGTTAGTTTTGTAAAAAATAAAAAAGGAGAATAAAAATGTTTTACAATATTGGATATATAACAAAAGTTAATTTAGCTTCATTAAATGGAACAGAGGGAAGTGGTGGAAATATTACAGCTATAAAAAAAGTAAGTGATAGTAGTGGTGAAGAGTTTGTATATGTTTCTGGTCAAGCATTAAGAAGATATTTAAAAGAGACACTTTTGCAATTTGGAGAGAAAATCTCTTTTGTAAATGATAAAGGAAATCCAACTATAAAAGATGAGCTTGGAAAAGAGCTTGATTTAAATAAAAAACTTGATGATAAATTAAAAGAAAAAATTTTTAAAGAGGTTTGTGATTTAGATTTATTTGGTTATATGCTTCCAAAAGGTGATAGAAGATGGTCGCCTATTAAAGTAACTCCTATGATGTCAATTTTACCATACAAAGGGGAGTATGATTATCTCACAAGAAAACAGGCAAAAGATGAAGGAAAAGGTGGAAATATCGTTCAAGTTGAAATTGATACACTAAACTTTATGCGAGGAAATATTTTAATCAATAAAAATCATATTGGTAAAGATGTAAATGAGTTTGATTATAGTGAAACTCAAATTTTAAGCGATGAAGAGATAAAAAATAGAATTAACAATTTGATAGATGCTATTAAATTTTTTAATGGTGGTGCAAAACAATCAAGAAATCTTGAAGATATTAGTCCAAAATTTGTAATAGCAATTAAACAAAAATCAGGGAATCCATTTTTATTAAATGCACTTAGTGTAGATAAAGAAAAAAATTTAAAAATAGATTCTTTAATAGAAGCAATAGAAGAGAATATGGAAGTTATTGAAAGTATTAAAGTTGGGGTTTTAAGTGGGATTTTTGCAAATGAAGATGAGATACGAGAGAAATTTAACAAATATGAGATAACAACAGTTAATAAAGCACTAGACTCGCTAAAGGTTTGATATGAAAGTGATTAAATTTGAACTAAAAGGGTTTTTAAACTCTTTTAGAATTGCTTTTTTTAGGACTTATCACAAAAGTTTTTTAGCTCCTCCAAAAAGCACTGTTATTGGAATGCTTTGTAATATTTCACTTAAAAGCCAAAAAGAGTTTTGTGAAATTTTAAATAAAGAGCTGATTAGTGTTTCAATTGTGATAGATGAGATAAAAGGAAAAAGTAAAGATTTTTGGAGTTATAGAGTTTTTGGTGGTAAAAATCGAGGGAAAAGTATTATAAGGCGAGATAAACTTTTTAAACCAAAATATACAATTTATCTAAAAATTGATGATAAAGAGTTATTTAATAAAATTTTACAATCTCTCAAAAATCCCAAAAACACTCCATCATTAGGGCTTGATGATGAATTAGTAGAAATAAAAAATGTTGAAGTTTTAAATTTAGATTTAAATAATGCCAATCGAATTAATTCCATATTTTTAGATAAAGGTATCAAATATAAAACTCATATTAAAGATGAGCTTTTAGAAGTTAATTTTCCAACTACAAATTTAACTCCAACTAAATTTAAATATTTTGAAAATGAAAAAAGAGTTCCAAGAGAAGTTATCGAAGAGTTTAAACAGATAGAGTTTTTAAATTGTGAAATAGAGTTTTTGGAAGAAATAGAAAGTTTTAAAGATGAAAAAAACAGATTGGTATTTTACTAATGGAAGTTTTAGCAAAAATCACAAAAGATAGAACTAAAACACAAACTCTATTAGAACACACTTTAGATGTAGTAAAAGAAGCTATAAAATTAATAGATGAAGAGACTTTAAGTTTGGTAGCAAAAGAGATAGAATTTGATAAAGAAAAGCTTAGAGATTTAATATTTTTTTCTGCTTATTTTCACGATATTGGCAAATCTACAAAAGAGTTTCAAGATGCAATATTAAATGGCAAACATAGTTATCACGGCTTATATTCTGCTTCTTTATTATTAGATATTGAAGATTTTGAATATAGTGATAATGAATATTTTGTAAATATGCTTTTTTTAACCGTATTAACACATCATAGTATATTTCATAATGGTTTATACAGTGAAAAAAAATATTATAACTTTGAATTTTTAGAAGATACAGAAAATTTTTTTGAAGATTATAAGGTTTATTATGAGCATATTTTACAAAAAAAGTGTAATTATAATTTTAAATATGAAATAGAAAATAAAGAAAAGTTATTTGATGAGATAAATTTATATTTAAAAGATGATATAAAAAATATTAAAAATTTAAAAAATTTTCGACTTTTATATAGCTATGTTTTAGGCATTTTAAATATAGCAGATTGGATTGCTTCAGCTAAGTTTGATAATTTTACTCCTCAAATAGAGTTTAATAAAACTTTTACAAAAGATATTTTTATTGATAAATTTAAAACTATTAAAAGATTAGAAAACTTAAACTTAAAACCGTTTCAAGATGAATTATCAAAGTGTATTAAAAGTGTTTTAGTTGAAATTCCAACAGGCGAGGGTAAAACTGAAGGAGCTTTACTTTGGGCAATAAATAATATAAGAGATAAAAATAGCAAAATAATTTATACACTCCCAACAACCACAACATCAAATAAATTATATGAAAGAGTAGAAGAAATTTTTGAAAAAGAAAATTGTGGTTTAGTTCATTCAGTTGCAAAAGTTTATCTTGAAGATATTTATAAGAATGAGAGTGGAAAAGTAGATGATAATTTTAAAAGTGAATTTTTACTTCAAAAAAGTTTTAATAAACCTATCACGGTTTCAACAATTGATGGTGTTTTAAAATATTTTATAAATATTGGAAGATATAATATTGCAACTTTTAATTTTTTAAATTCAGTAATTGTAGTTGATGAAGTTCATTCTTATGATTTAAAACTCTTAGGATTTATAAAGCGATTTTTAGAGTTAGCACAAGAGTTGAATATCAAAGTTTGTCTTATGAGTGCTTCAATTCCAAATAAAATAAAACAACTTTTAAATATTGATAAATTTACTCTTATAAAAGATGAAAAGCTTTTTAATAAAAAAGCAAATGAAATAATAAAAATAGATAGTAATTTAGATGAAGATTTAGAAACAATTATAAATCACTATAAAAGTGGCAAAAAAGTATTAGTTGTGAGAAATAGAATTGATAATTCAGTTAAAACTTACAATAATTTAAAAGATACTTGTGAAAATATAACTCTTTATAATTCGCAATTTAAAAAAATAGATAGAGCTAAAAAAGAGAATGAAATTTATGATAAATTAAAAGAAAATGAAGCTTATATTTTAGTAGCTACTCAAGTTGTAGAAATTTCACTTGATATTGATTTTGATGTTATGTTTAGCGATGTTGCACCGATTGATAGTCTTATTCAGCGATTTGGTAGAGTAAATAGACATAAAGATGAAAATAAAATAGGAAAAATTTTTATCTACAACAGCAATGAAGCTAAGCCATACTACGATTTTATGTTAAAAGTTACATTCGAAACTATACAAAATGGTATTTATCCAATTTCTAAATATGTCGAGTGGCTCAATAGTATATATGATGAATTATTTGAAGATAAAAAAACAAAAAATAAAGTTAGTGGATTATTTCAAAAAGGATATGATAAGTTTGATTTAACACTAAAAACTCTAAATGCAATATCAAAGTCATCAGATAATTATGATTTAAGAGATATTGAATTTATTAAACAAGACTTTTTATTAAAAGATGATTTTTATGAAGATAGGTTAGATTTTAAATTCACTATCTCTCTTCCGTTATACTTTAAAGATAAATATCAGATAGAAAGAGATAATAAAAAGACAAAATATCCCGTTTTGAATTTGGATTATAAATATGATATTGGTATTATAAATGATAAAGAGGGTGGAATTATAACAGATGATTAACGGTACACTTATAAACTACTATTTTCACTGCAAAAGACAATGTTGGCTCCATTCAAATAGATTAAATCTTGAAGACAATAGCGAAGATGTGAGGATTGGCAAAGTTTTGCACGAGCTTAAATATGAAAATGATAAAAATGCTGAAATTGCTTTTGAGGGGATTAAGCTTGATAAAATTACAAAAGAGTATGTGATTGAAACTAAAAAAAGCGATAGCGACCCAGAAGCTGCAAAGTGGCAACTACTTTTGTATCTTAAAATCCTAAAAGATAAAGGGATTGAGAAAAAAGGCAAAATAGAGTATATTGAAAATCGTAATGATAAGAAAATAGAATATATTGAGTTAAGCGATGAGATTGAAAAAGAGTTAAATATTGTGATTGATGAAATTCAAAAATTGATAAATTTAGAGTCTCCACCAAAAGAGATTTTTGAGCGAAAATGCAAAAAATGTGCATATTATGAGTATTGTTTTATATAATCTAAGGAGTGAAAAATGTCAAAAGTCAGATATCTTTTTAGTATGGGTGAGCTTAGTCGCAAGGATAATTCGATTTGTTTTAGAAATGAAAATGGAAACAACTATTTTCCTATTGAAAATATAAGAGAAATTTATTGTTTGAATGAGATTAGCTTAAATTCTAAACTTTTTGATTTTATTTCTAAAGCAAATATTACAATCCATTTTTACAACTATTATGGGCATTATAGTGGAAGTTTTATCCCTAAAAGACACTATCTTAGCGGAAATTTGACTATTAAACAATCTTTGGCTTATATAAAAAATAGATTAAATATAGCTAAAAATATAGTTCAAGCAATTGCAAATAATATTTATGAAGTGCTTTATCACTATTATAGACACGGAAAAAGCGAATTAAAAACCTTGCTTGATTGGTTAAAAGTGGAAGTTAATAAATTTTTAAGTAAGAATTTAGAAATAAATCAAATTTTATTTATTGAAGGTCAAATTTGGAGTAGGTTTTATGATAGCTTTCAACACTTTTTGCCACAAGATTTTTTGATAAATAAAAGAGTAAAAAGACCGCCAGATAACCCGATGAATGCTTTAATTGGATTTGGAAATACTTTGCTTTATGGCAAAACAATTTCAGAACTTAGCAAAACTCACCTAAATCAAGAGATTAGCTTTTTACACGAACCAAGAGAAGGACGATATTCACTTTCACTCGATATTAGCGAAGCTTTTAAGCCTATAATTGTCTTTAAAAATATTTTTGATTTAGTCAATAATAAGAAATTACAAGTTGAAAAACATTTTGATAAAAGCTTGAATTATGCACTTTTGAATACTGAAGGCAAAAAAATATTTATTGAAAATTATGAAAATAGACTTAGTGAAGTGTTTGAGCATCCAAAATTAAAGCGAAAAGTGAGTATTCAAAGTGCGATAAGATACGATGGGTATAAACTTCAAAAGGCAATTTTGGAAAAAACTGAATTTATCCCATTTAGTTTAAAAGATAAACAGTGAAAAAGAGAACAAATATAAATTATAATTATGCTTTTTTGTTTTATGACATCAAAGAAGATAGAGTAAATAAAGTATTTAAAATTTGCAAAAAATATTTTTATCATCACCAAAAATCGGTATTTAGAGGAGAAATAAGCACTTCTAAAATCATAAAATTAAAAGCTGAATTAAAAGAGGTGATAGATGAAAATGAAGATTTTATAACCATCATCAAAACTTTAAATGAAAAAAGTTTTGGCGAAGATACACTTGGCACAAATCCAAAAGATAGCGAGGGGCTTTTTGTATGATTTTTCCAACCGTTTTTAAATTAAAATTAATAGAAAATAGGCTAAACTACGAACTTATAAATTGTTATTTCAACAACTTATTGTTAAATAACAAATCGTTGGAAAAATTTACAATGAATAGTCATTTTATGGTGGTTTTATTTACTTTGTGGATTTTGAAAACATCGCATTGACTTTCTTTTAACCTATACATGAGATGTATTGAAACTCGATTTTTTTAATTTCTTGTTCTGGAGCATTTGTTTTAACCTATACATGAGATGTATTGAAACTAACTTCTGCCATCTCTGAAGTTCGACCCTGCTTGTTATTTTAACCTATACATGAGATGTATTGAAACATTAAAATTTGAAAAAGATTATGAGCTGAAGATGGGGTTTTAACCTATACATGA
>DZAY01000041.1 GCA_022729735.1 Helicobacter cetorum
TGATATTGCTCCTCTTTTGCCTCTTTGATATTTTTTATGCTTGACTTAAAATCACTCAAATTGCTAAAAGCCTCGCTAACTTCAATTTCATCTAAATTAGTTAAATATTTATTTAAAATTTTTTTGTTGAACATATCTATTTATCCTGTCTTTATTAAATTTTTGATTTTAAATTTTATCTTTATCTTTAGTCTCCTTTTAGGATTTTAAACCTTACTCAATTATATAATAAACAACTTGTTCTCCATCCTGTGTAGATAGTTGTAATTCATTACTATTATCAAACTTATCCATAGAAACTATAAAATTAGTAGTAATTGTTTTTTGCCCATTTTCAATCATTTTTTCCTTAAAGCTTTTCTCACTTCTTTTTATAAATGTAAATGCACTCATATTATTAAAATCAGGCATTTTATTCATTTCATATAATGGCTGTGTTGTTGTAGAGTGAGCTATAAAAACTTTTAAATACATTTTTTCTTTAAAATCATTTGTAATAGTTCTACTTAAATTGTATTGTTTAATCTCTTTGGCTAACTCTTTTTTATATATATTGATAAATTTAGAAATAAAACTTAATGCTATGTGACTTTCAAAAAAGTATAAAAAAGCTTCATCTCCTTGTTGTTTTATTAAATAACCACTTGTATTTCTAAAAAATTCTTCTTCAATTTTTTTAACAATACTTGGAAAACTTTTGTTCATTATTTTATCCAATAATATTGGATCTCCATTATAGTTATCAGTTGAGTTTGCTAAATCTAAAAAAACTATCCAACCATCTTTTTTATTTTGTGCATAATAATTTAATTTTTTAACCAAAAGCTCTTTATGAGAATTAAAAAGTTTGTTATTAAGGTAACTTTTAGCTTCTTTTTCATCAGCAGACTTTGGGATATCTATCAATATCCTATAAGTTATTTCTAACTCTTCTTCATTGTCTATCACTTCTATAATTTTATTTTCTAGTAAAAAACTTATAACTTTATCAATTAATGAATTTTGTCTAATTGATTTTAAAATATCATTATGTGTAATTAAACTTTTATATCCAAGTGAACGAAATTTTTCAATTAATTTTCCTTGATTACGAGACTTTAATCCGAGAAGTATCAATTCATATAATTTGTCGAATGACATCTTCAAACTCCTTTTTAGATATGCTTGTTGAGTAAGTTGTAAGACTACTGTCTATCGAACTAACTCTTAATCTAAAATAATCAGCTTTTTTATACAAGTGTGTAAACCAATATATCTCAGTATTATTAATATCTATTTCTAAGCTACTATCTTCATATTTTCTTGATTGTTCTGCTAAATATGTGGGGTGAGTTCTAATATCATAATCTGGATTTTTAACTTTTACTTTCTCAACAGTGTATTTTTTATTATCAATCTCATCAAGAATTTTTAAAAAATCAGCTTTTTTTGCATACATTGCTGATTGTTTATTATTGTTAATATCATTTTTGATTTTTGAACTGATAACATTTGGCAAAAAAATAAGTTTTTCGATAATATTTGTATTAATCAAACCTTCTAAATCATTTGAAGAATTTTTTCCACAAATTTTTTCAAAATTATCAAAAATTTTTTTTCTTATATCAGATAGTGTATCTAAATCACTATACTTATCGATTCCTATAATAACTTTATTTTTATCAAGAAAAAATCTAAAAAATAAAACATTTTGAATTTTAAAAATATCATAAATTTTATGAAATTTATGATTTATCAATTCATCTTTGTTATGTTGATATATTTCTTTAATATTAATTAGTTTAAGTATAATCTCATTATCTGTTTTATTGTAATACCATTTTTCATCTTTAGCAGTCTTAAATTCTCTATTTTTTTCATCAAGACAATTATCAATAAAGTCTTTAATACTTTGCTTTATTGTATCTGTTATTTCAAAACTATAGAAATAAAAATGTTTTTGCCCAGCCTCTTCAGTTGCCAAATAATAATTAATAAAATCTTGTAGTTTTATACTATCAAATAATCTATCATCACTAGTTAAAGACTTAATTTTTTCAACCATCTCTTGCTTGTTTATACATTTTAAATCTTTAACATCATATAAATTAATAAATTTACATATACCTTTAGCACTTAGCTTATTAGCTAGTAGCTCATAATTTATATTTTCTTTTTCTATCATTTTTTTCCTTTTTTACACTCTAAATCTTAACTTATCTATTTTCATTCCAAAACTATCTACAAAACTTTGAAGTTCAAGCAAAAATTTATCATCTTTTATGTTTTTTATGCTTGACTTAAAATCACTCAAATTGCCAAAAGCTTGAGAGACTTCAATCTCATCTAAATTAGTTAAATATTTATTTAAAATTTTTTTGTTGAACATATTATTTCTCTTCTGAAAGATTGATAAGTAACTCTTCTTCATCTATTTCAAATAACTCAAAAATAGTAGATAAATTTGATAAAGTTTGCTCTGCACTTAAATTTGTATTTAAATAAAAGTTATCAATTTTTGAATAACTTAAGCCCTTCATCTCTTCGGCAGTTGTAGATAATATCTTTTTATTTGTGTTAAAACTATTTTCTTTTATATATTTTTCAAATAGTTCTTGATACTTTTCATAAATTATTTCAACTATTTTTACATATAAATCTCTCCAATTTTTGGTCTCAAACGATTTATCTAAAAATCCAGCTATCCTTGGCTTTAAACCTTTAACATTAATTTCATTTTTTTCAAAAAGATAAAAACTATCAATTTTTTCATCAACATTATCTATCTCTTTTGGCTCTGGATAAATATTTTCAATAATAATTTTAATTAAAAAATCAGCTCTATTTTCTATCGCCTCTTTGTTCCATATTTCTATCTTTTCAAAATATCTATTTAGAGACAAATTTGAATTTCTAAACTCCTCTTTTTTATCGCTAAATACTCTATTTGATAATTCAGAGTTATATCCAGTTAACGTTAAATTACCTAAAGTATGAAGATATTCAGAATGAACCTCTTTATAATCTTCTAAAATATTTCTCCACTCTTTTGTAAGAGTTTGAGGCATTATATGTTCAATTGATATATTATCTTTTGCAACAACTTCCTTTTTGCTTAAAAATGACTCGATTTTATAAAGCAAAAATTCTCCATTTTTTATAGTTTTATTTGAATAAATTTTATTATATTTAAGTGCATTGATAAACTCTCTATTTGATTTCATTCTATTTTTTGAATTATTTAAAATAAGTCCCATCTTTACAGCTTGAAACTTATTGTCACTTTCACTATTTTCATTTAACTTTTTTACGAGTGTAACATTGAATAGATTTAAACCTTTTGATGGAATTTCACAAACAATACTTCTAATTAAATAATTTTCCAAAAAATTTAAAATATTTAAAAACTCTTCTTTTTTTAAATTATCTTTCTCATAATTCGCATAACACTCTAAAATAAATGGATATATAACTTTTTGATTTAAATTTTCTATATCTAATATTTTATTTCTTAAATCTATATCATTTTCATTGTTTGGAAAAAGTAGTTTTGAGTATAATTTTGAGTAAAAAACTAAATCTTGAAGAATTTCCTCATTATCTATAGAATTTTTTATTTTATACTCTTTAAATGTTTCATAAACTTTTTTAGGAGTTACCACTATCAAAGCTTTGATAGTTAAAAAGCTTTTGAAAAATTCAACAATATAATCATATGTAATATTTTGTTCTATTTTATACCAATAGTTTAAATATAGTCTATCTTGCTCTTTTGCACTTTTACTCATAAGCAAAAAATTTCTAATCAAATCAGAGGCACTAAGTTGTAATCCAGTAGAGTTTAAGCTTTCAAATATAAGTTGTGGATTTTCAGTTAATCCAAGTTTAATTCCAACTACCCTTAATTTTTCAAATCCTATTTTTAATTTTTTATCTTCACTATTTGGTATTCTATTTTTAAAATAATTATAGTTTTTAAAAACTTTAGAAGTTTTATCTTCATCTTTTAACTCTTCATTATATAAAATTTTCTTTAATACTACATTATCATCTCTATTTAGTATTAGTTTGGAATCTTTGCCGTCTTCAGTTATTTTAAATAGCAATCTTTTTATAAATTCATCTTTAATAAATTCATTATTAGTAGTATCATAAAGAGCTTTTAAAAATAAAATAGCCGTTGTAATTCTTTGTTGTCCATCAATTATTATGTTTTTATTTCCATCAATTCCACCATCAACAATAACTATAATTGAACCAATAAAATGAAATTCAATAGCTTCATTTTCACCTGCTTTTAAAATATCATTAAATAATTGTTCGCAATTTTCTCTCTCCCAACTATAATTTCTTTG
Source organism: Helicobacter cetorum (assembly GCA_022729735.1). Lineage (GTDB taxonomy): Bacteria > Campylobacterota > Campylobacteria > Campylobacterales > DZAY01 > DZAY01. The sequence goes on from DZAY01000041.1 coordinate 4,335, forward strand.
ATATACTGGAATTTTGTCTATTTTATCTTGATTTAAATACTCATATAGTTTTAAAACTGTTGCTTCCACTTTTCCCCTTTTTTACTAATTTTATCAAAAGTCACTAACTATTTTTATCTCTTCCTCACTCAATTCATAAAGTTTATAAACCATCTTATCAATCTCATTTTCACACTCAATCACTCTTTTCTCAAGCTTTTCTATCTCTTCTTTTAGCTCAATTTTTTCGGTTATATTTAAACTATCAAAATGTTTTTTGTATTTTTTAATTTTCTCTTTTGAGTTTATAATTTCATCAACAAGTTTTATAAATGGTTCTTGAGCTTTTTCGCTTATTTGTGGAATTGGAAGTTTTTCAACAAAAGCTTTTTTGTATCTTATCCCTTTACTTCCAAGTTCTGTCCCCATATAAAACTTTTTAAAAGCAAATGTAATTAATTTTGAATGCAAAAGAGATATTAAATATTTTAAATATTTCCCAGTCATTATAAAAGTTGTAGCTTCACCATATAAAAACTTACCGCCATTTAAATAAAATTGAGGCTCTTGAACTATTTCAGAATAAACTATTTTTTCTTTTTCAAAAACATCATAATAAGCACAACTTCTTAAATGATAAGGAGTTTTTCCTTTGTCGGTTCGCTTTTCAAGTTGAGGATAAAATTTGTCTAAATGCTCTTTAATTGCGGGATAATTTTCTATTTCAATTGGTGGGTTATTATGAGTATTAATTAAATATAAATTCGCAAACTCATAACTATATCTTTTAATATCTCGACCTCTTAAAATTGGCTTAATAATTTCAGCACTTTTACTATCCTTTTTTATAATCTCATCTTTTGTTTTTTCATCGATTATAAAAGCTTCGTTAAATCCAGTTTTAATTCCAAAATTGATTTTAATATCCCACTCTTTTAACGATGTTCCTATTTTTTCTATTTTCTTTCTTATCTCAAGCTCTTTTTTATTTGCAAAATTAAAGCTCGACTTATCTAAATCCAATTGAGAAATAAAGCTAAAATCTTTTAAATTGCTATTTACAAATTTAAATTCAACTTCTTTATTATTAGCTTTTGTTTTTTTTAAAATAGTAATCGCACTATCAACTGTTGCACTCTCAAAAACTTTGACCCCATTAAAATCAACTATTGTTTCTATTGATAAATTTTTTAATATAAACTCTCTTAATTTTTCACCATATTTAGCTCTAAAAAATTTATTACTACAAATAAAACCAAAAATTCTATCATCTTTAAGTAATTTAAATGCTAATTCATAAAAATAAACATACAAATCAGCCGTTCCGCTATAAACTGAATAAACTTTTTCTAATTCAGCTTTAAACTCTTTTATACTTTCTTGCCTAACATACGGCGGATTTCCAACTACCACATCAAAATGATTTAACTCAAATGGCATATTTAAAAGTGAATTTGCACAAATTAAATTATTATTTAAATTTGTGAGTTTTCGCTCTCTTTTTCCCGTTTTTAGCCAAAGTGATAATTTTGAAATTTCAACCGCTTCGTGGTTAATATCAACTCCAAAAAGGTTATTTTCTAAAATAATCAAATCAAACTCTTCTATTTGAAGTAAATTTTTGGCACTTTTATTTATCAAATTAAAGGTAAGTCGATATTCACACTCAAGAAAATTAAAAGCTTCAATCAAAAATGCTCCACTTCCACAAGCTGGGTCTATGATTTTTAAATTCATCAAAAAATCTTTATAAATTTTTAAAGCTTCCAACTCTTCTTTGGTTGGGATTTTTGTATCATCAAAATCATTTAAGTTTAATTCACTCTTTTTATCAAAACAAATTTTACCAAGAGTGTTCTCTGTTATATATTTTGTAATGTAATTTGGAGTATAAAAAACTCCATCTTTTTTCCGTTTTGTGGCTTTTTTATCGAACTCTTTATTTGTTAAGAGTGATTTTAACTCCTCTAAATCACTCAAAGAATTCTCAAAAATATGCCCTAAAATATCAACATCAAGCTCACTATCAAAATCATATTTATTAAGCTCTAAAACTTCAAGCAAAACTTTATCATCGATTTTTAAATTATCAAGTTCCAAATCTTGGACAAAAAGTCCGCCATTATAAGCAAAAATCCTAACTCTCTCATTTCCACTATTTATCGCATTAAAAAGTGATTTGATAAACATAAATAAACTATTTTGCAAAAAATCACTTTTATACTGTTTTATCAAATTTTCAATCGTTTTATTTTCTATTATAAATCTATCTTCAGCAAAAAACACAAATATAAGTCTATCTAATATTTTTTGAGTTAAATTTAAAAGTTTTATCTCATCTAAATTATTGTTTTTTCTAATATTTTCAAAGAGTTTTAATCGTAAATCTGAATACTCTTTATAAAACTCATTTGAAATTAATTCCTCTTTTTCTTTACTCTCTTTTTTAATTTTATATGCTAAATCCTCATCCAATAAATACTTTTTACTCAAAAGTAAATATAAAACTTTAAAATCTTCAAAGCTTAAATTAAATAAATCAAACTCGATAAATTCATTTGAATACTCAATATAAAGCCGAAGTTTTGCAAAGTTTGAAGTGATTATATATTTGCAAGTTGGATGATTATTTTTATAATTAAAAGCTTGATTTACGATATTTTCCATCGATTTAGTTTTTATTGATTTTAACTCAATTATCGCAATTACTTTATTATCTTTTAATATAGCACCATCAGCTTTTTTGCTATCAGTTTCATTTTTAAGTTCAGTTGTTAAATCATAATTTTCTTTTGGAAATAACACATAACCTAAAGCTTTTACAAATAAATCATTCAAAAATCCAGCTTGATATTGCTCCTCTTTTGCCTCTTTGATATTTTTTATGCTTGACTTAAAATCACCCAAATTAGAAAAAGCTTGAGAGACTTCAATCTCATCTAAATTGCTTAAATATTTATTTAAAATTTTTTTGTTGAACATTTTATAAATTTCCCTACATTATTTTTTATAATTTTTATAAATTGAATAATTAGATTTTATCATAAATGTTTTTTTGTTATAATAAAAACAAAAAGGAGTTTGATGTTAACGATGATTAGTATCGTTTATTCGATATATATTTTAATTTCAATTTATATTTCTGTTATGCAAATAGGTTTTATCGCAAAAGCAAAAAGAGGTGAGCCAGTTTTACTCTCTGCAAGTGAATTTATAAAATCAGCAAACTATTCAATAAAAAAGGAAAAAGTTGAAATTCTAAGTAAATTTGTGGATTATTTATTATTTATATTTTGGCTTGGTTTTGGGCTTCAATGGCTTGATAATTTAATAGTAATAGAAGATATTTTAATTAAAAGTGTAGTTTTTATAAATATTTTTATTGTAATAAATTGGTTAATTACTCTTCCATTTGATATTTATCAAAAATTCAAATTAGACAAAGAGTTCGGATTTAGCAACATCGACTTAAAACTTTTTATTAACGACACATTAAAAGGTTCTCTTTTATTCTTATTTTTTGGTTCATTAATAATTTATACAATCTCTTACATAATAGAAAATTTTGAAAACTGGTGGTTTTATGGGTTCATTTTTATATTTGCAATTATTATTATAATAAATGCAATTTATCCAACACTAATTGCACCGATTTTTAATAAATTCAAACCTCTTGAAGATGAGCTTTTAAAATCGAAAATCGAAAATTTATTAAGTAGTGTTGGATTTAAATCTCAAGGAGTTTTTACAATCGATGCAAGTAAGCGAGACAATCGATTAAATGCCTATTTTGGAGGACTTGGAAAAAGCAAAAGAGTTGTACTTTTTGATACATTAATACAAAAATTAACTCACTCTGAATTAATAGCTGTTTTAGGTCACGAACTTGGACACTTTAAACATAAAGATATATTAAAAAACATAGTAATGATGGGCTTAATTATGTTTACAATGTTTTTTATAGTTGGGAATTTACCAAATGAACTTTTTAGCAAAATTGGAATAACAAAGAGTGCTTACTCAATCATAGTACTGTTTTTACTTATTTCTTCAGTTTTAACTTTCTTTTTACTTCCAATAGTAAATTTTGTAAGTCGCAAAAATGAGTATAGTGCCGATGAGTTTGGAAGTAAAGTCGGCTCTAGGGAGGATTTGACTTCAGCACTTATAAAATTAGCTACCGAAAATAGACACTTTCCACTTTCGCATAAATTATATATTTTCTTTTACTACTCACACCCACCATTAATAGAGAGGCTTAAAAGATTATCAAATCTTTAAAAAGCTTTTTTTATGAAGTTCAATGATAAGATAACAAAAATTAATTATTAAGGTAAAGTAATGAATGAAAATAAATTTTATGAAGCAAATGAAGTTGAAGATAAATTTTATAAAATCTGGGAAGAGCGAGGTTATTTTGAGCTAGATGGAAATAAAAATATCCAAAAAGAGGGTAAAAATTTCTCAATTATGTTACCTCCTCCAAATGTTACAGGAAGCCTACATATTGGACATGCCCTGAACCACACTTTAATTGATATTATAGTTAGATATAAAAGGATGGATGGATATAAAACTCTTTGGCAAGTAGGAACTGACCATGCTGGAATTGCAACTCAAAATGTGGTTGAAAAACAATTATTAGCTGAAGGCACAACAAAAGAAGAACTTGGAAGAGAGAAATTTTTGGAGCGAGTTTGGAAATGGAAAGAGTTCAGTGGTGGCACAATTATTTCTCAAATGAGAAAATTAGGCATTTCTCCAGCTTGGAGTCGTGAGCGATTTACGATGGATGAGGGATTAAAAGAAGCGGTAAAAGAAGCTTTTGTAACACTATATGAAAATAAAATTATTATAAGAGATAGTTATATGGTCAACTGGTGTACTCACGATGGAGCTTTGAGTGATATTGAAGTTGAACACGAAGAGCATAAAGGTCATCTCTATCACATCAGATATCCGATTATTGGCACTAATGAGTATATTGTAGTAGCTACAACAAGACCTGAAACTTACTTTGGCGATAGTGCAGTTATTGTGCATCCTGAAGATGAGCGATATCTTGATTTGATTGGTAAAAAAGTGAAACTTCCATTAATTAATCGTGAAATTGAGATTATTGCAGATAGTTATGTGGATATGAGTTTTGGAACTGGAGTTGTAAAAGTTACTCCAGCTCACGATACAAACGATTATGAAGTGGGTAAAAGACATAATTTAAGCTTTATCACAGTTTTTAATGAAGCTGGAGTGTTAAATAGCGAGTGTGGAGAGTTTGAAGGACTTGAGCGACTTGGGGCTAGGAGTTTAGTTGTAGAGAAACTTAAAAAAGAGGGTTTTATCGAAAAAATCGAAGAACACACTCATCAAGTTGGGCATTGTTATAGATGTAAAAATGTGGTTGAGCCATATATCTCTAAACAGTGGTTTATAAAAGCTGAAAGTGCCAAAAAAGCGATTGAAGCTGTGAATATGGGTGAAGCTAAATTTTTTCCATCAAGTTGGAAAAATAATTATGATGCTTGGATGCGAGAACTTCGCGATTGGTGTATTTCAAGACAACTTTGGTGGGGACATAGAATTCCTGTTTTTTATTGCAATGAGTGTCAGCACGAATGGGCTACAACTAACGATAATCCTAAAGCTTGTCCAAAGTGTGGCTCAAACTCAATTCATCAAGATTTAGATGTGCTTGATACTTGGTTTAGCTCGGCTTTATGGCCATTTTCAACTTTAGGCTGGGGCAATAATGTTCAAGAAAACTCAAAATATAATAGCACTGATTTGAGCGATTTTTATCCAAATTCACTTTTGATAACTGGATTTGATATTTTATTCTTTTGGGTAGCTAGAATGCTGACAATGGGGACTACTTTTATGGATAAAGTTCCATTTAATGATATTTATCTTCATGCACTTGTGCGAGATGAACACGGGGCTAAAATGTCTAAATCAAAAGGTAATGTTATCAACCCACTTGATATTACTAATGAGTTTAGTGCCGATATTTTGAGATTTACTCTAGCTATTTTAGCGGTTCAAGGTCGTGATATTAAGATGGGTAAAAAAAATATTGAAATTTATAGAAATTTTTCAAATAAACTCTATAATGCCGCAAAATTTTTACTTATGAATGTGGATAAATTTGAAGATTTAGCAAATACTAAAATTCAAACTGAACTTGGAAAATATATGCTAACTCGCCTTAGAGTGGCTACAAAAGAGGTAAGAGAAAATTTAGATAATTATCGCTTTAACGATGGAGCTACGATACTTTATCGATTTATTTGGAATGAGTTTTGTGATTTGGGAATTGAACTTAGTAAAGCCCAAAAAGAGGCAATACCTGAACTGGGAGCGATTTTTAAAGAGGCTATGAAATTACTTCATCCATTTATGCCATTTATTAGTGAGTATTTATATCAAAATTTAAGTGGCACCGAACTTGAAAATTCTAATTCAATTATGATATTAGAATATCCAAATATTGGCGAGGTTGATGAGGAACTTTCAAAAGAGTTTAATTTAATAATAGAAGCTATCACAGCAATTAGAAGAGCAAAAGCAATGGTAGATATGGGAAATCAAAAAATCGAAAAGGCTTATGTGAAATTTAATTCAAATATTAGTATTTCAACTGCAAAAGATTTTATTTCAAAACTTGCGAAAGTTGAAAATGTAGAATTTGTGAGTGAAAAAGTTGAAAATGCTATAACTGATGTTAGTGATAATTTGGAAGTGTTTATTCCGTTAGCAAATATCGATTTAAAGCCAATAGTTGAGCGACTTAGCAAACAAAAAGAGAAACTTCAAAAAGAGGTTGATAAATTAAGTGCTATGCTAAATAATGAGCGATTTGTAGCAAATGCACCTGAAAAAGTGATAATCGAAAACAAAACTGCACTAAAAGATGCTAGTGAAAAACTAGATAAAATTGAAGCTGAATTGCACTCGCTTTTAAGGATTGAAAAATGATTAAATGTTTTGTAAAAAATGAGCATAGATTAGAAATAATTGAAGAACTTTCATCTTTTGAAAAAGATGAAAACTTGAAAGATATGGTAGTTTGGGTTGATATGATAGTTCCAAGCTTAGAAGAGAAAAATTTTGTAGAAAAAACATTTAATGTTATTTTTCCAACAAAACAAGAGAGTGAAGAGATTGAGATAAGCTCAAGATATTGGGAAGAAGAGACAAAAATAGAGATAAATAGTTATTTTTTAATTCCTAATGAAGAGTCGCCTCATAATGAGACGGTTTCATTTATTCTTCAAGATAAACTTTTAATCTCGATTAGATATAAAGATTTAAAAAGTTTTGAAGAGTTTAGTAAAAGATTTCACTCTTCTCCAAAAGAGATTAATGATGGATATGAAATTTTTTGTCAAATTATTGATATTAGAATTGATGCCGATGCCGATACAATCGAAAAACTCTCAAGAGATGTTACAAAACTTAGAAAGCACGTTTTTACAGATTATACAAATGAAGATGAAGAAATCCTTGAAAAAATTTCCTCTTTTGAAGATTTAAATATGAAAATTAGGGAAAATTTAACAGATAAACAGAGAATTCTTACTTCATTTTTAAAATCAAATAAGTATGAAAGTTCTCTTAAAAATGATATTCAAATAATGTTAAAAGATATAAAATCGCTTATTGACCATACTGAATTTAACTTTGAAAGGCTTGATTATTTGCAAAGCATTTTCCTTGGTATGCTTAGTGTTGACCAAAATAAAACTATCAAAATTTTTACGATTGTAAATGTGATTTTTTTACCGCCTACATTAATTGCAAGTATTTATGGGATGAATTATAAATTTATGCCTGAACTTGAGTGGGAATATGGGTATTTATTTGCAATAGGATTGATGATAATGTCATCGATATTGCCTCTTTATATATTCAAGAAAAAAGGGTGGACTTGAGAGAAAAGCTTATTTTAATCAAAAACTTTTCTGACTTTTGTCATAAGAGTAGCTAAATTGTAGGGTTTTATAATGTAATCATTCACACCTTTTGTAACGGCTTCTATTACAAGTTCTTTTGAGTCTTTTGCAGTAACCATTATTATGTATAATTCTTTGAATTTGGCATCACTTCTTATAATATTTACAAGCTCTATTCCATCCATTTCAGGCATACTCCAATCAGTAATTAAAAGCTTGATATTTTCATCTTCATTTAAAATTTCAAGTGCTTCTTTACCATTTTTTGCCTCATAAACTTGACCAATTTTTTCTATTTTAGATAAATTTTTGGAGATACTTTTGCGAATAATATCCACATCATCAACTATTAAAGCATTCACACTAAACCTCTTTATTTAATTATAATTAACTTGAAACTTTAGCATAATTTATCTTTAATAATTTTGTAGCAAAATTGCTTTTATATCTCCAAAAAAATCCATATCTTTTAAAGATAGTTCAACTGGAATGAAATCTCTATTTAAAGTGATAAAAAATTTAGAATCTTTCAACTCTTTTTTATTTGTAAAAACATTTAATGTAGTTTTTTCGTTATCTTTTTTTATTTTTACATCCAATTTTCCATCATCTTTATTTACACCAATTGCATAAAACTCATAATTATTATCTTTATTTAATAAAAATTTAAGATTAAACAAAAGAGTTAAAAAATCATTTTTTGCATAAAATTTTGATTTATCTTCAAATTCTATCTTCTCTTTTTGACTAATTCTACTTTTTTTTATTAAAGTTTTTTCGTTTTGATGATTAAAAGTGTAAGTATCAATTTTAGTTTTATTGTCATTTACTCTTTTTATTACAAATTTATCAGGTATTAAAATATTATCTTTTATTTTTCCATAACTCTCATAAATTTCAATCCGATTATTGCTGATTGTTTTTAAATAACCATTTGTTTTAGCTTCCAAAATGATAGAGTAAACTTCATCTGTCTTTGTAATTTTAAGTTTAGCTTTTCCACTACCACCAAGTAAAGAGTTGAATTGAACATCGTAATTTAAAATTTTTTCATTTGCACTTAGATAACTTAAGATAAATAAAAAAATTAATAAAAATTTCATCATAATTTTGCCTTTTGGGCGAAGTAAAAAAGTAGAAATTTCTACTTAATTTTAATTTATTTTAATACTGAAATAATCTTACTTTTCATATCTATCTCTTCACGAGACATACCACCATCAGCCAAAGCTACATGGTCAAGTAAAACTTCAATCATAGAGACATATTCAGGATACTCTTTGATTTTTGCAATATCAGTTAAAATTTTACCAACTTCAAGTGTCCATTTAATCTCATTTTCAATTGCAGGAGTTAATTTTTCGATATGAATTTCAAAAAGCTCAATCGCCTCTTTTTGCATATCAAGGTCTTTTATCTCATCGATATCGTTTATAAGTTTTAGCGAATCAATAACTTCGCTTGTTTCTATTTTTTTATCGGCCACACTCATTAGTGCCAAACTCGCAACTATCGCATTAACTAATTTCTTCTCTTTTGAAAAAGACTCAGGAGTATATTGCTTTATCTTTCTTGAAGCACTATCTACAAAACTTGCGACACCTTTTTTGAAATCGTCCATATTAAAAGCCATTTTTTTTCCTATAATTTTTATAAATAATTCTCAACAACAGTTCTTAGAGTATTCTCTAATTTTGCATCTTTTGTTGGTTCACCAATTGAAGCAAATTTCCACTCGCCTTCTCTTTTATAAAGTCTTCCAAGAACCATAGATGTATAACCTGCAAATTTTGGGTCTCCAGAAATATTAAAAGTAGCAAAAATATTATCTACCCTACTTGGAGTTCCCTCATAAATTCTAATCGTAGCAAATGGAATAGTTGAAAAATCTTGACCTCTAAAGCTATTTAATACAAAAACTATATTTACTGCATTTTGATTAACTCTAGCTAAATCAACTGTAATAACTTCATTATCAAGCCCATCATCGCCATTTACATCACCCACTAAATCATCGCCAGAGTGTCTAATCGCTCCATCTTTTGATTGAAGAGCTCCAAAATAAACAACATCTAAAAGTTTTTTATCCCCATCAAATAAAGCACAAGTTCCGTCTAAATCAACAGCTTCTTTACTTTTTCCAGCACCAAAACCAAGAAAACCTTTTGATTCTTTTTCTATCGCACCCCAATTTATTCCAACACACATATTAGTTAAAGTGCTACCATTTTCTTTTTTTAAAGAAATTTTTTGACCTTTTGTTAAATTTATCATTCTTATCCTTATTTTAGATTATTCAGTAGCTACACCAAATTTATCACAAAAACCTTTTAAACCACTATTAAAGCCCTCACCGCTAGCTTTAAATCTCCACTCACCATCTTTTTTATAAAGTCTCCCAAACTCAATTGCTGTTTCAGTTGAGTAATCTTCATCTAACTCATATTTTGCTAATTCATTATTATCAGCCGTATTTACAAGTCTAATATAAGAGTTGCTAACTTGTCCAAAATTTTGTTTTCTATTATTTGCATCGTGGATTGTTACGATAAATACAATTTCACTAACAGCTTGGTCGACTTTTGGTAATTCTATTGTAACAGCTTCATCATCACCTGCACCTTCACCTGTTTTGTTATCACCTGTGTGAGTTACACTTCCGTCTGTTGATTTTGGATTATTATAAAATATAAAACTAGATTCATTCAAAACTTTTCCATCTTCTTTAAGCATAAATACACTTGTATCTAAGTCAAATGAAGCTCCTGTATCTGTTTTATTTGGATTCCATCCAAGACCTGCTAAAACTTTACTCAATCCTGGTGCCTCTTTACTTAAATTTACTCTTCCACCTTTACTTAGACTTATACCCATTTTAATTCTCCTTTAAATTTATATTAAGTTAAAAATTTATTATAACATAATTATTTTGCTTCTTCTTTTATAGCTTCAATTTCAATCATAAGTTTAACATCTTTTCCAATTGCAACTCCACCAGCTTCTAAAACTGAATTATAAGTTAAACCAAACTCTTCTCTATTAATTTTGCCATCAAGACTAAAGCCTAAAATCGTTTTACCCCATTGATTTTTTGTAACCCCTCCAATTTCTAAATCAAATTTAACCTCTTTTGTAACACCTCGCATCGTCAAATTACCATAAATTCTATTACTTTTTTGTTTTGTCATTTCAAATTTAATTTCAGGATATTTTTCAACATCAAAAAAGTCAGAATTTCTCAAGTGATTATCTCTTTTTTCATTTTCAGTATTTATTGAAAATGCTTTTATTACTCCACTAAACTTTTTAAAAGTGTTTGATTTTTCATCAAAATCAATTTCACCAGAGTAATCTTTAAAAGAACCAGTTACATTACTAACCATTAAATGTTTAACTTTAAAGCCAACATTTGAGTGAGATAAATCCACAGCATACTTATCAGCCATCAAACTTAAGCCCAAAAATAAAAGTAAAGCTAACTTTTTCACGGAACCTCCTTATTTTTTTATTTAATTATTATGCCTTATTGAAAGTAAATAAATTGTAAATCAATTGTAAATCTAAACTAATATTCATTTGTTGCCATCGTTTCAAAGTTTCACTATCTCCTGTAAAGTCGGCTTTAGCCGACACTTTTTTTATTTTTTTGTCGAATGAATTCGATTTTACAAAACCATACTTTTCAACTACTTTTTTGCTATAATAAACAGAAAAAAGGATATAAATGCCTGAAGTTAGCGGATTTTTAGGTATGAAATGCACAAAGATGAGCTATAAAAAAATTGGGAATTGCTATAAAATGGCGAACAAATAGCTAAAATAGTACCTTTAGAATAGTTATGTTTTTGGAAATTTTAAAAGCCAAATATTTAAATGACTTCAAAGTAGAAGTTTGCTTTAACGATGGTGCAGTAGAAATTGTGGATTTTGAAAATTATCTTACAAATCAGAACAAAAAAATCTCGCAACCACTCAAAAATAGAGAATTTTTTAGCAAAGTTTTTGCACATCCTGAATGTGGAACACTTAACTGGGAGAAGAGATAGACATAGCTACAGAATTTGTAAGAGAGCTTTGCAGGTAATCCCTTGTTTGCAATACATTTGGAGCTTAACTTGTCAATTTGCATATTGGTACGATTTTTCGCACCCTACAAAAATACTTATAAAACTTGCTACAATTACTTTTGAAATTTTGATTATTTAAGGATTAAAAAATGCTAAATTATGATTTTTCAAAAGGTCACATCGGAATAAATTTATATTCAGCTTTGATTAATAAAGAGTTAAGCGAAGAAGAAAAAGCAAAGCTTATCGCTGAAGCAGTCGAGGAAGTGGCTAAAAGATTTCCAAATTTAGAGAAACTTGCAACCAAAGATGATATTGAGCTTAGTAAACTTCAACTTCAAAAAGAGATAAAAGAGCTTGACAGCAAACTCACAAAAGAGATTAGAGAGCTTGATATGAAAATCAAAGATAGTGAAATGAAACTATCAAAAGAGATTAAAGAACTTGATATAAAAATCAAAGATACTGAAATGAGACTTACAAAAGAGATAGAAAGCACGAAAACCACTTTTATTAAATGGAGTTTTGGCTTTT
>DZAY01000003.1 GCA_022729735.1 Helicobacter cetorum
ACAAGTTCAACAGATATTTTAATTAAAAAAGAAAAGCTTTTTAGCTTATTGTCAAATAGTGGTATTTTTGAAGAAAATATGGAAGATATTTATAAAACAGAAAATCATAAGTTTAATATTACGACAAGTGAATTATATGATAAATATCAAGAAGTTGATGATATTGAAGATATTACTAAAAAATTGAATTATATAAGCATTAAAAGAGGAGAACGAGAACAAAATAATTTTGAAAATATAGGTTATATTCTTTTAACAGAATCTCGACATATTAATTTAGTTGCTTGGGATGAAACCATAAAAGAACAAGGACAAGTTCCATTAGCTACAAATATGCAATTTCTAACAAATAAGTTTTGGTTTAAATTAAATAAAGGTTTTGGGAAAAAAGATTGTCCAATTTCTTTTAAAATAACTACAAAAGCACAAATTTTATTATCATCACATCTAACAGAAAAGATTAGAAATAGTTATTTAGAACTTCAACAACAAATAAATAATGGTTCAATTACGGAAGATATAGCTTTAAAAGTTTTATGTGAATTAAAAACTCGTTCTAAATTGCCAGAAGAACTACAAGATGCAAATATGAATGATATTTTGTCATCTTTAGACTCGACTTTAGATGATTATATATTAGAACATGAAAATGTAAAAAAACTTGCCATTGAATCTGGTAATAAAAATATTGAACTTGAAGAAGTTTTGCAAAATACAGTATTAGAAAAAAAACAATTAGAACTTGAACATGAAAATATCACTCAAAAGAATGCACAGCTACAAGAAAACTTGCTTAATAAAGAAAATGAAGCGAAAAACTATAAAGAAAAATATTTATTACAACAACAAGAGAAATTATCTATTCTTAGTCAGAAAAAAGAAAAAAGTGAAAAAAAACTTGACTTCGTTTGCTCTTTATTAAAATTTGTTTTTGTTGTTTTAGTTTTAGTGATTTTTTTAAAAACTACTATTAGTTTAGAATGGGATAACACTACACAAAAAATTATTTGGATAATTTCTGTAGTCATAACAATTTTGAGCTATTTCTATGGAAATAAAATAGAATTTATAAAAGAAATTATCTTAAAAGTTAGAAAATTAATACAGTCAGTATTATATAAATACTATGAATTTAAAGAAGATGTTTATAAAAAATTAGAACTTGAAATAAAATCTATTCTTGATTCACAAGAATAAAATTTTTTAATAATTTGAATACTAATGATCTGATTAAATATCGAGGAAGTAAAAAAAGTGCTGGCATTTTGTCAAATCTATAGAGATAAAATCATGAAAATAAATAGCAAAATTATAAACAAAATCGATACTACAAATTTAAATATTTTTGTGCCAAATAAAAAACTATCATTTAACTTAGCTAAAAAAGACAAGATAGATTTCATTTATAACACTTCTGCATTAGAAGGTAATGCGATGACTTTTCCAGAAGTTCAAACACTTTTAGAAGGTATTACAGTTGGCGGACATAAGCTAAGTGATGAGCAACAAATACTTAACCAAAATAGAAGTGTAAATCTACTTTTTGAACTAATAGAAAAAAGTGAGTTTCATATAGATAAATCCACATTTTTAAAGCTTCATAACAAAGTAGCACAAGAAGAAGCTATTGTTTTGGGAGAGTTTAGGACAAGTGGAGTTAATATTGGTGGGACAGATTATATCCCTCCAAAAGCAGATGAGTTAAACACTGTTTTTGAAGATGGTGTAAAAGAGATAAAAAAGATTAATCATCCAATAATAAGAGCTATAACATATTTTCTATTTGGTGCTAAGAGCCAATTTTTCTTTGATGGAAATAAACGAACATCAAGACTTATGATGAATGGAATACTTTTGGATAATGGTTATCCAATTTTGAATATAAAAGTAAAAGATAAATTGGAGTTTAACAAAGTTATGATTGAGTTTTATGATACAGATGACATCAAAAAAGTAATAGAATATTTGGCAAATTACTATATCAAACAAAATACTCATTTAATGGCTTAATTATTTCATCCCTTTGGCTTTTGCTATATTTCCTATTGCTTCAAGTAACTCTCATCACTATCTTCATCTTCAATCACTTAAAAGTTTTTTTAGCTTTTTGTATATTTGCACCCTTTTAATGTTTATCTGATTAGATACAAAATTGTCAATTTCTTAATTTAATATTATTTAAATATAATTTCAAATTAAAAACAATGAAGGTTTGTTTTGGGATTTGTAAAAGAAAAATTTTATACAGAAAAAGTTAGAAGTTTTATTTTTTTGATGAAAAATTTAAATATTTCACAAAAAGAGGCTCAAAAAATTATTGATAAAGGCAGACTGTTTGTAAATGGTGAGCCTTTTATGGATAAATCAGGATATGTTTTTGGAAATGTTGAAGTTATGGTTTTTAAACCAGAGCCAAAAGGTTTAATGCCAATTTTTAAAACTCATAATTTTGCAATTTTTAATAAACCAAGTGGATTATTAATTCATCCTAAAAATAGATTGACCAAAAATTCTCTGCTTGATGAAGCAAGAGGACTTTTTGGAAATAGCACAAATATTGTTCATAGATTGGATTATGAGACGAGTGGAATAGTTATTGCAAGTTTTAATTTAGAAAGTGAAGTTGAGCTAAAGCTAAAATTTGAAAAAAAAGAGGTTAAAAAGAGTTATTTAGCTCTTGTAAAAGGAAAAATTCAGAATGATTTTATAATAAATAAACCAATTTTGAAAAATAGAGAATTTGGAGATTTAAGACTTAAGGTTTTGATTGATGAAAGAGGTAAAAATGCAGAAACAGAATTTAAGGTTATTAAATATTTTGATAAAGTTAATATGAGTTTGCTTAGAGCTTTTCCAAAGACAGGAAGGCAACACCAAATAAGGGCTCATCTAAATTTTTCAGGTTTTCCAATAGTTGGCGATACTATTTATGGTGTTGATAGAGATGTAAGTGCTAAATATTTAGATGGGGTTTTGAGTGATGAAGAGAGACTTGTAAAATGTGGGGCATTGCGATTAATGCTACACTCAGAAAGTGTGGAGTTTAGTCTCAATTATCTTAATTATAAGTTTGTGTCAAATAGTGGTTTCTTAAATTTTATAGAAAATTTTGTTTCTAAATATTACAATAACATTTAAATTATAAAAACGGAGTAGTCATGGGAAGAGATTTAAAAATGTCGCAAAAGTTTCTAATACCAGTTGTTGTTGCAATTATTTCAATAGGTATTGTTGGATTTTTCTATATTAGATATGTTACGGAAGATTTAAAAGATGCAAAAATTGTAGAAACAACAGAAATGTTAAAAGGTGCTTTGAAAGCTACACTTGAAACAAAAATGAGTACAGGTATTTCAAATGCAGTTGCCATCTCAAGCAATGGAGATATTATTCAAGCATTATCGTTAAATGATAGAACACTTGCTACATATGCAGTTGGAAAACTTGGAGTAAAATATAAGGAATGGACAGAGTATCAAAATATTCAATTAATGGTGCATACTGCTGATTTAAAACTGTTTCTTACATCTCAAGATTTAAATAAATTTGGTGATGATTTGAGTAAAAGAGATATAATAAAAATTGTAAATCAGACTCAAAAACCTCAAATAAAGTTTGAGCCAAATAACTTATCACCTTTAAAAGCTGTTGTTCCTATATTCGATTTTGATAAAAAGTTTCTCGGTTCAGTAGAGTTCAATCAAGGTTTAAACTCTGTGCAAAGAAGTTTAATTGTTGATAAAATAGAGTATGTACTGCTTATAGAATCAAATAAATATACAGGGGCAAAAGATAAGTTAATTCCAGTTGGAAACTACTATGTAACTCAAAAAGATATAAATGAACCTTTTATAAAAGATAGTGCTGGAGTGGATTTTGGTAAGTTATTAAAAAATGGTTACTATATGAGTGGAAAATATTTATACACATTTACTGATGTATTAGATGTGAATAATAATAAAATTGGTATTCATTTAGTTGCTCAAGATTTAACAATTGTTATGGAGCATATTGAACAAGCTAAAAATGCTATTTTACAACTTGTTGGAATTATTACTATTTTTATTGTTATTTTGATTGTAATGATTTTTGTAATTGTAAAACTTGCTATTTTAAAACCTATTGATAAATTTAGTGAAATAGTTTATGATTTATCAAGTGGCGAAGGGGATTTAACTAAACGAATTAATCTTCAAACAAAAGATGAGCTTGGAATAGTTGCAGGATATATTGATACATTTATTGGAAAAATTGAAACTACAATAAATCTTATCAAAAAAGCATCAAATGAGAATGCAACAGTTTCAGCAGAGCTTAGTCATACATCTATGTGTATTGGAAAAAGTGCAGAAAAAGCTGTTGAAGTTGTAAATACTGCTATAAAAGAGACAGAGCTTATAAAAAATAAAATACAAGTTACAGCAAATGATATTTTATCTACAAAAAGTGAAATTAATAGTGCTCATAAGAGATTAACTGAAGCAAAAGAGCAGATAATTCAAATGAGCGATTCTGTAAGAGATAGTTCAGAATTAGAAATGGAATTAGCAGGAAGACTTAACCATTTAAGCCAAGATGCAGAACAGGTAAAATCAATTTTAACTGTAATTTCTGATATTGCAGACCAAACAAATTTATTAGCATTAAATGCAGCAATTGAGGCAGCAAGAGCTGGAGAACACGGAAGAGGATTTGCCGTAGTTGCAGATGAAGTTAGAAAGTTAGCAGAGCGAACTCAAAAATCTTTAACAGAAATTAATGCAACAATTAATGTAATAGTTCAAGCGATTGTTGATGCAAGTGAATCTATGAATAAAAATTCAGATTCAATTCAAAATTTAGTAAATATTGCAAATATTGTGAGAGATTCTATTACAGAGTCTGCTAAAATTATGGAAAATGCTATGAGTGTTGTAAATCATAGTGTTGAAAGTTCAATGGCAGTATCAAAAGAGACAGAAAATATTGTAGCACTTGTTACAGATATTAATAATATTTCAAACTCAAATGCAAGAAGTGTAGAAGAGATTGCAAGTGCATCTGAACATTTATATAAAATGACAGAAGCTTTAAATAATAAACTTGCAGAGTTTAAAAGTTAAGGTTTAGTTATGTTTGTTGATGTATTAGTAATTGGAAGTGGTGGAGCAGGACTAACCTCTGCAATAGAAGCTAAAAGGTGTGGTGTAAGTGTTGCATTAATTTCTAAAAATGCAACTACTTCATCTCAAACTTCAATGGCTCAAGGTGGTATTAATGCCGTGATTGATAGTTTTGATGATAGTATAACTTCTCACATACAAGATACTATTAAATCTTCTCATGAATTAGCAAATTTTGAAAACATTAAATATTTATGTGAAAATGGTGAAAAAGCTATTAAATTTTTAGATAGTTGTGGAGTTGCTTTTAGTAGAGAAAATGGTAATTTTGCAAAACGAAAATTGGGTGGAGCTTCTAATAAGAGAGCTTTATATGCACAAGATTATACAGGACTCAAAATAACTCAAACTCTTTATGATGTTGCCATTAAAGAAGGTGTTACTTTTTTTGAAGATAGGTTTTTATTATCACTAATTCACAAAGACAAAGAGGTTTTTGGTGGAGTTTTTTTTAATATTAAAAGTGGAGAAATAGAAAAAATTTATTCTAAAGCTACAATATTAGCAACTGGTGGATATGCAAAAATTTATGGAAAATTTAGCACGAACTCATATTCAGCTACTGGTGATGGATTGGTTTGTGCATTAAAATCTGGTGCAACTTTATCAAATTTGGAGTTTATTCAATTTCACCCAACAGGATTAAAAAATAGCTCTATCTTAATAAGTGAGAGTGCAAGAGGTGAAGGTGGATATTTACTTTGTAATGAAGAAAGATTTATAGATGAACTACTTCCACGAGATGTAATTTCAGTTGCGATGGCAGAAAAAATCAAAGATGGAAAAGAGCTATTTTTGGATATTAGACATTTAGGAGACAAGATTGATGAATTGCTTCCACAAGAAAAAGAGTTATGTAAAATTTATGCAAACTTAGACCCAAAAGAGAGTTTAATACCAATTACACCCGTAGCTCACTATACAATGGGTGGAGTAAAAACTAATATTGATACCTCAACAGAGTTAAAAAGATTTTTTTGTGTAGGTGAAGTTAGTGATAGTTTTATACACGGAGCAAATAGACTTGGAGGAAATTCACTATTAGAAATTATTGTTTTTGGATTAAAAGCTGGTGAAATGTCTGCAAAATTATCAAAAGAGAGTGAAATTATTAATTTAGATTTTGATTACTTAATAGAAGAGTTAAATTATGAGTGTAAATACAACTTTTATGAGCATAAAAACTATTTAGCAGAACTTTTTTATAAACATGTTGGAATTCTTAGAGATAAAAGTGGATTAGAATTTGCTCTAAAAGAGATAGAAAAGTTACAATTACTTCTTCCACTTTCTGGAGTTAAAGATAAAAGTTTAGTTTATAATCGCGAACTTGTAGATTTTTTAGAGTATAAAAATATGTTAATATTAGCTAGAGAGATTATAAAAGTTTCACTTAATCGAGAAGAGAGTAGAGGAGCTTTTAGAAGAATTGATTTTAATAGTTTAAAAGAGCCATTTTGTAGCAGTGTGAGGTTATAGATGAAAATTTTTATAGAGCGAAATGGAAATTTAGTAGAGTTTGATAATATAGGAGGCACAACTCTTTTAGAAGCATTAATGTATATAAAAGAGAATATCGATAGTAGTTTAACTTTTAGAAAAGATTGCAGAAGTGGTGTTTGTGGAAGTTGTGGAGTTTTTGTAAATGATAAAGAGGTTCTGGCTTGTAAATATAAATTAAGTCATGAAGATGTAATAAAACCTCTTAGAAATCATAAAATTATTAGAGATTTAGTAGTTGAGAGTAACTCAAAAGTTTTATTAGAGAGAGCAAAAACATATTTAAATCCAAAAGAAAACTTTAGTGTAACTTATGAAGATGAGAAGAGATATAGAGTAGAAAGTGAGTGTATATTGTGTGGAAGCTGTTATAGTAGATGTCCTGTAATTGCTTACAAAAATGATTTTTTAGGACCATTTGCACTAATGCGAAACTATCGATATGTAGTTGATAATAGAGAAGAGAATAAAAAAGAAAAAATTGATAGTGTGCAAAATAGTGGAATTTGGGATTGCACTTTATGTGGAGAGTGTTCATATATTTGCCCACAACATATAGATATAAAAGGTGATATATCACTACTTAGGTCAATATCTTTTAATTATGGATATTCTGACCCAAATATGTTTAATAGCTTTGGTTTAGATTTTTTATAAAGGGTAGTCATGAAAACTTTTTTAGTTTCAATAATATTTGCTTTAACTCTATTTGGAGCTAATTCAAAAGATACTGTTTTGCAAGAGACTGTAATGGAGTTACACAAAGCAGAAACTATTAACAGAGAGTGTTATAGAGGGCAAAGAGTTGCATTTCCAAATACATCTTTAGGACATTTTGAAAGAGTTATGAGTAATTTAGCAGAGCAATTACAAAAAAATATTTCAATTATGTATGAAGATAAAATTATAGCCGTTACATCATTTACATTTATAGATAGTAGTGAAGATGATAAAAGAGCGAATGCTTTGGGAAATATAATTGCTGAATATCTAATAAACCATTTGCAAGTTAGATGTTTTAATATTGTAGATACAAGAAATATAAAAGTAGCTATAAATAGTGCTAACTCTACATTTGTATTTGATGATAACTTTAAAAAAAGAATGAATGAGTATAATTCTAAACTTGTAGTGATTGGAAGTGTAGCTCAATATGGTGGTGGAATGGTGATTAATGCAAGAATTGTGGATTTAAGCACTTCACTTATTGCTTCAACTGCCAAAATTATTTTAAGTGAAGAGCAAGTAAGACGAATACTTTTAGAACCTATGAAGTTAAATAGAGATAATTTTATACATAATTAAAGGATTTAAAGATGGCTGTAAAAGAGTTTAGCTTTGATATAAGTGCAGAACTTGATATGCAAGAATTGAAAAATGCGATTGAACAGACAAAAAAAGAGATAGTTAATAGATTTGATTTTAAAGATATTTTAAAAGAGATAGATTTTAATGAGAAAGAAAAAAATATTACAATTCTTTCAACTGGTGAAAAGAGAGTTGAAGCGATTTTTGATGTATTACAAAGCAAAGCAATTAAACGAAATATCTCTTTAAAATCTCTGAAACTTGATAAGTTTGAGAGTGCAAGTGGTGGAAATACAAAAGGCACTATTAAAATTATTGATGCGATTGATAAAGATAGTGCAAAAAAGATAGTTCAAAAAATAAAAGATTTAAAGCTTAAAGTTCAAGCTTCAATTAATGGTGATATTGTGCGAGTTAGTGGAAAAGATAAAGATGAACTTCAAAAAGTTATTCAAACTATTAAAAATGAAGAGTTTGAATTAGCACTTAATTTTATAAATTTTAGATAAGAGTTATAGTGAAATTAGCAGTAGTAGTTCCTTGTTATAATGAAGAAGAGGTTTTAGAAGAAACGGCTAATAGGTTATTAAAACTATTAGATGAAATGAAAAATGAGTGTAGTGGAGATATATATTTTATAGATGATGGAAGTCGTGATAAGACATTTGCAATAATTGAGCGATTATCATATGAGTATTCAAATATTCATGGAATTAAATTGGCTAAAAATGCAGGTCATCAAAATGCACTTTTGGCTGGACTTTTTAGTGTTGAAGCAGATGCAATTATTAGCATTGATGCAGATTTGCAAGATGATATAAATTGCATAAAAGATATGGTAAAAGAGTTTAAGAGTGGCTCGGAAGTTGTTTATGGAGTGAGAAAAGAGCGAAAAACTGATACAAAATTTAAAAGAGTTACTGCTGAATGTTTTTATAAACTTATGAAAATTATGGGAGTTGATATTATTTATAATCATGCTGATTATAGATTATTAAGTCAAAGAGCTATTAACATGCTTAAAGATTTTAGAGAAGTTAATCTATTTTTAAGAGGAATTGTTCCATTAATTGGACTTAAATCATCAATTGTATATTATGACAGATTAGAGAGATTTGCTGGAGAGTCAAAATATCCACTCAAAAAAATGCTCTCATTTGCTTGGGATGGAATTACATCTTTTTCAATTGTGCCTCTTAGATTTATAACCATGATAGGATTTATAATTTTTATACTCTCTATTATTGTTAGTTTTTGGGTTATTCTTATTAAACTTTTTACATCAAATGCTGTTCCAGGGTGGGCTTCGACAGTATTACCAATCTATTTTATTGGTGGAATTCAACTATTTGCAATAGGAATAATTGGAGAGTATATTGGCAAAATTTACAAAGAGGTAAAATCAAGACCTCGATATTTTATTGAAAGAGTAGTGTGAAAAGAGCCTTTACACTATTTGAGTTGCTAATTGTTATTTTTATAATTTCAATTGTATATTCAGTAATATTTTCAAACTTTTTTATGAAAAAAGATGAAGTAAAACTGAAAGTTGATGGCTTAAAAGAGTATTTAATTTCATTAAATATTCCAAATAGTGGAATTAAATGTTTTAGAAATGATGAAGATTGTAATGAGTGTTATCTATTTGTAGATGGAAATATTACAAAACAGAAAATAAAATTGAATTTAACTGATGTCAAAGTCTATAATTTTGATATTGAAGGAAATGAGTTAGAAGTCAAGTTTGGAAAATATAGAACAGATGTTATGAGTTTTGAAAAAGAGATATGTTTGGATTTTAGACTATTTAAAAATTTTTCATCATCAAACTATATTTTAGAAAATGGTGGGGAATATATACTTTTTTTCTCAAGTTATCATAAACCATTTATTACAAAAGATTTTGAAGAAGCAAAAGAGCTATTTTTAGAGCAAGAAATTTTAGAAAAGTTGAGAAATTTATGAAAAAAGGAATTGCACTTTTAGCCACTTTGGCAATTCTTGTATTAATATCTGTAATAGTTTCTCTATCAGTTGAAAGGTCAAATGAGTTTGCTAAAAAAGATTATGCAAAATATATAATTCAACACAATACTCTTTTAAAAAATTTCATAGATACATTTGGACAATTTGCAAAAGATATAAATGGTAGTGAAGCTCTATTTGAACTTACACTAATTCCAATTATATTAACTGATGAAAAAACAAATTTAACATTTAGTGCAAAAATTGGCTCTAATTCAAATCTTTTAAATATTAATTGGCTTGTAAAAAAGTTAGATAACAATGAGAGTAATACATCTACTCAAAATCCATTTAACAAAAAAGAGTTTGAAATAAATAGTGATTTTTATACTATTTTAGAAAAAATTTTAAAAGATTATGATGTAGATAATATAACTCTGTTTATGAATTTACTACTTGATACTTTGGATAATAATCTGTTTGAGTTAGAGTATAGAAGTGAATTAGCACTATATGAGCGAAATTTTTTAAATGGAGAAATCAAAGGATTTAATCAATTTTCTAAAATTATTGATAGTTATATTTTAATAACTGGTGATTTAAATATAAATAGAGTTCCATGGGATAAATTAATATCATTTTCAAATAAAAAACTTGATTTTAACTTTATAACTCCTGAACTTTTGAAATATTTAGTTACTGATTTGAGTAGTGTTGAGCTTTTTGAGCTAACAAATGAAAAGCTTATGAGTTATGATGAAGAAAGTATTAAAGAGTATTTGAGCGAAGAGCAGATAGAATTTTTGAAAAAATTTAATGTCTCATTTTTTGAACCAACTATAAAAATAGAATTTGAATATAGCATAAATGATTTAAATGGTGATGCTATTTTGGAATATGGATTAAAAGATAAAAAAGTTACAATTTTAGAAACAAGGTTTCAACTATAAATTTAAAGTTACTAAATGATTTCAAAATAGAAGATTTAAATTTTTATAAAGAAAACTCTATGTATAATCTTCAAAATTTATTTATAAAGGAAATTTAATTGGACTCGTACGAACGGTATTTTTCTGCTACTCTTAACTCTTTTAATGGAGAGTCTATATGTCTATGATGCTTTTTTACCTCTTTTTATCTTTGGCTTTATCTTTTTTGTGTTCTATTTTAGAAGCTGTTTTACTATCTACAACTTCAACATTTATTGAGTTGAAGTCAAAAGAGAGTGAAGCTGGTGAAGTTTTGAAATTTGTAAAAAAAGATTTGGATAAATCTATTTCTGCAATTTTAACTATCAATACTTTTGCTCATACAATTGGTGCTGCTGGTGTTGGTGCTGAAGCTACAAAACTTTTTGGTGAAGCTTATATGGTAGCAATATCGATAATTTTAACTCTTTTAATTTTATATCTTTCAGAGATTTTACCAAAAACAATTGGTGCAACTCATTGGAGAAAATTAGCTATTCCTTCAGCTTATGTAATTCGTGCAATGGTTTATGTTACATATCCTCTTATTTTTATATCTCTATATATTACGAAGCTTTTTTCAAAAAATAGAAAAGAGAATGAGATTACAAGAGAAGAGATTTTGGCTTTAAGTGAATTAGGTGAGCGAAATGGAGCAATTAGAGAAAAAGAGTTGGATTTAATTGAAAATCTACTGAATTTAAAAGA
This sequence comes from Helicobacter cetorum, assembly GCA_022729735.1. GTDB lineage: Bacteria > Campylobacterota > Campylobacteria > Campylobacterales > DZAY01 > DZAY01. The sequence continues at coordinate 11,612 of DZAY01000003.1, forward strand.
TTACAAAGTTAGAGATATTTTAACTCCAAGAAGTGTGATTTTTGCTTTGCAAAAAGATATAACCATAAAAGAAGCTATAGATATACCAGATTTAAATTCCCACTCAAGATTGCCAGTTTATGATAAAAATTTAGATGATTCTATTGGATTTGTATTTAGTCATAAAATATTAGAGAGCAAAATCAGAGGTGAAGATGATTTAAAAATAGAGAGTTTAGTTGTACCTATTTTTAAAATTTCAGAAAACATTCCTGTTGCAAAAGTGCTTGATATGTTTATACAACGAAAAGAGCATATGTTTTTAGTTGTAGATAAGTTTGGTCAAACAGAAGGTGTTGTCACTTTAGAAGATGCTATTGAGACACTTTTAGGAGTTGAGATAATGGATGAATTTGACAAAGTTGAAGATATGCAAACTTTTGCAAAAATGAAAATGAGAAGCCAACTTAAAGATTGAAATTTATCAAACTCATTGGGTCAATTCTCTTTTTATTCCACTCTAATCCAAAGTGCAGATGAGCTCCCGTAGCTCTTCCACTTTTGCCAACCTCACCAATCTTTTCTCCAGCTTTTACAATATCCCCTTCTTTTACATCAATGCTATTTAAGTGCATATAAATACTCATAACTAAAGAACCATTATCTACTAAGATAGTTTTGCCACCAAAATATAAATCTCCAACTAAGATAACTTTTCCACTACTGAAACTATAAATAGGAGTTCCAATTGGTGATGCTATATCTACTCCATTATGAGGAGCTTTTTTTACTCCATTCAAAACTCTTTGACTTCCAAAAACACCACTTATTCTACCACTTTTAATTGGAGAACTGATATCAAACTTAAAAATTTGATTTGAAGAGTTTAAACTATCTTTTTTAGCTAAAATCAAATCTCGCTCTTGCTTAATTCGCTCCATTGATGTTTTATCTGGATTTACTTTTTTATCATCTAAATTATTAATCACTTGAATATCATACTCTCTCGGTTTAACATCTAATATTTTTTCAAAAGTTCCACTTTTAGTATCAATTTTAAGCTTAAACTCTCCAACATCATCTCTATCAAATCCAAAAACAAAAGCACCACTATTTAACTTTAATTCTCTACTATTTAGAGTTACTTTTGTAGCCCCCTTGCAATGCCCAATTATCATAGAGCCAGATTTAAGTTCCCCAACTAACTCCAATTTACAGTTTGCAAATAGATTTATTGCAAAGAATAGTAAAATTAAAACTCTCATTGAATTTCTAACATTCGCTCAAGTGCAATATTTGCCCATTTTGCAACTTCATTATCTACAAAAATTTCTCCAATATATTTACCACTTTCGATAGATTTCAAACTGTTATATAAATCTTTTATCGTTGTTTCATTCATAGTTGGGCATTCTGGTTTTGTAGAAGAGAGTATAAAACAATTCTCTTTTCGTAACCTATTTACTAAATTAAACTCTGTTCCAACTGCAATTTTTTGACTATTTGGAATAGTTTTTACAAAATTTAAAATTTGACTTGTAGAGCCAACAAAATCAGCCATTTTAACTACATCAGGAGAACATTCAGGATGAACTACTATTAAAATATCACTATATTTTTCTCTAAAAAATTCAACATCTTCTACACTAAATAGTTGATGAATTGAGCAAAATCCATCATAACATATTACATCTACAGTTTTTGGATTAATTCCATCACCAACTACACATGAAGTTAAATTTAATGAATTTGCAATATTTATACCTAAACATCTATCAGGCATAAAAAATATCTTTTTTCCACTATCCAATGCTTTTTGTGTAACTTTTTTAGCATTTGAACTCGTGCAAATCATACCGCCAAGCTTTGCAACTTCAGCTTTTATATCAGCATTTGAATTTATATATGTGATTGGAAATAGCTCTTCTTTTACTAATCCAAAACTTTCAATATAAGATATGGCTTTTTTAAAACCATCTAAATCTATCATTTTTGCCATTGCACAACAAGCAATTTTAGGCATTAAAACTCTTTTTGTAGGATTTAAAATCTTTACACTTTGTCCCATAAAACCAACACCACAAAAAACTATATTATCTTTTGCTTCATTAATGGCTTTTCTACTAAGCTCTAAAGAGTCTCCAACAATATCAGCTAAATAAAAAACCTCATCTCTTTGATAATAGTGAGCCAAAACTGTAACATCTAAATTCCGCTTTAATTTCTCTATTTCTTTTCTTAACTCTATCAAGCTAAAAACCCCTTTTTTTAAAGACATTATAACAAAGTTTGAGATAAACTACAAAAATAAAACTGAAAATTAGGGGTTTTTGTGGAGCTATTATCAAATATAAATATGGTTTTTTATTTGAGTGCATATTTAGCTGGAGGTATTCCATTTGGCTATATACTTGCAAAACAGTTTGCAAATGTAAATATCAAAGAAGCTGGAAGTGGAAATATTGGTGCTACAAATGTATTACGAGTTGTGAAAGAAAAAGACCCAAAATTAGCTAAAAAGTTAAGTATTGCAACACTTGCTCTTGATGCACTAAAAGGTTTTTTAGTTCTTTTAATTGGATACTTCTTAAATATTCCAATTGAAACTATGTGGGGAGTTGCTATTTTAGCAGTAGTTGGGCATTGCTTTAGTCCATTTCTATTTTTTGAAGGTGGAAAAGGTGTTGCAACTGGAGTTGGAGTATTAGCTTTTATGTTACCAATTCATACTTTAATTGCTTTTATCATTTGGGCAGTTTTTGCAAAACTATTTAAAATATCATCATTAGCTTCTCTTTTTGGACTTTTATCTGTGCTTATATCTATCCATTTTATAGATAGCTCACTAAATAGCATTGATAGTTTTGCTCCAATTTATATAATTGCTTTTATAATATTTTATAAACATATTCCAAATATTATTCGTTTGTTTTCAAAAAAAGAGGGAGCTGTGTGAGACTATCTATTACTATAAATGATTTGGAATTAAGAACTATTATTGGTGTTTTGGATTTTGAGAGGAAAAATGCACAAAGAGTTATTTTAAATATAAAACTCTCTTACTACTATACAAATGAGTATATAAATTATGTAGATATAAAAGAGCTTGTAAAAAGTGCAATGACAGAAAATAGATACTATTTATTAGAAGAAGCTTTAATAGATATATCAAATCTATTAAAATTAGAATTTCCAAATATTGAAACAGTTTATATATCTATTAAAAAACCTGATATTTTAGATGATTGTAATGTTGGAGTTGAAATAGATAGGGAGTTTTAAAAAAAATTTTATATATCTGAAAAAAAATTTAAAAAAAACTACTTTAAAACTTAAAATGTGTGATATAATTTCCCTCAAATTTAAGAATAAGAGGGAGATGTATGAGGATACTAATTATTGAAGATGAATTAACTCTTAATAGAACTTTGGCAGAAGGTTTAAATGAGTATGGGTATCAAACTGATGTTGCAGAAAGCTTAAAAGATGGTGAATATTATATCAGCATTAGAAACTATGATTTAGTAATAGCTGATTGGATGTTGCCAGATGGCGATGGAATTGATATTATTTCTCAAATAAAATCAAAATCTCCACGAACAGCTGTTTTAATTCTTTCAGCAAGAGATGATAAAGAGAGTGAAATAGAAGCATTAAAAGCTGGAGCAGATGATTATATCAAAAAACCTTTTGATTTTGATGTATTAGTTGCAAGAGCAGAAGCAAGACTTAGATTTGGTGGTTCTAATGTTTTAGAAATTGGTGATTTAGTTATAAATCCAGATGAAGAAAAAATCACTCACAAAGGTATCGAAATTGAGCTAAAAGGAAAACCATTTGAAGTTTTAACACATTTAGCAAGACACAGAGACCAAATAGTTTCAAAAGAGCAGTTATTAGATGCAATTTGGGAAGAGCCAGAGCTTGTAACTCCAAATGTAATTGAAGTTGCAATTAATCAAATTAGACAAAAAATGGATAAACCACTAAATATTTCAACAATTGAGACAGTTAGAAGAAGAGGTTATAGATTTTGCTATCCGAAAGGAGCATAAGAGGGGAATTTATAAAGCAATTGGTTGTAGCTTCGGTTGCACTAATTGCCATATTTTCTCTTATTTTATATGGCTATATCAAAAGCTCATTTCTTCAAGAGATTGAAGTTGCTTTATTAGAACAAGCCAAAACTATATCAATATCTAATAAAAACTATACAGAAGGAACTGTGATAGATGTAACTGATATAAACTCTATCATAAGTAGCACACTGTCTATAAAAATTCAAAAAATTGATAATTTAAAAAAATTTGTAACTGTATCTACTTATAAAATGAATAAAAAAGATTTTTTTCAACTTATCTATCCTTATAATTTAAATGATGGACTATATTTAGTTATAATAAAAGATATAACGAGTGTAAATAAATTTTTAAATAGAATTTTAAACAGTATATTAATTATCAATATAGCATTTTTAATTCTCATTATAATTTATGCAATAATGCTCTCAAATACACTTCTCAAACCAATAACTTCACTAACTAAAAAACTTACAAAAATGAATGAGAAAATGTTAAAATCAATAGAAATTCCAAATTTGCCAATAGAATTTGTTGGACTTGCAAACTCTATCAATAGATTAATTATGAGACTTGATACATTTATAAAATATCAAAAAGAGCTTTTTATTGGATTAGCACATGAGCTAAAAACACCTTTAGCTGTTATGAAACTTAAGAATGAAGTAACTTTAATAAAAAAAAGAGAAGAAGATAAATATATTGAAGCCATAAAGTTAAATATAAGTAGTATTAATGATATGAATAAGATGATAGGAAATATTTTAGAAATTGGAAGACAAGAAAGTGACCAATTTGAAGAACATGTTGAGATAGATTTAATCTCATTTCTTCAAAAAAAAGGTGAAGATTTTAAACTTTTAGCAAAAAGTGAAAATAAAAACTTAACAATAAACTTATCACCTCAAAAGCTAAATATCTCAATTCAACCAACTTTATTAACTCATATAATCCAAAATTTTCTTCAAAATGCGATTAAATTTACACCAGAAGGTAAAAATATAACTTTAGATGGTAAAGTAGATGGTAAATCATATATTATAAGTGTAATTGATGAAGGTTGTGGAATTAAAGATGGATTAGATATATTTGCACCATTTAAGAGAGCTGGAGAAAAAAGTGGAACAGGACTTGGACTATTTTTGGCAAAAAATGCTTCGGAAGCTATGAATGCAGAAATAAGTGTAAAAAATAGAGATGATGGAGTTAGTGGAGCTATTGCAAAAGTTACACTAAAATTGTAATTTAAATAAAAAATAAGTTAATTTAGGATAAAAATTGTTGATTAAATTTATAAAAAGGAGAGTTTATGTCTTTAATGATAATTGAGGATTGTATTGCATGTGATGCTTGTAGAGAAGAGTGTCCTAATGAAGCTATTGAAGAAGGAGAGCCAATTTATATTATTGACCCAGATAGATGCACAGAGTGTTATGGGCATTATGATGAGCCAGCATGTATTGGAGTTTGTCCAGTTGATTGTATTGTTCCAGACCCAAATAATGTTGAAACAATTGAGGAGTTAAAACTAAAATTTGAACAGTTACAAAGTGATGAATAGTTATGGCAAAAATCACAGCTGTTATTGACATTGGCTCAAACTCTGCAAGAATGGCAGTTTTTGAGAAAACTAGTCGGTTTGGGTTTCATTTAGTCAAAGAGGTAAAAAGCAAAGTTAGACTTTCGGAGGGGACTTATGAAAATATGGGGTACATTCAACCAACCCCTATTCATAGAGCAGAACTTGCTATTTTGGAGTTTTCAAGCATTATTAAAAGTTTAAAAGTCAGGAAAGTTCTATGTGTTGCAACTTCAGCTTTACGAGATGCACCAAATAGGGCTATTTTAATCAATTCAATAAAAGAAAAAACAGGAATTCATATCTCTATTATCGATGGAGAAAAAGAAGCACTATTTGGAGCTATTGCTACAATTAATTTACTTCCTATTAAAAATGGAATTACAGTTGATATTGGTGGTGGCTCAACGGAGTGTGTCAAAATCGTAAATGGAAAAATTGAATCTATGGTTTCATTAAATCTTGGAACAATTCGATTAAAAGAGCTATTTTTTGATAAAAAAGTTGCAATAAAAGATGCCGTTGATTTTATAGAAAATGAGTTCCAAAGATTGCCAAATGAGTTTTTTAGCGATACAGTAATTGGAATTGGTGGTACAATTAGGGCATTATCAAAATCTATTATGAAATCAAATAGTTATCCAATAGATACAATTCATGGATTTGAATATTTCGTAAATGATGAAATTGAGCGACTTAGAGATATATATAAATCAAAAGTGTTAGATTTGAAAAAATTTAGCATAAAAGATGAACGATTTGATACAATTCGTGGTGGAACACTTATTTTTGCTATGATTTTAGATAGAGTAAAAGCAGAGCGAGTTATTACAAGTGGAGCTGGTGTTAGAGAAGGTGCATTTTTAATGGATATTTTAAGAGATAATAATTCAAAGTTTCCAGATAATTTCAATCCAAGTTTGAGAGCTTTGCTTGATAGATTTGAGCCAAATATCGAAGTTGCAAATTATAATCAAATGATTGCTTCTAAACTTTTTGATATATTAGCTCCAAAACATAATTTAAATGAGAGTTTTAGAGAACCACTGAAATATGCTACAAAACTTAGTAATATTGGAAATTATCTAAATTATTATAATCAAAATGAGCATACATTTTATTTTATTTTAAACTCTTTGACTTACAAAATCTCACACAAAGATAAGCTATTAGTAGCATTTTTGACTAAATTTAATAATAAACGACTGCCAGAGCGAGAAGATATTTTAAGTTATGAAAAACTCCTTCCAAATTTAGAGAGTTTAAGATGGCTTAGCTTTATAGTAACTTTAGTTAATCAACTAAATAGTGATTTATCTAATCCAAAAGTAGAGATAAGTCTAAAAAATAACACTCTTTATATATTCTCAAATAGTGAGCTATATTTAGCAAGAGAAAAGATAAAAAAAATTCAAAAACCAGCTGTTTTAGCAATTATTTTTGAAAAAAATTGATTTATGTTAAATCTATTTTCGTTTTTAGAAGAAGAAGGTTTTGAACTCAAAGGCTCTTTTTGGACTTCAAAACAGAGACAATCAAATAGCATTCACGAAATATCTTACAGAGGATGTTTTAAAGCAGAACTTCCTAACTATTTTATTAACAAATATAGTAAAGAATGTGATAAGATTTTAGACCCATTTAGTGGTAGAGGAACAACTGTTATTGAAGCCGGATTGCTAAATCGAAATATAGTGGCAAATGATATAAATCCATTATCAAAAATTTTGGCAGAACCAAGGTTAAATCCTCCAACTATGAAAGAGATAGAAAATAGATTAAAAGAGATAAAATTTAATTATGATTTAAAATCTGATATTGATTTATCAATGTTTTATCATAAAGAGACTTTACAAGAGATACTAACTTACAGAGAGGTTTTGGGAGATAGTAAAGTTGATAAATGGATAAGAATGGTGGTTACAAATAGATTAACAGGTCATTCTGTCGGTTTTTTTTCTATTTATACACTTCCACCAAATCAGACTATTACAGCAGAGCGACAACTAAAATTAAATCAAAAGAGTGGAATAATTGCAGAATATAGAGATACTAAAGCTTTAATTTTGAAAAAATCTAAACAGTTATTAAAAGATATTGATAATAGATTAAGAGATAGATTAAACAGTATTAACAAAGAGTTTTTGATTGGTTTAGCATCTAATTTGGCAATAGAAAGCAATAGCATTGATTTAACTATTACTTCCCCTCCATTTTTAGATGTAATAGATTATAATGGCGATAATTGGCTTAGAAATTGGTTTAATAAAATAGAAAATCCAAATATTTCTAATTTCAAAAAGTTAGAAGATTGGAAGTATTTTATGTTAGATGTTATGAAAGAGATTTATAGAGTAACTAAATCTAATGGTTATTTTGTATTTGAAGTTGGAGAAGTTAAAAGTGGTAAGATTAAGTTAGATGAAGAGTCTATAATTATTGGTGAAAAGGCTGGATTTCAATGTGAAAAAATTATGATTAATGAGCAAACTTTTACAAAAACAGCAAATATTTGGGGAGTTGATAATAACTCTAAAGGTACAAATTCAAATAGAATTTTAATATTTAAGAAAGGATAAATTTGCAAATTTCTAACGAACTTCAAGGAGTTATTACTCAAATGTTAAAGCCTCTCAAAGATTTATCTATGAAAATAGTTATTGAAGGCTTATCAAATCATAAAGTTATTCCATTTAATAAAAATAGTGTTGATGATTTAGAAGTTTTAGAAAAACTTAAAGAAGTTGCTGAAAATGTTAAAAAATATGTTTCCCAAAATCATATATTTTCAAAAAGAGTTAATGAAGTTGGAAATAAAATTGAACCTATTGTAAAGAGTGAATTAATAAAAATTGGTTTTATTGCAAAAACTCCAAATGGTAAATCAACAGGCTATCCAGATATAGAATTTATGGATAGTAAAAATAGACTACACTATTTGGAGTGCAAAACATATAATATCAAAAATATAGATACAACTCAAAGAAGTTTTTATTTATCTCCATCAGAAAATTTTAAAGTTAAACAAGATGCTATTCATTTTGGAATATCTTTTGAAGTTGAAGCTATTGAAAATAAAAAATATAAAATTAATAGTTGGAAAATTTTAGATTTTTCAGAATTAAAATTAGATGTCAAGTATGAGTTTAATTCAAATAATAAAGAGATGTATAAAAAAGATTTAATTATTGCAGAAAGTGATAATTGATTTATGAAAATTGCTATTATCAAGCTTTCTGCAATGGGAGATATTATATTTGCTATGGCGGTTTTGCAATCAATTAGAGCAAATTTTAAAACAATTCAAATTGATTGGTTTTGTGATGAATTTTTTGCCCCAATTTTGGAAGAGTCAAAAGAGATAGACAATATTTATAAAATTCCTATTAAAAAGATTAAAAAAGATAGAGATTTAAAAGAGTTAATCCGACAAATCAGATTTTTAAAATCTCTAAAATATGATTTGATAATAGATTTACAAGGGCTTATAAAATCTGCAATTGTTGCAAAACTACTAAATGGAAAAACCATTGGATTTTGTAAAGATTCTATAAAAGAGTCATTTGCATCAAAATTTTATGATGAGTGTTACTCTATCTCATATTCTGAAAATATTTTGCTAAGAAATCAGTTTTTAGTATCAAATGCTTTAAATTTTAAAATAGATAGTTCAAATTTAGAAAAGTTTATATTTTTTAAAGAGTGTGATTTTGATTTTATAACTGAAAAATTTTTGCTTCTTACAGTTGGTGCTTCATTTCCAAGCAAAATATATCCAAAAGAGAAGTTTTTGGAAGTTGTAGAATATTTAAAAATGGATACAGTTATTGTTTGGGGAAGTGAAAGTGAGAGAAAGTTTGGAGAGTTTATTGTGCAAAACTCTAAATTTGCAAAACTTGCTCCAAAACTAAATTTAAACGAACTTAAAGCTTTAGTATCAAAAGCATCTTTGGTAATAGGAAATGATAGTGGTCCAACACATTTGACTTTTGGATTAAAAGTTCCCTCAATCACACTTTTTGGAAATACTCCATCATATAGAAATACAGTCAAAACGGCTATTAATAAAAGCTTACAAGCAGATACTAAAATAGAACCAAAAAAGATAAATAAGAGTGATTTTTCTATTAAAAATATAGAGCCAAAAGAGATTGTAAAATTGGCTATGGAACTTTTATGAGTGATTTTTTATATTTAAATGGTTTTAAATTTTTGAAATTTATTATAAAAAAAACTCCTACATGGTTTAAAAATAGTGTTTTAAATTTTTTAGTTTCATTTTTATATTTGATTGATAAAAAACATAGAACTATTATAGAAACAAATTTAAAATTTGCTTTTGGTGAAGATTTTAGAGAAATTAAGCAAATTACAAAAAATTGTTATAAAAATTTAGTCTATTTTTTGGCAGATTTTATAGATAATCAAGATAGGAGTTTGGATTACATAAATTCAAAAATAAATATTATAAATCAAGATATTGTGCAAAATGCAATTGCTACTAATAGAGCTATAATTTTTATAACGGCACACTACTCAAATTGGGAAATTTTACCACTTGTTATTGGTGGAAATATTGCACCTATGACAGTTGTTGGGAGAAGTTTAGACTCTAAAGTTATGAATACCATTTTAAAGAGTGAGCGAGAAAGATTTAATATAACTATGGTAGATAAAAAAGGAGCAAGTAAAGAGCTTGTAAAAGCCTTAAAAGCTAAAAGAGCTGTTGGAGTTTTAATTGACCAAAGTATCTCATTGAACCACGGAATTGAAGTTAGCTTTTTTGGCAAAAGGGCAACTCAAACATCTATTACATCGATTTTAGCAAAAAAGTTTGATGCTTTAATTATTCCAACTTTTGTATTTAGCCAAGATGAAAAATATGATTTGAAATTTTATGAGCCAATAGAAGCTGATAAAAATTTAGATTATGATACAGATATTCAGAGATTATCACAAATGCAATCAGATATTATAGAAAAAGTAATAAGAGAAAAACCAAATGAGTGGTTTTGGTTTCATAAAAGATGGAAAGTCTTTTATCCAGAACTTTATTAAGAAGAGCAAATGGAAAAAATATCTGTAACAATACTTACAAAAAATAGTGAAAAATATCTATTTGAAGTTTTAAATAGTTTAATCTCTTTTGATGAGGTTATAATTTTAGATAATGGTTCAACTGATAAAACTATTGAGATATTAAAAGAGTTTTCAAATACAAAACTATTTGTTTCAGAATTTATTGGGTTTGGAAATTTAAAAAATCTTGCTTCAACTTATGCTACAAATGAGTGGATTTTATCTATTGATAGTGATGAGGTGGTATCAAAAGAGTTAGCAAATGAGATACTAAATTTAGAGCTTAAAAAAGATACAATTTACTCTATTAAAAGATTAAACCATTATAATAAAAAGCCAATTAAGTGTTGTGGTTGGTATCCAGATAGAGTTAAGCGGTTATATAATAAATCTTCAACAAAATTCAATAGTTTAAAAGTTCATGAATCATTAATTAGTGAAGGTTTTAAAAATATAACTTTACAAAATGATTTAATTCACTATACAACAGATGGTATTGAGCAGATGTTATCAAAAATGGCTCTATATAGTAGTTATGGAGCAGAAAATATTATTTCAAAAAATTGTAAAATATCATCTTTTACACCAATTTTACACTTTATTAGTGCATTTTTGAAAAACTATTTCTTAAAAAAAGGTATATTTTATGGTAGAGTTGGGTTTAATATTTCACTTTTAAATAGTTTAGGTTCATTTTTTAAATATGCTAAAGCTTATGAACTTCAAAATAGGAAATCAGATGAGTAGAGTCTTAATGTCTATTTTTATACTCCTTTTTATTGGTTGTGCTACAAAAGAAGAGATTAAAAAAAGTTATCTTATAACTTTTAAAACACCAAATTTACAATATCATGATATGGGATTTATAAAATTTTCTAATAGTATTAATTTATCTATTTTTAGTTTTGGTCAAGTAATTTTAAATTTAGAAATAGGTGCTAATTTAATATGTTTAAATTCGCAATGTTTATTAAAAGAGCAGTTTAATTCCAAATTTCTATCATCAAATTATGATAAAGATATTTTAGAGCAAATTATTAATTGCAAAGAAATTTTAAATGGAGTTGGTAAAAAAGAGACAAAAGATGGATTTACTCAAGAGATACAAAATAGCAATTTTGATATAATCTATCAATGTTTTGATGATGTTATCAGCTTTAAAGATAAAAAAAATGGTGTCTTTATAAAGCTAAAGGAGATTAAATGAAATATGTTGGAGCTCATGTTAGTATTTCTGGAGGAGTTTTTAATGCTCCAATAAATGCTAAAAAAATTGGTGCAAAAGCTTTTGCACTTTTTACAAAAAACCAAAGACAATGGGATTCAAAAGAGTTATCACAAAATGATATTGATAAATTTAATAAGAATTTAGATATTGCAGAAATTGATAAAAATTATATTTTACCTCATGATAGTTATTTGATAAATTTAGGAAGTAGTAATTTAGAAAAAAGAGAAAAATCATTAAATGCTTTTATTGATGAGTTACAAAGATGTAAATTATTAGGATTAAATAAACTAAACTTTCATGCAGGTAGTCATTTAAAGGAGATAAGCGAAGAAGAATCTTTAGAACTTATTAGTAGTTGTATGAATATTGCATTAAAATCTGTTGATGATGTATGTTTAGTAATAGAAAATACAGCTGGACAAGGTAGTAATTTAGGTTATAAATTTGAACATCTTGCATATTTAATAGAAAATTCTATTGATAAAAATAGAGTTGGTGTATGTATTGATACGGCTCACACTTTTGCTTCTGGATATGATATTAGAACAGAAGATAGTTATCAAAATACCATGAATTTATTTGATAAAATTGTTGGATTTAAATATTTAAAAGCTATGCACTTAAATGATTCCAAAGCAAAACTTGGTTCAAAAGTTGATAGACATCACTCACTTGGAATGGGCGAAATTGGATTAGATACATTTAAATTTATTATGAATGATAAACGAATGGAAAATATTCCACTTATTTTAGAAACAATTGATGAAACTATTTGGGACAAAGAGATAGCCATGTTATATAGTTTTGTAAATTAAAAAAAGAATTAATTTAGGAGTAAAAATTTGACAAACATTATAAATTTTTTGGATAGTAAGGATATAAAAAAGACAAAGCTCTTTTCACAATTTAGATGTTCTATTGAAGAAGCTTTGGTTTTAAGAGTATTGACAAAAGAGTATTTAGACGGAAATGAAGAGGTTGTTGTAAATGAGTTGCTTAAATCTTTATTTACAAATAATGGTTATGAGTTTTTAAAAAAGTTGCCAATTATTAGAAATCTTTTAGAACTTGGTTGGATTGTGCAAAATAGTTTTTTGCAATTAAAATTGGAAGATATTTCAAATTTAGAGTTTTTAAATAGCTCAATTTCACTCTCACCTGCATTTTTGAAACTTTTAGAAAGTGGTAGTTTAGATTTGGCACTACCAGAAGTAAAACCATATAATGACCATTTAGAGTATCTTCAAGACCAATTTTTTAGAATTGGTTTATATCAAAAATTAAGTGCTATTAAGCAAAATTTTACTCAAAACTCTCCAAATTTAAGTAGACTAAAAAGTAAGTTAAAACTATTAGAAAAAAGAGTTGAAGAAAAAATTAAAGTTACAGAAATAGAAATTGCTTTAGAAAAGTTTTTTGTAGATAACCATTTAGATGAGCGAGAGCAAATTCTCTTTTTAGCACTTTTAAAAGAAGAGTATTCAGCAGGAGATGAAAATTTAAGGGATATGAATGCTTTAATTGATTTAATTAGCTTTGATGATTATGAGAGAATAAAAAATCGAGAACTTTTAGATGAAGGAGCTAACTTAATTGAAAAAGAGTTAATCGATTATGATGAAATAATTAACCCATTTGGTGGAATTTCAAGGAGTTTTTTTATTCCAGAACCAGTGTTACACAAAATTATTCACCCTCATAAAAAGAAAAAATCTCAAAAAATAAAACTTGATACACTTATAAAAGAGCAAGATATTTTTGAATTTATTGAGCCAAAAAGCTCATTAGAAAATGTTGTATTACATAAACAGACAAGAGATACATTAGAAAATCTACTCAAACAAGTTGAGCCAAAAGTATCAAATCTACTCAAAGAGTGGGGAATTAAAGATAAAAAAAAGGGAATTGAAGCAAAAATAATATTTTATGGACCAGCAGGAACAGGTAAAACTTTAACAGCTTTATCATTTGCAAAATCTATAAAAAGACAAGTTTTAAGCTTTGATTGTTCCAAAATTTTATCAATGTATGTTGGTGAAAGTGAAAAAAATGTGCGAAAAATTTTTGATACATATAAAGATTTGAGTGCAAAAACTAAAAGTGAGCCAGTTTTATTACTAAATGAAGCAGACCAATTTTTAAGTGCAAGAAGTAGTGCATCTTCTTCAGCTGATAAAATGCACAATCAAATGCAAAATATATTTTTAGAACAGATTGAAAGATATGAAGGAATATTAATTGCAACTACAAATCTACTTGACTCTATTGATAGTGCATTTTCCAGAAGATTTAACTATAAAATTGAATTTAAAAAACCAGATTTTACTCAAAGAGTTGAACTTTGGAAATTGAATTTACCAAAAAATGCAGATTATGATAGCAATTTTAATATTGAAGAGTTAGCTAAAACTAAACTTACAGGTGGTCAGATACACATTATTGTAAAAAATACAGCTTACAAAGTTGCAACAAGAGAAAATCCAAAATTTTTTATGCAAGATTTTGTTACAGAAATACAAAAAGAGATTTCAGGAAGCTTTGAGGGGGAGAAAATGATGGGCTTTGTTTAATATAAAATGTAACTTATAGTTACAATATAAAAAATAGTAGTGTGTAGTTTCGTAAATCAAAATTTTTTTAAATATTTTTTGATATAGTTGTAAAAGTTAAAATTATTCATAAATCTTATATAAGGGGACTCTATGAGCCATATGGATTTTGCACATCCTTATTTTGGTGTGTTTATTATGTTTATTACTACAATGCTATCGTTTGCTGGAACTCTATTTTTGGCAAGACTTGTTAGTAGAAAATTAGCTAAACTCGATAATGAGAAGCTAAAATTAAGTATTTATGAGTGTGGGCCAGAAGTTACAAAACAGCCAAACAAAATATCTGCTCAATTCTATCTATTTGCAGTTCTTTTTATCGTATTTGATATAGAAATTATATTTCTATTTCCATGGGCTGTAGATTTTAAACCTCTTGGTTGGTTTGGATTTATTTCTATCATGGTATTTTTAACAATTCTTACAATTGGATTTATCTATGAGTGGAGAAAGGGAGCATTAGAATGGCACAGCATAAAGTAAATTATGTTCAAAATGGTGGTTTGCCAGTTGTTTTAACAACTGTTGATAAACTTATAAATTGGGGTAGAAGTAACTCTCTTTGGGCTTTAACTTATGGTTTGGCTTGTTGTGCTATTGAAATGATGGCAAGTGGAGCAGGAAGATTTGATTTCGATAGATTTGGAACAATTTTTAGAGCAAGTCCAAGACAAGCAGAAGTTATGGTGGTTGCTGGAACTCTAACTAAAAAACATGCTGAATTTATTAGAAGACTTTATGACCAAATGGCAGAACCAAAATGGGTAATATCTATGGGAAGTTGTGCAAATACAGGTGGAATGTTTAACACTTATGCAACAGTTCAAGGTGCAGATAGAGTAATTCCTGTGGATATATATCTTCCTGGATGTGCTCCAAGACCAGAAACTTTGCAATATGCAGTTATGATGTTGCAACAAAAAATTAGAAGAGAGTCAGCTTTTTCAAGACTAAAACCAAAAAGGCTTGTGTAATGAGAGAGTATAAACCAAAAGATAATGTTCAAGCAAAAGCTTACTACACAGATAGATTTTGGGTACCAGAAAAGTTTCCAAAAATAGCAGTTGAAAGTGATGAAATTTTTTTAGCAGATTTAGAAGCTCTAAAATCAAATTTTGAAGTTTTAGATTCATATATTCAAGGTGAGAATTTATTAGTTACAATAAATGCAAAAGATAATAAACAGGTTGTAGAGTTTTTGAAAAATCGCTCTTATGACTGTTTGAGCGAAATTAGTGCCGTTGATTGGTTAGCTCAAAGTGGGCAGTTTGAAGTCTTTTATCAAATGTTATCTATTTCCAAAGTAAAACGAATTAGAGTTAAATGTTTTATTAGAGAAAATGAAGCAATTGAGAGTGTTGAGCCTATCTTTAAATCTGCTAATTTTGCAGAGCGAGAAATGTTTGATATGTTTGGAATTGTTGCAAATAACCATCCATATATGAAACGAATATTAATGCCAGATGATTGGAGTGGTTATCCACTTAGAAAAACTTATCCTCTTCAAGGCGATGAAGCTGCTCAATGGTATGAAGTTGATAAAATTTTTGGTAAAGAGTATAGAGATATTATTGGACCAGAAAATAGAGACCCAGCAAGAGTTGATAGATATGATACAGAACGATTTGCAAGAATTGGTAAAGAGGTGCCATTTGGTAGCGAACCATTAGCAGATGACAAAACAACAGCTATCAAATATCAAGAAGAGAGTGGTGTTCTATTAATTGAAAAATTTGACCCAAAAACTTCTAAACAGTTAGAAGAAAGAAAGTAAAAGGTAGTTTAATATGCAAACAAAAAATAGATTAAACCCGTTTTTTGAAAATATCTCTTTTGATAGAGTTGATAACCATATGATTGTAAATTTTGGTCCTCAACATCCATCAGCTCACGGACAGTTGAGATTAGTATTGCAACTTGATGGTGAAAAAGTTGTAAAAGCACTTCCAGATATTGGATATCTTCATAGAGGTATGGAGAAGATGGCAGAAAATATGATTTATAATGAGTTTTTGCCAACAACAGATAGAATGGATTATATTGCAGCAACTTCAAATAATTATGCTTTTGCATTAGCAGTTGAAAAGTTAATAGGAGTTGAAGCTCCACGAAGAGCAAAAGTAATTAGAACAATGCTTTTAGAGCTTAATCGAATAATTTCTCACCTCTTTTTCTTAGCAACTCATGCTTTAGATGTTGGAGCTATGAGTGTATTTTTATACTGCTTTAGAGAGAGAGAGTTTGCTATGGATTTAATGGAAGATTATTGTGGAGCAAGACTTACACATTCAGCGGTTAGAATTGGTGGAGTTCCTCTTGATTTACCAGATGGTTGGCTTGCAAAACTAAAAAAATTCTTAGATGATATGCCAGCTCAAATAGATATTTATGAAGGGCTACTTACAGAAAATAGAATTTGGAGAATGCGACTTGAAGGAGTTGGAGTATTACCACCTGAAGAAGCAAAGAGTTGGGGTTGTAGTGGAGTAATGGTTAGAGGTAGTGGCATTGCTTGGGATATTCGAAAAGAAGAGCCTTATGAGCTTTATGATGAACTTCAGTTTGATGTTCCTATTTCAAATCTATGTGATAGTTATGGTAGATATTTACTCTATATTGAAGAGATGCGACAAAGTGTAAATATAATTCATCAACTATTTAAAATGTATGAAGAGAGTTCGCCAGAAATAATGGCACACTCACCAAAATATATATCAGCACCAAAAGAGCAAATGATGACTCAAAACTACTCATTGATGCAACATTTTGTGCTTGTTACTCAAGGAATGAGACCGCCAGTTGGTGAAATTTATGTTCCAACAGAGTCTCCAAAAGGGGAGTTAGGATTTTATATAAACTCTATTGGAGAACCATATCCATATAGATTAAAGGTTAGAGCACCAAGTTTTTATCATACAGGTATTTTACAACATATGTTAGTTGGGCAATATTTAGCAGATGTTGTTACAATTATTGGTAGCACAAATATTGTTTTTGGTGAAGTTGATAGATAGGAGTTTATATGCAAAGATTTGATTTAAGACATCTAAAAGATAATTTTTATAATAGAATGGTTGAGCTTTTAGAAAAAGATACAAAACCAAATGAGGTTGCGATTTTTCTATTTGAAATAGGCGATTTTTCACCAGTTCAAAAGAGTGCTGATATTATAAAAGAGAATAGACATGAGTTAATGAACTCTCTTAAATATAATGAAGTTGATTGGACAGTAGTAGTTAAGAGGAGAGCAGATTGAGTAGAGTCTATTTTTCCACTTGGCAGGGTGAGTTAATTGATAATAGAGGTAAAAAAGAGGATGAATTTGTAAAATCTGCTTTCCATTTTCCATTTGATTACTCTAAAAATCAAAGCTCATTGGCATTTATTGGGTGGAATGGCTTTGCTATTTTTAGTGAAGATATTGATATTGTAAAACTTGCTTTAGAGTATGCTAAGCAATATCAAATCTACTCTGAAGCTTGTGGAAGATGTGCTCCAGGGAGATGGGGTGGTAGAATTTTATTTGATATACTTGATAAAATTGCAAGAGGTGAAGGTGATTTAGCTGATTTAAAACAGTTAAAAGAGACATCGCAAACTATGCAACTCACAAGTAAATGTGAAATAGGTAAAAGTGTGCCGACACCTATTTTATCAATGTTAGAATATTTTGAAGATAGATTTTTAGAGTTAATCAATAACAAAAAAAGCTCACCACAATATAATAGTGATATAAATTATATTGCAAAAGTAACTGCTCCATGTATGGATGTTTGTCCAGCACATGTTGATATTCCAGCATATATTGAAGGTGTTAGAGATTTAAGATTTGATGACTCACTAAAATCTACAAGACAAACTATGCCACTATCTCATACTTGTGGTAGAGTCTGTCCTCATCCTTGTGAAAATGCTTGTAGAAGAGCAAATTTAGATTCTCCAATTGCAATTATGGAGCTAAAGCGAATTGGAGCTGATTATGAGAGTGATCATAATTTAGAGTGGTTTCATCCAATTGAGCCAAAACCTAAAAATGCAAAAAGAGTGGCAATTATTGGAGCAGGTCCAGCAGGACTTACAGGTGCTTATTACCTTGGAGTTGAGGGAGTGAGTTGTGATGTTTATGAAGAGCTACCAGTTTTAGGTGGTGAAGTCACTGTTGGAGTTCCAGAATATAGAATGCCATTTGATAAATATAGTAGAGATATAGAGTTAGTTAGAAGTGTTGGAACAAATTTTATAACTAATACAAAAGTAACTGCTGATATGATGAGAGAGTTTGAAAAAAATTATGATGCAATTTTAGTAGCAACAGGCACAAGGCTTTCTAAAAAAATTAGAGCAAAAAATGAGCGAAAAGAGATAAAAGGTTATTGGCCAGCTATCCCATATTTAGATGAGATAAATCTATATGTAAAATTTGGAATTGGAAAACCAGTTGATTTAAGTGGTAAAACTTTAGTTTGTGTTGGTGGTGGATTTACTTCAATGGATGTTGTTAGATGTGCAATTAGAGCTAATGCAAAAAAAGTGGTAATGTTATATCGAAGAGATGAAAAAACTATCATTGGAAATACATCTTATGAAGAGTATCACGAAGCAGTTGAAGAAGGAGTTGAGTTTATATTCCATTCGGCAGTAGAAGAGATTATTACAGATGAAGCAGATAATTTAATATCACTAAAAGTTAATAGATTTGAACTTCAAGCAGACCCAAATGGTGGAAAACCTCAATTAGTTCAAGTTGCTGATGGAGACTTTTTTATTGAATGCGACTATTTAGTTCCAGCAGTATCACAAGATGCTGACCTTTCACTACTACCAAGTGAGTGGAGTATTGAAATGACAAGTTGGAACACAATCAAAACAGATGGTAAAACATATATGACAAATAGACATGGAATTTTTGCTGCTGGTGATTGTGAATATGGACCTATGACAATTGTAAATGCTGTTGGACAAGCAAAAAGAGCTGCTTCTGTAATTAGTAGATATGTGCATACAAAAGAGATTAGTTTAACTCATGATGAAATCATGGAAGACCATTTAAGAAAATTAAAAGTTTATGATAAAAAAGAGAACATCAGTGGTTGGATGAAAGGTTTAGAGCGAGAAGTGAGTGAAAAACTTGATGTTGATATTAGAAAGTTTAATAACGAAGAGGTAAATTTTGGCTTTACTCAAGAACAAGCAATAGCAGAAGCTGAAAGATGTATGAGATGCTACTATATCGCAATGGTTGCTACAAAGGATGCATAAATGGTAACTTATTTTATTGATGGAATAGAGGTTAAAGCTCAAAAAAGTGAGACAATATTACAAGTAGCAAGAAGATATGGTATTTATATTCCAACAATGTGTTATCTAACTAAAACAAAACCGATAGCATCTTGTAGATTATGTGTTGTTGAAATTGAAGGAAGTAGCGGTTTTGTGCTTAGTTGCCAAACACCAGCAGTTAATGGAACAAAAGTTATAACAAACTCCATTGAATTAAAACGACATAGAACAAACATTATGAAACTTTATAATGTAAATCACCCTTTAGAGTGTGGAGTTTGTGATAAAAGTGGATATTGTGATTTGCAAAATAAAACTTTGGAGTTTGAGCTATCTTCTCAAGAGTTTAGTGCAAAAGAGCAAAAAAGAGATATTAAAAAGTATCAATTTTTAAACTACGACCCAAATTTATGTATATTATGTGAAAAGTGTGTCCATACTTGTAATGAAATTATTGGAGATGATGCAATTACTATTAGTTATGGTGGATATAAGTCTGCTATTGTCCCAAAAAATTCTGATGAACTTGATTGCACAAATTGTGGTGAATGTATATCAGTTTGTCCAGTTGGTGCATTAGTAAGTAGCGATTTTCAATACAAATCAAATGCTTGGGAGCTTAATAAAATACCAGCGAGTTGTTCTCATTGTAGCTCTTTGTGTGCTATAAATTATGATGTTAAAACTATAACTCAAAATGGAAAATCGCTGAAAAAAATATTTAGAGTAACAAATGAGTATGAGTATAATAGTATATGTGGAGCAGGTAGATTTGGATTTGATTTTGAAAATAGAGCTGGATATAAAGAAGAAGATTTAAAAAAAGTTATAAGCGAGTTTCAAAAAGCTGACACGATTAAATTTAGTTCATATATCACAAATGAAGAAGCTCTTATTCTTCAAAATTTAAAAAAACTTTATGGTTATAGATTGATAAATTCCGAAGCTAAAAGATATCAAGAGTTTTTAAATAATTACTCTAAAATTAGTGGAAAATCACTATATAGTGCGAGTTTAGATGATATTAAAGAGAGTGATTTTATTATAGTTGTAGGTTCTATGATAAAGAGTGATAATCCCGTAGCAAGATATGCTTTGACTGTTGCTTCTAAGCAAAAAAGAGCAGAAATTATCTATATGCATCCAATTGATGATGAGTTGCTTAAAAATGTATATACAAAACATATCAAATATGAGGTTGGAACTGAAGAGGGAGTAGTTGCTATGGTTGCTAACTCTTTTATTGGTAGTGTAGATAGTGAAGCTATAAAAAAATATTTAAGTGGTTTAGATATTGGATATATTTCGGCTGAATCTAATGTTGGCGAAGAAGAAATTTTAGACTTGGTTAAACGATTTAAGCGAAAGAAAAAGCCAACTATAATTATTGGTGAAGATATTATATCTCATAAAAGAGCTAATAATATAGCAAAATTAGTAGCTCTTTTGGAGCGATATGCTAACTTTAAGACTTTAATAGTTCCACCAAAAACAAACTCACTTGGAGTTGCTCTGATTTGTGATTTAGATAATGAGTGTGGAAATTACACTATTGGATACAATAGTGATGGCAACTTTACACTTAGTAGCTTAGGTGATGGAGATTTTAATATTCCTGCTCTCAATCAACAAGAAGGGACTTTTGTAAATATTAATAAAAGAGTAGTTCCTACAAATGTTGCAATAAGTCATAATGGATATTCTCTAAATGATATAGCAAATCTACTTGGATTAGATAAAAAATATACTATTGATTACACAAAAGAGCTACCTTTAGCAAAAGGGTTTAAAAGTGAAGAGTTTGATAATTTAAAAAATAGAATTGACTCTTTGGTTGATGAGCGAGGTTATGAGTTAAGCTCTTTGACAATCGAATTAGAAGATATATTAGAAGAAATTGAGGATTTACCAACATTCAATGGTTTGGTTGTATATAACTCTAATCCAATATTGCAATTTAATAGTTTTACAAATAAGACTAAGCAGTTAAATGCAAAACCTATTTTAGAAGGTTCAAAACAGTTTGCAATAGGTGCAAAAATTGGAGATGGTGATAAGGTAGAACTATTAATTGATGGAAGATTATTTAAGCGAGTGTTTAAAATTGATACAAAATTAAAAGGTATGATAGGTATAAATCCAACCTTTGATATGAGCTTAAGTGACGATTTGGTATCCTCAACCTATAAGTATAAACAAGTAAAAATCCAAAAAGTGGTAGAGGGAAATGAATAAAATAAGTATAACTATTGATGGACAGAGTGTAGAAGCAATAGAAGGAGAGTATATATTAGATGTTGCAAGAGCTAATAATATTTTTATTCCCGCTATTTGTTACTTAACAAGGTGTTCGCCAACTTTGGCTTGTAGATTGTGTTTAATTGATGTAGATGGAAAACAAGCTTATGCTTGTAATGCAAAAGCAAAAGCTGGACAAACTGTTTTAACGGTTACAGAAAATATTTTAAAAGAGCGAAGAGCTATAATGGAGGTTTATGATATAAATCATCCATTAGAGTGTGGTGTTTGTGACCAAAGTGGAGAGTGTGAATTGCAAAACTACACATTAGAAATTGGTGTTGATTCTCAAACCTACTCTATAAAAGATACACATAAAGTGGCAAAGGATTGGGGATTAATCCATTATGACCCATCTTTATGTATTGTGTGTGAGAGATGTATTACTGTTTGTAAAGATATGATAGGTGATAGTGCATTAAAAACTATGCCACGAGGTGGAGTTGAATTAGATGCTTCACTAAAAGAGACTATGCCAAAAGATGCATATTCTATGTGGAATAAGCTGAATAAATCAATCATTGGACTTAGCTCGGGTGGCGATAAACTTGATTGCACAAGTTGTGGTGAGTGTATTGCAGTTTGTCCTGTTGGGGCTTTAGTTAGTAGTGACTTTCAGTATAAATCAAATGCTTGGGAACTTAAATCAATTCCAGCATCGTGTAGCCATTGTAGTTCAGCTTGTCACCTGTATTATGATGTTAAACACACAAGTATCGATAATATTGATAAAAAAATTTATCGTGTAAAAAATGAGTTTCACTACTCAACTCTTTGTGGAGCTGGAAGATTTGGATTTGATTATGAAAATAGAGTAGCTTCAAAAGATGATAACTTAAATCAAGCAGTGGATGCTTTTAGAAATGCTGATACAATTAAATTTGACTCATTTATTACAAATGAAGAAGCACTAATTCTTCAAAAACTAAAAGAAAAATTTGGTTATAAATTAATAAATCATGAAGCTTTACGATTTAAAAACTTTTTGAACTCATACTCAAAAACTTCTGGAAATAGCCTTTATAGTGGAGATTTAAAGAGCATACATAGTAGTAATTTTATAGTTTCGCTTGGCTCTATGATAACGACAGATAATCCAAGAGTAAGATATGCCATAAATAATTCATTAACTGTAAATAAAGGTGCATTGCTATATTTTCATCCTATTAAAAATAGTTTAGTTGAGGGAATGAGTAAAAATATAGCTACAATTTATCATACTCCAAACTCTGAAGAAGCAGTGCTTTATCTACTATTAGAGCTATTTGCTAAAAAAGAGAGTTTGCCAAAAGAGATTAATAGCTATTTAGACTCTCTAAAATATACAAAAGTTAAAAAAGTTGTAGAGAATATTAGAGAAAAAGTTATTACAAAAACTGTTGATGAAAATGGTGTAGAAAAAGAGGTAGAGAGTTTTGTTCCTAAAAAGATAGAAAAAGATGTAGAAGTTAGTTATAGCAAACTATATGATATGCTAAATTTAAAAGATAGCTTTTTAGATGATTTAGAAAAGCTTTTAGCTAAAAAAGATAGCTTTGCTTTAGTTGTTGGAGAAGATTTAATAACTCATAAAAATTCTGCAAATTTAGCGAAATTAGTTGGAATTTTGGAAAGATGTTCAAATTTTAAAGTTTTAATAATTCCACCAAAAACTAACTCTTTGGGTGTATCACTTATTTGTGATTTGGATAGTAAAGGTGGTAAATATAGTATAGGTTATAATGTAGATGCTGACTATAAATTAAGTAGTTTGGGTGATGGAGATTTTAATATTCCAGCACTGAATCAGCAAGAAGGAACTTTTGTAAATATTGATAAAAGAGTTGTTCCTACAAATGTAGCACTTCCACATAGTGGTTATACATTAAATGATATTGCTAAAGCTTTAGATATTGATAGAGAATTCACGATAAGCTATACAAAAGAGCTACCTTTAGCAAAAGGGTTTAGAGAAGTTGAATTTGATATGTTACAAAATAGTTTTGATAATTCTCAAAATGAGAATAGAGGTTATTTGTTAGAAAATTTCAAAACTAATATAGATGATAGTTTAGAAAATTTTGAAATAACAGATTTAAAAGGGGTTATACTTTATAGCTGTAATCCAATTTTACAATTTAATGAATTTACATATAACTCTAGCCAATTAAAAGAGGTTTTAAGCTTAGAAGCATCAGAAGAATTTTTAACTAAAAATAGTCTAAGTGAAGGTGATTTGTGTGAGATAAAAATCGAGCAAAATAGTATAACTCTTCCTATTAGATTAAACAGTAAAATAGGAGGTAATATTGCACTTTTACCAAATTATCACTCAAAAGTAGTTAATCTTATTGATGGTTATAGATTTACAACAGCAATAATCAAAAAGGTGTAGGCATGGATATTGGAATTTATGTAATTGAAACAATCATTAAGATTGTAGTAGTTTTAACGGTTTTTTCAGCATTAGGTGGTTTTACAACTTATATTGAAAGAAAAGTTTTAGCATTTATGCAGAGACGACTTGGTCCTATGCATGTTGGTCCTTATGGACTTTTGCAAGTTTTAGCAGATGGTATAAAGCTTTTTACAAAAGAGGATATTATTCCTCAAAATGCAGTAAAGCCAATTTTTGCAATAGCTCCAGTTATTTCAGCAGCGACAGCTTTTATTGCAATGGCTTCAATACCATTTTTACCAGAGTTTTCTATTGGAGACCATGTTGTTAGACCAATTATTGCAGATATAAATATTGGTATTCTATTTGTATTGGGTGTTATGGCAATTGGAATGTATGGACCACTTTTAGCAGGTCTTGCATCTTCAAATAAATGGTCTATGCTTGGAGCTGCTCGAGTTGTAGTTCAACTTTTATCATTTGAGTTAATTACAGGACTTGCTATTATTGCTCCAATTATGCTTGTTGGCTCAATGTCTTTAATAGATATAAATAACTATCAAAGTGGAGGTATTTCTGATTGGTTAATTTGGCTTCAACCAATAGCATTTATACTATTTATGATAGCAGGGTTTGCTGAAACAAATAGAACTCCTTTTGACTTATTAGAGCATGAAGCAGAAGTTGTTTCAGGATTTGCAACAGAGTATTCAGGAATGAAATGGGGTATGTTTTTTATAGGTGAGTATGCAAACATGTTTACAATCGCATTTTTAGGTGCAATTGTATTTTGTGGTGGTTTTAATGATTTATGGTTTATTCCAGGTGGAATTGCAATTATCCTAAAGGTATTTTTCTTTATTTTCTTATTCTTATGGACAAGAGCAGCTTGGCCACACATTAGACCAGACCAATTAATGTGGTTATGTTGGAAAGTTTTGATGCCTTTAGCACTAATAAACATTGCTGTTACTGGCTTTGTAGCACTGATATAGGAGAGAGATATGGAGAAAAAAGGGTATAAGCTAATAGATACAGAGCCAATGCCATCAGGCTTTGCTGTATTTAAAAGATTTTTAGGAAGAGCCGTTAAATTTGAACTCTTTAAAGGTTTAGGTATAGTTTTTAAAGAGATGGTAGATTTCAAAATTCATACAACACAATATCCAAAAGAGAAACTTCCTATAAGCCCACGATATAGAGCAATTCATAAACTATTGAGACTTTTAGAGAGTGGGAATGAGAGATGTATTGGTTGTGGTTTATGTGAAAAAATTTGTATCTCAAAATGTATTAGAATGGATACAAGGATTGATGAAAATAGTAGAAAAGAGGTTTCAGAATATACTATTAACTTTGGCAGATGTATCTTTTGTGGATATTGTGCAGAAGTATGTCCAGAATTGGCAATTGTTCATGGAGATTTATATGAAAATTCAAGTGAGCAAAGAGCCCATTTTGCACTAAAGAATGATATGCTAACACCAATTGATTGGATAAAAGCAAAAAAACAGGAAGAGTTTTCAGGTTTTGGCGCTCCAAGCAAAGATGCTGATAAGTTTATCAAAAAAACACCACTTGCTTATTAAAAGGATTTAAGATGCTTGAAGCAGTAGCTTTTTACTTATTTGCAGGACTTACAGCTGCAATGTTTTTGATTGTTGCATTTACAAAGAATGTGCTATATGCTATGAGTGCAATGGCAGCAGGTACAATATTTATATCTGCTTTTTTCTTTTTATTAGATGCCGAATTTTTAGGGGTTGTGCAAATTATAGTTTATACGGGAGCTATTATGGCTCTTTATGCTTTTGGAATGATGTTTTTTGACTCTACAAAAGATGTTAAAGAGAAAGTTGCAAATCAAAAAATTCTATTTTTATTAAGTGGTGGTATAGCACTACTTCTTGTAGTACTTTTAGTTGCACCAATTGCTGGTGAAAATATTTTAGTTGAAGCTCCTATTGATTCTGATATTGGTAATGTTCAAGCTATTGGTATGGTGCTTTTTACAAAATATCTAATCCCATTTGAGCTAACTGGAATTATGCTACTTGTTGCAATGGTTGCTGGAATTATTTTGGCAGGTAAAAAGATGGATAAGAGTTTAACATTGATGGATGAAGCAGATATAGAGCGAGAATTTAATTCAAAAGGACAAGAATGATAACTCTAAATCACTACTTAATATTATCAACTCTCCTTTTTATAATAGGCATGATAGGTGTTATGAGAAGAAAAAATTTACTTATGTTATTTTTTTCAACAGAAATTCTATTAAATGCTATCAACATAGGTTTTGCAGCAATTTCAAAATTTTATGCTGATTTAAATGGACAAATGTTTGCATTTTTTATAATTGCAATTGCTGCTTCAGAGGTTGCTGTTGGACTTGGTCTTTTAATTCTTTGGTATAAGAAAAAAGGGACACTCAATATTGACAATCTTCAAACAATGCATGGTTAAAGGTTTAATATGGAAAAAATTGTTTATATAGCACTTTTTGCACCACTTGTTGGCTCATTATTTGCTGCTATTTTTGGAAATAGTCCAAAAAAACTTATTACAGGAGTAGTTACATCGGCACTACTTGCAACATCTATGGTTGCATCAATTGCACTATTTATTTATACATTTGATGGACCAAAAGTTGAAGTGAAAATGTTAGATTGGATTAGTGCAGGTAATATATCTATACCGTTTGGTTTTTTAGTAGATCAAGTTTCTGCTACTATGATGATAGTTGTTACAATTGTTTCAACTTTTGTGCATATATACTCTATTGGTTATATGAAACATGAAAAAGGTTTTAATAGATATTTTTCTTACCTTTCAGCTTTCGTATTTTCAATGATGATACTTGTTATGAGTGATAATTTTGCAGGACTGTTTATTGGTTGGGAAGGAGTAGGTCTTTGTTCTTGGCTTTTAATTGGTTATTGGTATCATAAAGAGAGTGCTTCTTGGGCTGCTAATGAAGCATTTATTATGAATAGAATTGCCGACCTTGGTATGCTTGTTGGACTATTTTATATATATTGGAATGTCGGCTCACTTCAATATTCTGACTTTTTTGCGAAAGTTGGAGATTTAAATAGTGGTGTATTAGTTTTAGTTGGAATATTCTTGTTTATTGGTGCAATGGGAAAATCGGCACAATTCCCACTTCATACTTGGCTTGCTGATGCAATGGAAGGTCCAACTCCTGTTTCGGCATTAATTCATGCTGCTACAATGGTTACTGCTGGAGTTTATCTTGTAATTAGAGCAAATGAGTTATTTACACTTATACCAAATGTAGGGCTATTTATCGCTTGTCTAGGTGCATTTGTTGCAATATTTGCAGCTACAATGGCACTTGTAAATGAAGATTTAAAGCGAATTATTGCTTATTCTACATTATCTCAACTTGGATATATGTTTGTTGCAGCTGGACTTGGAGCTTATTGGATAGCACTTTTCCACTTAATGACACATGCTTTCTTTAAATCTCTTCTATTCTTAGGTGCTGGTAATGTTATGCATGCTATGCATGATGAATTAAATATTAAAAAAATGGGTGGATTATATAAAAGTATGAAATTGACAGCTATTATGATGATAATAGCTTCAGTAGCATTAGCTGGAATATATCCATTTGCAGGATTCTTTTCAAAAGATAAAATATTAGAAGTAGCATTTGCAGAAGGACAATATATATTGTGGGCAATGCTATTTATTGGTGCAGGTTTGACAGCATTTTATAGCTTTAGATTGATTATGATGGTTTTCTTTGGAAAAGAAAATTATAAAGAACTTGGAATTCATCCACATGAGGCATATAACTATATGTTGGCTTCAATGGCTCCATTAACACTTTTAGCGGTTATTGGTGGTATGTTTGGTGGAGCATTTTATTCTTATGTTACAATGACTCTTCCAGAGTATCATATGGACTTAAATCATTCAATTGCGATTGGTTTGATAATTGCCACATCTATTGTTGCAATAGGTGGAATTACAGTAGCAGTATTTAAATACAAAGCTGGTGGATTTAGTAAATCTTGGGAGAATACATTTATATATAAACTTCTATTTAATCAATACTATATCCCAAAACTTTATGAGATTGTTATTACAACACCATATCTTCAACTATCAAAAATAGCTTGGAAAGAGATAGATATGAAAATTGTGGATGCAACAGTTGATATGATAGCAAAAACAATATATTGGTTGGGTGGAGAGTTAAGATTTATTCAGAGTGGAAACCTATCTATTATGCTTAGATGGATGAGTGCTGGTTTATTGATACTTTTAGCTTTAGCTATTATTTGTAGTGCATTTATTTAAGGAGTGAAAGCAGATGGATGGAATATTAACGATACTTGTCTTTTTTCCAGCAATAGCAGGACTATTAGGGTTCATAGTATCAAAAGATAGTATAAGAGTTTATGGATTGACTGTAACTTTTATAGAGTTTGCACTATCTTTATGGTTATGGTTTGCATTTGATTCAACAAATGCTGGTATGCAGTTTGTAGAGCATTATGCCTTAATTCCTATATATGGTATTAACTATATTTTAGGAGTGGATGGAATATCTCTATTTTTAGTAATAATGACAACATTTATAACTTTTATAGGTTTGATAAGTCTATCTATAAAAGAAGACATTAAAAATTTAATTATTACTATATTATTTTTAGAAATGACTATGGTTGGTGTATTTGTTGCACTTGATGCGATAGTTTTCTATCTATTCTGGGAGCTTTCACTTATTCCTATGCTCTATATAATTGGTGCTTGGGGTGGAAATTTAAGAGTTTATGCAGCTATTAAGTTTTTCTTATACACATTCTTAGCATCTCTAATTATGTTAGTTGGTATGTTATATCTTGGACTTACACATTATGAAATGACAGGTATTTGGAGTTTCGCTATTTTAGATTGGCAACTACTTGATTTACCATTTAATTTACAACTATGGCTCTTTGTTGCTTTTTTTATCGGATTTGCTGTCAAAGTTCCAATGTTTCCTTTTCATACTTGGTTGCCATATGCACACGGTCAAGCACCAACAATTGGTTCAGTAATATTAGCTGCTGTTCTACTAAAAATGGGAACTTATGGATTTGTTAGATTTTCGCTTCCGATTTTTCCAGATGCTTCAGTATATTTTATCACTCCAATTGCAATCATTGCAATAATTATGATTATTTATACAGCTATGATAGCTTATGCTCAAGATGATATAAAACAAGTTATTGCTTATAGCTCTGTTTCACATATGGGTGTAATTGTTATTGGAACATTTGCAATGAGTGCAGAAGGAATTGGTGGTTCAATATTTTTGATGTTATCACACGGTATTGTAAGTGGTGCTTTGTTTATGTTGGTTGGTGTAATTTATGATAGGCGACATACCAAGATGTTAGATGAGTTTGGAGGACTTGCAAAAGTTATGCCAAATTATGCAACAATTTTTGGAATAATGCTTATGGCTTCAGTTGGATTACCTCTAACAATAGGTTTTGTTGGTGAGTTTTTATCACTAATTGGATTTTTTCACTATTCACCAACTATGACACTTTTAGCTGGTTTCACGATTATTTTAGGTTCAGTTTATATGCTTACAGTTTATAAAAAGACATTTTTTGGAGAAGTTACAAATAGTAAAAATTTAAGTTTAAAAGATTTAGATGCAAAAGAGCTATCAGCACTAATTCCTCTAACACTGATTGTGGTTTGGCTTGGTGTTTATCCAAAACCTGTTCTTGCCCCAATTGATAATAGTGTTAAGAGTATGCTTGAGTTAATGAGAGATAAAGCTGTAACAAAAGAGGCTAAAGAGCTTATAATCTCTGCTAATAAATTGGTAGAGGAGAAGTAATATGTTAGATATTAGTTTTGATAGTTTAAATTTTGCAAGTATTGTTCCAATGTTAATTATTATCATTGGTGGTTTGACAATACTTACAGTTGATTTATTCAAAAAAGGTTTATCAAAAAGTTTTTATACAATAATTAGTGTTCTATTTATATCAATAGACCTTTTGGCAGTTATTAGTTATAGTAGTGGAGAGAGAGCTTTTTTTGATGTAATATTAGTTGATGGTATCTCTTTATTATCACAAATGTTGATACTATTAGCATCTGCACTATTTATTCCTTTGGCTTTAACATCAAAAAGGTTTCATGAGTTCTCTTATCCAGAATTTTTTGCACTCTTTTTATTTATGATTGCAGGTTTCCAATTTATGGTTTCATCAGATAATTTAATTCTGATTTTTATAGGTTTAGAAACAGCAGGTTTAGCACTATACACATTAATTGCTCTGCATAATAGAGATAAATCTATTGAAGCAGCAATTAAATATTTTACAATGGGTGCAATGGCAGCAGGATTTTTTGCATTTGGTTCTATGATTTTATATGGTTTGACAGGCAGTGTAGAGATTTACAAAATTGCAGAGATTTTAGTTATGAATGAGTTTCAACCACTACCATTTATATTAACAGCTATTGTATTTATTTTGGCAGCACTTGGATTTAAACTCTCATTGGTTCCATTTCATACTTGGACTCCAGATGTGTATGAAGGAACTTCAGCAGCATTAGCAGGTTATATGTCGATTGTTCCAAAAATTGCTGGTTTTGTTGTAGCTATGCGATTTTTTGAATTTTTTGTGCTTTCAGATATTCCTATTGTTAATAATATTTTATTTGGAATAATTGTAATTACAATGACTTTGGCAAATATATTAGCACTTGTTCAAGAAGATGTTAAACGAATGTTAGCATTTAGTTCTATTTCACATGCTGCATTTGGATTTGTTGCAATTTATCTTGGAACTACTCAAGCAAATAGTGCTTTGTTTTTATATTGGACAATGTTCTTATTTGCAAACTTAGGAGCATTTACAATGCTTTGGGTTTCAAGACACAAAAGTCAAGTATGGCATGAGAGATATGACCATCCATATACAAAGTTTTCTGGTATGATAAAAATGATGCCAATGGGTGCTGTAATTATGGCAATATTTATGTTTGCACTTGCAGGTATGCCACCATTTTCTCTATTTTGGGGAAAAATGTATATGATTAGTTCTGCTCTTAATGCTGGAGAGATAGCTTTGGCTATAATTATGGCATTAAATAGTGCAATAGCTGCATATTATTATATTAAGCTTGTTGTATTTATGTTTTTTAAAGACCCAACAACAAACGATGGAACGGTTTATGTCAGAAATGCTTCTCATTCACTAAAAACAATTATAGGCTTTTCTGTAATTGTTACAATCTTTTCATCACTTTTAGTAAATCCTTTATTAGAAATAATTGGTTATTATGTTACAATTAGCGGATTTTAAATTCCGCTAAGAGTAATAAGAGATGAAAAGATTTTTACTTCCATTAATAATTTCTACCAAAATTTTTGCACTTAATCTAATTATGACGGGTGCTAAAGAAGATAATAAAAACTATTCAACTATAAATTTGATTTATGATGAACCTTTTATATGCAGAGATAATAGAGATAGCAATGGCTATACAATAGATTATCTTTGTGAATTCAATAAAAAACCAAAAGAACAAATCATTAGAAGTGAAAATAGATTTTTTAAAGTTACAAGTTTTTTAAAAGATGATAAATTTTATTTACTTATAACTCCTAAACAGAAATCAACTATAATAGCAAACAATTTAAATCTCAAAAATGAGCTAAATATATCTACTTTTAGAAATAATATATCAAAACATTGGTCTCTTATTGGTTATGAAAGTGAGAATATCCCTCTTTTGCAAAATTTACAAAAAAAAGATGGTCTCAAATTTCCAATTAATATACAAAATATTGAAACACCATATATTGGAAGTTTAGATATAAATAAAATACCTATCGAATATGAAGATAATGGAGATATTGGATTTTATTTAGATATTAAAAAAAGTATAAAAAATGGTGATTATAACTCTGTGCTAAGTTCATTAGATGGTTTTGAAGAGAGGTATCCTGATTCTATTTTTCAAAGTGAATTTATTTTATTTAAAATAAAAGCATTAAATGAAGTTGGCAAAGATAAAGAGAGTGATATTATCGAACTTGCAAAAGCTTGGATGAAAAAATATCCATCAGATGAAAACTTACCAGAAGTTTTAACAATTTTAGCAAGAAATTACTCTAAAATAGGAATGTCAACTGATGCAAATTACTATTTTGAGAGGGTTATAAATGACCACTATTATAGTAAATTTTCAGATTTAGCAAAAGTTTATTATGCTGACCACAAATTATCATCTGGTTCAAAAAATGCTGAAGCTATCAAGCTATATCAAGAAGCCCTTTATAATACAAAAGATTTAGAAATAGCATCTTTATCAGCTGTTAAACTTGGAAATTTATATTTAGAATTGGGAGAGTTAGATAAAGGTTTAGCACTTTATGAAAAAATATTTAGTTCAAATATGGATTTCTTTTTTAAAGATTTAAATAAAGCAAGAGAATTTATAAGTAGAGTAGCAGAAAAAGGTGGAATTGCATTTAGTGCAAAAGTTGGAAATGAGCTTTTAAATAGAGTTAATAAATTGGAAAGTATATATGAAGTAACTTTAAAAGATGTTGGTATTTGGCTTGACGATTCAAAAAATGCAGATAGTGCAATAGCAAAATATAAACAATATTTAGAAGAGTTACCATTTGGATTATATGCTCAAGAGATACAAAAAAGATATGATAAACTACTATTTGAAACAAATAGTGATAGTTTTGAAGCTCAAATAAAATATTTTGATGAGTTAATAGAAAAATATGCAACTCAAGATATAGCTCATGAAGCACTTTATAAAAAAGCAAAACTTTTATTTGATAATAAAAAATTCAAAGATGTGCTGGATTTAGAAAATGAATTAAAATCAGCACCAAATTATGAAGCCAAAAATTCAAAAGAGTTAATAGAGCTTTCAGCAAAAGAGTTAGCACAAAATTCTTTGCAAAATAGAGATTGCAAACAAGCTGTATCTACAATCAAAAAATATAGTGTAAAAGTTGATACAATGGATAAAGAGCTGTTTTATTGCTTTTTGGATAGTGGAGAGTTAAAAATGGCACAAGATATAGTAACTCCACACATAAAAGATAGTGATTTAAATGAAAGACTATTTTGGCTATATAATTCATCAAAGCTTTTATTAAAAAATGGGGATTACAAAAATGCAATGCAATCTTCAAAAGATGTCTTGGCACTTGCACAAAATTTAAAACAAGATAAATATAGCGATGTAATATATACTATGTTTGATGCTTATAAAGGATTAAAAGATAGTCAAAATATGTTGGAAACTGCTGTTGAGATTAAAAAAAACTTTGCTAAAAATATTGATAGTTTAGCAGTTTATCGTGAAGTTACAAAAATAGGAATTGAGCGAAAAGATGATATTTTAACAAATAGTTATGCTAAAAAGATTATAGATTTACAAAATAGTAGTGGTGTATATTTAGAGAGTCCATTTGCAGAGTTTTCATTTATGCAATCGGCACTGAATTTAAAAAAAGAAGCTGAAGCAATAGATGTTGGTGAAGCGATGCTGAAAAAAGGGATTGATAATAAAGATAAAGTTAGAGTATTGTATATGCTTGGTTTAGCTCATCAAAAGAGCAATAGTATAGTTTCAAAAGAGAAATTTAGCGAGTGTGTAGATATGAATGTTACATCATCTTGGGGAAATTTGTGTAAAGAGGCTTTAAAATTGGTAGAATAGCTAAGGTTTTACCTTAACTATCTCTTAAATTGTTCAATAAACTCCAAAATATCATCATATAAAGCACTTAAATCTTCTTCGTGAGTTACCTCATCAGTTAAAATTTGATTTACAATATTATAGGTTACAATATCTCTATCTTTAACAATTTCTGAAATTTCTGAATAAATTGAAATTGCACACTGCTCACCTTTAATTGCATCTTTTAATACATCTAATACATCTGGCTTTGTAGGTGCATCATATCCACAATTTGCATATTTAAACCAATCTTGTGGATGTAATATAGGAGTTCCACCTAATTGAATAATTCTATCTGCAACTAAATTGGCATGATTTAACTCTTCAGTTGCATGTTGAGTTAGTTCTGCAATAACAGCATCTTTCATGATACCTTTTGTAACTTTTGCTTCTATAAAATATTGATAATATGCTAACCACTCATCACAATAAGCTCTATTTAATAGCTCTATAACCTTTTCTGCTTCAATCCCTTTTAGAATGGATATTCCCTTTTTTGCCATTTTTCACTCCTTAATATAAACACTCTTTTTTGAAATGTTCTTGTGGAACTTTACATAATGGACAAGCTTTTGGAGCCTTTTTACCTCTATGAACATGCCCACAGACTTCACAAACCCAAACCTCTTCTTCATCACTATTTAAAAATCCATCAGCTTTTAGTGCATCTTGCAACTCTCTATACTCTCGCTCATGTTCTACTTCAACTTTTGCAATCATTTCAAATAGTTTTGCAATGTTGTTAAATCCTTCATCTTTTGCAATTTTTGCAAACTCTGGATACATAACCATATATTCATAATTTTCACCAGCCATACCTGTATCAAGATTTTTGAGAGTAATTTCGCTCTCACTCCCATCTATCATCATATGATATGCCTTAAATTCTGCTCTTGCATGATACATTTCATTAATCGCAGCTTCTCTAAAATGTTCTGCTACTCTTAAATATCCCTCTTTTTCTGCAATATCAGCAAATAAATCATACTTATTTCTTGCCATAGATTCACCAGCAAAAGCTTTCATCAAATTTACAGCTGTTAAATTTTCTGTTATAAGTTGCATATTTTCCCCACAACAGTTAAGTGTTCCACCACCTACATGTTGAACTTCAACCTCATTTCCACATTTGTTACACTTATATGTTTCATATTTTTTCACACTTCCCTCCTTTTTTTAATTGATAAATTTTATCATTTAGAGCTTAAAATTTATTAAACCCAATTTGCCCCAAAGCTATTCCACCATCATTTACAGGCACTCTCTCATTTATATAAAACTCTATTTTGTGAGCTTTTAATTTTTTAAACAGAATATTACAAAGTGTGCTATTTTGAAAAACTCCACCACTTAAAACTAATGGAAGAGCCTCTTTTTTTGCAATAGTCAATATCATCTCTACAACTGTATTAAAAAATTTAGATATACCTTCTGTTTTATCTTCATGTATCATCTCTTTAAAGATTTCTTTAAATTTAATAACTTCTCCATCTATACTAAAATTATAACTATCGCTAATATTTTCATCATAAAAACTCTCCAATATCAATCCACTTTCACCCTCATAGTCTAAAACTTGCACAATATTATAAAGTGATGCAACTCCATCAAAAACTCTTCCCATTGAGCTTGTAAATGGTGAGTTAATCCCTTTTTGATAAATTTTATAAAGTATATCTATCTCATTTTCGCTAAAATAGTCTATATTTATATCTCTTCCAAAAATATCAAATAGAAGTGATAATAAAATTCGTTTTGGCTCTTTGATTGCAACTTCACCTCCAAGTAGTCTAAATTTCTCTAAATGGTAAGCTCTTTTATATTTATTATAATTTCCAATTATAAACTCTCCTCCCCAAATAGTTCCATCATCTCCCAATCCACTCCCATCAAAAATAACTCCTAAATAGTCTCTATTTTCCAATTTATGTTCAATCAAAACTGATAGGAAATGTGCATAATGGTGCTGAATTGCAACTCCATTTTGTGCAAATTTAGAAGAGTAATAAGATTGGTTTTTATCTTTAACAATCAAATCTTCACTAAAATCATAAATTAATTTCAATCGATTTATTGAATTTTTGAAATGTTTCATCGTTTCAAATGAGTTTAAATCTCCAATATGTGGAGAAAGTATCGCGATGTTTTTAAAAGCTATTGCCACTACACTTTTTTGATTTGCTCCAACAGATAAGATATTTTGATTTAAGCTAAATGGAAGTTTTATATCAATAGGAGCAAAACCTCTGCCTCGCCTTAAAGTCATAACTTTATCATCTACTACTTGCAAAATTGAGTCATCAACTATATTTATGATATTTCTATTGTAATCTAAAACATAATCATATTTAATTTTTACTAACTCATCACTATTACTAACAATTGGCTCATCTGAAATATTTGCACTTGTGCAAACTATGGGAGAGTTTAATAGCTCTAATAGCAGATGATATATTGGATTAGATGGTAACATAACTCCTATTTTATTGATACTTGGAGCTATGTTTTTTGATAATTTCGCACCATCTTTTAAATTAAGTAAAACTATTGGTCGCTCTAAAGAGTTTAAACAGCTCTCTTCTAAACTATTCACATAAGCTATATTTTGCACCATTTCTATATCTTTTGCAACTATTGCAAACGGTTTTCTTGCTCTTTTTTTTATTTCTCTAAGCCGTTTCACAGTTTCAAAGTTCAAAGCATCACAAACTAAATGAAATCCACCAACACCTTTTATTGCGACAATATAACCATCTTTTATAATATTAGAAAGTTTAACTATTGCTTCATAATTTTTATCAATTAAATTCCAATTTTTATCTTTTAAAGCTAACTCTGGCCCACATTTAAAACAGCTAATTGGCTGGGCATGGTATCTTCTATTATTTGGATTTATATACTCATCTTCGCACTCACTACACATTTCAAACTCATTCATAGATGTATTTGCTCTATCATAAGGAAGAGATTTTATAATGCTAAATCTAACTCCACAATTTATACAGTTTATAAATGGATAGTTAAATCTTCTATTAGTTTTATCTTTCAACTCTTTTAAACACTCTTCACACACTCCAATATCTGAAGGAATTATTGCAACTTTTGATTTTTCATCTACACTTTCTAAAATCGAAAAATCAACTCTTCCCAAAGGTTTTAAAAACTCTATTTTCATATCATCAATTACAGCTCTATTTGGTTTATTACTATTTAATAACTTTATAAATTCTAAGAGTTTATGCCATTCTCCTTCAATATCAATCAAAACTCCAGCACTGCTATTTATAACAGTTCCATTAAGTTTTAGTTTTGTAGCTTCTTTATACACAAAAGGTCTAAATCCAACACCTTGAACAATCCCAAACAGAGCTATTTTCATCCGTTTTATCATCAATCTACCTAACTTTTATACTATATTTTATATAATTTTAGCAGAGTTTGTTTTCAAAAGGAGACACTTTGAAAAAGCACAAAATTTTAATAGTAGATGATAACTTAAAAAATGTTCAAATATTAGCAAATTTCTTGAGAGATTTTTATTCAATAATCTTTGCAACTAATGGTAAAAATGCAATATCAATTGTCCAAAATAAAAAAGAAGGAATTGATTTAATTTTGCTTGATGTAATGATGCCAGAAATTGATGGTTTTGAAGTTTGCAGAATTTTAAAAGCTAATGATGATACAAAATCTATTCCAATAATATTTGTAACAGCTAAAAGCGACCAAGATAGTATAAGAATGGGATTTGAGTTAGGAAGTGTAGATTATATTACAAAGCCATTTAACTCTCAAGAACTATTAGCAAGAGTAAATACACATTTAACATTGCGAGATTACCAAAAAGATTTAGAAGAGAGAGTTCAAAGAGAGATTGAAGAGCGATTAAAACAGCAATCAATACTAATTCAACAAAGCAAAATGGCAGAGCTTGGAAATTTAATAGGTATTATTTCTCATCAATGGAAGCAACCAATTACAGTGCTTGGAATGTTGATTGATATACTTGATTTGGACTTTAAAAATGATGAACTTACAAGCGAATCTTTGAGCGATTTTTGCAATCAAGCAAAAGAGCAGATACAGTTTATTAGTCATACAATTGATGATTTTAAAGAGTTTTTTAAACCATCACAAAAAAAAGCAGAATTTGATGTAAAAGATGCAATTGGTGAAATTTTGAGACTATTTAAGAAAATGTTTGAAAAGTTTGGAATTACAATTGAAATTATTGAGCGAGAACCAATCAAATTATTTGGATTTAAAAATTACTTTAAACAGGTTGTATTAAATCTATTAAATAATGCAAAAGATGCAATTATAGAAAATGGTAGAAGAGTTGGAAGAATTGTAATAGAAATAGAAAATAAAACTATAAAGTTTAAAGATAATGGTGGTGGAATAAAAGAAGATGTAATTGATTTACTATTTAATAATTTCGTATCCACTAAAGGTGAAAATGGGACAGGAATTGGACTTAGTATGAGTAAAAAGATTTTAGTAGATGAGTTTAATGCTTCTATTTATGCTAAAAATTGGGAAAGTGGAGCTGTATTTATAATAAATTTTAAAGAGAGTAGCTGATGAAAAAAATTATCCTTATTTTAGATGGAGAGATAGCAAAACATTTTTTAAATAGATTAATAACTTCTTATGTTTCTCACAATGAGTATCTTGTAATTTACTCCAAAAAATCGCTACTTCCAGAAATTCGTCCAGAAAATTTCACATTTTATAAATTTGACCCAACAAGTGCTTTAAAATTAGCAGGAGTTATTAGAGGAAATATATCCTCTGTATATATTATTATGCGAAATAGATTAGAAGTTGAAAGTATATATAAAACTATTCGATTACATAAACCAGAATTACAAATTTTTATGCTTGATATGTGGGATTTAGAAGAGTTTAATGATAAAAATTTGATACAGATAAACTCAAATACAATATTAGCAGGTAGAATATTTGACCATTTACCAGATGTGCCTTTAACATCTCATGATGTTGGACTTGGAATTGGTGAAATTATGGAAGTTTTAGTTCCATTTGGTAGCTCTTATGTATATAGAAACATTGGCTCAATTGAGCAAGTGAATTGGAAAATAGTTGCACTTTATAGAAATAATACATTAATTCTTCCACGACCAACACTGATACTTTCTCCAAATGATGTGTTAATAATAATTGGTGAGCCTCGAGTTTTAAAAAATGTTTATAGTGCTATAAAAAAAGAGTTAGGACAATTTCCTTCGCCTTTTGGCACAAATATATATTTATATATAGATTTTAAATCTCAACAAGAGTTTATGATAAAAAAAGCTT
This sequence comes from Helicobacter cetorum, assembly GCA_022729735.1. Lineage (GTDB taxonomy): Bacteria > Campylobacterota > Campylobacteria > Campylobacterales > DZAY01 > DZAY01. The sequence goes on from DZAY01000003.1 coordinate 51,207, forward strand.
TTGATGAAGCGATATTTTTGCATCAAAAACTAAAAAATAAGAAATTAATTATTAGAATATTAAATCCATCAAATCCAGAATTAATGCAAATAATAAAAGAGAGTGAAGCAAAAGATATTGTTGTAATAATTGATTATAAAGATAGTAATGCAACAACTGTATTAAGAGATGATGTGCGATTTTATAATATTGGACTAATTATCATTCCAAATTGTAGTTTTATAAAAAAAGCTAATAGAGAACTGCTATTTAATTTAAATATTCCTGTCTTAAAAATTGGAATAAAGACTCTTATTGATATAAAAGAGTCATTAGTAATATTATCAGATACAGTAGGAGGAGAAAAAATATCACCCGTTGTATTTGATATATCATCACAACTAAATCTAAAAATAAAACTCTCAAACATCGACCCAGAGGGCGATAGTAAGGATAAATTAATAGAACATTACAAGACATTATCAAAAATATTTTCAAAAGATATTCATGTAATATCAATGCAAAAAAATCCATTAAAAGAAGCAAAATCGATGGACAACTTTTTGCAATTTATGCCTTTTACTAAAAATATTGCAACAAGAAGATTTTTATCTATATTTTCTACAAATATTGAACAGCTATTTTTTAAATTGAGTGAGTATAATCAGCTATTTATACCAATAGCACTTTAGAAACAATTCATTTCTTAAAAAAAAAATTAATATCTTTATTAATATTTTTTAAATAGAATTATAAGAAATTTCTAAATAGATATCAAAAGGTTATGAACATGGATATAAAAGTTGAAAAAGATAGTACTAAATTAGAGCTAATTATCACAGGTTCGGTTAATTCCATTCAAGACTCTATGAGTATAAAATCTACATTATCATCAGTTATAGGAACTAATAAAGGAGTTGCAATAACTGTAAAGATATTAGATTCATACACTCTACCATCATCAATAATAGGGACATTTCTAAAATATAGAGAAATTGATAAGTTGGACTTAACAGTAATAGTAAAACAAGACGAGTTATATAATTCTCTTGATAGATTAAACTTAGTATCTATATTAAATGTTAAAAAGTTTTAGGAGAGTTTATGAATAGAGTAACTCCTACAATGGTTGAAAAGAATTTTGGTGAAAGTGAAATAATTGTATCAAAAACAGATACAAAAGGTAAAATTACTTATGGAAATGAGCTTTTTATACAGTTATCAGGATATAGTGAAGAAGAGCTTTTAAATGCTCCACACAATATAATACGACATCCAGATATGCCAAAAGCTGTATTTAAGTTACTTTGGGAAACACTATCTCAAAAAAAAGAGATTTTTGCTTATGTTAAAAATTTAGCAAAAGATGGTAGTTTTTATTGGGTATTAGCAAATGTAACACCATCATTTGATGAAAATGGTAAAGTTATAGGTTATCACTCTGTAAGAAGGAAACCGACAAAAAGTGCTATTTCAACAGTTGAAACACTATATAAAGAGCTATTAAATAGAGAAAGAAGTGGTGGAGTGAATGCAAGTGAAGAGAGTTTAAAAGCTCTATTATCAGATAAAAAGGTTAGTTATGAACAATTTATCTTATCTATCTAAAATTAGACTATTTGTAATAGTCTCAATAATATTGGTTTTGTCAGGACTTCTTATCGCACTTATTTTAAAAGAGAGCATTCCAATTGTTGTTGTTATTACATCTATTTTGGGTGAATTGTCATTAATATTTGTATTTTTTTCGATAAAGTCTTTGGAAACTGCTATAAATAGTGCAAGAAAAGTATCAAAAGATATTTCAGAAGGTATATTTGAAACCAGAATTACACATATTAAAGATAGTGGATTATTTGGTAGATTATGTTGGGATATTAATAATTTAATTGACCAATTAGAAGCATTTATGAGAGAGATTAAAACATCTATTGAATATGCAAATGATGGAAAATTTTTTAGAAAGGCTATGTCAAAAGGGCTTAGAGGTGGATTTGCTAAAAGTATAGAAGATATAAATAGTGTCATTAAATCTATGGAGCAAAATGATATATTAAATCAAAAAAATGCACTAATTAGCTCACTTTCAAAGCTTAGCACAAATGCTTTAAATAAAAATTTATCAACTATGCAAATGGATTTAAAAACAAATACAGATATGATAGAAGTAGTATCAGATGATATTTGTAATATTTCAAAACAAGCATCTGAAGGTATGAGAAATATAGAGATTATTACAAAAGATTTTGAAACATTAATTGATACAGTTTCAAAAACCGATGAATCTATTACACTATTTTCAAATAGAATAACAGAAGTTGTGTCTGTAATAAATATAATAAAAGATATTACAGAACAGACAAACCTACTTGCATTAAATGCAGCAATAGAAGCAGCACGAGCTGGAGAACACGGTAGAGGATTTGCTGTTGTTGCTGATGAGGTTAGGAAATTATCTGAAAAAACTCAAAAAGCAACTGATGAAATATCTTCAACTATTAGAGTTTTTGAACAAGAGATGGGACATATTTTAGATGATTCTCATAAAATGAAAGAGATTTCTGAAACTTCAAATGAAAAAATTGAGCAGTTTAAAAATATATTTGTTTTAATAAACAAAGAAGCACAAGAGTCATCAAGAAATGCAAAATTGATGGAAGGTCAAATATTTTTAACTCTTGCAAAAATAGAGCATATAATATTTAAATATGATACATATGGTGTTATTATTCAAGGTAATAAACATCATAAATTTCAAGATAGCAATAGTTGTAATTTAGGTAGATGGTATAATAGCCATGGTAGTTCGAGATTTTCAAATTCAAAAAGCTTTATGGCTCTTAAAAAACCTCACGAAGCATTGCATGCAAGTGTTCATAATGCTCTTGATTGTATCAAAAATGATAAAGAGTGTGGCGATGCTGAAAAAATTTATGAGTATTATGTGGATATGGAAAGTGCTTCTGATGATATGTTTGTACTTATGGATAAAATTTTGGAAGAAGAGAGAGCTAAAAATTAGGAGTTAAAGATGGTAGATTTTTCATATTATAATCCAACAAGAATAGAGTTTGGAATTGGTAAAGAAAAAGATATAGGCAAACAGATAGCTCAATTTGGAGTTAAAAAAGTGCTTTTGTGTTATGGAAGTGAGCGAATAAAGCAAAATGGTTTATATGATATAGTAGTTGAAAGTTTGAAGAGTTCTGGTATTGCATTTATTACACTTGGTGGAATTATTAGCAATCCTACTCTTAGCAAAGTTTATGAAGGAATAGAGTTAGCAAAAGATGTAGATGGAGTTTTAAGTGTTGGTGGTGGTTCTGTGCTTGATAGTGCAAAAGCTATTGCCGTTGGAGCTACATATGAAGGTGATGTGTGGGACTTTTTTGTTGGCAAAAGTGTAATAAAAGATGCACTTTTAATATTTGATATATTAACACTATCTGCAACAGGTAGTGAGATGAATGGATATTCAGTTATAACAAATGAGATAACTCATCAAAAATACTCAATCTCTTCAAAACTTATTTATCCAAAAGTTTCGATTATAAATCCTAAACTTATGGAAAGTGTATCAAATGAGTATTTAGCATATTCAGCAGTTGATATTATAGCTCATGTTATAGAAGGATATTTTAGTGCTACAATTCAGCCAACTTTTCAATCGATGTTAGTTGAATCAATTATAAAAACTGTAATAGATACAACTGAAATTTTATTAGAAAATCCAACAAATTATAGTGCAAGAGCAGAGTTTGCTTGGGCTTCAACTTTAGCACTTAATGGATTAACCACAGCAGGTTGCAAAGGTGTAATTTTTGCAAATCATATAATAGAGCATTCGCTATCAGCTCTATTTAATATAGCTCACGGTGCTGGACTTGCAATAGTTATTCCAGCTTGGATGAAGTGGTATCACGAAAAAAATGAAGCTCAATTTGAAAGATTTGCAAAAACTATATTTAATAGTAACTCTACAATAGAAGCGATAGAAGATTTAACTAATTGGTTTAAAAAGATAAATGCTCCAACCAAACTAAGTGATGTTGGCATTAAAGCAGATAGTATAAAAGCAATAGCACAAAATGCTTCAGAATTTTCAAAGATTTATGGAACATACTCAATTTATAATGAAGAGAGTATTGAAGAGATATTGAAATTAGCGATTTAACACTTTCAAAAAGTTAGAAGAGCTTAAACTCTTCTAAATTAGCTGATATAGACTATTTATAATTTTATCTTCACCAAGCATACAGACTGTATCGCCATTTTGAAATTTATAATTTTTATCTACATCTTTAAAGTTCCATAAGCTATTAGATTTAATAGATATAACTTTGATACCATATTTTTCTTCTACACTTTTTACCGTATCATCAATTAACGAAGATGTTATTATAAATTTCAAAATTTTAATTGTATTACTTACATCAATTATTTCAAATAGTGGATTTTTTATAAAATCTTTAACTATCTTTTTTGCAATTTCTCGCTCTGGATACAAAACTTTAAAAACACCAATTTTGGCTAAAATTTCTCCGTGTGCTGGAGAAATAGCTTTTGCAATTATATTTCTATTTTTTAAATCTCGCAAAGCCATAACACTTAATATGCTTGACTCAATACTTGTTCCAATACCAACTAACACCACATCAAGCTCTACAATTCCTGCTTCTTGAAGAGCTTTTTTATCTGTTGAATCAAGTATATAAGCACTCTCGACAAAATCTTTTATCTCTCTAATTCTCTCTTCATCTTTATCAATAACAATTATTTCAATTCCATTTTGTGCAAGACCTTTGGCTATATGAAATCCAAATTTTCCAAGTCCAACTATTGCATACTGCTTTTTCATATTATAATCCTTCCATCTGGATATTTAAATCCTTTATTATCACTATTTCCTATCAAACTAAGTGTAAAAATCAAAACCCCAAGTCTTCCTACAAACATTAATATTATAATTATAACTTTGCTAATATCTCCAAAAAGAGCTGAAAAACTTAAAACTCCACCATTACCCAAAGATAACCCAACTGTTGCAAAAGCTGAAGTTACTTCAAAAAGAATATTTAAAAATGGCAAACTTTCTAACTCTGCAATTATTATTGATGAAGTTGTAATATAAATAATACTAATAACTAAAATTGTAAATGATTTATTAATTATATCTTGAGGAATTGACCTTTTAAAAATATATGGAGCTTCATTTTTCAAACTAAACCAAACACTAATCATTACAACAAAAAATACAGTAACTTTAACTCCTCCAGCAGTACTTCCAGGAGCTCCACCAATTAACATAAACATATTTGAAAAGTAGAGAGTAGAATCTTTGAGAGTGCTTAAATCTATTGTATTAAAACCTGCTGTTCTATAATTTATAGATATAAATAGTGATGTTAAAATTTTATCAAAAATACCAACTTCGCCAAGAGTTTTTGGATTACTAAATTCAAATGTAAAAACCATTAAAAATCCCAAAACAATTAAAAATATTGTTGTATAAAGCACAATTTTTGTGTGAATTGATAAATGAAAAAATCTATTTTTTTTGAAATAATATAACTCAATTATGACAAAATATCCAATACCTCCAATTATAATTAGTGAGCAAATTGTGAGATTTACTAAAACATCACTTCTATATTTCATTAAATTATCTTCAAATATTGAAAATCCTGCATTATTAAAAGCTGAAATTGAGTGAAATATTCCACTCCAAATAGCATTTTCTAAGCTCATATCAGCACTAAATCTAAAGCTTAAAACAATAGCTCCAATTAGTTCTACTAAAATAACTAATATAAATACACCTTTTAAAAATCTAACAACACCATTCATTGTAGGATAATCAAGCGACTCTTTTAGAAATACTCGTTCTTTAAATGAGAGTTTTTTTCTAAGTAGTATCAAAAAAAATAGTCCAAAAGCCATATATCCAATACCACCAATTTGTATAAGAGTTGCTATAACTATTTGTCCAATTAGTGTGAAATCGCTTTGAGTGTTTTGGACAATCAATCCCGTAACACAAGAAGCAGAAGTAGCAGTAAATAGAGCATTTACAAAAGATATATTTACATTTGAAGAGAAAGGTGCCATTAATAAAAATGCTCCAAATAGAGTAAATAGAGCATAACCCAAAACGATATTTTTTATGATATGATTGCTCATTTTAATTCTTTCTTAAAGGAAAAAAGATGGGCATGATTTTAATTCAAAAACTCTTTAGAAATAATAAAAAGGCTGAAATTCAAAGTAGTGAAAATTACAATTTTATTAAACTTTTGGAAACTCACTCAAAAGAGGTTAGAGAAAGTGTAGAGTTAGCACTTAAAAGTGATTATTTTAATTTTTTAATTAGTTTTTTAAATTTAAAAATTGAAGATATAAACATAGTTTTTAAAGAGGGTGATGAGAATTGTAAAATTATAAAGTTTTCTAAAGATTCAAAACTAACACTTATATTTGATGAGGTTGGAAGTGAGTTAAAAAGTATTTGTGTAGATATGATAAAAGATATGAAATTTAGAGAGCCTTATAATTTAAATGAGTTTTTATTGATGCAAGATGAGCTTATAAAACTACAAAGCTTTGATAAAAATTTGGAAATTGCAAATAGAGATGAGAGATTAGAAGCGATAAATATTTGTGATATAAAAGAAAATTTATCAATTGATATACTAAAAATTGGTTTAAATTACTTAAAAAATCTACTTCAAAGTGAAATAACTTTAGTGCAAAAAGATGAATATGCACATTTCAACACTATTTTAGATACAAATTCGGTAGAATATAAGATATTTAGAGCAATAGAAATAGTTGAGCAAGATATTATAGAAGAATTAATACTTTTAGATGAATTTTATATAGAAAAACATGGTAAAGCTTTTTTAAATTTAAAAAAAGATAATAACTTTTATGCTTGTATTATTGTTCAAGATACAAAATTCTTTCATTTGAGATTTGATATGATAAAACTACTTTTAAAAACCATCTCAATAGCACTTTTAAATATTTAGTTATTTTTCATTTACTTTTCATTTAAACTCTATTTACACTACTACTTTATAATTTCATTGCACTTCAAAAGCAAAGGAGAACGAGATGAGTAGTATTAGTGGTTATAGTAGCTTTGGCTACAATTCATACTCAAGTATTCAGGGACGAATGCAAAATGCAGAAGAGATGGCTCTAAAAAAAGCAGAGAAATTTTCTAATGCAGACAAAAGCCAAGATGGCAAATTGAGTGTAGAAGAGTTTGAAAATATGGTTAGTGATATGCCTAAACCTAAAAATGGGAATGGCATAAACACAGAAGAATTTTTTACAAATGCAGATAGCGACGAAGATGGTCTTTTGACACAAGAAGAGCTTGATGTGCAGATGGAAAAGATACATTCAGAGCTTCAAGACAAAGGTAGCCGAGTTAAGGAAATGATGGGTTTTGATAGACCACCTCCACCACCTCCACCTCCATCAAATGATACAAAAAGTATTGAAGATATATTTGCATCAATGGATAGTGATGGTGATGAGAGTGTTTCAATTGATGAATTAAAAAGTTTTTTGAGTGAAACTTCAACGGAAAATGAGAGTTCGACTATAACAGAAACAGAAACTACAACAGAGAGTAGCAATGTTACAAACAGTCAAATTCAAAAAATTCTGTCTCAATATTTATCAAATTTGGTTGAAACATTATCATCTTCTTCAAATGAGAGCCAGCTATCTTTGAGTGTTTAGTATAAGCATATAGATTTTCTCTATATGCTAAAAATAAAAAAACAAAGGAGACAAAATGAAAAAAGTTATTTTAATTGGATTAAGTGGTTTAATGGTTGGTACTTTATATGCAAATCCTCCTAAATGTGGAAAATCTGATATGAAAGAGCAATTTCCAATGCGAAATGATTGTTTGAGTGAATTAAATCTTACAACTTCACAAATGAGTGAAATAGAGCAATTAAAGAGCGAATTTAGAACCAATATGATGTATAATTTTGAGAATTTAAAAGCAAATTCACCACTTAAAGTTGCAATCAGTAGTGGAGAGTTTGATAAAGATAAATTTATTGAAATAGAGAGAGCAAATTTTGATAAGATGATAGAGTTAAAAGCTGATTATAGTGCAAATTTATATAATGTTTTAACTAACGAACAAAAAGTAATTCTTAAAACTAATTTAGAAAACAACATAAGTTGTGGATTATTAGATGGTGGGCATAGAAGATAATAAGAGGTTTTTATGGGTTTAAATATTTTAATGATAGAAGATGATGGTGATATTGCTGAAATGTTGATTGACTATTTTGCGAAATATTCAATCGCTATTACTAATTATGATGACCCTTATTTGGGTGAGAGTGCATTGAGTATAAAAAGATATGATTTACTAATTTTAGACCTCTCACTCCCAAATATAGACGGATTAGAACTACTACAATCTATTAGAAAAAAGGGAAATAACATCCCAATTATAATATCATCGGCAAGGTCTGATATTGATGATAAGATTATGGGACTTAGATTTGGAGCAGATGACTATTTGCCAAAACCATATGACCCAAAAGAGTTATATGCGAGAATTATTAGTGTTATGAGAAGATATAATTATAAAGATGAAAATGATAAATCACTGTTTAGGCATGATGAAATTGGTTGTGATATATATTTTTGTAATCAAAGGTTAAATCTTACAAAAGCAGAATATGAAATTTTAAGCTATTTTATAAAACACAAAGATAGAGCAATTGGAAGAGAAGAGTTAATATCAAATATTTTTGCATTAAAAGAAGGAAATCCAAAAAGTTTAGAAGTAATCATTGGGAGAATTAGACATAAATTAAATGATGATACAAAAAATCCTACATATCTACTCTCACTTAGAGGAATTGGTTATAAATTGGTTGGTTAATGAAATTCATTCACTCTCTATTTTTTAAAATCAGTTTAATTTTTATATTAAGTTTAATATTTTTTATAGTTATATCTATGCTTTTTTATAAAATGGAGGTAGAAAAATTATCAAAAGATGCAATTAGAACTTTAATGTTTTCATTAAAACATGATAGAAATTATGAAATTGATGAGATTTTAGAAAAGTTAAAACTAATTGGTTTTAACAAAATAGATGATAAAAAATTGATAGAAGATATAGAAAAATTTGGAATAAACCATAAAAAAGAGTTTCAAAAACAGCAATTTAATGATACATTTCGACCACCTCCACCTCCACATAATCATAAAAGAGAGTTTTTCAAAGAACCATTTGAGATAATTAATTTTAAAAATAGTGAATATTTGAAGTTAAATAGTGAATATGAAAAACTATTTTTTGTATTTAAAAGTAGTGAAAAGCTTGAACAGTATAAGCTAATTTTTATATTTGTTATTCTATTTTGGATATTTATGTATATTTGGGTCATAAAAAATCTTTTACCTCTCAAAAAATTAGAAAATAATATTAAAGAGTTTGCAAATGGAAATTTTGATATTGATTGCAAAAGCAATTCGCTTGATGAGATTTCACAAATTTCAAATGAGTTTTATAAAGCTGTAAATAGAATAAAAGAGCTTACAGAAAATAGAAGACTATTTATAAGAAATATAATGCATGAGTTCAAAACACCAATTTTAGCAGGGAAAATAGCACTTAGTATGATTGAAGAGACCAAATATAGAGACAAATTAAAATCTGTATTTATGAGAGAAGAAGCTTTATTAGATGAATTTTATAGAGTCGAAATGATTGTGAGTAATAGTTTAGAGTTAAACTTAAATGAGTTTAATATTGAAGATATTATTGACTATGCAAAAGATTTAATTTTAGAAGATTTAGGTGAAGTCAAAATAGATATAGCTCCACTGAATATTATTGTTGATTTTAACTTATTTTCAATTGCTATAAAAAATATAGTAGAAAATGGATTAAGGTATAGCACAAATTCAAAAGTAACTATTAAACTAATTGATAAAAAATTGTTAATAGAAAATTATGGAAAAGCTCTACCTTACACTCTTAGAGAATATTCAGAACCATTTGCACTTAAAGATTTAAAAGCAAAAGAGTCCAGAGGACTTGGATTTGGATTATATATTTCATATCATATATTCAAAAAACATGGTTTTAAATTTGATTATATTTTTGAAGATGATATTAATAAATTTTATATTGACATGATTAAAAATTAAATATATTTATCTCACTTTTTTATATTTTTTATTCAAATAACAAAAATCATAAAAATCGCATAACATCATATATTTCACATCAATATCTCTAAATTTATTAACAATTAACTCTTCTCCACTCAAATATAGCTTCACATCATCTCTAAACTCTTTTGGATAGCTCAATTTTTCTTCTTTTAAACCACTAAAGCAGATTAAAAAATCAGAAAATATTTCATCTATTAACTCTTTATCTTTGCTACTTTTAGTTATCAAAAAATCTCCAACACTCTCAAATCTTTTTAAAATTTCAACTAAACACTCTCTCATTTTCACTCCATATAAGGTATATCCATTAAAGCATCTCTATCTTTTGCCTTAAAATCAAATGAGTTATCCACATTTTGCAACTCTTTTAAAACCTTTTCAATCGCTTTTTTTTGCAAAATATGTGCATTTGAATTTGTTAAATTATTCTCTATTTCAGCTTTATAAAATCCCAAAATTATTGGATGTAGTTTTGATTGATTTGAAATCAACTCTTCTAAAAACTTTTTGATTTGTGATATATCAAAATCTCGAATTTGATGAAGTTTGCGAACTAAATTTCTAACAAACTGTTTGTGATGATAACCTTCACTCATAAATAAAAGTTCAGAAGAAGCATAAATATCTGCCACCTGTTCTGAATAGTTATAAAGGTATCTAAAATGGTCGCACACAAACTCTAAATACTCTGGATAATGTTTTAGCACAAATACAAGCTCTTTTAAATCTTTATCAATCAACACTTGAAAAAGTGTAATTGTTCGCTTTTTTATCTTTTCCCAATGAAGTCCCTCACCTTTTATCTCTTCGATAAATCGCTCATAATTTTTTATGTCATACATTTACTACCTTTGGTTAATTATTTGAAAGTAGTTTTAAAAAAGTTTTCAAATCATTTAAAATAGGATTTTCAAAATCCCAAATATCTTTTTTTATTGCAACTTCATTTTTACAATTTTTATCAGCTTGTTTTTGTTCTTTTTTACTACAAGTATCAAATCTCAAATAGTTACTCACCCAAAATTTATCAAACTCTTTTTGTGAAATCTCTTTTTTATTTTCTTCTAAACATTTTTTCCAAGCTTCCAAACAATCAGCATAAATAGATTCTTCTGATTTTATGGCTTTTAATACTGTTTCAAGTTCTCCATTTCCTTTTACATTCATAATATAGCAACCAATTTCTATATCTAACTCTTCAACTCTTATAAATTCATTTATTTTTGTAATTTCAAAATTATCTGATACATCTTCCAAAGATTTAACACATTTATTAATTAAAGCAATTTGTTTTTCAATACCTTCATTATCAGCATCAATAATAATTCCTATTTTTTTATATTGCTCAAATCTAACCTCTTTAAGAGTTTGTGTTAATTTTTTTTCAGATAATCCACCTAAACACTCAAAATCTGTAATATTACAAATAGGCTCATCTACTTTAATATTTGTAAATCCCATAACATCTTTTAATTTTTCGATAAAAAATTTATCATTATGACTTTCGACAATAATTAAATTATTCACCTCTTACCTCTCGATTATGAGTTAGAGCATATTCAAGTTGTTCATTATCTCGCTCTTTTACTACTATCAAACCATTTTTCTGATTTCTATAAAATTCAAGATAAATTCCCTCATCACTCTCATTTACTTTATTAAATGCTTCTATACACTCTTTTGAGTGAGTAGTAGCAAAAATTTGACAATTTGCCATTTTTGAAGCTTCAAAGATAATTTTCCAAAGTTTTTCATAATTTGTATAATGTATTCCATTTTCTATTTCATCAATAAATAAATAACCATCTTTACTTGCCCAAATTGCACATAAAATAGCGATGTACCTATTAATTCCTTCACCAAAAGAAGATAATAAAACTAATTGTTCTCTATTTTGTAATCGTAATTTAAAAACAGTTCCACCTTGTATAGGTATAGCTTTTAATAAAATAATATTTTCATCAAATTGCTTAAGAGACTCATTTAAATATTCTTCTTTATTTAAATTACTTAAACTGCCATAATACACAGCTAATGATATATCATCTGCAATACATGATGATATAAAATTTACATTATTTGCAATATATTTAATATCTTGTTGAACTGAAAAAATTTTGCTTCTAAACTGTGAAATAGGAATACTTAATTTATCAGAATTAGAAAAGCTTATTTCTACTTCTGAATCAAGTGTCATTTTATTTATATTTGGATTTTGGAAAAAATCTTGCATTTGTGAATTTTTATTAAAATCAGGTTTATTTACAAGTTCACTAGCATCAATAAATTTAAGATTTAAGTTAAAAGCTCCACTATATAAACTTATATCTGATTTTAGTTCATTAAAAAAATCTAACTCAATAAATTGTTGAGGCTGATTTGGATTATTCTTTCTATCTTGTCTTCTTCTTGTTATATTAGATACTATTATTAAAACCCCAAATGCAGTTCTTGGTTTCAATAACATCTCCAACCCTTCAAGAAATGAAGTTTTACCAATATTATTTTTACCACCAATTAAATTAACTCTTTTTAAATTTTTAACTTTTAAATCTTGAAAGCATTTAAAATTTTTAAACTCAACATCTTTTATAAAATTATCACTCATGACACACCTTTACAAATTTGTTTTTAATAATCATATCAAATTTTAAATTCAAACCTCTTTTACAACTTCTCTATTCATCTTCTCCACCACTTTTATCTGCAAAATATGTAAATTGGAGTTTTTGCACCACTCTTTTATCTCTTTATAAAAATAGTCTAAAATCATCTCATGAATGCTATTTTTATTCTCTATTAAATATTTTATAAACTTTTTTAACTCTTCTAAATTCAACTCTTTTACATTTTTTAGTTTTTGAGTAAGTGCAAAAAATAGCTCTTTATCAATATTTGTAACTCTATTTAAAAACTTTGTAGCCTCTATTGACTCTATCTCTGTATCATTCCATTTTCTACCTGTTTTTAGCTGATTGATTGCCATATCTAAAAATATTGGCACTAAATCAAGCACCAAATTTAGCTCTACGAAATCTCCATCAGTTAAAGAGCGAAATAGCATTCTTGCTCTATTTCTAATTTTCACTCTTAAATTTTCATCACTTATTACATCTTTGTGAAGTAAGCTAAATCGCTCCAAAGCACCTAATCTTGAGTGATTGAATGCCATAATTGAGACAATTGGACTTTTATCTGCTACTTGAATTTTGTGTGAGCCACTTGGACGATAAAAAGCCCAAAGAACTCTTGCTTGTTCATCTTCGTGATTTAAATATCTCTCATCTCCGATTTTTTCATAATCTTCATCATCTTTTATCTCATCAATTTGGGCTTTATATGTTAAATTGAATAACTCTTCCATATTTTTCAAACTTTTTTAAATTTTTTGTAGAACTAATTACAAATAGAGTTTCACAAACTAAACTTTGATTTATTTCAAACTCTCCATCACTCAAAACTAAAAGAATAGAGTTGTAATTAATTGATGTGTGATTTAAATACTCTATCACACTATCAAAGTTTGTGCCACCTTCGGATTTTGGGATTTTTAGCTCACTTTCACTAATTGGATTGAAGCTATCAAAAGAGATTATAAACTCTCTATTTACAATCGAGCTAAAAGGTATAACTACAATTTTATACTCATAAAATCCATCGCAAATTTCACTAATAAATCCTAAAAACTGTTTATACTCATCTAAACTCACACTGCTTGAGCTATCAAGTGCGATAAAAATTTCTATCATTTCGTTAGCTTTTTTTTGTCCAGCCAAATATAAATTTGAGTGAATATATCTTCTATTTGGTCGCTCAAATGTTGTAACTTTTTCAAATAGAGATGTAACTAAATACTCTTTTAGCAAATCTTGCATAGGAATAGAAGGTTTTATAAAGCTATCAACTTCAACTCTTAAAAATTCATACAAATTTGTAGATTTTTTTGCTATTGTCAAAGCTTGAATTATTATATTATTTAGTTTTTCAGAACTCTCTACACTATTTTCGCTATCACTCTCTATTAAATCAAAACTTTCATTCTCGCTAAATTCAACACTATTTTGGTTTTTTTTATAAAGTATTTCATAAACCTCTTCTACACATTTATTTGAAAATTCAAAATCCAAAATCTCATGTTTTGGCTTTTTGCCAATATTTTCAAAACTGTTTAATATTAAATTTACAACTAAATTTGCACTAATATTCCAAGTAGTTTTATCTTTTGTTTTCATTCTATAAGGGTGTTTTAAGACAATATGCAACAAAATATGTGCATACATGTATGTAATCTCTTCAAAAGAGTAACCGTTTAACTTTTTTTCATCTATAAATATCTTAAATCCATTACTTTCAAATGCAGAGTTTTGATTATCTTGATAAATTGTCTCAATCGAGAGAGCCAAAACTGATAAAAATGGGTGATTAAATAAGAAATTTATCCTAATTTTTTTGAAAAGTTCTTCAAATAATATACTCTCCATACCTCTCCATCCACTCATTAAAAGAGTCTAAATTTGCAATATTTTCATCTTTTACAATCAAATCTTTTATAAGCAAAACTGAAAATTCAACAGGTAGATGATTTGCATATTTGAATAGATTTGTAGCTTTTTCTAAATTCCCATCATATCGCTCAATTAGTGCTGAACATATCGCATACAAAGCACTTGGCTCTTTTGGCACATCAAATATTAATCCATCTAAAATTGCTTCAACATTTGGCAATGTTTCATAAATTTTGACAAATGAGATAAATTCAACTCCTCCACCATATCCAACAGTTCCATAAATAATAGGTGAAATTTGAGCAATATTTCCATTTTGTTTTATGATATTTGATAACATACTCCAACTTCTTGGAGTGCAAAATGCTGGATTTGTTTCGCTATTGCTTGGAATAGTAGAGCTTAGCAAATCTGGACGAAATCCCAAAAATCCGATTATAAAAGGGTGAATTTGATTTTTTATAGCCCACTCTTTGAAATCATCAAATTTCGCTTCCAAAACTAAATGCACCATTCTATTAATCAGTGGGCTTGGAAGTTTAAACACAATTCCCTTATCATTTATCCTATTTCCAGCACACACAATTCGCCAACCTTTTGGCAACTCATATTCACCTATCTTTCTATCCAAAACCAACTGATAAATAGCAGATTGCACAGAGAGTGGAGCAGAATTTAGCTCATCTAAAAACAAAATCCCTTTTGAATCTGGATTTGTTGGTAAAAAAATTGGTGGCATCCATTTTGTTTGATTGTTATAAATCGTTGGAATTCCTCGCAAATCAACAGCATCTAATTGACTAAGTCTAACATCAATTAACTCTAAATCTCTCTCTTTTGCTATATCATTTACAATATGCGATTTCCCAATCCCAGGGCTTCCGTGAATAAAAACAGGAGTATCGCTTTGAAGTAGTATTTGAAGTTGTTTATAAAGCTCTTTTGTTCCAATTGAAGGTGTTATCATAAAATCTTCTTTAAAATAATTTATAAACTATTCATGCAACTCTTGAGCCAAAATTTGATAAAATTCAATTTATCAAAGGAGCAAACATGTTGTATAAAAATTTTTTTAAACCACTTTTAGATAGAGTCTTTGCACTTATTTTAATAGTTATTTTTTCTCCAATTATGATTTTAACTGCGATTTTAATCTATTTTTTTATAGGAAAACCGATACTTTTTACCCAAAGTCGTCCAACTCTAAATGAAAGAATTTTTAAAATTTATAAGTTTAGAACAATGACTAATGAAAAAGATAGCCTTGGGAATTTACTTCCCGATGAACAAAGATTAAAAGGTTTTGGCAAACTTATTCGCTCATTAAGTCTTGATGAGTTGCCACAACTATTTAATGTATTAAAAGGTGATATGAGTTTTATTGGTCCAAGACCATTGCTGATTGAATATTTACCACTTTATAATAGTGAGCAAAAAAGGCGACATAGTGTAAAAGCTGGAATTAGCGGATATGCTCAAGTTAATGGTAGAAATGCAATTAGTTGGAAAAAAAAGTTTGAACTTGATATATATTATGTAGATAATATTTCATTTTGGTTAGATTTAAAAATTATATTTTGGACAATTAAAAAGGTATTAATTAGAGAAGGTGTATCAAAAGATGGTGTTGCAACTACCGAAAAATTTAATGGAAATAATTAGAGTTTTAAGATTAAAAAATTTATATCATTTATAACTATATATTTCTATTTTAAAGTAATGATGTAAAGTTTAATCTATTATTAGAGCTAATTAAGGCTCTAATTTTTTTATCTCTTCAATTGTCAAACCTGTAAATTCATTTATTATTTCTAAATCTTGTTTTTTTGATAACATTTTTTTCGCAATTTCTATTTTTGCTAACTTTTCACCTTCTACTTTTCCTTTTTCAATTCCAACTTGCTCACCTTCCATTTTTCCTTCAATCTTAGCAGTGTCAAGTAGTGATATTTCAAGCATTTTATTTTCTACTTTTCTTTGATATTTTAGTTTTTCTTCATAAGTAAGTTTTAAAACATCAAGTTTTTCTTTTGCTTTTTCTAATCCTTTGGCTTTGAAATTATCTTGTATTTCTTCAGTTTTAAGGAAATATATCCACTCATCAATTGTGTTTTTTGCAATATCATTAAAGCTATTAACTTTGATAATGTAGTATTCTGGGAAGATTTCATAAACTTCACTTTTATTAAACTCTCTTTTTTGATAATTTGAGAGTTTCAAATCACTCTCTTTTTTATTTAAACCTTTAAAATCCATTTTGCCGTGATAGAGATAATCTTCGCCTTGTCCTAAATCAAAATATACAATATTTACTGAATAAACTTTTTTTACTTGTTTATATCCTCTGCCACCATCGATATATTGGCAAATTAGTTTTGAAGTGCCATAAATCATTCTATGAAAATAGTCTGTTTCGCTATTGTGTTGAAGTTCGATTAAAATCAATTCACCTTTATCATTTTTTACAAGCATATCAACTCGATTAAATTTATCAAACTCATCATCTTGATTTGCTTCACTTTCTAATATCTCTTCAATTTTTATATCAAAACCCAAAAGCTCACTTAAAAAACCTTCTAATATTTCAAAATTAGCTTTTTCTCTTAATATTTTTTTCATTGCCCAATCAAAGCTTACTAATTTTCTTGACATAAAACACCTTTTTTATAAATTTTTAGAAGAGTTTATGTGAGTTATTGCAACTGCCATAGCATCAGTTATATCAAGAGGTTTTATTTCGCCTTTTATTCCCAAAATTTTTTTTACCATAAAAGCAACTTGCTCTTTTTGGGCATTTCCAACTCCAGTTAAAGCTTTTTTTATTTCTAATGGTTTGTATTCATAAAATTTTCCAAATTTTTCCAATATTTTAATACTTAAAGCTCCTCTAAATTGGGCAAGTTTCAATACTGTTTTTGGATTGTGAGCAAAAAATATATCTTCCATAGCAACTTCATCAATCTCATTTTGAAATATTGTTGCAAGAGCTAAATTTAGCTCTAATAGTTGCTCTTGCAAAATTCTACTTTGAAATTTAATTAATCCAGCTTCAATTAAGTTTAGTTTAGAGTTATTGACTTCTACTATTGCATAACCACAATTTATACTTCCAGGGTCAATTCCTAAAACTCTACGACAACCTGTTTTTATAATCTTCATATCCAAAATCTTTTATGATTTTTAGCTCTCCATTTTTCTTAAAAAGTGCAATTGATGGAAGTCTAATTCCATTAAATGTTGTAGTTTTTACCATTGTGTAGTGAATTTGGTCTTCAAAAATAACTTTATCACCAATTTTCAAAGGTTCATCAAACGAGTAATCGCCAATTATATCCCCTGCCAAACAAGTATTTCCTGCAAATCTATAACTATGTTTTTTCTCTCCTGCTAAGCCTGAATTTCTAACCATTGGACGATAAGGCATAGCTAAAGTATCTGGCATATGAGCTTCTGCTGAAGTATCAAGAATAGCGATATTCATACCATTATGCACAATATCTAAAACTGATGCAACTAATACTCCAGTTTGCCAACCAACAGCTTCTCCTGGTTCTAAATATACATCAATATTACTGTGTTTTGCTTTGAACTCTTTTATAACTTTTATAAGTAACTCTATATCATAATCACTTCTTGTAATATGGTGTCCTCCACCAAAATTTACCCATTTTAGTTTTGGTATATATTTTCCAAAATGTTCTTCAAAATGAGGAATTGTTCGCATAAGTGCATCAGAATTTTGCTCACAATGAGTATGAAAATGCAAACCATCAATACCATCTAATAGCTCTTCTTTAAACTCACTATGAATAATTCCAAGTCTTGAAAATGGCGAACAAGGGTTATATAGTGGCACTTCAATTTCAGAATATTCTGGATTTACTCTAAGTCCGACATCTATTTTTTTGCCATTAGCCTTTGCTTCTTCTATCTTTGGTTTAAACTTTTGCCATTGATTAAATGAGTTAAAAACTATATGGTCGCTTATTGCAATAACCTCATCAATGTCTTCGTCTGGAAATGCTGGAGAGTAAGTATGAACTTCTTTATTTAAGAAATCTCTTGCCAATTTTGCTTCAATCAATCCACTTGCTGTTGCTCCATAAAGGTATCTTTTAACAATTGGAAATGTACTCCACATAGCAAAACCTTTAAGTGCTAAGATAATCTTAGCACCTGAAGATTTTTGCACATAATCAAGGAGTTTTAAATTGTTCTCCAATAACTCTTCTTCGCAAATATAACAAGGAGTTCTAACATTTTCAAACAACATTAGTTAATCTCTTTTACAACCCACGGCAAACCGTGAATATTTAAAGCTTCCATAAATGGGTCTGGGTCAAGCTGTTCCATATTAAATACTCCACTTCCACTCCATTTGCCTTGCACCATCATCATCGCACCAATCATAGCTGGAACTCCTGTTGTATAAGAGATTGCTTGAGAATTTACTTCTCTAAAACACTCTTCATGGTCGCAAACATTATAAATATATACTGTTTTTTCTTTACCATCTTTGATGCCTGTGATATAACATCCAATATTTGTAAGCCCTTTTGTTCTTCCTGCTAAACTCGCTGGGTCTGGAAGTAGTGCTTTTAAAAATTGAATTGGAACAATTTTAACACCATTAAAATCTACTTCATCAATTCTAAGTATTCCTACATTTTCCAAACATCTCATATGAGTTAAATAACTTTGTCCAAATGTCATAAAAAATCTAATTCGCTTTAAACCTTTTATATTTTTAACTAAACTCTCTAACTCTTCATGATATAAAAGATAACTATCTTTTACTCCAACTTCTGGATAATCCCAATCGTGATGAATTGATAAAGGGGCTGTTTCAATCCACTCTCCATTTTCCCAATATCTTCCCTTTGCACTCACTTCTCTTAAATTTATTTCTGGATTAAAGTTTGTTGCAAAAGCATAACCATGGTCTCCTGCATTACAATCCAAAATATCTATATAATGAATTTCATCAAAGTAATGTTTTTGAGCATAAGCACAAAAAACATTTGTAACTCCTGGGTCAAAACCACTTCCCAAAAGTGCCATTAATCCTTTTTCTCTAAATGCACTATCTTTTGCCCACTGCTCTTTGTATTCAAATTTTGCTGTGTCTGGATGTTCATAATTTGCTGTATCAAGATATGGAATATTTGTAGCAAGACAAGCATCCATAATTGTTAAATCTTGATAAGGAAGTGCTACATTTAGAACTAAATCTGGTTTAGGATTTAAGCTATTTATAAACTTTACTAACTCATCTGTATTATCAGCATCTACTGAAGCTATATCAATA
The DNA here is from genome assembly GCA_022729735.1 of Helicobacter cetorum. GTDB lineage: Bacteria > Campylobacterota > Campylobacteria > Campylobacterales > DZAY01 > DZAY01. The sequence continues at coordinate 71,226 of DZAY01000003.1, forward strand.
TCAAATCCTTTATTTCTGATTTGTGACTGAATTACTTCGCATTTGCTAAGAGTTCTACTTGCTAAAGTTACTTTACCAAAAACATCTAAATTCATAGCACACTTATGTGCTACAACTCCACCAACTCCACCAGCACCAATAATTAATAAATGATTACCCATCTTCAACTCCTATTAAAATATTGCAAAATAATAACATAAAAAAGTTATCTTTCTATTTACCTACTCAATTTAGTTTGGAATAGTTATTGCTTTATAATTTTAACAAAAAAAAGGAGTTTGACATGAAAGTATCTCAAAGCAGTTTTAGTTCAGAAATGATAAAAACTTTAAATAGTGTTGCAGTTGAGAAACAAGAGGATAAGGATAGTCCAAAAGCTACTACGGTTTCACTTAAAATGGATGAGTTTATAAATAATACAAACAAAATCTCTACAACACTTAGAGACATAAATAATAGAATTGGCTCTATTCAAACAATGCAAAAAGATTTGGATAGTGATAAAATTAATAGCTCACTAAATGCCCTTAGAAGTTCATTTAAAAAAGATTTAGACAATAATAGCGATATTCAAAAATCGGTAGATAGTGCTAAAAGCTCACTTAATGATGTATTAGCAAAAATGAGAAACTCTGTATCGGAGAGTTTAAAAACTGAAGCAAGTTATGATGAGGTAGATTTCTCACAAATGGATAAAAAAAATCTATTTTCAGCACAAACTGGAGGCACTTTTAATAGAGCAAAAATCGCTGATTTATTAGCTGATGATTTTGCATAAGAGAGGCTTTTCCTCTCAAACTGCAATATCAATTCGTTCATCAAATTTTAATCTATTAATAGCACTTTCACTCACTCTACTATTTGTCTCAATTACAATATTGTGTAGTTTTGATTTAAACACTATACAAACCTTTAAATTTCCATTATTATAATCTTTTATAATTGAGTGAATTTGATTAATAACTTCTAAATTTGTATCTAAATCAAGTTTTATATAGATGGGTTTTAGCTCTTCTAATTCAAAGTTTTCTTTAATAATATTTTCTTCAACTACTTCTTCTTTTTTTCGATTTGTTCCCTTTTTGGTTTTCTCATCTTTTGCTTCTTCTAAAGTTAATATTTTTACAACACCTATTTTTATCTTATCTTCGCTATCTCTATTTACTCTAACTTTAATTGCTAATGGCTCTTCTAAATTTTTTTCTTTAAGCTCATTTACTATATTTTCAAATATAAATAAATCAATCTTTCCATAATAATCCATAAGAGTTGCGAGTGCAAATTTGTTTCCATTTTTGCTAATTTTTTCTTGAATATTTATAACTTTTCCAACTAAAATAGCTTCACTCCAATTTGCTAAACTTTCTAAACTCAAACAACTACTATATTTAATCTTTTCAATTTCATCTCTAAAACTATCAAGTGGATGACCAGAAACATATATGCCAATAGTTTCCAACTCCAAATCCAAAAGCTCTTTTTGTGCAAACTCTTCTATGTTTTTTATATCTAAATGAATTTTTGTAATTTCATCACTATTTCCAAATAGCGAATTTAGACTATTCTTTTTAGCTTTATCACTATTTTGTGCTGTATCTACAATCTTATCAATTTGCTCTAACAAAGCTTTTCTTGAAAATCCAAATGAATCCATAGCACCAGCTTTTATGAGTGCTTCTATTACTTTTTTATTAACTTTTTGAGTATCAATGGCACTTACAAAATTGCTCAAAGTTGAAATATCTTGACTTTTCCTAATATCAATTATTGTATCAATAGCTTTATCTCCAACTCCTTTAATTGCACCAAGTCCAAATAGAATTGCAGATTTTTTACCTCGATTTATTGGAGTAAATGAGTTATTTGATTTCAAAATATCAGGAGGTAAAATATCAATTTTTAGCCGTTTTAACTCATCAATATATTTTGCAACCTTATCGCTATTATCAGAATCGCTACTTAAAAGAGATGCCATAAACTCTGCTGGATAATAAGTTTTTAGATATGCTGTTTGGAAAGTAATTAGAGCATAAGCTGCTGAATGGGATTTATTAAATCCATAACCTGCAAACTTTTCAATCAAATCAAATAGCTCTTCTGCTTTTGCCTTATCAAACCCCAACTTAGAAGCTTTTGTAGCAAACTCATCTTTATATTTTTCCATAACATCTTTTTTCTTTTTTCCCATTGCTCGTCTAATAATATCAGCTTCGCCCAAAGAAAAACCACCAATTACTTGCACAATTTGCATAACTTGCTCTTGATATACGATTACTCCATAAGTTGGTTTTAATATTTGCTCTAACTCTGGAAACATATATATAATTTCTGCTTCTCCCTTTTTTCGTTTGATAAAATCATCAACCATTCCAGACTCCATAGGACCTGGTCGATAAAGTGCTAAAACGGCAACAATATCTTCGAAGTTAGAAGGTTTTAATCGTCGATTTAAATCTTGCATTCCATCGGACTCTATTTGAAATAGTCCAACAGTATCACCAGAGCTAATTGTCTCATAAACTTTGGGGTCTTCTACATCAATTAATTCAAAATTTATCTCTTGTTTATGTCTATCTTTTATTAAATTTATAGCATTATTAATTACAGTTAAAGTTTTAAGTCCCAAAAAGTCAAATTTAATTAAATCCACATCTTCCAAAAAGTTTAGTGAGTATTGAGTTACATAAGTGTTATCTTCACTTGAAGGTTTGTAAATTGGGGTTTTATGCCAAAGTTCTTCATTACTAATTACAACACCAGCCGCATGCATTCCAGCATTTCGTTTTAATCCTTCCAAAGCTTTTGCAAATTCCCAAACTTTTTTGGCTTCACCATTTATTGCAATTAAATCTCTTAATTTTTCTTCTTGCTCATAAGCTTTTTCTAAATTTATATTCAGCTCATTTGGAATTAATTTTGCCATTTTGTCAGCATCACCATAAGGCACTCCCAAGACTCTTGCACTATCTCTTATAACTCCTTTTGCAAGTAGTGAGCCAAAAGTTATAACTTGAGCTACATTAGCTCTCCCATATTTATTTACAACATAATCAATTATTTCGCCCCTTCGCTCTTGACAAAAGTCAATATCAATATCAGGCATTGAAACCCGTTCAGGATTTAAAAATCTCTCAAATAGTAAATCATATTTTAGTGGGTCAATATCTGTAATCTTCAAAGCAAATGCTACCAAACTACCAGCAGCACTACCTCTTCCAGGACCTACAGGAATTCCTTTAAGCTTAGCTTCTCTAATAAAATCCCAAACAATCAACATGTAACCACTAAATTTCATACTTTTTATAATATCTATTTCTAAAGCTAATCGATTTTTATAACTCTCATGTTTATCTATTGGAATTAACTCTAATCGCTCAACTAAACCTTCATAACACTTAATTTCAAAATATTCATCATCACAACTAACATTAATTAATCCTTCTTTACTCGAATACTCTTTTGTAAATTTAAAGTTTGGTGGTGTTGGATTGCCAAGTTTCAATTCTAAATTACACTTATTGACAATCTCTTCTGTATTGCTCAAAGCTTCAGGAATATCAGCATAAAGTTTTGCCATCTCATCTGGTGATTTTAGATAAAACTCTGAAACAGATTGCTTTAATCTTTTATTATCACTTAAAACTTTATTCATGCTAATACACATAAATGCTTCATGAGCTTCTGCATCACTCTTTTTTAAATAGTGAGTATCATTTGTTGCAATAATTTTTATTCCAAGCTCTTTTCCTAATCTAATAATCTGCTCATCAACATATAATTGGTCAGCAATACCATGTCGCATTAATTCTAAATAAAAATCATCTCCAAATATATCTTGATATTCCAAAGCTATCTCTTTTGCTCTCTCATAACCTTTAGCTCCAAAATTTCTATTTTTTTCACTGTTTAAATTTAGATGCCAACTGATTTCACCTTGCAAACAAGCAGAAGAACAGATAAGCCCTTTTGAATTTTCTCTTAAAAGCTTTTTATTAATTCGTGGATAGTAATAAAATCCATCAATATAAGCTTTTGAACTAAGATACATTAAATTTTTATAACCCTCTTCATCTTTTGCATAAAGACACAGGTGAAATCGCTGTTTAGTAGTTTTATCATTCAGCTCTTCTCCATTATGCAAATATGCTTCAATTCCTATAATTGGCTTTATTCCATTCTCTTTCATAACTTTATAAAAATCAATAGCACCAAACATATTTCCGTGGTCGCTCATAGCAACAGCTTCCATTCCTAATAGTTTTAACTGTTTTGCAAGTGCTTTTATTTTATTAGCTCCATCAAGTAGAGAATATTCTGTATGTAGATGTAAATGTGTAAATTTCATTGAATCCCCAACCATTTTTTAGTTGAAATATTATAACTTACAAACTCAAACATTTTGCTTGATTTCTCTAACCCATTAAAAATAGTAAATTTAAAATTACTAAAGATATAATAGAAAGTGTACCAATAGAAGAAACCACTACTCTATTTTGAATAGTTGCAATTTTTATGCTATTTATTGCCATTAATGCGATAAAAATAGTGATTGGTAAAATTAATCTTATATCTTGATGACAAGAGTATGGAAATTTTGAACGGAGAGATATAAGAGAAATTATCATAAAAATAGAAATAGAAATTATTGGAAAATATCTTTTAATGTCATCTTTTTTTAGTAATAAAAATCCTATTAAAGCATATAAACAGATTATGATTGTCAATAAATTAATAAAATTTGGAAGTTTTGAAGTTTGAAATTTGAATTCACCAAAATTCAATGATTTAATCATAAAAGTTATTAAATCATCTCTTCCAGCACCACTTCTCCAAGCATCGTTAAATGGATTACTAAAATCTGATAAATCAAAACTTATATAATTTTCCAACTCATTACTAATTTTTAATCCACTATGAAGGCTTTTTATACTTGAACCCATAAATATATCTATTGTTTTGTCTTTTAGATGTGCATCTATGTTATCATAAAAACCTATGCTAAAACTAACTATAAATGTAGATATGAGTAAAATAAATTTTTTTAAAAGTAGTTTTCTTTGGGTATAAGATACAAAAAGGATAACTACAAAAGCCCCAGCATAAAGTGATAAAGCTGAACTTTTTGATAGTAGTGTAAGAGAGCTAAATATTAAAAATATTATAAAATTTTTATTATCTAAATGTTTATACCAAATACTCAAATAGTATAGTGAAATTGCAAACATTGTATAAAAAAGTCCATCATTTCCAATTCCATTTGCTCTTAACATATTTGCACCAAAAAATATTGTCAAAATAAGTGCCAAATAGAATAAAAGCCTGTTTTTATCACTTTCAACTATATAAATTCTTAAAATTTTAGCTACAAAAATCAAGTAATATGAAAATATTACAAGTGATAAAATTTGATATATTTTAGGATTTGTTGTAAATGATGAAAATATTTTATAAAATAGTGCTCCTATTAAATAGTAGAGTGGTGGTTGATGATATTCCCAACCATCTTTTGGATTTGGAAGTGAAAAATTATTTAATATAAAATTTACATAATCTATATGAGCTTTTACATCATGTCCAAACTGTAAATAGTCTATACTCATAAAAAATGCAATAAAATAGCTCATAGCAAATGATAATATAATTGATTGCAAACATGATTTTAAATGTAAATTAAATAAAATAAAAAATAGAATAAAGATAATTATTAAAAATAGAATTGATAACTTGAAAAATTTTGGTTGCTCTTTATTAAATTTTTGAGATATATGAAAAGCTCCATATCCTCCACCATTTTTCAAAGTTGCAATATAACTATTTTCACCATCTACCATATATTTTGATAAATCTATATAAAAGCCTTTACCCCAATCACATAAATTTATATTTAATCCACTAAAATCTACAATTTTGTCATTTATTTTGAGAGAAGTTAAACAATCATCTGGAAGTATATGAAATGTGTTATCTAAAAATATATTTGAGTCAAACTTTCCACTAATTTGAAATGAACCATTTGGAGTATTTCCACCAAATGGTAACTCTAAAGTTTTTATATTGCCTTGCATTAATAATTGATTATCATAAGTGAAATTATGAAGTTTCAACCAAAATATTAATATTAATATAACTGATAATAAAATTGAACTCTCTTTTAAAAATCTCATATACTTAATCTTTTAAATATATTTTCTGGAATACTCTTTATAATCAGCATAATAAATTTCCATATCCATTTAGTATAAATTACATCTTTCCCACTCTGTTCTGCTTTAAATATATCTTTTGCTACATCTTTTGGATTTGCTGTAAGTTTTGCTGGTAAAGTTAAATTTTCTGTCATCTTTGTATATACAAATCCTGGTTTTACAGTTAAAACTCTTACATTTGAGTTAAACAATCTATTTCTAAGCCCACTTAAATATGTAGTAAAAGCACTCTTTGCACTTCCATAAATATAGTTTGCTTTTCGCCCTCTATCTCCTGCAACAGAACTTATACCAATAATTGAGCCAACTCTATTTTTCTCATAATCTTGAGCTATGATATTTAAAATACTTACAAATCCAACATAGTTTGTATCTATAATTTTTTTGGCTTCGCTAAAATCACTTTGGGCAGTTGATTGCTCACCTAAATATCCAGCAACACAAATTGTAATTATTGGTTTCGGATTTAAACTATTATAAAAGTTCTCATGAGAATTGAAATCTAATAAATCAAACTCTAATAAATTTATATTAACACCACTTCTAACTTTTAAATCTATTTCAAATTTATTTAAACTTTCAATTTCTCTACCAGCCAAATATAAATCATATTTAGCATTAGCATACTCTAAAGCTATCTCTTTTGCTATATCACTTTTTGCACCAATTATCAAAACATAACTCATAACATTCTCCATTTATAATATTTTAAAAACTACTCAACCACCATAAAGCTATTTTTTGAACCTTTAACAATTTGAATATTATAAATAACTTGATTATTTTCTATTTGCTCTTTAAAAGCCCTTTTGTATGATGGCTCTATTTTAGATATTAAATAATCAAGCCCAATACTTACAGAGTAGTTTATCCAATCATATTTTATATCATTTCCCATAACTCTATTTACATCTTCAACTACATCTTCTAAATAAGTTATAGAGTTTGCAATATATAAATTATCTCTATCTTGTTCTTGAGTCAAAGTCAATAAAAGAGGATTGTAATTTATTTGTGTTGATAAAATTGAGTGTGGTGAAATTGAGTAATATGTAAATTGTGAAAGTAAAAGACTACTTTTTACAATTGGTGTATTTAAAAATATTGTAGAACCACTATATTTTGATGTTAAAATATTTTTTAAATTATCACTTTCTCCTAAATGTGTAATATACATTGGGCTTTGAGTTTGAGAAATAAGACTAAAAAGTCTATTTGAAATAGGGCTACTATCATCAAAAATAGCAACTTTTGGATTTGCAAACTTATTTAACTTCTCCAACTGCAAAGCATAATCAATTCCACCAAATATAATATTAGAATCTACTCTTTTTGCATCTTTTATATTTACAGTTGGTATAAAAATAGATAAATCAGAAGCACAATCTACAAGCATATCTGCACCATTTGGAGTTACAACAGCTACTATATATTTAAATCCAGAGCTTTTAATTTGCTCTATTGTAGAAAAAATTGAATCTTTTGACTCATCAACACTATCAAAAATTTCTAATTCAAAATCTATATTTTTTGAAAGTAGATAAGATAACATTGATGAAGTAGATGAAATTGCATATCTACCTACAACTTTTTTAGGTAGTAAAACTGCTATTTTATGTTTTAATCTAAAACCTTGTGGAGTTTCTATTTGTTGTTCCATTGCTACTTCTGTTGTATCTGATTTTATAGTATCTGAAATTATATGCAACTCTTTTGCAAATTTTTCATAACTCTCTTTTAGTGAACCATCGAATTCGCCTTTATATTTTGCTAAAAATGAGAATATTTCACCTTGATTTAGTAACCTACCTAAACACTCTTCATCGCACTTTCTCAAATCAATATCTACAACTTCATAATCAAGTGTAGGTAGTGGTGAGGGTTGATGTCTTGCAAATAGATTAAGAGATATTAGGACTATTAGTAGATAGATTTTCATAAAACTCCTTGATTTTTAAAAAGTCTAAATGAGCATCTTTTTTAGCAGACTCATTTCTCAAAAGATAACTTGGATGGTATGTTGGGATTAAAATCCTACCTTTAAAATTTAAAACCTTACCTCTTATCTTTGTAATTGCTATTGTATCATTAGTCAAATATTTATAAGCACTACTTCCCAATGCAACTATAATTTTAGGATTAATAATCTCTATCTGTTTAAATAGATATGGCAAACAACAGTTGGCTTCTTCATCATTTGGAGGACGATTTAGTGGAGGACGACATTTTAAGATATTTGCAATATATATATCACTCCGTTTTATTTTTAAAACATTAGTAATAATTCGCTCAAGCAACTCTCCAGCTTTTCCAACAAATGGTCTTCCCAATATATCTTCTCGCTCTCCTGGAGCTTCACCAATTAACATAAGGCTACTTTGTATATTTCCTTCGCCAAAGACTATATTTTTTCTTGTTTTGGATAAATTGCACAAATGACAATTTGAGATAAAAGATTTTAAAACTGATAGATTTGAAGGTAAATTTGTGGTATCTTGTTGGATTTTTATATCATCTACAAACTCAAAGCCAAGCAGTTTGAGCTTATATAATTCACTCAATAACTCATTTTTTAGCATAAAAGCAGTGGAGATTACTCCACTACTTCAACACTCACAGGGTCGCTTTCCCAAACACCGTGCTTTGTGCAATAACTTTGAGCTACTAATTTCATATTTTTTGTTGGAACTATCATAAAATGAACTTCTGCATTTGCTGGTGCATTTCCTTGTGTTCCAGCTAAAAATGTAGTTTCTGCTAATAGTTTTTCTCCATCAAATAGAGCGATTTTTGCAATATAATGGTCAAAATCATCTGGATGTTTGTAATCATTTCCCATTTGCACTTTTACACAAAACTTTTCACCCTTTTTAGCTGAACTTTCACAATGGACAAATGGTGAATGTCTATCGATATAATCTTTTTTAGCTTCCCGCTCAACTGTTGAAATATCTACATATCTATTAATTGTTGGCATTTCTTCCCCTTTTTTTATTATTGAAAACTCATTCTAATCAAAAAAGAATTAAAACTCTATAAAACTTAGATGAAAGTAACTTTACTAACATGATGATTTAAGCCAAGTTTTTTAGGTTCAATCCCAAGAGCTAATCCAACCATTTGAGGCATATGCAAAATTGGTAAATCGATATCTCTACCTGCAACTTTTCCTGCCCCTTTTTGTTGCACATCAAAAACCAAATGGCACAATGGACACGGAGTTACAACCATGTCTGCACTATTATCTTTTGCATCAAGCAAAGCATTTCCCATAAGTCTTTTTGATGTCTCTGGTGCTTGTAAATCTACATGAAATCCACAACATCTATTTTTATGCGAATAATCTACACTTTTTCCACCAAGTGCAACTATCAACTCATCTAATGATGTTGGAACATAAGGATTTTCATTTATATTTGATTTGTTTTGAATTTTTGATGGTCTGATATTATGACAACCATAAAATGGTGCAATATTAAAATCGCTCAAAGGCTTTTTAACATTTTTTGTAATTTTTTCATATCCCAAATCATCTCGCAAAGCATACAAGAAATGTTTAATTTTTGAAGTTCCTTTATACTCTAATCCAACCTCTTTTAATTTTGCATTTACTTTTGCTTTCAATTCTATACTGTTATCAAGAGCATCTTTTGTCATAGAGAGATTTAATTGACAAGTGTTGCAAATTGTAACAATATCTAAACCCAACTTCTCACCATAACAGATATTTCTTGCATTTAAAACATGTGATAAAAATGGGTCAAAATCTTGAAGATGACTTGCTCCGCAACAGCTCGCTTCTTCTAAAATTTTTAGCTCAATATTTAGTGCATTTGCAACTTCCATTGTGGATTTTAGCAACTCTGGAGTACTCTCTTTTGCAGTACATCCCGTATATAGTGCATATCTTAGCATTTATTATCCTTTAAAATTTCACAGTTGAAGAGATTTTTATAAGCTTTTTAACCTCATCTAAGTTTTTAGATTTTGGCATCTGCCATGGTAGTTTAATTTTTCCTTTGCTAAACATAGCTATTGCTTCTGGAAGATGTTTCACAACCCCAACTCCTTCGCTATAAGCTACAAGCATTCCTTCATCTAAGAAACCATATTGTGCTATTGAGTGTTTAAATCCAACTGCATGTCTTGTTGCTACATTACTTTTTGCAACTCCTTCTTCAAATGCTTGATTGTGTAGTTTTGTAATCTTTTCAATTGGATTTACACCTTTTGGACAAACTTCACCACATTCAAAACATTTTACACAATCCCAAACACCACTACCCATCTCATTTACAACTTCTAATCGCTCTACTTTTGCACTATCTCTAATATCAGCGTTAAATCTAAATGCTTTTGCAAAACCAGCTGGTCCAATATACTCTTCATTTACTTCAACAACTGGACAAGAGTAATAACAAGCTCCACACTGAATGCAATAATCTGCTTCTAAAAGCTCTTCATATTGATGTGGAGTCATTCGATTTTCTTGCTCTGGTGTTTCGTTTATCTCTTTTATTAGATATGGTTTTACGCTATCATATTTAGTCCAAAAATCTTGTTTATCAACTACCATATCTTTTATTGCTCTTTTTTTGCTTTGTGGCTCAATTGTTAGAGTTGTTCCAAAAATTTCAACCAAATCAAAAACTCTCTCTTTACAAGCTAAAACCTGTTTATTATTAACTTTAATAGCACAACTTCCACAAATACCGTGCCTACAACTTCTTCTATAACTTAAAGAACCATCAATTTCCCATTTGATTTTATTTAAAATATCAAGCATTACATCATCACTTGACACCAATAGCTCATACTCTTTATAGTATGGGAGATAATCTGTCTCTTTATTAAATCTAAAAACTCTAAATGTAAGTTTTTTGCTACTTAATTCCATTATTTTATCCTTAATATGTTCTCTCTTGTGGCTCAAATCTACCAATTACAACATCCATATACTCTAATCTAACTTCCCCATTCTCATCCATATAAGCCATTGTGTGTTTCAAAAACTTCTCATCATTTCTCTTTGGAAAATCATCTCTAAAATGTGCTCCTCGACTCTCTTCTCGATTTAATGCACCTTCAACTATAAAACTTGAGTAATCTAACATATGTCCAAGCTCTATTGCTTCTTGTAAATCTGTATTATAAATTTTTGATTTATCCATAATTCTAATATTTTTAAATCGTTCTCTTAACTCTTTTAAGACCGATTTTTGAGTTTGCAAACTCTCTTTTGTTCTAAAAACACCAGCATTATTTGTCATACTCTCTTGTAATCGCTCTCTTAATTTTGATACTTGCTCCACACCATTATTTGTCAAAATTGAGTTAATTTCATTTAACATACCTTTGGCATCATCATCACTTGCTTTAATTAATTCTAAATCTTTTATATCATTTATAATTGATTTACCAACATGTCTTCCAAAAAATAGTGCTTCTAAAAGTGAATTTGCACCAAGTCTATTTGCTCCATGAACACTAACACAAGCACACTCTCCAGCACCATAAAGACCTTTTGTTAATTCATTAGAATTTTTTCTGACATGTCCATTTATATCAACAGGAATTCCACCCATTGAGTAGTGAGCTGTTGCACTAATTAAAATTGGCTCTTTTATCATATCAAGCCCTAAAAATGTGAGTGCTAAATCTCTAAGCTCTGGTAGTCGCTCCATTATGATTTTCTCACCTAAATGTGTTAAATCAATATATACAGCATCTTTATTAGCTCCAACTCCTCTACCTTCTAAAACCTCTTTTGTAATTGCTCTACTTACAACATCTCTTGGAGCCAATTCCATTTTTTCTTTTGCATATCGCTCCATAAATCGCTCACCATTTGAGTTATAAAGCTTTCCACCTTCACCTCTTGCAGCTTCAGAAATCAAAACTCCATTTCCAGCTAAACCAGTTGGGTGAAATTGCACAAACTCCATATCTTCTAATGGAAGTCCTTTTCTTGCAAAAATTGATAATCCATCACCTGTATTTGCATGAGCATTTGAATTAATTTTAAAAGCTCTTGCATATCCACCAGTTGCAAACATTACAGCTTTTGCATTAAATATTTTTGGCTCTAAAGTTTTTAAATCATAACAGCTAACTCCATAAGCTACACCATCTTTATATAGTAAATCAGCCACATAATACTCATCAAAAAATTGAACTCCAACTCGATGTGCTTGTTCATAAATTGTTTGAAGTAGTGTAAGTCCCGTTCTATCTCTTGCAAAACAAGCTCTTGGTTTGCTTTGTCCTCCAAATGGTCGTTGTGCAATTTTGCCATCATCTTTTCGTGAAAAAGCAGCACCCATATCTTCTATCCATCTAATAGTCGTTGGAGCTAATCCACACATAAGCTCAACTGCATCTTGGTCTGCTAAATAATCACTTCCCTTAATAGTATCAAACATATGTAGCTCAACACTATCTTCATCACTTAAAGCTGCATTTACTCCACCTTGAGCAGCACCAGAGTGGCTTCTTAGAGGATGAAGTTTTGTTACTACGGCAACTTTCAAACCAGATAGTTGTATCTCTCTTGCAGCAGCACACCCTGCAAGTCCAGCACCAACAATCACTACATCGTAAGTAGAAACAATACTCATTCAATTTCCTTACTTTAAATTTGTTTGGATTATAACATTTTTTCATATTATAAAGTTTAAAGGTTAGATTTTAGATGAAGCTTACAACAAAAGTGTGTTACAATTTTGCAAAAAGTAAGGGCCAAAAGATGGATAAAGAGAGCTTTTTTATATCACAATTTTACTCAAAAAAAATAGGTGATGATGGAGCAGTTATTGGAAAATATGTATATTGTGTTGATGCTTTTTGTGAAGATGTTCATTTTAAGCGAAGTTGGATGAGTCTGTTTGATATTGCGAGAAAAAGCCTACTTGTGAATGTTTCAGATGCTTTAGCTATGAATGCAAAACCACTATTTGCACTACTTAGTATAGCTATTCCAAAAGAGTTTGGAAAGCAAGAGTTAAAAGAGTTGGCAGATGGATTTTTGGATGTTGCAAAAAAATATAATATAGATATTATTGGTGGTGATACAATTAGTAACAAAAAACTGGATATTTCAATTACATTAATAGCAGAAACCAAAAAACCACTTATGAGGCATGGAATAAATTTAGGAGATTTAATGGCTTTTAGTGGAGATATTGGAAAGGTTAAAAAAGATTTAACACACATTTTAAGAGGTGGAAAACTTAGTAAAAAATCAAAATTTATAAATTTAAATTTAAAACATAGCTTTATTCAAAAAGCTGGTGGAGTTTTTACAAGTGGGCTTGATATATCAGATGGACTATTTTTTGAACTTGGTAGAGTTTCTAAAATTAACAAAATAGGTTTTAAATTTTTTAAAAAGTTTAATAAAAGAGTTGGATGTAGTGGAGAAGAGTATGAGCTTTTGTTTAGTTTTAAGCCTAAAGATAGAGTCAAAATTTTACAATTAGCAAAAAAAAGTAGAACTAAAATCACAATTTTTGCAAAAGCGATTAGAGGAAAATTTAGAAATAATTGCAAACCACACCATTTTTAAAGGTTAATTATGAAAGATACTGTTGTAAGTTATATTGTTAGAAGATATTTAAGGTTTGATAAATCAATCCCATTTATATCCATTAGTGCAATATTGGCATTTTTAGGAGTTATGGTTGGGGTTATGGTATTAATTATTGCGATGGCTTTGATGAATGGAGTTGATAAAGAGTTTGAACGAAAACTATCGGTTATGAACTATCCACTTACAATTGTGCCTGATTTATATAGCTTAGATATTAATATTTTATATAAATTGAGAGAGAGTTTTCCTGATTTAAAATTTAGTCCATATATTAGCTCTCATGCGATTTTGCAAAAAGGTAGAGTTTTAAATGGTGGAATTGTATTTGGTGTGGATTTTATGAGTGAAGCAGAAATTAATCCTGTTTTTAAAAAAGCAGTAAATGGAGTTAGCTTTGATAAAAAAAGTCTTATAATTGGTAAAAAAAATTATGAAACCATGTTTTCAAATTCAAAAGATGGAATGTTAATTTTTACATCTCTTGAGCCAACGGGATTATCATTTATGCCAACAATTAAAAAATTTGAAATTGCTGGATATTTTGAATCTGGTTTAAGTGCTTATGATAAAGCTTATATGTATGCAGATATAAATATGATTAGAAAGCTTAAACATTTAGAAGATAATGAGATAGAAGGAATACATGTATATTCGTACAAACCTTTTGAAGATATAAAAAAGTTAGAGCTATTTTTAAAAGATAGTGGAGTTAGCATTATTGGTTGGTGGGAGCAGAATGAAAACTTTTTTTCAGCACTTGCTATGGAAAAAAAGGCTCTATTTATAGTTTTAATGTTAATTATTGTTGTTGCATCACTTAATATTATTAGCTCACTTCTTATGACCGTTATGAATAGGCGAAAAGAGATAGCACTACTTTTATCGCTTGGTGCTTCAAAATTGGAAATAAAGAAAATATTTTTCTATTTAGGTTTTATAATTGGTGGATTTGGAACTCTTTTTGGAGTTATATTTGGATTTTTAGGAATATTTTTACTTAGCAATTTTAATATCGTAGCAATTCCAGAAGGTGTTTATGGATTTTCAAAACTTCCATTTGAGTTATCAAGTTTAGATTTAACTTTGATTATTCTTGGCTCAATTACGATAGTATCTTTGTCATCTTATTATCCAGCTAAACTTGCATCGGATATTGATGTTTTAGATGTTTTAAGAAATGAGTAACTTAAATTTATTTAAAGGATTGACATGAAAAAAGTTGTTATTTTAGTAATATTTTTTAGTTTTGCTCTCTTTGGTGCAAATGAAAAATATGATGACTATTCAGATAGATTAAAATCAGAGCGAAGAGTCGTTGCAGATGAGCGAAGAGATAGTAATACAACCAAAAAAGATGAGGCAAAAAAAGAAGATAAAAAAGATAGCAATAAGAGCAAATAGCTCTATTTTCTATCTTTTATAATATATATAAAAAATGGAGCTCCAATAAATGAGGTTACAACTCCTATTGGAATTTCTGAAGTTGTGCCTAAATTTCGTGAAATAAAATCACAAATTACTAAAAAAACTCCACCATAAATAAAGACTTCTAGTAATAACTTATCACTACTTTTTTTATAAATTAATTTTATAATATGAGGGATTACAAGTCCTACAAATCCAATTGGGCCAACAATACTAACACAAACTCCAACAGTAATAGATACACTAAATAGAAGTATTAAATTTATCTTTTTTACATTTAAACCTTTTAGATATGCAAATTCATGAGATACTAATATTAGTTTAAACTCATATTTGAACTTAAAAATTATAAAAAGTAGTGCTAAAGCAAAAAATGAGATATAAAAACCACTACTAAAACCAACAACACTTAAACTTCCCATTGTAAATCTCATAATTGAGTAAGTTTGTTGAAGATTGCTTAAATAATATACTATCATAAGTGTAGCAGAGTAAAAAAATGAGAGGGCAATTCCAATTAAAAGCAAAGAATTTGTATCACTTTTTTTCAATCTTTTAGAAAAAAATATGATTAAAATTGTTGTGGATAATGCACCAATTAAGCTTAATATATTTGCAAATTGAGTTAATATAGGAATAGTTATAGCAATTGCAAAAAATAGTGTAGCACCAGTTGATACTCCAAGAGTAAAAGGAGTTGTAAGTGGATTTCTAAAAATTGCTTGAAAAATCAAACCACTTAAAGCAAGTGTTGCACCACTAAAAAAAGCTACAATAAATCGTGGAACTCTTAAATCCCAAAACAATATATAATCGAGGGTTTGAGGATTGAAAATATTTGATAAATTTATATTTATATCTCCAAAAAATGGAGCTAACATGCTAATAAATATTAATAAATATTTCATTTATAATTTATCACAAAATAGTCATTTACTCTCTTAATTGAGTTTCCAAATATCAGCTCTAAATTCTCAAAAAGTGTTACTCCATCATAAATAATTTCACCATTTTGCATAAATATAGTTCGATAATTCAGTTTATAAGCTAAATTAATATCATGAGTGATAACTATTTTAAAATTTTTAAAACTATTTAACATATTATAAATTTTTATATTTTTTGAGCTATCAAGATTTGCAGTTGGTTCATCAAATATACTAAAGTAAGCATTTTGTAAAATCGCTGAAGCAAATAGAATTAGTTGAGCTTCTCCACTACTCAAAGCTTTCAAATATCTATTTTTAAGATATAAAATATCCAAAGCTTCTAAAATCTCTAAAATTGAAAAATTACTATTTATATTTAAATTAAGATTTAAAAACTCTTCTACAATAATATACTCATCAAAAATATCTAAATATGAAGGTGTAAAATTTAGTAGTTTTTCTCTATTTTTAAGTTTAGAAACCAAAATATTATCAATATAAATTTGTGAATTTTCTAATAAATTTACAATTGATTTTGCAAGTGTAGTTTTGCCAGAGCCATTAAATCCCAATATTACTAAATTCTCATCATTCAATTCAAAAGATATATTTTTAAGATAAAAATTTGATAAATTATCTATTTTTAACTTCAACTAAAAAGCCTCTAAAATCGTTTATAAAATGTATAACTCTATCGCTTGGAACTCCTGCATAATCTTTATCTACAACAAAAATATTACTGTTTTTAGTTGCATTAATTGGAATAAATTTCCATGGAGTAATTAACTTTGATTTATCTTTATTATAAGGAGCTAATATAATTATAATATCTGGATTTATTGAAATGATTTTTTCTAAATTTAAAATATTAGTTTTTGAGCCATTTATATTTCCACTAATAGCTATTAAATCATTAAAATATAAATTATTTCCAGCTACAAAAATATCTTTTGAAAGTGAAAAATATTCACCAATTACAACCAAAATTTTTCTATTTTCAATAATATTTTTTAATGAATTTAGTGCTAAATCTATATCTTTTATTAAATAGTTTGCTTTATCTTTTTTATCTAAAAGTTCTCCAATTTCTAAAATTGAGTTTTTTATTGAGTTCATGTTATCTATTTTCACAACTTTTGTTTGAATATTCAAAGCTTTAAGTTTTGTTTCCAAAAAACTATCTTCCATAATTACAATATCTGGTTTTAGTGATACTATTTTTTCTAATGATGGCGACATATAACCACCAACCTTAAAAATAGCTTTTGACTTAATTGGATAATCGCAAAATTCACTATTTCCAACAATTTTATCACCTTCATTAAGTGCAAATATAATCTCATTTATAGCAGGAGATAGAGCCACAACTCTATCAATTGCAAATAAATATATACTAAATATTAAAAATATAACTATTTTCGCCATATTAATTCAAAATTAAAATCTATTTTACATTTACTCAATTCAAACACAAAACTTTCACTACTAAAATCTCCAATTTTTACATATTTGAAATTTTCCAACTTATAAACTTTAGCTTTTTTGCCATCTGGATATATTATAATGTAGTATTTAACACCTTCACTTTGATATAAATCAAATTTCAAAATTTCATCTCGCTTTGCACTACTTTTTGAAATAATTTCAAACACTATTTCAGGAGCTTTATTTAATTTATCAATTGGTTCATAACAGATAACCATACAATCAGGTTTTATAATTGTATCTTCACTAAATTCTACATCAGTTTCAAAAACAGCATAACACTCACTACATTTATCTAATTTTTCATCTAACTGTCTATAAATTTTTCCATTTACATATTGATGATTAAATATTGGTGATGGAGACATTGCATAAGCAACCCCATCAATCAATTCCCACTCACCTTCCCATTTATAAAAGTCATCTTTTGTATATCGCTCAATATGTGCTAAATTAGACATCTCTCCTCCTAAAATTTAGCTTCAACTCCCACATAATATGCTTTTTTACTTGTAGCATAATTATCTACGACTTGATACTTTTCATCTGTTATATTATCAATTTTTCCATAAAAATTAAAATTGTCTGAAAATTCATAATTTGTTATAAAATTTGCAACTACATACTTACCAGTTTGTTCTCCAGCTTCATTTGCCTTATCATATCTCTCTCCAATATACTCACCAACTAATCCTAAATGCAAAGAGTTTAGGTAATAATCAAGCCCTAATTTAACACTATCTTTTGGTCGTCTTGCTAATTTTTGACTTTTGCTATCTTTTGCATCTAAATTTGTATAGCTAATTGTTGCATATAAATTTTCAATTAACTCTCTTTTATAATCTATTTCAAAACCTTTAATTTTTGAAATACCATCAATATTTGCATATTTTGAAGTAGCAAAATCATAATCGATAATATCTCTAA
Organism: Helicobacter cetorum; assembly: GCA_022729735.1. GTDB lineage: Bacteria > Campylobacterota > Campylobacteria > Campylobacterales > DZAY01 > DZAY01. The sequence goes on from DZAY01000003.1 coordinate 89,786, forward strand.
CTCTACTATTAAAATATGTTATTTCAAAATTTTTATATCCCAAACTTATATCATAACTGCTTGTATCTTCAGCACCCAAATTGCTATTTCCATAACTTATATCATATAATTGATATGGTGTTGGCACATTATAAGCCGTTCCAATATTAAAAGAGCTATAAAAATCGCTATTGAAGTTATGTTTCACTCCAAATTTACCTGTTAATTTATTGCTAAAAGCATCATAACTATCAAATCTAAGAGATTCACTAATTATAGTTTGAGAATTTATTATATTACTATTTGTAATAAAAATGCCATCATTATCAAACTTTTTATTTAATCCACTTTTATGCTTAAAACTTTTATAATCAGCACCAATTACTACAAAATCGCTCTCATTATATTTAATATCAGATTTTGCTCCATACTCATAAATCTCTCCATCAAGTCCAAAACCAGCCGAATAATCTCTCTCAAATAGTGAATGATTTACATAAATTTCACTTAAAGCAAACCCACTGCTATTTTGATAAACAATTTGTGATAGTTTCTCTTTTTTGGTGTATGAGTCATTAGAATCACCATCAAAACTATCATATTCACCATAAACATCTATATTTCTATGGCTAAATTTTATACTATTTTGCTCATTTATATTATAACTTGCTTTTATATTTATTGTCTCATTTTTATAACTATCATCTTCATAACTATCTATATCTTTATCTTTTTTAGCAAATGCACTAAATCCATCAGTTTGAATTTTATTTGCTCCAACTCTTATATCAAACTTTTCATCTTTATGAGAAAAAGTAGCTCCATATTTTTTTGTATTAAATGTTCCATATTCCAAATTTGCATAAGCATAATTTCCAATTTTGGAATTTTTTGTAACTATATTTATAACTCCAGCACTTGCATCAGCTCCCCAAATACCACTTTCGGCACCTTTTATTATCTCTATTTGTTTAATATCGCTAACTATTAAATTTTCAAATGATGCACCATTTGCAGAAGATATATCATTATATCTAATACCATCAATCAAAACTAAAACTCTTTTACTATCAAAACCTCTCAAATATATTGCAGTTGGTTGTCCAAAACCACCATTATTAGTAAAATTGATACCACTTATTAAATTTAGTGCTTCTGTAACTGTTGAAATATGTCGCTCTTGCAGATTTTCAGAAGTGATTATCTCCACATTTGAAGTTATGTTTTTAATTGATTGTTGGCTTTTTGTAGCAGTTATTATAACTTTGTCTAAAATCTCATTTGCACTTATATTAGTTGCTAATATCGTTGCAACTATTAAACTAATTTTTTTCACACTTTTCCTTTATTGTTAAATTTTGTTGTATCACTCTAAAAAGCTCATATTTTAGATAGTTTGGAGTGGTTAAACTAAGTAAATTAGATATTAAACTATAAAAAGCTAATAATTTAATATTTATACTTGTTGCCATCATTCCAAATAGACTAAAATAGCTATGTGCATATAACATAAAACCTCCTTTATAAAATAAATTAAGATTGAAATAGTATCGAATTTATTTAATTTATTTACTTATTTGACAACTTTAGTTTCTATAAGTATAATCTAAATATTATTAAATATAAAGGAATTTCATGAGCGATGTTGTTTTGGTTTTTATGCCTTATGGGACTGCTGATAGACCGTCTATTGGGCTTGGCTATTTGAGCGCTGAACTTAAAGAGATAGGAATTAGTTCAAAAGTTATTCATGGAACACTTAATTTTGCAAAAAAGATAGGACTTGGACTTTATAATAGAATTAATGTTTCATCAAATTTAGATTTAATTGGCGAATGGACATTTTCAAAAGCACTATTTCCAGATTTTGAACCTTGTCATGAAGAGTATTTTGAATTTATATCAAAAGCTATTCCAACTGAAGATTTGATAAAAGTAAGAAATCAAACAGCAGATTTTGTGAATGAAATTGCCTTGGAAGTGTTGGCTGAAAATCCAAAAATTGTTGGTTGTAGCTCAATGTTTCAGCAAAATTGTTCATCTTTAGCACTACTTAGAAAGATAAAAGAGTTAAAACCTGATGTTATTACAGTTTTGGGTGGTGCAAATTGTGAAACAGAACTTGGTTGTATATTGCACACATATTTTCCATTTGTGGATTATGTTTTTTCTGGTGATGGAGATGAATCGTTTCCACTATTTTGCAAAAAAGCATTAAGTGGTGATTTAGAAGATATGTCAGAATTTAAAGATTATGTTTTTTATCCACAAAATAGGCATGAAGGACTAAGTAGAAAAGCTGGAATCAGTATTGTGCATAATATTGATAAATTACCAACTCCAGATTTTCAAGACTATTTTGAAGATTTATCAAAAAAAGAGATGGATAAAAATATATTTCCAGCACTTTTATTAGAGACTTCAAGAGGATGTTGGTGGGGTGAAAAGGTTAGATGTACATTTTGTGGATTGAGTCAAGATATTATCGGTTTTCGTTCAAAAAGTGCCAATAGAGCTATGAATGAGATAAACGAGTTGTATGAAAAGTATAATATTCCATTTTTTGAATTAGTTGATAATATTTTGGATAAAAAGTATTATGAAACACTTTTGCCAACATTAAGTGAAGATAAAAGAGATTTGAAATTTTTTTATGAAATAAAAGCAAATGTTGCAAAACATGAAGTTAAACTATTAGCTGATGCAGGTATTTTTTGGGTTCAACCTGGAATTGAGAGCTTGAATGATAAAGTATTGAAACTTTTGAAAAAGGGAGCCATGTCTTATCATAATATTCAACTACTCAAATGGTGTAGAGAGTATGGAATTTTAGTTAGTTGGAACTATTTAGCTGATGTGCCAAACGAAAAAGATGAGTGGTATGCTGATGAGCTTGAAATGGTGCCACTTTTAGAACATTTTCAAGCTCCTTGGAACTCTGGAACTCCTATTAGATATGATAGATTTAGTGTTTATGCTTTAAATCAAAAAGAGTATGGATTGGATTTGGTTCCAACAAAAGCTTATGATTATATTTATGATTTAACTAAAGAGCAGATTTCAAATTTAGCATACTTTTTTGAAAATAGAAATTTATCTATTGTAAATGATGGAAAAGAGCGACCAATTTGGGAAAAATTGAAAGAGATAATGGCTAAATGGAGAGAAAAGTTTTATGTTTTAGGAGAGCTTGGATATTTAACAGAAGAGCCACTAAATCAAGAGCTGTTGCCAAATCTTTTGATTATCAGTGATGAAGATAATAAAATGGTTATAAAAGATACTAGAAGTTGTGCAATTTCTGAAAATATAGAGTTAAATGGATTGGAAACAGAAATTTATAGAGTTTGCGATGAAGCTTTATCTGCTGGAACTATTGTTGTAAAACTAAAAGATAAAAATTTAGATATAACACAAAGTGAAGTTGAAAATATTTTAGATACTCTATTAAAAAAGAAAATTATGATTTTTGTAAGTAACAGATATTTAAGTTTAGCCTTGCAAAATCCTATTCGAGACTATTTTAGATTTTAAAAGGGAAAAAATCCCTTTTATATTATAGCTCTTCGCTATGTTTTGCTAAATATTCTGCAACACCCTGTGTATCTGCTTTCATACCTTCTTTGCCTTTTGCCCAACCTGCTGGACAAACTTCACCATGCTCATTTGTAAATAACATAGCATCAACCATTCTAATCATCTCATCAATATTTCTACCAAGTGGTAAATCATTAATTACAGCATGTCTTACTGTTCCATCACTATCAATTAAAAATGAACCTCTCAAAGATACACTATCATTCAATAAAACATCATAATCTTTTGAAATTTGTTTATTCAAATCTGCAACTAATGGAAATCTTACTTGACCAATTCCACCATTTTTTACATCTGTATTTTTCCAAGCAAAATGGCTGAATTGCGAATCAACTGATACACCAATTACATTAACTCCTCTTGAAGTAAATTCTTCAAGTCTTTTATCAAATGCAATAATTTCAGAAGGGCAAACAAATGTAAAATCTAAAGGATAGAAAAATAGAACCGTTCCTTTTGCTCCAAAGTTTTGATATAAATTAAAGTTAGGGACAATTTGATTATCTCCTAAAACTGCTGTTGCTGTAAAATCTGGTGCCTTTTTTGTAACTAACATGAAAACTCCTCAATTAATAATTTTTATCATTTAAAAATGAAGTTAAATTCTAACATCTTAATTTTAAAATATATATAAAAAGAGATTATTAATAAATTTATTTATTATAATCTCGAAACTTTTGCATAATCTCTAATATACTCAAATCCAGAATAGAGTGTAATAATCACTGCTCCCCAAAGTAAAATATCACCAGAATAAAAAAACTGCTCACCTCTCCAATTCATAATCAAAAATCCAATAGCTATCATTTGCAAAACTGTTTTTACTTTTCCTGCAAATGATGCACCAATATCTCTACCTTCACTAACAATCATCACTCTAAGTCCTGTGATAAAAAATTCTCTTGTGAGTATGATGTAAATTGCCCATACACTTGCTCTATCAAGCATCATAAGTCCTAAAAATCCAGCAAGCATAAGCATTTTGTCAGCTAATGGGTCAAGAATTTTTCCAAGAGTTGTAATTTGGTTCCACTCTCTTGCAATATATCCATCAAAAAAATCTGTAACAGAAGCAATTACAAATAGAAGTGCTGCTATATAGTCAAGCCAAGAGAAGTGAATATTACCAAAATCATCTCTACCTATTAAAAAGTATAACATCAAAGGGGCAATTGCAATTCTTAGAGTTGCTAAAATATTTGGGAGGTTCATCTAAAACTCGTTCCACCATCTACAATAATAGTTTGACCTGTAATCCAACTTGCTTCATCTGTGCATAAAAATCTACAAATTCCAGCTAAATCATTTGGCTCACCCATTCGCTTTAGTGGAGAACGATTTATTACTTCACTTTTTACCTCTTCATAATTTGGAAAAGCTTTTAGTGCATCAGTATCAATTGGTCCTCCACTTACCCCATTTACTCTAATATTAAACTCTCCCAACTCACTTGCACCATACTTTATCATAGTTTCAACTGCTGATTTTGAGCTACCATGTCCTGCATAATTTGGAGTATAAGTTAAATTTCCTGTTGAACTAAGTGAAATAATTGAGCCACCTCCAACTTTTTGCATTCGTTTAACTGCTTCTTGAGAACCAACTATAAATGCTAAAACTGTGGCTGTGTAAATATTGCTTAATCCCTTAGGCTTTAATCTCATAAATGGAGCAAATCCTCCAACTACACTTCGTCCTGAAATAATTGCATTTGATATAAAATAATCAACTCTATCAAAATCTTTATCAATTTCATTATATACTTGTTTATACTCTTCTGGCTCTAAAATATTTAGTTTATAAGCTCTTGCTTTTATCTTATAATTAGTTTCTAAATCTTCAACTATTTTATTAGCTTCTGCTTCATTACTATTATAAGTAAAAGCTATATCAATACCATCTTTTGCAAATCTATAAGCAATAGCTTTACCAATTCCTCTTGTTGCTCCACTTATTACTAAAGTCATTTTATAACCTCATATTTACTTAAAACATCTTCTAACTTTTTCATAGTATCACTACTTGGCTCAACTAAAGGCAATCTATACTCTAAATTTGAAAGAAGTCCAGCTAAATACATAATAGCTTTAATTGGAATTGGATTGCTCTCAATAAAGAGAACTTTATTTAACTCATAAAGTCTATTACTTAAATTTTGAGCATCTTTATAATCTCCATTTAGAGTTAAATTTGTAAGTTTTGATATTTGGTCTGGCAAAAGATTTGAAGTTACAGATATTACACCATTTCCACCATTACTAAGAATTGGATAGTTTATCGCATCATCTCCACTAATTACAGATAGAGCTTGTGAGCTTGAAACTAAATCTATAATTCTATCAATATCTCCACTTGCTTCTTTTATTCCTATAATATTTTTAAAATTTTCAAATAGTCTAATAACTGTTTTTGGTTTTAAATCAACTCCTGTTCGCCCTGGAACATTATAAAGAATTAATGGAATTTCAATCGAGTTTGCAATTGCTTTGTAGTGTTGATAAAGCCCTTCTTGAGTTGGTTTATTATAGTATGGAGTAACACTTAAAACTCCGTTTGCTCCTGCATTTTGTGCAAATGTAGCTAAATCTATTGCTTCCATTGTAGAGTTACTTCCAGCTCCAGCCAATACTGAAGTATTGCTATTTTTACACACTTCAACAGCTATTTCAATACACTTTTTATGTTCATTATGGCTCAATGTTGCACTCTCACCAGTTGTTCCAACAGGAACTACTACATCTATTCCCAATCTAATTTGTCGCTCAATTAGTTTTGCATAAACCTCTTCATCAACTTTTCCATTTTTAAAAGGGGTTATTAATGCTGTCATCGCACCTTTTATCATCTTTTTTCCTTTGGGTCTTTTAAAATAATTGTAATTGAGTTATCTACTCTAAAATATTTTTTAGCTATTTCTACTATATCTTTTTTACTTAGTTTTTCAATTTCTGCTTCTCTATTTAGCAGTGGTTCAATATCACCTTTTACAAAATATGAACCAAATAGAGAACTAACTGAACTTGCATTATCAAGTGAAAATATAAAATCAGCTTTTGTATTGATTTTTAGTTTTTCTATCTCATCATTTTTGATTTTGCCACTTTTTAAATTTTCAATTTCAGCTAAAATCTCTTTTTCTACATCTTCAGCTTTTACTCCAACATTGCAAATTGCAAATAAAATAAATAGTGATGGGTCTTTTTGTTCCATATTATAAGCATAAATTTGATTTACAAGCCCTTTTGCATCTACTAATTTAGAGTATAATTTACTACTTTTTCCACTACTCAAAAGCTCCGAAACTGCACCCAAAGCTACTTGGTCGCTATCTTTAAAATCTGGAATATGATAGGCAATTGCTACTATTTCAACTTCACTCTCTTTATAAAGATTAACTCTTTTTGCTCCATCCATTTCTGGTTCTATTTGATAATCTTGTTTTTTAATTGGAGTTGTTGGATTTTTTATATCTTTAAACTGTTTTTCAATCAAGTTAAATACAACTTCACTATCAATATCACCTGCTACTATAACTATTGCATTATCTGGTCTATAATAGTTTTGGTGAAACTCTTTTATATCATTAATACTCCAATTCATAATATCTCCCATAAATCCTATTGGAGTCCAATGGTATGGATGATATGTAAAAGCATTGTTAAATAGTTTAAAATATAAATATCCTGTTGGAGAGTTTTCAGTTCGCCATCTTCGCTCTTCTGCTACTACATCTCGCTCTGGTTGAAACTCTTCATCTTTTAGTGCTAAATTTTGCATAAGCTCTGCAAACAACTCTAAAGATTTATCCAAATTTGAAGAGCTGGATTTTATAAAGTAGTGAGTATAATCAAATCCAGTTGAAGCATTACTAACTCCACCAAGCCCTTTTACAATTTCATCAAACTCTCCAGCTTTTAAATTTTTTGTAGATTTAAAATTTAGATGCTCCAACATATGAGCTATTCCACTTTTTCCCATAACCTCATCACGACTTCCAACTTTGTAATATATATCTGTAACAATTACATTACTACCTCTATTCATAGGAATTGCAACCATTTGCAACCCATTTTCTAAACTCTTTGTATAATATTTTGGAAGAGAGTTTGCCATTAATGCTCCTACTATAAATAAAATTGATACTAAAATTTTCATAAACTTACACCTACTGCATCTTTTATATTTGAAAATCCATCTCTTTTTAAAAGTTCAGCTAACTCTAAATTTATATTTTTAATCAGTGATGGACCTTTAAACACAATCGCTGAATAGACTTGAACTAAACTTGCTCCTGCTTTTATTCGCTTATATGCTTCTTCTCCACTATCAATTCCACCAACTGATATAAGAGTTGTTTTTTTATGTAACTCTTTTGCTATTTCAACAAATAGATTAAAGCTTTTATCTTTTAAAGCTTTTCCACTAATTCCACCAAAATTTTTAGGATTTGCTAAAAGTGAGTAGTCAATAGTTGTATTTGTTGCAACTACTCCACTTGCTCCTGCATTTATTGCTTCATAACACAAATTTATTGCATATTCTACTTCTAAATCTGGAGCAATTTTTAATAAAATCGGTTTAGAAGTCAAACTTTTTCCCAAACTAAATAGGGCTTTTATAAAATCTGCATTTTGAAGAGTTCTTAAATTTGGAGTATTTGGACTTGAAATATTTATAACTAAATAGTCAGCTAAATCTTTGAAATTTTTAATTAATATCTCATAATCTTTAATTGCATCTTCATCTTTTGTATCTTTGTTTTTTCCAATGTTTATTCCCAATGGAATGACAAATGGATATAATTTTTTTACTCTTTTTGAAACTGCATAACTCCCATCATTATTAAATCCAAAACCATTTTGAAGCGACTCTTCTTCGGGAAATCTAAACAGTCTTGGTTTTGGGTTACCTCTTTGAGCTTTTGGAGTAACTGTGCCAATTTCTAAATATCCAAATCCCAAAGCACTCAAAGCTTTTATAGCAACTCCATTTTTATCAAATCCTGCACCTAAACCAACTGGATTATAAAACTCTCTTCCCCAAATATTTTGAGAAAGTATCTTATCTAAAACTATGCTGTTTTTTGCAATTGGATTTAATAACGATGGACAAAAATTTGTAAATTGCATTAAATAAAATGTCAAATCATGTGCTAATTCTGGGTCTAATTTAAATATATAGTTTTTTAAATTTTCATACTCAAACATTACTCAATTCCTCTATTTTGTGGTTTTGCTATTTTACTTAATTGTAGCTAAAAATATATTAAGATTGTTGCTATTCCAATAATGTTATAATCATGCTTATAAATAATGTGGAGTTAAAATATGGTTTTAATGATAGATAACTATGATAGTTTTACATATAATATTGTGCAATATTGCTTAGAGCTTGGAGCAGAGCTTAAGATTATTAGAAATGATGAGTTAAGTTTAGCTGAAATAGAAGAGCTAAAACCTAAAAAAATTATAATTTCACCAGGACCTGCAACTCCAAATGAGGCTGGAGTTTGTCTTGATGTAATTAAAAAGTTTAAAGGTAAGTTACCAATTCTTGGAATATGTCTTGGACATCAAGCAATTGGTCAAGCTTTTGGTGGTGAAATTATAAGAGCTAAAAATTTAATGCATGGTAAAACTTCAACTATAAATATTACAAAAAATACACCAATATTTAAAGATATTTCAAACCATTTCAAAGCTACAAGATACCACTCTTTGGTTGTTAAAAAAGATAGTTTGCCAAATGTGATAATTCCAACTGCTTTTAGTGATGATGATGGTGAAATTATGGCTTTAGAAATAGCAGATTTTCAAATTTATGGAGTGCAGTTTCATCCTGAATCTATAATGAGTGATTATGGACATAAGATAATTCAAAACTTTTTGGATTTATGATTTATCTAATTTTAGTTGATTACATATTCTTACTATTTTATGGAAACTCCCTTTCAATATCTCCACAAGAAGCGAGATTGATTTATATTGAGGGTGGAGTTTTTGCAAATATAATAAATCTAATATTAGAAACTTTTGGAAATAGTAATATAACTTTAAGAGTTTTGCCAATCACAATACATCTATTTAATGCAATTTTAATATATAAAATCTCTTTAAATTTTTTTAAAAAACCAATTGATGCAAAAATTACTCTTATAATTTATCTGCTTTTAACTGGTGTAAATAGCTCTGCACTATTAGTTAATGAGAGTGGATTGATTATATTTCTAACACTACTTTTTATATATTATCAAAACTCTAAAATATCTTATTTCATTCTGATTTTTGCACTCTTTATAGATAACTCATTTGCGATTTTGTATTTGTCTCTATTTTTTTATTGGATTACAAATCGAAATTTAAAATTATCAATTTTTGCACTGATTTTATTTACAATATCAATTTATCTATTTGGATTTCCAATTGGAGGAAAACCAAAAAACTACTTTTTAGATACAATTGGAGCATATTTAGCTATATTTTCACCACTTCTATTTATATATTTTTTCTATTCTGTATATAGAATTTTTATCAAAGAAAATAGAGATATGCTTTTTTGGATAGCATTTGTTGCTCTAATTTTTTCACTTTTACTATCTTTTAGACAAAAAATTTTAATTCAAGACTTTGCACCATTTGTAGTAATTGCAACTCCTTTGATGGTTAAAATATTTATGTCAAGCTTTAGAGTGAGAATAAAAGAGCATAGATTAAGTTATAAAATATTAGGAGCAACACTTTTTGGCTCACTATTTATTACAACATTTTTTGCATTTTATAATAAACCTCTTTATCGATTTTATAAAAATCCAAAAAACCACTTTGCATATCAATACCATATAGCTTATGAGTTTGCAAACTATCTCAAAAGTCAAAATATTTATAGTGTAAATAGTACAAATAGAAATTTACTGTTACAACTGAAATTTTATGGAATTAATAGTGGTGGAAATTATCTAATTTTAGATGATTTTGAAATTCAAAAATAGGAAACTTTGTGGAAAATTTTTTTATTGAGTATCGCGACCCACTCTTTGGGCTGATAGTTTTTACTTTAATTGTCTTAGTAGTTGCAATTACAAACTATGCTTATAGAGTAGTAAAAGAGCGAGAAGAGAGCAATTCAATTTCTAAAATATTTACTAAATTCGATTCAATTTACTCTAAAAAAGAGTTTGAAGAGATTATTAAATGTGGATTATTGGGAGTAGAATCACTGCTTTTTTTAGCATCAAACTATATAAAAAATGGGGACTATGAGAAAGCAATATCCATATATTTAGAGTTATTAAATCAACCAAATTTAAAAGAGCATATTTTTGAACAACTTGGAAAAGCATATCTCAAATCTGGATTTTTGCATAGAAGTCGTGATATATTCATAGAAGCTCTTAGGCTTTATCCACGAAATGGAGCAATTTTAAATGATTTACTAATTGTTTATGAAAAATTAAAAGATTATAAATCAGCTCTTTTGCTTTTGGACTCACTGAATGAGTTAGAAATTGATACAAGTTTGGAATATTCATATATAAAAGCACTATCACTTATAGAATTAAATGATAAATTTGAGTTAATTAAACTTTATAATTTAGATAGTAGAATTGAGCGACTTTTTTTTGAATTTATGGCAAGATTTTATCCAAATGAACTATTTAATTATGAGATTAACTCTAAAAAAATAGTTGATATTTTATGGAATTTAGATAAAAGTTATATAAATTTTGATAAATTAAGTGATGAGGTGAAAGAAATTTATGGAGCTAAGGGATATTTAAAAGATATTAAGAGTTCTAAAAATTTTGAATTTTCAATTTTAATTGATTTAAACCGTTGTGGAGTTACAAAAGCAACTTTAAGCTTTAGCTATATTTGTAATGGTTGCAAACACACTTTTCCAATCCCATTTTATAGATGTCCAAACTGTTTTAAACTTTTGGATATTGAATTAGAAACACTCTTAATAAAGGATAGCTTTGAAACAGATTTTACTTTTTAGTGATGGCTCTTCGCTTGGAAATCCTGGAGCTGGTGGATATTGCTCAATATTGAGATATAAGAGTTTTGAAAAAATTATAAAAGGTGGGCAAAAAAATACAACTAATAACCAAATGGAGTTAAAAGCTGTAATAGAAGGTTTGAAAGAGTTAAATGAGAGCTGTATGGTAGAAGTAATTAGTGATTCAAGTTATGTAATTAATGCAATTAACTCATGGCTTTTTAATTGGCAAAAAAAAGGATTTAAAGATGTAAAAAATGTAGATTTGTGGCTTGAATATTTAGAAGTTTCCAAAAAACATAAAGTTGTTGGAACTTGGGTTAGAGGACATAATGGACATAGAGAAAATGAGATATGCGATAAGATTGCAAAAGAGGAGGCATTGAGATTTAAATGATATATAAAGTAAATGTTGAAAACCCATGTAGATGTTTTAATAGACATGGATTAATGCAAGAACAAGAGTTTAAGACAAAAGTCGAAGCACAAAAAGAAGCAGAAGAGATGTTAGAATATATGGAAAAGAACTTTTGTCATCTTCACTCATTTAAGCTTATAGAGAGGGCAGATAAGATGGGTTATAAAATAGAAATATCTAAAATCTAAGATGAAAAACTATATAATTTAATAAACAATAATATTTAAAGGATGAAATTATGATAAAAAGTAAGGAAGAGTTTAGCGAGTTTGTAAAAAATATAGAGACTCAAAATTGGTATAGAAAACCTTTAGCATTTGGTATTGCAAAAGTTGATAGAGGTCAAAAAAATAGTGATAAAATACTTCAAGCTATTTATCCAATAGTTAATTGGAATGAAAATTTTGGGAGTGGAGCTATATTTTTAAATGCTTTAGGAACTCCAAATTTAGAAAATTCAGAAGCTATTTTTGATTTAAATATCTCTATTTTAGAGCAGATTTTAGATAATTTTGCTCCATTTATTGCAGAAACAAAAGATGATAAACATCAAAATATTCAAGTCATTCAAACAGTTTATAAAATCATAAAAAAAGAGCCATTAAAAATTGCTAATTACAAAATGGTTTTCATATTTAGTGATGAAGTTGTAAAGAGTGTAGAAGTTGCATATCTAAAACTATTTGCATTGTCACTAAAAAAAGTGAAACCACGAACAATAAATTTAAATGGAATTTTTGGAATTTTATCAAATGTTGCTTGGTGTGGAAATTCACCAATTGAGCTTGACTATTTAAGAGACAACAAAATAGAAATGCAATTAAATGGAACATATCCAAATATAGATTATGTAGATAAGTTTCCACGATATTTAATGCACATAATTCCTGAAGATAATGTGAGAATTCTTGATAGTTCAAAAGTTAGATTTGGAGCATATATTGGTGCTGGAACAACTGTGATGCCAGGGGCTAGTTATGTAAATTTTAATGCTGGAACACTTGGGGCTGTAATGGTTGAAGGTAGAGTTTCAAGCTCTGCTGTTGTAGATAGTGGAAGTGATATTGGAGGAGGTGCAAGTATTTTAGGAGTTCTATCTGGCACTGATGGTATTCCAAATAGCATTGGTAAAAATACACTTCTTGGAGCTAACTCAACTCTTGGAATATCACTTGGTGATGGCTGTATTGTAGATGCTGGAGTTACTATTTTAGCTGGAACAAAAGTCAAAATGGAAGACTATTCATTACTAAAAGAGATAAATCCAACACTTGAAGCTAAAGAAATTTATAAAGCAAAAGAGTTATCTGGTATGAATGGATTACACTTTAGAATGGATAGTTTAAATGGTTTGGTTAGTGTTAAGAGAAGTAAGCGAGAAGTGAAGTTAAATGATGCACTTCATTAAAAATTAAAGGTTATTAGTTGGAAGATATTATAAATGGACTTATTGAATATGGTTATTTAATACTATTTTTATACTCATTTGGAGGTGGAATGGTCGCTCTAATTGGAGCTTCTATTCTATCTTTTAGTGAAAAAATGGATTTATCCACATCAATTATTGTGGCTACTACTGCCAATTTCATCGGCTCAACTCTGCTATTTTATATGGGGAGATATAATAAAAGTGTGTTACATCCATATTTAAAAAATCATAGAAGAAAAATAGCTTTGAGTCATGTTTTGATGAAAAAACATGGTGTTTGGATTATATTTTTTCAAAAATTTATTTATGGACTTAAAACTTTAATTCCACTTGTGGCAGGAATTACAAAATTTGATTTCAAAAAATTTATAATATTAAATTTTTTATCTTCCATTGTTTGGGGATTAGTTGTTGGTATTGGAGCATTTTTTGCAAGTGAAATTGTGCTTTTAATTTTTGATAAACTAAAAAATTATCCATTTGTTGCACCTATTTTTATTTTAGCTTTACTATTTATTATTTGGAAATATTTATCACTTAATAGTTCTAAGAGTGGAGATGTTAAATGAAATTATCAAAAGTAAAGTTAAAAGAGAAAAGTGTTGATGTCTTTAACAGAGGTTTAGATTTTACAAAAGTAAAAAGTGAGAAATTAAGAGAAAAGATAAATCTAAAAATTAGAGAAAGAGCAATTATTGCTACAAAAGCAAGAGTTGCAGAAAATGGTAAAAAGTGTGAAGATTTTAATGATGAAGAGCTTGAAGTTATAATTTATGATGAAGAGCAAAAAATTATAGATAACTTAAAAAGTAAATCTTTGATAGCACTTTTAGCACTTTTGGGACTTGATTTTTTGGTAGCTTAAATGTTTAAAAACATTAAATCAGCACTTATTTACTACTATTTATATAAGTTTAAAAATAGGTTTTTGACCATTTTTGCCATTGCTATTTTTACAATTTTTCTACACATAATTTATATTGATATAGTTGAATATCTAACTTTGAGAAATAAATTGAGCTATCTTGATACTATTTTACCACTTAAATGGATTGTTACTATTTTTAATATTTCATTAATCATATATCTATTTTTTTCAATTTTTAAAACTAAACAAGAGATAAAAATTGAGCAAAAATCTGATACAATAGAACAAAATGAAACTAAATTTTCTAAAAGAGAAGAGAGTTTTTTGAATAAAAAATTACAATCAAAAGCTGACTTGATAATAAATAAAAAGGGGTAAATATGTTGAAAGAGCTATTTTTTAGTGGTATTGGTGGAGCTGTTTTATTAAAAGAGAGAGTTGAAGCAGAACTAAAAACCTTGGAAGAAAAGGGAAAAATTAGTGCAAATGATGTTAAAAGTTTTTTAAACTCATTAGAAGAAAAAGGTAAAAATGAAGATGAAAAGATAAGAGCTAAACTAAAAGAGATGATAAAAGAGGCTTTAGATGAGATTGGAGTTGCTACAAAAGATGATTTATCAAAACTAAAAGAGGAGTTAAAATCATAACTTTTTATTCACCTTTTAGAATATATGCAGTATTTAGATTTTTATTAACTCTATTTTTGTTAATAAAAAAGAAAAAATCACTATTTAAAGTAAAGCCACTCAAACCAAAAGAGTTGAAAAATATAACCATAAAATTGGGTGCAAGTTTCATAAAATTGGCTCAAGTTTTGGCGACAAGAGCTGATTTTTTTGAAAATGATTATTTAGAAGAGTTAAAAAATCTTCACGACCAACTTCCACCGATGAAAGATGTTGAGTTCAAAAAAGTTTTTGCTATGGCTTTTAAAGATAATAGCTTTATTTCATTTGAAAACTCTCCAATAGCTTCAGCTTCAATTGGACAAGTCCATATTGCATATCTAAATTCAAATCAAAAAGTAGCCGTAAAACTTAGGCGAAAAGGTATAAAAGAGCAAGTTATTGCAGATATTAGAATTTTAAATTTTTTTAATAGACTTTTTACACCATTTTTCTCATTTTATACAAAAAACTCAATTGATACTTTGATTTTAGAGTTTTCAGAAATGATTATAAAAGAGGTGAGTTTAAAAAATGAACTCTCAAATCTTCAAAAATTTAGCCAAATTTACTCCAAATCTGGAATTAAATTTCCAACTCCTTATATTGAACTTTGTAGCGATGATGCTATTGTTATGAGTTTTGAAGATGGATTTAGATTTGATGATAAGATTAATTTAGAAAAATTTAATATAAATTTTAAAGAGTTAATTACAAAACTTGTAGATTTTTATACTTTGCAAATGTTAATAAATGGATATTTTCATGCTGACCCACATCCAGGAAATTTGCTTGTAAATTCAAAAGGTGAGTTAATATTGCTTGATTTTGGAATGGTAAAGAGAGTTCCAAATCATATAAGAGTTGCAATAATTGAACTTATAAAATCTGCTAATGAAAGAGATTATGAAACATATATTATGGCAAATAAAAAATTAGGAACTATAAGTTATGAAGCACCTAATTCACTTTTAGCAGAGTTTAGTGAAAAAATGTTTGATATATTTTCTAATGAAAATTTAAGTAGTGAATCTATGCAAAAGTTGGCTTTTGAAGTATTGGAAAGCACTAAAAATTTACCATTTAAATTACCAAGTGATGCTGTTTATATACTTAGAGTAAGTGCGATAATAGAAGGTTTAGGCACAACTTATATAAAAAATTTTAATGGAGTGAAAGATATTTTACCAATTTTACAAAATAGCATTCCAAAAGCATTAGGTGCAAAAGATACAATATTTGAAACAATTTATGAAGAGTTAAAAGAGCTTCCTTTTAGTGTAAAAAATTTAAAAACTTTTTTACATATTGCAAGTAGTGGAGAGTTAGAAATTCAGTTATCAAAATATCAGTTAGAGTTTTTAAAAAAAGAGTTTAAAGATTATTTAAAACCTATTTTTGGCTCATTTGCACTAATCTTATTTTCGATATTTTTAATACTTTATGATAAAAATTTAGAAAATTTAGCACTAATAATAGCTTTCATTGGTATATTTAGATTATTCTGGAAGTGAATTTTCTCTTATATCTCTCCAATTGTGATTCGTTTCCTAAAATCCCACCACAATGAATATATATTACTTCGCCAATTTCATCTTTAAATTTATCTAAAACTAACCAACCTTTTGGGTCATATAGTAAATCAAACTCAATAGTTGTAGCAGTTTTTAACTCTAAATATATATCTAAAAATTCTTGATATAAATTTCCAAAATGGTATTTTTTATCTAAATCTAATATTATGGGATGATTTTTTTCATCTTTTTCAAGCTCTAAAAACTGTTTTTTTAAGTAGTTGTTATCTCCAACTAATGGAGTTGTATAGACTCTGAATTTAGAGTTTTTTTGCAGATATAGTGCTGTTGTTCCTGTGCCTGAAGGTAAAAAAATTGAGATATTAGCAAACTCTTTTTCTATTTCTCTAGCTAATAGTTTAACTCCAAATTCAGCTTCTATTTCAGCTCCACCTTGTTTAATTATTAACTCATTTTGATTAGTCGTAAGATTTGTAATAGTTTTATCCCAATTAATTGGCTCAATTTCTATAAATTTTGTTCCTAAATTTATAGAGTGTTTGTAATTGCCAATTGGATTGGCTTTTAAGTTTTGTGGAATAGTTTTTGTATAATAGATTAACTCTTTTTCTTTTGCTTTTGCTAAAGCAGATAGTGATAAAAGATTGTTTGATTGAATACCACCAAATGAGATTATTCGATTTTGTGGAAAATCATTAGTTAAATAGTAGTAAAGTTTCCGAGCTTTATTGCCACTATAATAGTAGTCTATTAAGTCATCTCTTTTAATAAAGTAGTCTCTATTTCTAAAGACCACTTTATCAATTTTGGAGTTATTAAATTTTTCCAACACTTCCAAGAATTTGCATTCGCTCTTTTACAAGTTTTGTAACTGCATCTTTTGCAGGATTGAAAAATTTTCTTAAATCAAATTCTGATGGATTTTCATTTGATACTCTTCTAATTTCTGCCATAAAAGCAATTCTTAAATCTGTATCTGTATTAATTTTATTAATTCCACCTTCAACTGCTTGTTGTAAAAATGCGAATGGAACACCTTTGCTTCCCTTCAAATCTCCACCAGTTCCTTCAAATGCAACTCTTACATATTCAGGAATTGCACTCGCACCATGAAGAACTAAAGGCACATCACATCTTCGCTTAACCTCTTTTAATCTTTCAAAATCAAGTTTTGGCTCACCTTTAAATTTAAAAGCTCCATGACTTGTTCCAATTGCTGGTGCTAAATAATCAACTCCAGTTCCTTTTACAAACTTTTCAGCTTCATCTACATTTACTAACACTGCATCAGCTGCATCAACTTCGATATTATCTTCAATTCCCATAAGTCTGCCAAGCTCTGCTTCAACACCAACATTTACAGCATGTGCAATTTCTACAACATGTTTTGTCATTTCAAAATTTTCATCAAATTTATGATGAGATGCATCTATCATAACAGATGTAAAACCAGCTCTAATCACTCTAATACAGCTCTCAACCGTTGTGCCGTGGTCTAAATGAAGAGCTACGGGAATATGTGGATATTTATCAGAAATATTTTTTACCATATCTCTAAGCATATCAGCACCAGCATATTTGATAGCACCTTCACTTGCTTGTAAGATAAGTGGCGATTCACACTCCACAGCTGCTTTAAAGATTGCTTGTAACATCTCTAAATTTACAATATTAAATGCACCAACTCCATAACCCTCTTTATGAGCTTTGCTCAAAATTTCTTTTCCACTAACTAACATAAAAGCCCCCTTTTATTTAATTTCGACTTTTGCACCTTTTTTGAGACTCTCTGCCATCTCTTCCATCGATTTTCTAAACTTTTCTAATTTCAAATTCTCTTCGATTTGAGGTTTTACTTTATCTAAAGCCATATTAGAAGCACTTTTTTTATCTTCAACATAAATAATATGGTATCCAAATTTACTTTTTACAAGCTCTTTTGACATATCACCTTTTTTCATTCCAAATGAAGCATCAGAAAACTCTTTTACCATTTGCTCTTTAGCAAAATATCCTAAATCTCCACCATTTGTAGCACTAGGACAAGTTGAGTTAGCTTTTGCACTTTCAATAAATTTAGCTTCTAACTCTTCTGGTTTAGCTTTTTTTAACTCTTCCAAAATCGATTTTGCTTTTGCTTCATCTTCTGCTTTTAGTAGAATATGTCTTGCTTTTACTTGCTCTGGTTGTTTAAATTTATCACCATTAGCTTTATAGAAATCTTCAACCTCTTTAGGTGTAACTGTAACTTTATCAAATTGTTGTTTCATATAAATTTCTAAAGCTATATTATCTTTAATACTTTCTAAAGCATCTTTATACTCTTTTGATTTTTCAACACCCTCTTTTTTAGCTTTTTCAACTAATAATTCTCTTTCAACTGCTTGATTGATAACTTTTTCTTGAATATCTTTTGGAAGAGTAGCAAAATCAACATTTGGCATATTTCTAAGTAACATTGCTATATCATCTTTTGTAATATTTTTGCCATTAACAGTAGCCACAACATCACTTGCATAAACAAAACCACTTAATAGACTCGCACCAACTACACTAATTAGAAATTTTCTCATAATACCTCTTTTTTATAATTTTAAAAGAGCAATTATACTCAAAAAGATTTAAAAGATTAATTATTCTTAAGTATTCTTTTGTTATATTTCCCAAACTTTTAGAGAGGGATTTTTGATATGTATGAGTTTGATAAGATAGAAAAAGAGATAGAAAAATATTTAGGATTTCAAAAAAATATAAATAATAATTTTGATGCAAATCTATTTATAAAAATTGCAAATGAGGTTGAGAGCGAAACAAAAAATGTTACAATCGAACATATTAAGAAGAATTTAAACTATTACTTCGGAATTCATTTAGATGATAAAGATGATATTGAGTTAAAAAAAGAGTTAGAAAGTGTTTTTAAACCATATATGAAAATAGATGAAGTTGTAGAAAAAGAGTTACAAGAAATTCAAAACTATTTAGGCTATCTTGAATATTATGAAGAGACTATTATTCAGGAGTTAAAAACATATAACAAGATTTTGTATAGAATATTCAAAAATGCTAAAATCAAGAGTTTAAGTGCAAACTTGAAATATATTCGACTGTTAAAATCGCAACTAAATGAAGCACTTAAGAGAAGGCTAAGATGGAAAATGGATATGGTGATTGGTGATTTTTATATGATTTTAACATTTTTTGCATCACTTGCAAAATATAATGAAGTAACACCAAATATACATATTAAAATGTTTTTAGTTGCAAAACTTACAAGTTTTATACACTATCTTAAAGAAACATTATATGCTTATAATAGTTTAGAAGAGAGAAAAATTTTAAATCAGCATATGATTGCAGAGTTTGATAAAATTTTGAAAAAGATTTAATGGTTGAATAGTTCGTATCTATCCCAAATTTTTTTACAATGTTCAACCCCATCATTATAGCCATCTTCGGCTAACTCTCTTGCAATTTTTAAATTTTTAGCTACACCTAAACCTTCAGCATAAAGTATCGCTAAATTACATTTTGCTTGATGGTTTCCAGACTCAATTGCTTTGTTATACCAATTTGCAGCTTCTTCATAACTCTGTTTAACCCCATTTCCAGTTGCATACATAAATCCAAGCTTATTTTGAGCAATATCATCACCAGCATTAGCAGCCATTTCATACCATTTAAAAGCTTCTTTGTAGTTTTTTTCAACTCCAAGTCCTTCATAATATAAATATGCAAGTTTTCTTTGTGAATTTATATCTCCAGCCATTGCTCCCATTTTAAACCAATTATAAGCTTCTTTAAAATCTTGCCTGACAACTTCACCATTTTTATACATTAAACCTAAATTATATTGAGCGACAATACTTCCAGCAATCCCAGCTTCTTTTAAAAGTTTAAAACCTAAATCTGAATTTTTTTCTATACACTCTCCAGCAATATACATAAGTCCAAGCAGTGTTTTTGCATTTTTTTCACCTTGATTTGCAGATTTTTCAAACCATTCTACTGAAGTTTTACAATCCTGAGGAACTCCTCGACCTTCAAAATATAAAAATCCAAGATTAAATTGAGCATTCATATCACCTTTTTCGGCTGATATTTGAAATAGTCTAATCGCTTCATCAATATTTTGAGCTACACCTTTTCCAGATATATACATAAATCCTAAATTAAACATAGCAGATGAGTGTCCAGCATCACTTGCTTCTTTAAAGAGTTCAAAAGCTTTATTTAAATCTTGAGTAACTCCTCTTCCTTCAAAATATAAAAAACCCAAATCATTCTTAGCATCAATACTACCATTCTTACTTGCTAATTCATACCATTTAAAAGCTTCTTGATAATTTAGTTCAACTCCATCACTTCCGTGAGCAAACATAAAACCAAGCTTTTTTTGTGCTTCAATATCACCAGCTTCAGCAGATTTGACAAGTGTTTTAATAGTAGTAGTAATGCTATTTTCTATTTTTACTGTTGTTTCATACATGATTTTTTCCTATTTAAGAGTATCAAGAGTTGTAGTTATATATTTTATAATCAAAAAAACTCCTAATTATAGGAGAGGAAAGGTTAGAAATCTAACCTTACATTCTCGCAGATTTTGGTTTTGGTGGCTTTGCAAAATCGATTTTTAATTTTCTATTCATAAAATCTTGGTCAGCTAATGCATCTTTAGCAGTACTTGCTTCTGAAGCGTTTTCAAACTCAACAAATCCGAACCCTTTTTTTAAACCATCTTTCTCTATTAACTTAACACTCACAACATTACCATGTTTCGCGAATATATTTTTGACATCTTCAGATGTAGCCTTGTAATTTAAATTGCCAACATACAATTTATTAGTTTCCATAAAATAACCCTTTAAAAAGACATAAAAAAGCCAAACGGCTTGCAGTATTATAGCTAAAATTTATAAAATTTAATCAAGTTTTTTTGATTTTTTATTAATAGAGTGCTTCTATTCGCTCTATATCACTCCAAGTTGGCTTTTTATTGAACAAAAAATAGATATATCTTGCAAACATGTCAGTTTCAATATTCACTCTATCATATATTTTATAATTTTTAAAGAGTGTATTATTAACTGTGTGAGGAATTATACTAAGCTTAAAACTACTATTACATACATCATTTATAGTTAAACTTACTCCATCAATTGCTATACTTCCTTTTGGAATTATAAATTTCATAAATTCACTATCGATTTCAATATAAAAATCAACTGTATTGCTAAGCTTTTGAATATCTATAATTTTACCAATACAGTCAATATGACCTTGCACAATATGCCCATCTAATCTATCACTAAGTCTCATTGCTGGTTCAATATGGACATTTCCACTAAATCGCTCAATTGCAACTTTTTCTCTTGTTTCTCTTCCAAGTTCCACAACAAAACCATCTAATAAATTTTCTACAACAGTTAAACATACACCATTTATTGCGATACTATCACCAATATTTGCTATGTGAGAGCTTTTTATATTTAAATAGTTGCCATTTAGAGATTTAACTCTGCCTATTTCTCGTATAAGTCCTGTAAACATTAGTTAAATCGCTTTTTATTTACAAATTTTTTCAGTTTTTTATATGTTTTAATATCTGTAAGATTTGCATCTTCCATCTCTTGAAGTTTAATTAATAGCTGTTTATCTGTAAATTCTACAACTTCAACCAAGTTATCTGTAACTTTAAATAGTTCTAAATCATCTGGATTTATACACTTATTTACCAATAAACTTTGTTTAAAAAATTCTATTAAAGGTTTCCAATAGTCATGTCCTATCAAAAATACACCAATTGGAAATATCTTTTTTGTCTGCACAAGAGTTAAAGCTTCAAACAGTTCATCCAAAGTTCCAAATCCACCAGGAAAAATTACAAAAGCATAAGAGTATTTAACTAACATAACTTTTCTCGCAAAAAAGTAATCAAATTTCAAATTTATATTTAAAAAATCATTTGATTTTTGCTCATGTGGAAGATTTACATTCAATCCAATTGATAAAGCTTTTTTACTCTTAAATGCTCCTCTATTTCCAGCTTCCATAATTCCACCACTTCCACCTGTAATTACATTGTAACCTTTTTGTGCAAATAGATAACCAAGCTCTTCTGCCATTTTGTAATATTTGCTATCTTCATCAAATCTTGCACTTCCAAAAAATGTTACGGATGGAGATAAATTTTGAAGTGAGTCAAACCCATTTACAAAATCTGCCATAACTTTAAATATACTCCAAGGTTCGCTAAAATCTAAATCTCTTTTTAGATTTTGAATTCGTTTGAGATGTTTTTTCATTTAAACCAATTCTTAATATTTTCGATAGCTTCTTCAAAAAAGCCTTTGTGTGGTGTTCCATCATAACCAAATGAGTGGTGCAACTCTTCTAATAGTTCTCTTTGTGCATCAGTTAATTTTTCTGGATATATTATTTTTAATACAGCTATTAAATCACCTCTATATCCACCCCGTACATTTCTAACACCCTCATTTTTTATCACTATTTGTTCTCTATCTTTTGCTGTTGTTGGAATTTTTAAATCTATTTCACCTTTTAGAGATGGGATTTTGATTGTATGTCCAAGCAAAACTTGTGTAAAAAATACAGGAACTTCTAAATATAAATTATCACCATCTCTTACAAAATGCTCATCTTCTTCAACATTTAAAACTAAATATAAATCTCCACGACTTCCATTGTTTGCAATGTTTCCTTTTTTTGCAACTCTGATTTGATTTCCATTATCCACACCTTCTGGAATAGATATTTCAATTTTTTCTTTTTCTACAAAATAACCTTTGCCGTGGCAACTTTCACATTTTTCTTTAATATATGTTCCCTCGCCTTTACATTTTGGACAAGTTTGTGAAAATGTCATAAAACCTTGTTTTATATAAACTTGACCTCTACCACCGCAAGTTTGACAACTCTCAACAGCTCCATTTTTTGCACCACTTCCACCACAAACATCACACGGTCTAAAATACTCAATTTCAATCTCTTTTTTACATCCAAATACAGCTTCTTTAAAGCTAAGTGAAAATTCTATTGCTAAATCTGAACTATATTTTTGAGATTTACTCTTTTTTGAAAATCCAAAACCAGAACCAAAAGCAGTTCCAAATATCTCATTTAAATTTTCAAAAATATCTTCAAAACTTCGATTACTAAATCCACTAAATCCTCTACCTTCTAAACCTGATTTTCCATATTTATCATAAATTTCTCGCTTTTGAGTATCGCTTAATACCTCATAAGCTTCATTTATCTTTTTAAAGTTCTCTTCAGCCTCTTTATCATCTGGATTTCTATCTGGATGATATTTAAGTGCCATTTTTCTATAAGCCTTTTTTATCTCTTCAGCATTTGCATCTTTTGAGATTTCCAAAACTTCATAATAGTTAAACTCTTCTGCCAAAGTAGCTCCTCAATCAAATTTTTGTAATTTTAACTAACTTTAACTATTATTTTCAATAAGTTTTCCTTTTTTAGGACCACTTACTCCACAACAATACTTATATTTTTTGCCACTTCCACAAGGACAAGGGTCATTTTTTGATACTTTTTTTACTTCACTCTTAGCTGTTACAAACTCTTTTAATTGAGGCTCAACTCTAATTTCTTGAGACTTAACCTCTTCTCTCTCTCTAAATTCAATACTCAAAAGAGTTTTTATAGATTCAAACTTAATTCGCTCCGTCAATTCTATAAATAGATTATAACTCTCTTTTTTATACTCAACTAATGGGTCTTTTTGGTTATATCCTCTTAGCCCAATTCCTGTTTTTAAAATATCCATTTGATACAAATGTTCTCGCCAACCATTATCTAAAACTTGTAGATAAATTATTCGCTCAATATAGTTTCGCTCTGAAATTTTTTCCATTTTTGAACTATATTTTTTCTCAATATTACTAAATAGATACTCTTCTAATTGATTAAAATCTAATCCTTGCAACTCTTCAATATTAAATCCAAATCTAACCTCTTCTTTGACTAAATTAACTAACTTTTCTAAATTAAAGTTATCAGAACCTTCAAAAATATCAGCTCTGCTCAATATATCTTTTACAAACTCTTTTAAATTATCCATATTTTTTGAGCTAATATCAAACTCTTCGTTTAATAACTCATCTCTAAATCTATAAATAACTTTTCTCTGCTCATTTGCTACATCATCATACTCTAAAATATATTTTCGAGACTCAAAGTGCATTCCTTCAACTTTCTTTTGTGCATTTTCCACAGCTCTTGTAACCATTTTTGATTCAATATGCTCACCTTCTTCAATTCCCAATCTACTCATAATATTTTTAATTCTATCACCACCAAAAATTCTAAGCAGATTATCTTCTAAACTCAAATAGAATTGCGAAGCTCCCTCATCTCCTTGTCTTCCACTTCTACCTCTTAACTGATTATCAATTCTTCTGCTCTCATGTCGTTCTGTTCCAATAATATATAATCCACCCAAAGCTCTAATCTCATCATCAATTTTAATATCAACTCCTCTTCCTGCCATATTTGTAGCAATTGTTACAGAGCCTTTTAATCCTGCATTTTTGATAATTTCTGCCTCTTTTTCATGCTGTTTTGCATTTAGAACTGTATGTTTTATTTTCTCTTTTTTTAGCAACTCATGTAGCACTTCACTCTTTTGAATAGATGCTGTTCCAACTAAAACTGGCTGCCCTTTTTCATTTAACTCTTTTATTTTTTTGATAATTGCACCAAACTTTTCTTGCTCACTTTTGTAAATTAAATCATCTAAATCTTTTCGCTTAATTGGAACATTTGTAGGAATAGATACAACATCAAGGTTATAAATTTGTGCAAATTCCGTTGCTTCTGTTTGTGCAGTTCCCGTCATACCTGCTAATTTTTTATAAAGTCTAAAGTAGTTTTGGAAAGTTATATCTGCTAAAGTTTGAGACTCTTCTTTGATTTTTACTCCCTCTTTTGCTTCCAAAGCTTGATGTAATCCTTCTGAAAATCTTCTACCTTCTGATAATCTACCTGTAAATTCATCAACAATTATAACTTCGCCATCTTTTATAATATAATCTACATCTTTTTTAAATAGATAGTTAGCTTTTAAAGCTTGGTCTGTGTGGTGAGCTAATGAAGCATTTTCTAAACTATATAAGTTATCAACTCCAAACAGTTTTTCAGCTTTTGCAACTCCATCTTCTGTGAGCAGAATAGTTCTATTTTTTTCATCAATTGTAAAATCAACATCAACTTGTAACTGTTTTGCAATTCCATCTGCTACTTGATAATTTTCTAATCTTCTATTTGTTGGACCTGAAATAATTAGTGGTGTTCTTGCTTCATCAATTAATATAGAATCTACCTCATCAACTATTGCAAAATTATGTCCTCTTTGGACTTTTTCATTAATTGAGTATTTCATATTATCTCTCAAATAGTCAAATCCAAATTGATTATTTGTGCCATATGTAATATCTGAACTGTATGCTTCTTTTCGCTCTTCATCACTACTGCTCTCAATTACAACTCCCACACTAAAACCTAAAAATTCATATAAAGCTCTAAGTGTTTCTGCATCTCTTTTTGCCAAATAATCATTTACAGTTACAACATGAACACCTTTTCCACTCATCGCATTTAATATAACTGCTAATGTTGCTACAAGAGTTTTTCCCTCTCCCGTTTTCATTTCTGCAATTCTGCCATCATTTAAAACTAATCCACCAATTAGCTGGACATCAAAATGTCGCATATTAAGCACTCTTTTACTCGCTTCTCTCGTAATTGCAAATGACTCTTTTAATACATCTTTTAGCTCACTTCCATTAGCTACTAACTCTCTTAATTTATTAAATTCTAACTTCAACTCTTCATCACTAAGTTTAGAAAAATTTTCTTCTAAACTACTTATTTCAACTACGATTTTTCTATATTTTTTAAGTTCTTTATCGTTTTTTGTTCCAAACAACTTCCCAAAAACTTTTGCAAACATTCACTCAACCTTATAATATATTTAAGTCAATTTTATCACACTTTTTGTATAGATTAGATAAAATTGAAGTTCAAAAAAAAGGGGGATTTATGAAAACTTTATATCTACTTATACTACTATCTACTGCTATATTTGCAAATATTAAAAGTTTTGATAGTTTTAGTGCCGAATTTAATCAAGCCATTACAAATGGAGAAAAACAGACTATTAGTTATAGTGGAGTTTTATATATAAAAAATCAAAACATGGCTTTGTGGAAATATAAAAAACCTATCGATAAATCTATTTATATAAAAGATGGAAGTGTGGTTGTGATTGATAGAGATTTGGAGCAAGTAATTTTTAGTAAATTAGAAAAAAATTTAAATATTGTAGAGTTACTAAAAGAAGCAAAAGAGATAACTTCAAACCATTTACAAAAAGAGCAAGATGGAGTTATTTATAATATGTTTTTGGAAAATGGAGAGCTTAGAAGAGTCGAATATATCGATAGTTTAGAAAATATTACTGTAATTAAATTTTTAAATGTTGAGTTAAATAAACTTCATGATGACTCTATTTTTACTCCAACAATACCAAGAGATTATGATGTGATAAAGAAATAATTTTATGAGTTTCAAAAAAAAGCTTTTAGCTTCTCTTCTTATTCTCCTCTCACTCTTATCAATTTTTATTATATCTTTTCCAAATAGTGGTAGTTTAGAACTGAATAGAGAAGTTGAAATTCCATTTGATATAGAAGATGAAGCATTAATATATTTTGGATATGTAGGATGTAGTCAAATATGCACACCTGCTTTAGAAGAGTTAAAATTAATAGATAATATTAAATTATATTTTATAGATTTAAACTCAAATCCTATTGAATTAATTGATAGTTTTGTTAAATATTTCAATCCAAATTTTATTGGAGTATCTCTTAAAAGTAATGATTTAAATAAGATGGTTAGGGATTTTAGTGTAGTTATTTCTCAACTTCCAAATAAAAGTGGTGATATTTCTCACTCTGGATTTTTATATTTTATAAAAAAAGATAAAAATAGATATTTTATTAAAAATATACTATTTACAAAACCTTTTAATAAGAACGATTTAGATAATATTATTAAAAAGTTTAAAAAGGAGAGTTAATGTTTCAAATGTTTGCTGTATATAATAGCAATCTATCCAATGGTGTCAAAGATGCTATTGTAGAAGATTTTAAGTTTGCTGATAAAGTAATGGTTGGCTTAATGGCAGTTAATTGGTTATTAGTATCAACTTTAAGTGCTTATAGTTATGGAACTTATAAGCTCGGTATAATTGGTGGTGGTGTTGCATTTTTATTAGCATTTATAGCTTATAAACTATTTGGTGGAACTTCAATAAGTCGTTCTATTATGGGAATTGCAATTATGTTATTTCCAATTATTATGATACAGCAACAGTTGGGTTTAATTGAAATGCACTTTCATGTATTTGTCGTTTTAGCATTCTTAACTCTATACAAAGATATTGTGCCTCTATTAGTTTCCTGCTGGAGTAATTGCTGTTCATCATCTCCTATTTACATATTTACAATTAAGTGGAGTATCAATTTTTGGAACTCAAATTATTATATTTAATTATGCTTGTGGATTTGATATTGCATTTTTACATGCTGGATTTGTTGTTTTAGAGAGTGCTGTATTGGTATATATTATTTCAAAAAATAGCACACAATTTGTAGCAAATCTAAATATTTCAAATGTTTTAAAAGATATGTCAAATAATAGAGATTTATCAATTCCATTTAGTGCTATAAGTGCAGAAGATAAATCAATTAACTCATTTATTAACTCACTTAGAACTCTTATATCTACAACAAAAGATTCAAGTTCTAAAAACTCAATGTTATCAAACAATATTTCTCAAAAATCAAAAGATATTAAAGGTCGAGCTGATGAAAGTAACTCTGTAATTCACTCAATAAATGAGCAAAATAGGTCTATTAAATCTATTTTAAGCACAGCATTAAGTGATGCCGAGCAGACAAAAAATGATATTAAATTGGCAACAGAGTATTTAAATAGTGCAAAAGTTGCTATTGAAGAGTTGGCTGGTGATATTCAAATAAGTGCAGAAAGAGAGTTAGAGTTATCTTCACGACTTACACAATTAAGCCACGATGCAGAGCAAGTTAAATCAATTTTGACTGTGATTTCAGATATTGCTGACCAAACAAATCTATTGGCACTAAATGCAGCAATCGAAGCAGCAAGAGCTGGAGAACACGGAAGAGGATTTGCAGTTGTTGCAGATGAAGTTAGAAAATTGGCAGAACGAACTCAAAAATCTCTAACAGAAATAAATGCAACAATTAGTGTAATAGTTCAAGCAATTATTGATAGCTCTGAAGAGATGAATAAAAATTCAAATATAATCCATAATTTAATAGATAAATCTCATATTGCAGAAAAGAAAATTATTGAAACTGTATCGATTGTAGATAATACACAAAGTAGCTCAATAAAATCAGCTAATATATCACAAGAGATGACAAAAGAGATGGAAACACTTTCAAATAGAGTTGATAAGTTAGAAACATTATCAAAAGCAAATGTATCAACAATCGATGTAATTACTAATGAAATAGTAACTTTATCAAATTTAAGTAGTCAGCTTGATTTAGAATTACATAAGTTTAGAACATAAAATAGAGGTTAAAACCTCTATTTTACTACTTTACAATTGGTTGTGGAGTTTTATCAGTCGATGCTGGAAGAATTGGATAAGTAATTTTTGGCATTCTACCATCAAGTGTGCTTAAGAAAACCATAATACTATCAATCTCTTTATCTTCTAACTTTTTACCAAGTTGTGTATCACCCATTGTAGCAACAGCTTCTCTCAAACTCCAAATTGCACCATTGTGCATATATGGAGCTGTTTTTGTGATATTTCTTAAAGTTGGAACTTTTACCAATCCATCTTTATTACCTTTGAAATCTCCTAAATTAGAGTGAGCATACTCTCCCATTAATGGGAATTTCTGCATAGAGCCACCACCAACTCCAACACCATTATGACAACTTGCACATCCAACATCTATAAATGTTTTTAAACCTTCTTGCTCTTTTTTATTTAAGGCTTTCAAATTTCCATTTAAGAAATCATCAAATTTTGATGGAGTTACAAGTCCTGCTTCAAATGCACCAATAGCCTTTGCTATATTATCAAATGTAATCTCTTCTTTTTGGAAAGCTTTTTTAAACATCTCCACATATTCTGGAATAGAAGTAACTCGCTCAACTGCTAACTCTGGAGTAATTGCCATTTCTGGTTCTGCAACCATTGGTCCTTTTGCTTGGTCATCAAGATGTGGGCTTCTTCCATCCCAAAATTGTGCTTTATTGAATGCCGAATTATAAACTGTTGGTGAATTTAAATGGTGTGGATTAGCTGTCCAACTATGACCAATTGCAGCACTAACTCCATCAGTTCCACCTAATGCTAAATTATGACAAGTGTTACAACTAATAAGCCCACTTTTTGAAAGTCGAGGGTCAAAATATAGTTTTTCACCTAAAGCAACTTTATCTTTTGTAATTTTATTATCTGGTTGTTCAATCAACTTCAAAAGCTCTTTTTTATCAAGTGGAATTGGTTTAAGTCCTGCATCAAGTGCAACCTTGTGTAAATCCGAAGCTAAAATTAGTGAGCTACAAATCGCAACTCCTGCTACTACTTTCATCATAAAATCTCCTTTGTAAATAATAATTTTTATTACTAAGGCTTAATTTTATCAGAAAAAAACTTAAAAATTATTACATAATTTACATATCAATATATCTTGATATGTAAATTTTATGTTATTATTTCAAAAATTAAAAAAGGTCTGACATGGATATATTTTTGAAAACTATCTCATCACTTAATGATGAAACAAGAGTTAAGCTACTTAGATTTATATATAATAATGGTGAAGTGTGTGTTTGTGATATAGAAAACTCATTTGATATGGTGCAATCAAGAGTTTCGCGACATTTAAAAATTTTAAAAGAGGGTGGATTTTTGAGATTAGAGCGAAGAGGAAAATGGGCATATTACTCAATTCGTAATCCACTTGATGAGTTTAGATTATCAATTTTAAAAGAGATTAGTTATCTAAATTTAGAAATTCCAAAATTAAATAAAAGTTGTAAGGAAATTTTATGATACTCTCAATTACTATATTTTTAGTTACTCTAATTTTTATAATATGGCAACCAAAAGGGTTACAAATTGGCACAACTGCGATGATTGGAGCATTTTTTGCATTTATATTTGGAGTTGTTAGTTTTGGTGATATTTTAGTTGTGAGTGGAATTGTTTGGGATGCAACTTTAGCATTTATTGGAATTATTCTACTCTCTATGGTTTTAGATGAGATAGGATTTTTTGAGTGGTGTGCCATCAAAATGGCAAAATTATCAAATGGAAATGGTCATTTAATGTTTGTTTATTCTCTGCTTCTTGGTGCTTTTGTATCTGCACTATTTGCAAATGATGGAGCAGCTCTAATTCTTACTCCAATACTACTTGCAAAAATGAGAATTTTAAAGCTAAATTTAAAAACAATAGTTGCATTTTTATTAGCTGGTGGATTTATAAGTGATAGTGCATCTCTCCCTTTTGTATTTTCAAACCTCACAAATATCGTAACTGCAAACTATTTTAATATAGGATTTTTAGAATATACAATCAAAATGTTTATACCATTTGTAGTTAGCACAATCGTTTCAATTACAGTTTTATGGCTCTTTTTGCGAAAAGATTTGGTAGCAAAAGTTGATATAACTCTACTAAAAAATCCAGAAGATGTACTAAAAAATAGAACTCTTTTTAACTTTAGTTGGTTATTTTTGGGAGTTTTACTAATTGGTTATTTTATTGGAGATTTTTATAATTTACCTATTAGTCTATTTGCTTTAGGTGGAGGATTGATATTCTTAGCAATCGCATCATATTTTAAATCAGCCAAGTTTTGGCTAACAATCAAAACTGCTCCATGGCAAGTTGTATGGTTTAGTATTGGACTTTATATTGTAGTTTATGGACTCAAAAACAGTGGCTTAACTGACTATTTAGCAATAATTTTAAAAAATTTAAACTCTCAAGGTGATTTTATTGCAATAGTTGGCACGGGATTTATAAGTGCATTTTTGTCTGCAATTATGAATAATATGCCAACTGTTATGATTATGGATATTGCATTAAGCGATATTTCAAATAGTGCTTTAGCTTATGCAAATATAATTGGTTGTAATCTTGGCCCTAAAATGACACCATTTGGAAGTCTTGCTACACTTCTTTGGTTACATGTTTTATCACAAAAAGGTGTTAAGATTGGCTTCTGGGAATACTCAAAATTTGGTTTTTTGGTAACTCCTCCTGTGTTGTTTATAGTTTTACTTTCATTATATATATTTTAAGGAGAAATTATGAAAAAAGTTTTAGTTCTTTGCACTGGAAATAGTTGTAGAAGTATCATTGCAGAAGCTTTGATAAATAGTTTTTTAGATGGAGTGGTAGCAAAAAGTAGTGGTGTTAAAGCTAGTGGCAGAGTAAATCCATTGGCTAAAAAAGTGTTAGAAGAGCATAATATTTGGAATGAAGAGTATCACTCTAAGACAATTGATAAAGTTATACATGAAGATTTTGATTTAGTTGTTACAGTTTGTGATAATGCCAATGAAACATGTCCGATGTTTCCAAAACCAACACCAAAAATTCATATAAGTTTCGCTGACCCAGATGGTAAAGATTATAGTGAATTTATAAAAACTTACAACGATATAAAAGATATTTTACTTCCAAAAGTTAAAGAGGCTTTAGGTGTTTGAGTGGTGGGAAATTTTAAGTGCTAAGCTTGTTTTTGTATCTTTAGGTTTAGAAAAAGGTAGCCAAATTGGTGAAGCACTTCACTTTTTTATATATGATACCATCAAAATTTTTATACTTTTGATAGCTATAATATTTGCTGTTAGTTTTCTTCGGACATATTTTAATACCGAAAAAGTGCGAGTATATTTGCAAAAAAGGAGTGAATTTAGTGGAAATATATTGGCTTCACTTTTTGGAATAATAACTCCATTTTGTTCATGTTCGGCAATTCCACTATTTTTAGGTTTTATGCAAGCGAGAATTCCAATTGGAATTACATTTAGTTTTTTAATTTCAGCTCCACTTAATAATGAAATAGCAATCGCTATGCTTTTCACACTTTTTGGCTGGAAAATAACAGCGATTTATATCGGTTTTGGGCTATTTGTTGCAACTTTAGGTGGATTTATAATTGGAAAATTAAAACTTGAAAAGTATGTTTTAATACCTGTAACACCACTTAATGGGGAGTTAGAAGATGTAAAAATTACCTTAACTTTAAAGCAAAGAGCAAATGAAGCATTTAGCTATACAAAAGATATTTTCAAGAAAATTTATATTTATGTTTTAATTGGAGTTGGAGTTGGAGCATTTATTCACGGGTTTATTCCTGCTGATTTTATAGCTAAATATGCTGGAGGAGATGCTTGGTATGCTGTGCCTGTGGCTGTTATTATGGGAATTCCGATGTATTCAAATGCTGCTGGAGTTATGCCTTTGGTTGAAGTATTGACCGCTAAAGGAATGCTACTTGGAACGGCTTTAAGCTTTATGATGGCAGTAACTGCTTTGAGTTTGCCTGAAGGCATGATTTTGAAGCGAATATTACATACCAAACTAATAGCACTATTTTTTGGAATTGTAGGATTTGGGATTATTTTAGTTGGATATATTTTTAATTTTATTTTAGGAGGAAATTGATGAAAATAGAGATTTTAGGAACTGGTTGTGCAAAATGCAAAGCACTACATGAAAATGTAAAATTGGCATTAGAAAAAATTGGTGGTTTTCATCAAGTTATTAAAGTTGAAGATATTGTAGAGATTATGAAATATAGTGTTGTTTCAACTCCTGCTTTGGTTGTTGATGGAGTTGTTAAAAGTAGTGGAAAACTTTTGAGTGTAGATGATATTGTGGAGATGTTAAAATAGATTTTATGTGTTTAAAATTTGTTAAAAAAGATAAAATTTTAAACACATATTTATAATAAATAAAAAATAAGTTAGTTAATATACAAAATATTATAAGCAATGAGACTATATTCAATTTTTTATTAATGAACTGTTTTTATCTTCTTGTTGCCATTTTCTTTTTAAATTATGTATATATATTATCAAAATAAAAAATAGTGTTGATGTTATCCCTAATGATATTAATAGTGGTGTATCTTCAGGAATCGCTTCTAATAAAATTAATTTTCTAATAATTACGACAAATGCGATTTCTAAAAATGTTAAAGCATAATCAAAACCATTTTTTATAAAAAGAGTTTTTACAATAGCAATAACAATTAATGTAAATAATCCATCTGTTAAAATCATTTTTATTGAAATAAAATCTAAAGCACCTTGTGTAAGTGTAAATGAGATAATTTTATGAGAAAGACTCATTAAACAAATAGCTAAATATAGAATCATGATACATATAAAAACATATTTTAGTAAATTTATAACTCTTAATAAAATTACATCTACTTTATTTTCTAAAATTTTATCCATTTTGTTTAGTTTAAAAAAAATTTTTTCTAATATACTTTTTTTTGTTTCTTCCATATTTTATTCATTTGAAAAAATAGGTGGAATTATAATTTATATTTTTAAAAATTATACTTATAAATACAAAAATAGGAAGTTATGTCAATATGAATTTTTGGTTTAATATTAGTAACAGTGAGTATAACCATAATATTTTTTTAAAATAGTAAAATTTAATAAAAAATATTTTAATAACTTATTTAATTTTTGATAAAATATCAAAAAATTAGATAAGGTTTGATATGAATGATGGAGTTTTGGATTTTATAGAAGATAAACATAAATTTTTAAGGAAAGCACTACCACAACATTATGAAAAATATAAAAGTGTAATTGATATAGGGCTTCCTTTGATGCTTATAAATAAACTTTTTATTGAAAAAAAAGAGAAATTATTTTTATCAAAATATGATATTTCAAACTCTGAATTTGATGTTTTAATGTCACTTTTATGTTTAAGTAAAAAATTAACACCAACAGAACTATATGAAAATATGATTTTTTCATCTGGTGGAATGACAAAATTGCTAAAAAAATTGGAAACTAAAGGCTTAATTAGGAGAGTTCCATCAACTTATGATAAAAGAAGTATGTTAGTTGAATTAAGTGAAGACGGTATAGAGCTTGTTATTAAAGCATTTGATGATGTGGCAAATATGAATATGGGTATATTTTCTATATTAGACTACAATGAAAAAGTAGTTTTTGAAAAAATATTAAAAAAAATGTTAGTTAAAATTTCTAATAATTAAACTTAAATTTTTAGAATTAGACTTTTAAGTCTAATTCTATATTTTTCTAAAATTCAATTTTACTAATATCTTTCATTGTCGTTTGAGCATTAAACATCGGAG
>DZAY01000042.1 GCA_022729735.1 Helicobacter cetorum
TTTTTAAATATTGATTTAAACGATAAACAAATTTCTGAAATTTTAAATCTATGAAATTACTATTTTTAATACTTATTTTAATAGCAGTTATGCACTTTTCACTATTTATCGGCAAATATCCGATAACTTTTTTTGAGTATATAGAATTTGCTAAATTTTATCTATTTGGTGAGAGTAATTTAGATAGCGATAAAATTCAAGTCTTAAAAAGCATAATTGTAGATATTAGAATTCCTCGAATTTTATCAGCAGTAATTATTGGTTCATCATTAGCTGTTGCTGGAACTACATTTCAATCAATGTTTGTAAATCCTTTAGTTTCACCTGGAATTTTAGGAGTTTTAGCGGGAGCATCTTTTGGTGCAGCACTTGGAATGGTATTTGGATTATCGTGGTTTTATATTCAAACACTCACATTTTTATTTGGATTTATTGCAGTTTTAATTGCTATTTTTATTTCATTAATTTTTAATGTCAAAAATATGATTTTGCTAGTTTTGGGTGGAGTTATTTCTAGCTCCCTATTTACCTCACTTTTATCAATCTTAAAATATTCAGCTGACCCAAACGACACACTTCCAGCAATTGTATATTGGCTTATGGGAAGTTTAGCATTTAGTGATAAAAACAGTGTATTTTTACTATTTATTCCGATGTTAATTGGAATTATTATCTTAATCTTTAGCTCAAAATATTTAAATGCCCTTAGTTTAGGAGATGAAGAGGCAAAATCTTTGGGCGTAAATGTAGTTTTTATTAAAACTATTGCAATATTTTTTGCTACATTAAT
Source organism: Helicobacter cetorum (assembly GCA_022729735.1). Classification (GTDB taxonomy): domain Bacteria; phylum Campylobacterota; class Campylobacteria; order Campylobacterales; family DZAY01; genus DZAY01. The sequence continues at coordinate 791 of DZAY01000042.1, forward strand.
TAGTGCAATGACTGTTGTTTTGGCGGGTGTTATTGGTTGGGTTGGACTTATAATTCCTCATATTTGTAGAATGCTTTTTGGAGCTGATAATAAGATAGTAATCCCATCAAGTGCAATTGTTGGAGCTATATTTTTACTTGTTGCTGATAATTTTTCAAGAACTCTTTTTGAACACGAGATTCCACTTGGAATTTTAACTTCACTTGTTGGAATTCCTATTTTTATAATTGTTTTAAAAAATGCAAAAGAGGGATTTAATTGACAAAGATATTGGAAGCTAAAAATGTAACTTTTTCATATTCTAAAAAAGAGATATTAAACAATATAAATTTATCACTATTTAAAGGAGATGTTTTATCACTTCTTGGAGCAAATGGTTCTGGCAAAAGTACACTTTTAAAACTTCTTTTGGGGTTTTATAAATCTAAAGGCGAAGTTTTATTGTTTGAAAAAGATATAAATAGTTACTCCAAAAAAGAGATAGCAAAAATTATCTCTTATGTACCCCAAACTCATAAAATTCCATTTTCTTACTCTGTTTTTGATGTTGTATTAATGGGACGATTACCTCACATTGGACTTTTTTCAAACTATTCACAAAAAGATAGAGATATAGTAAATTTAGCAATTGAGCGAGTTGGAATTTTAGATTTAAAAAATGTAGCTTATTCCAAAATTAGTGGCGGAGAGAGACAATTAATATTTATAGCAAGAGCATTAGCTCAAGGCTCAAAAGTAATTTTTATGGATGAACCAGTTAGTGGACTTGATTATGGAAATCAAATTAAACTTTTAAAACTTTTAAAAGAGTTTTCAAAAGATGGTTATACATTTTTAAAAACAACACATTATCCAGACCATGCACTATATTCATCAAATAAAATTGCAATGTTAAAAGATGGAAATATTATAAGTTATGGCGATTCTAAAGATGTATTAAATGCAGGGAGCGTCAAGTTGCTTTATGGTGTTGATGTTGATATGAATGTAACTTCAAATTACACTTTCTTTACTCCTAAAATATTGTAATGCTCTTTTATTGACTCGGTTATATATTTTTTAATATAATGATTAAATTTTTTTAGGAGTTACATATGAAAAAAACTATTATCTATTCTTTTGTTTTAACTCAATTGTTATATGCAAATGAGTTTAATTTAGGAGAAATCAAAATTAGCTCAAACAAAGAGTTAACCTCAACGGCAGAAATTGAAGAAGAGAGTTTTTTACTTCATAATCAAGATGAAATTTCAAAAGCATTAGATAGTGTTTCAGGTGTTTTTCTATCTCAAATGGGTGGTAGAAATGAAAGCAGTGTTTCTATTAGAGGTTTTGATGCAAGAAGAGTATCAGTTTATGTAGATGGTATTCCAATTTCAGTTCCATATGATGGGAATTTTGATTATTCTAGATTTTTAACTAGCGATTTATCTAAAATTTCTATATCTAAAGGTTTTTCATCTGTTACTTATGGTGCTAACACAATGGCTGGAGTTATAAATTTAATATCCAAAAAGCCTACTAAAGAGTTTGAGGGAGATGTAAGTCTTGGTTTTAATCTTGATAATGATGGAGATTTTAGCAGTTATAATACAGCTTTAAATTTAGGAGGCAAAAAAGATAAATACTATTTTCAACTTTCAGTTAATTTAAGAGATAAAGACCACTTTAATCTTTCAGATGATTTTGTGCTTAATTCAAATCAACCTACAAAAGAAAGATTAAAATCAAATTATAAAGATGCAAAAGGAAGTTTTAAATTTGGTTTTACTCCAAATGAAAATAGTGAATATGTAGTTGAATATGTAAACCAACAAGCCAAAAAAGGACAACCTCCAGTAACTGATACAACTTTTAGTAAAGCTAAATATTGGGATTGGCCTTATTATGATAAAGAGAGCCTTTATTTATTTACAAATAATAGTTTTGGCGATAGTTATTTAAAAACTAGATTATATAAAGATATTTACAAAAATTCATTGCTTAGTTATGATGATTTGAGCTTTTTATCTATGAAAAAAGGTTATGCTTTTGATAGTCACTATGATGATTATAGCATAGGTGCAAGTGTAGAATATGGCAGAGAGTTTAAATTAAATGAGATAAAATTAGCACTTTTATATAAACAAGATGTACATAGAGGTTATAATGTAGACAAAACCATAAATAAAAATAGATTAGATGAAGATTACAGTGATGAAACAATATCACTTGCACTTGAAGATATTTATAAAATCGATGATAAATTAAATTTAGTTTCAGGAATTAGCTACGATACTCTAAAACCAAAAAAACTCTATGATACAAATCCAGCTAATATTTCGATGGGAGAAGATAGCGATAGTTTTAATCCACAAATGGGTCTTTTTTATAAAATTGATAAACAACAAAATGTAAATTTTACAATTGCACAAAAAACACATTTACCTACAATGAAAGAGAGATATTCAAGAAGACTTGGAAGTGCTGTTGCAAATCCTGATTTAGAAGCTGAAAAAGCTCTGCATTATGAGCTGTCTTATTCAAATTTATTAACTGATGAATTTAACTTTAAAACAAATTTATTTTTAATTGATATAAGCGATGCAATTGAGAATAGATACCATTCAACTGTTGATGAGGTGGATTTAGTTCAAAATCAAAATATAGGAGATTTTAGACATAGCGGATTTGAGTTAGAATTAAACCATTTGAGCGATAAGATTGAAAGTGGAGCAAATTACACTTACATAAATGTTGAAAATCAAAATAATACTAACACAAAGAGATTAGGCATTCCAACTAATTCTGTATTTTTATATACAAAATATAATTTTTACAAAGATTTTTCATTTTATGCAAATTTAAAATATCAAACTGGAGTTTATTCATACAATAATAATACTTACTTTAAAACTGAAAATTTTACAACTGTTGATACAAAGCTAATTTATTCACTTAAAGGTGCAAATTTAGAAGTTGGAATTAGAAACTTATTAGATGAAAATTATGAGTATGATAGTGGTTTTCCTGAAGCTGGGCGAGAGTTTTTTGCAAATTTAAGATATAGGTTTTAAGATGACAAAAGGATTATTGCTTTTATTTGAAAATAAAGGTGGAGATTTTGGTGAAACTTTAGATAGTGAGCTTGAATTAGTAAGTAAATTTGATGGTATAATAGACACTGTTTGGGTAAGTGAACATCACTGCAATCCTCTTAAGCTAAATCCAAATCCTCTTTGGATTTTGACTTATTTAGCTAGAAATACTAACTTAAATTTAGGTACGGCAACTTTACTTTTAGCCTTTTATGACCCATTGTATATTGCTGAAGCAATTTCACTTTTGAGTAACTTAACAGATAAAAAATTGCTTATTGGAGTTGCAAAAGGCGGTAGAAGTGAAGTTAAAAATTCACATTTGTGTTTAAGTGAAAATTTAGCTAGAGAAAAACTTATACAAAATTTAAATTTAGTCAATCAATTACTCAATAATGAAGAAATAGATTTAAATTCAAAGGAGATTAAATTATCTCCAAAAGCAAAAATCAAACCTCAATTTTTAGTTGCTTCTTTAAATGAAGAAGTTATTAAATTTTCAGCTCAACACTCGCTACCTTTAATGGCTGGAGATAAGTGGAGTTTAAGCGACATTGAAAATTTAAAACAAACTTACAAAAATTATCATCCACAACAACAAGAACCTGAACTCATTTTATCAAGACTTTTTTATCCAACTAAAAACAAAAAAAGTGCAATTCAAGAGATAAAATCAAATATTGCACTAAATAGAAAAAAAGTTTCTAAATTCAATAAAACTCACGAGCCAAAAGAAATAAACGATGAGGTTTACAAAGATAGTTTAATAGGGGATTTAATTGAGTATAAAGAAAAATTAGAGTTTTTCAAAGAGTTTGGAGTAACTCATTTAATACTTAAACCAGCTTTCAAAGAATTAAAAAAATCATTAAAAGGATATGCTTGACAAATTATAGATTAAGTTTAATAGTTTCACTATCTAGTGCAATTTGTTTAAACAGTGTTGCTGTGGCAGATGATGTTGTTTATAAGTTAGATAAAATCAACTCTTTTGAGCAATATGGTAAATTGGATTATCAAAAAGATGAGCTTGTTAGCAATCCGGCAACAGCAAAACTTGCAGTTGAAAAGCTTGGTAGGGAAGAGATAGATATTATAAATCCAAAAACGGTTTATGATATTTTAAATATGAGTTCAGCATCAAATATGCAGTTTCAAGGAAGAAAAGACTCGAATATAATAGTTTTTAGAGGAAGTAATTCTGATGCTGGTGGAACTGGATTTGGTGTAATTGTAGATGGAGTTCCACTCTCTGGAAACACTGCTACAAGATTTTTTAGTGCAATATCTGTGGAAGATATAGAATCAATTGAGATAATAAGAGATGCAACTGCTCTAACACTTGCTCCAATATCTGCTTTTGGTTCTCCTCAAGCTTCGCCAATTTATGGATATATTGTAGTTAAAACAAAAATTCCAACTGATAATAGAGGTTTAGCAAAGCTATCTATTGAGAGTTATAACACACAAAAAGCGACACTTAGCTATGGTGGAATGTCTGATAAATATTTCTATTTAGCTACATTTGATGGAGTTTTGAGTGATGGAAAAGATGAGTTAAATAATGGAATTGAGTCTGGTTCTGGATTTTTAAAGTTAGGCTATGTGAATGATGGATTTAATGCAACTCTAAGCGGATTTTTTTCAAGAGCTTTCAAAGAAATTCATAGTGCAACAGATAGTGCAAGTATGTTTAAAGGTATATTGTGGAGATATGAGCCAATTGAGAATAGTTTTGTAACTTTGAGTCTTGCAAATGAGTGGAATAAAAATAATAAAACATCTCTTCAAATCTCAAAAGCAAAAACAAGTTGGCATCACGACCAAGACATCAAAGCTCCAGATAATATATCATATTTTGTAGGTTCGCAAACAACGGACTCTGTTGATTTAAGACATGCTATAAAAATTGATAATACAGTTTTAAAGTTTGGAACTCAAGCTATGTTTTATGATTCGCCAAATGGAGAGCTATTTTATGAGGGATTTGAGCGAAAAGAGCAACTTTATGGAGCATTTGTTCAAGCAACTCACTCACTTTTGGAGAATAAATTAACACTTGATGAGACTATTAGAGTTGATAAAAAACATATTGATACACTTTTGGAGAGATATTCTCCAAATATTGAAGCGATTTGGAAACCAAATACTTGGCAAGTTCCACTAAATAACTCAAAACTATCAATCATAGAAGATACTTGGGCAAAAAGTGCAAATAGTTTTTCACTCGGTGCTTTGTATAAATTTGATGATGCTTTAGAGGCAAGTGCAAGATTTATGTATGCAACTTCTGGAGTTATGAGTGGCTCAAAAAGTGCTGATGGAACTACTTTAGAAGATGAGGAGCATTTTAGATATGAGCTTGGTATCAAAAAAATTATCAATGAGTATTTAAATCCAAAAGTTACACTCTTTTATTATGATATAAAAAATTTAAATCATTCTCTTTATGGTGGAACACAAGCAAATCCCGTGATAGTATTTGAACAAGAAGACCAAAAGCGATATGGTGGAGAGCTTGGAGTTGATGGAGAATTGGAGAAATTATATTATAATTTCTCATATGCTTATGTAGATGCAAATAGATTTGATAATGAGTTTGCAAAACATATAACTTCACTATTACTAAAATATGATTTTGCAAATAGTATAACTGCAAACTTAAGTGCAAAATATATTAGCGAATATGAGTCAAACTTTTTTACAAAAGATTATGTAGGTCATAAAGTCGGAGATTTTACACTTGTAAATATTGGTGTTGATTATAAACATAAAATATCAAATTATGATGCAAAACTCTCACTCTATACAAAAAATCTATTAGATGAAAAATATCAAACGAGAATTGGTTGGGAAGATGCTGGTTTAATCGTTGGTGCAACTTATGGAATTAAATTTTAAGTTAAAGGTTTTAAAAATGGGATTATCAAAAATGAATATAAACTATATAGATTTTGAAGCTCTCTACAAAGAGCAAAAATTAAAATCTACATTTAAAGGTAAAACAAGAGAGGATTGGGATAAAAAAGCCCACAGTATGAATTTAAAAATTCATGAAAATCTTTATAATGATAAATTTTTAGAGATTTTAGATTATAGTGAGTGTAATACAGTGCTTGATGTTGGTTGTGGGCCTGGGACTTTTGCTCTAAAACTTGCAACAAAACTACAAAAAGTCTATGCACTAGATTACTCAAGTAAAATGCTGGAGTGTCTAAAACATAACTGTTATGAAAAATCTATCTCAAATATTGAGTTAATTCATAAATCGTGGGAAGATGATTGGAGTGATATTGAACCTTGTGATATTGTTATCGCTTCAAGGTCGATGGAGGTTATGAATATCAAAGAGGCTTTAGAAAAACTACATAACAAAGCTAAAAAACGGGTATATATCACATTCAAAGTTGGTGGTAGTTTTGTGTATGATGAGATTTTAAACCAAATTGAGCGAGAGGTTTTTGCAAGACCTGATTATATTTATATTGTAAATATACTTTATAATATGGGAATTTATGCAAAAGTTCAATTTTTGCCAAGCGAAGATAGCAGATTTTCAAGCTCCAATAGTGATGATTTTATCGAAAAAGTTGAGTGGAGTTTGGGAGAGCTTAGCCTAAGTGAAAAAGAGAGATTAAGGGAGTATTTTGAAAATGAGTTTAAACAAAGAGAGCAAAATAGAGTTTTAACTAATTGGGCTTTGATTTATTGGGATAAGTAGTTATTTGCAAAATATTAATTACTACTTAAATCATTTATGGACATTGCCAATTTACGGTAATTTCCAAAGATATTATTTATATACTCTTTGGTGTTAGTGATATATTCTATATCACTATCTTTTAGAGGCATTATCTTTTTTATATCTTGATTGTACTCTATTTCTAACAGTTCTAAATAATTTATTATATAATCTAAAAAACCATCTTTTAAATCTAAATATGTGGAGTGAATACTTTGAGATAACTTATTAAAATTATTAATTTTAGTTATTATTTGAACTCTATTTGAGGGTGCAACTTTTAATTTTTTTATCTCTTTGCACTCAATTTTTAACTTTTTATATTGTCTATTAAAATCATCAATATAATTATTTTTTATATAAATAATAAGCTCTAACACCTGTTTTTCATCAAAAGTTTTTATTCGATTGATAAAATTAAATATCGCTTTAGAAAATAATTTATTTCTATCTGCTAAATCAATAGTTATCTCTGTAATATATTGAATAAAGTCACACTTAATATGCCTAGCATTAACATCAACATCAATTTCAAATTCATTCTTTTTTAAATTTACAATTCTAAGTAAAAAAGTAGCATGTGCAAAATTATGTAATTTTTCGCTCATAAGTGACATATTTTTTCATCTTTTTTAAAATATTTTTTAAAATTAATTGCTTAAAATTAAAATTGACTTAAATCCTATATATAAACCATAAAGTATTATGGTCAAAGAAGCTAATTTTATCATTAAATTTCTAAAGTTACCACTTTGTAAATATGTGATAAAAAAACCCATAGAAAGCAATATTGGAATTGTTGAAAGTCCAAATACTAACATTACAACTCCACCATAAATTGCCGAAGTTGTTGCAATTGCCGAAGCTAAAAAGAAATAGACAAACCCACAAGGAATAAAACCATTTAAAACTCCAAGCAGATAAAAACTTAAATTTGTTTTTGAGTGAATTAATTTAGTAAAAGATTTCTTAAAAAAACTATTTTTATCAATTGAAAATTCAATTGAATTTAAAAATTTTAATTTTCCCATTAATGAAATTCCCATTAAAATCATAAAAATTGAAATTATTAAAAATAATATTGCCTTTGTTATGGCTGAAATTGTAAAAATTGTGCCAATTAATCCAAAAATAATTCCCAAAAATATATATGAACTTACTCTTCCAAAATTGTAAAGTAAATGAGTTAAGATTTGATGAGTTTTACTCCATTTATCGTCTATTTTAGTTGAGCTATAAGCTATCACAAATCCACCACACATTCCGACACAATGCCCTAAACTACCGAGTAATGCAACAGTTATAATTCCTATAAAATCTATCGTTTCTATGATTTATCCTTAAAAAAATATTTTTAAATTTTCCTTATTAATTAATTTTAAATTTTCATCTAAAATAGCACTATCCTTAAATTTTCTAACAACTCTTGAGAGAGTTTCAGGAGTTATATTTAAAATTGAAGCGATTTTATTATTTTTTAAACTGATAAAAAGTTCTTCATTTTCATAAATAAATTTCGCAACTCTTGTAGTTGAATCCATTATTAAATTTTGATTTATCACATTTTCAAGTTGTTTTATTTTTTTGGAAAGCGATTTTATTATTTTAAATGAAATAGAAGGATTACATAAAAATTCTTTCTCAAAAAGCTCATAATTAATCTCTAAAACTTCACTATCAGCTTCAAATTCGGCGGTTGCTGGATAATTGATATTTTCAAGATTCGCAAGTTCAGCAATTAAATTATAATCATAAAAATGGTGCAAAATTATTACTCCACCTTTTTTATCGCTTTTAAAAATCTTAATTGCACCTTTTATTAAAATATATAAATATTTTGGCTTTTCACCTTCAAAAAATAAAATATTCCCCTTTTTAAAAAACTTTTTTGTAGAAATTTCATTCAATCTTTGAAGTTCATTCTCTTTTAAATCACTAAATAAAAAAAAATTTTTGTCTATCATTAGTTGGGATTTATTTATTGTCAATATAATCAAAATTATTATTTATAAATTCCTCGTAAGAAATACTATTTTTTATATCTGTTTTTCTATATGTTAAAATTTTATAGTTTATATTTTTATCTAAATACTTAGCAACACTACCTTCTAATTCATTCAATGAATTAGAAAAATTTGAAATAAATAAAATGTCTATTTTATCTTGCATTTTTTTAATCAATTCCTCTCTTTAAAATTTCACTCTTTCCCATGTTTAATTTGGATAATTATAGATGATAATCTACTTTGAATTAAAATTGCTTTTTTCATCTGTAAATCCTCAAATCGTATAATAAAGTGCTTCAGGATGGTAAACTATCATTGCTGAAGTTGATTGTTCTGGCACGATTTGAAAAGTTTCACTTAAATGTATTCCAAACTCTTCAGGTTTAAGCAGTTCAAAAAGAGCTTTATTAAGCTCAAGTTCAGGACAAGCTGGATAACCAAACGAGTATCTTGCACCTTGATAAGCCCTCAATTTAACTTCACTCAAATCTGCACTCTCATTTTTTAAAATATTAAGCTCAATCCTAACTTGTTTATGAATAATTTCAGCCAAAGCTTCAGCCAACTCAACTCCTAAACCGTGAATTAAATAATACTCTTTAAACTTTCCAGTCTTAAAAAGTTCAGCTTCATATTCGCTTAATTTAATTCCAGAACTAACCACACTAAAAGCTATCACATCGTGTTTATTGCTCTCAAAATAATCACTCAAAGCCCTATGAGGTTTTTTATGTTGTCTTGGAAAAGTGAATATTTTGTTAGCTCGTCCCATAACTTCGCTAAGAGGTTCGGTATTATCAGCTTTTTCACTCTCATCAAAAATAATAATAGAATTCTCATCACTTCTACAAGAGTAATAACCGTAAATTATAGTTGGTTCAAAAAGTCCATTTAAAAACTCTTCTTTTAAGCGATTAAAAGTTGGGATAATCTCACTTTCGCTCAATTTTTCATACTCACTTCTATCAATTCCTTTACTTTTAAAACCCCATCTTTGCTTAAATAAAATTTTTTGATTTAACCAATTAAATGCTAATTTCTTGATATTTTCATACTTTTTAACTATTTTTTCATCGCCATAATTTGGAGCTATAAAAACTCTTTTTCCAAAAAATGGAGGAGTTGGTACCTCAATTTTAGTTGGCATTTTAATTTGGCTAATTGGAGGAATTTCTATCTTTTCTTTTGGAGTTTCGATAAGAATCTCTTCTTTTTGGCTTAAATTTGTATCAAGATTACCTTTTTCAATTCGACCCATAGCCGTAATTCCATCAAAAGCATCTTTGCAATAAAAAATTGCTCCATCATAATTTGGTCTGCAAAAATCATCTATAAACTTTTTGGTAAGTGCCGCTCCGCCAAGTAAAACAGGCACACTTATGCCTTGTTTTTTAAGCTCAATTAAATTTTCTTGCATAACTGAAGTTGATTTAACCAAAAGCCCACTCATTCCGATTGCATCGCCATTATGTTCTCTTGTGGCTTTGATAAACTCTTCAACATCGGCTTTTATGCCAACATTCACAACTTTAAAACCATTATTACTTAAAATTATATCAACTAAATTTTTACCCACATCATGAACATCGCCTTTAACTGTGCCTAAAATAAGCGTTGTCTGGCTAGATTTTTCTTTTTTTGGTAAAAATGGATTTAAAAAATCAACTGCACTTTTCATAACTTCAGCCGATTGAAGCACGAATGGAAGTTGCATTTTCCCACTTCCAAAAAGTTCCCCAATTTCCTTCATTCCTTCAATCAAAATTTCATTTACAATTTTTTCAGGTGCAATCTCATCTTTGACACTCTCAAGAAGTTTTAGCATTCCACTTTTGTCGCCATCAAGCAAAAGCTTTTTAATTTTTTCATCGCTAAAAAGTTTATTAAACTCCTCATCACTTTGAACCTCTTTTTTTTCCACATTAGAAAAGTAATCTATAAATTTAAATAACGGGTCGCCATTTTCACGGTTATTAAATAGCAAATTTTCGCAAACTTTTTTATCTTCTTCGCTCAACTTAAAATATGGAATAATATGAGCCACATTGACTATCGACATAGTAAGTCCAGCCTCGATACAATGATGCAAAAAGACTGAATTGAGATAAATTCTAGCATCTTTATCTAGCCCAAAAGAAACATTTGAAAGCCCAAGAACCGCCCCAACTTTAGGATATGTTATTCGCAACTCTCTTATAGCTTCAATTGTCTCAATTGCTGAAGTAAAATACTCCTCATCTCCACTTCCAACAGTGAAAGTTAGCAAATCAAACACTAAATCTTCTGCTTTTAAACCGTGAATTTGAGTGGCTCTCTCATACATTCGCTTTGCAATTTCAAATTTTTTTTCTTTAGTTTTTGCCATTCCATCTTCATCAATCGCAAGACAAACTAAACTAGCCCCATATCGTTTAGCTAAGGCACAAATTTTATCAAACCTTTCTTCACCATCTTCAAGATTTGCTGAATTTATAATTGCCTTTCCTCCGATATGTTGGAGTGCAATTTCAAGTGAATTTATTTGAGTTGAGTCTGGCATTAATGGGAGGGCGATTTTTTGATTATATAAACTTATAATTTTTGTCATATCTTCTTTTTCATCTCGTCCAGCAAATCCCACACTTACATCAATTCCGTGAGCTCCTGCTTTTACTTGAGCTTGAGCCACACTTAAAGTTCCCTCATAATTTTCAGAAATTAATAAATCTCTAAAAGCTTTTGAGCCAGTGGCATTACTTCGCTCACCCATTAAAAATGGAGAGGGTTGTTGTTTTAGAGCAACACTCATAAAAAGCGAAGCGATTGAATTTTCTTGCACACCTTTTGGAGGAAGTGGAGTTAAGTTTTTGATAGTTTCACTTAAAGCTTTAATGTGGGCTGGAGTTGTGCCACAACATCCACCTAAAAATGCTACTCCATCAAGGTTACAAAATTCACTTTGAAGTTTTGCAAACTCATTTGGTTGCATTGGATAGTATGTATGACCGCCTCTATTTTCGGGAAGTCCTGCATTTGAGTGAATTGAGATTGGTTTATGCCAAATTTTTGAGAGAGTTTGAAGATGTTTTTTAATTTCAACTGGACCAGTTCCGCAATTAAATCCAAGTGAGAGAATATTAAAAGGTTCCAAAATTGTGGCGATTGTGATTGCATCAGTTCCGATTAACATACTTCCACTAAGTTCAATTGTAACCGAAACCATTATTGGAATATTTAAATTTTTTTCTTTAGAGGCATCTTCAAGCGCATGAATTGCAGCTTTTATTTGAAGTGGGTCTTGAGCGGTTTCAAGCAAAAATAAATCAACACCAGCATCAATCATAGCTTTGGCTGTAACTTTATAGCCACTATACATTGTATTATAATTAATATGTCCAAGTGATGGAAGTTTTGTTCCAGGTCCAATTGCTCCAGCTACAAATTTATTTTCATACTCTTTTGTAACTTCTTTTGCAATTTTCACCCCCTCATAAGCTAACTCATAAGTTTTTGCCATCAAATCATACTCTTCAAGCACCCAAGGAATTGCCCCAAAAGTGTTAGTTTTTAAAATATCAGCTCCAGAGTTTAAATAATCTCTATGAATATTTTTTATAATTTCAGGGGCAGAAATATTTAAAATTTCATTACATCCATTTTTGCCTTGCCACTCGCCCTCACTAATATTTGCCTCTTGAATTTGAGTTCCCATTGCCCCATCAAGAATTAAAAACTTTTCTTTTATTAATTTTTTTAACATCGAATAATTCCCACTATTTAATAATTAATTGTTGAGTATTATAACATTTAAAGCTTTAATCGAGAAAATATCTAATTGATGCAAAACCATAAACTTTTGTTTTTTCTAACTCTTTTAAATGTTTTTTACTTATAATTCCACCAAGTGCAAAGATTTTTATATTAGTTTGATTTAAGATTTTATTTAACTCTTGCAATCCTTTTGGTTCGCCTTTGTTTGGAGTGTCAAAAATTGGGCTAAAAGTAATTGCATCTACTTGATTTTTTTCACAAAATTTTATTTCATTTAGTGAATGAGTGCTACAAATAGTGTATAAGTTTAAACTTTTAGCTAAATTAATTTGATTAAATTGAGTTGAGGCTAAGTGAATACCGTCAAAATTTAACTTATTTGCTAATTCTATGTAAGAATTTATTAATACTTTTTTAATTTTAAACTCTCTTGAAGTTTCTAAAAATATTTTTGCTAACTCTTCGTAATTTTCACTCTCTTTATCTCTAAAACAAGCAAAATCAGGGATAATTTTTTGATAAGTTAAAGAGAGTATTTTTTGAAATTGTGCTTTGGAATTAGAGTAGTATTTTGGGTCAGTTATTAGATAACTTTTCATCTATATCTTTTGAACTACCTTTTTTAAGTTCATCTAAAATATTTTCTAAAAGTTTACTCTGTTTTTGATTTTCTTTGAAATTATTTATATTTAGTGATACGACTTCAAGTAAAATTACAAATATAAGCCCAGTTAATGAGCCTATAATTGCCGAAATTAAAGCTGTAAAAAGACCAAATGAATAAAAAGTTTCAAAGGCAAAAAAAGCACCAAGGAGTGCTGTTGCCCAACTTACTCCTAGTAAAAAGTTTACTAATAGTTCAAAAATAGGCTTTTTAAACACTAATTAATGCTCCTCTTCCATCATAACTGCACCTGCAAGATATACATAAGTTAAAATCATAAAAATAAATGTTTGCAAAAATGCCATAAATAAAAGAATAAAAAATGCTGGTAATGGAACCAACCAAGGTGCCAACATTAATAAAACTAATAAAAATAAATCATCACCTTTAATATTTCCAAAAAGCCTAAATGAGAGTGAAATAATTCTTGAAAGATGAGAAATTATTTCAATCGGAAACATAAGTGGAGAAAGCCAAGCAACTGGACCTGCAAAGTGTCCGAAATATTTTTTAAAACCATTTTCTCTAATACCTTCATAGTTATAATAAAGAAAAACTATTAAAGCTAAAGATAGAGTAAAATTAATATTTGAAGTTGGAGACTCAAATCCTGGAATAATTCCAACAATATTTGAAACAAATACCATTAAACCAATTGTTGCAATTAGTGGCAAATATTTTTTAGCTTTTGCTTCACCTAAAACATCGCTTCCCATACTAATTACACCTTGCAAGTATGTTTCAGCTATATTTTGTACACCATAAGGTACAAGTTGCATCGATTTTGTCGCAAGTTTTGCAATAGCAAAAACTACAATCACAACTAATAAAAGATGCGACAATAAAATAAAAGAGTGTTCGTGTGAAATCGAACCCAAAAATAGAAATAACCTACCTTCCATATTAACCCTTTGTTAAATTTTTTCTGATTTTAACTAAAAATCCATTAATGACAAATAAATTTTAAGCTAGAAAGTGCCTATTATTATAACAATTAAAATATTGCCTTATTACTCTGTTTATCTCTTCGCCTTTAGAG